>CAZSFZ010000001.1:0-230162 GCA_964606385.1 uncultured bacterium
TAATGGGTAAAGCACACCGTAGAATCGTTAGGTGTCCATGAGTATAGCACCGCAGCCTATAAAAGGCAACCGTTGGCTACGAACTCAGCCCGCTCTAATTGCGGGCAGTATTCGCCAACGATTGGCTTCTTGTAAGGAACGTAGCACCCATACGCGATCTTGTCAATGCATGGAAAAAGCTATGCACAACTCCCAATAGACTCAGACGGCTTGTATCTGCTTCTGCTCCCACCTGGGCTTGAGCATAGTGATGGCGTTGCCCATGTAATCCGGGGCGAGGTGGGCATAATGCTTTTCCGTGATCTTGACGTCGTGGTGGCCCAATAGCTTGGACACCGTATAAATGGGCATCCCGCTCATGACCGCATTGGATGCGAAGGTAGATCGAAGATCTTTCACATTCCCCTTCACTTTGGCGTTAGCGAAAACGCGATATAAACGGTTCCTGAGACCCTGATCGGACGCCCCGCCCCCCTCATCGGGAAACAGGTAGGAACTGCTCCCTTTGGGCAATTCTGAGAGAATAGCGTGGGTCATAGGATGCATTGGAAGGACGCGCTTCTTGAAGTTCTTGGGATTCCAACCTGGCTTCGGCTGAATAATGATCTGCTTGCGCCGAAAATCGATGTCCGACCATTCCAGATGGCAGAGTTCGCCGTAACGCATCCCAGTCAAAAGCAAAAAAGTGATAATCTGTTTGAGGTCTTTTGGAGCAGCCGCCAGAAGTTTCTTGATTTCATCATCCGAGAGATGTCGGATAGCCCGCTCTGGTTCTTTGTAGACCCTGATGTTCTGGGCAGGGTTTTTAATTAAATACCCCTTCTCAACGCACCGATTCAAGAATGTTTTTATCATCTTGAGCTCGCGGTTGACCGTAGCCTTACTCACCTTCTCAATACGCTTATTTCTCCATTTCTCGATATCCTCGGTCACGACCTGGTGGACATAGGGAACCTTGATCTGTTCACCGAAACCTTTGAAGATTCTTTCTTCGTTCGTGTAATTCTTCGCAGTATGTTCGGTCTTGCAGTTCTCCAGATAAAGACTTATAGCATCCTGGAATTTGACCCGCTTGGTTGAGGCATTAAGTTCAGCGACAGCCTCTTCCGCGCGAAGTCCAGGGCGTGCTATCAGATTCCGAAGAACGCGTTCACCTTCAGCACCTGGCTCAAATGAATCAAAAATCCCGCGCTCCAGGCCGCGCTTGATCTGTTCGTTGATACTGTGAGCAATCTTCTGGTTAGTGGTCTTGAGGGAGAATCGATACTGCTTCCCCAGGAACGAGAAGCGGGTGTAGTAGGTGTCGTTGAGTTGGTACGGTTCCATCTTCATGTTCATCTCTTTCCTCATCTTTCTAAGCGCACGCACTCCTTTTGCTTAGAAAGAGACTCGCCAATTCTAGCCTAGAAATTAGGCAAAAATTAAGCAAATCATCTCAAAAACATCGCAAAAGCAAAAACGGGTCGCAACCATGATAGTTGCAACCCGTTGAGATACAAGAGGAAAAGAATCGGGGCGAGAGGATTTGAACCTCCGACCGCACGCACCCCAAGCGTGTGCGCTACCAGGCTGCGCTACGCCCCGATGGATTTCTGTTTTTCTTTTCATTAATCGAACCTCGAGGCTGTGCTGACTTCCTTATAACCTCTATAACAGAGTCAGTACGCCCCGAGTGAACCAAGGGGTTAAACAGGAGCGAGAGTATACCAAATTTCCAGGATTTGGGACTGTTTTTTCTAGCGAGCGGCCCGGGGCTTGGACTTCAGGAACGCGGCCAAGCTGAAGGGGTGGTCTTTGCGAAGGGCGAGACAGATGGCAAAAAAGGCGTTCCCGATATCCATGACCAGCACTTGATAAGGCTGCAGGTGGATCAGGCTCCCCTCCCCGAAACAGCCACAATCGGGTGGAACGGATCCGGTCACCACGCGCGTTGCGACGATCAGGACCACGAAGCTCCAGGACATGGCTCCGAGCACAAGAGCGCTAAGGCGCGGCAGGTACCCCAGGATCATAAAAACGCCGAAAAGGAATTCGATCCAGGGAACGACATGCGCCAGCAGCGGAATGACCGCGTACGGAATGATCTCGTAAGAGGCCATCACTCCCTGAAAATTCTCCACGGGATCCATAAGCTTGGTGAAACCGGAATAGGCGAACACAAGCCCCAGGAACATTCGGCACAAAAAAAGGATCTTGTAGTTCATTTTTGAGGCATCAAACCGAGGCATGGGCAGCCCCCTGCAAAGGAGCCGGTGCAAGCGGCTCGGGTTGTTTTTCGGGCGCAGGTTTCGGCGGCAATCCAAGAATTTTGCGCGCCGCGTTCTCGCCGCGCTCCTGCATTTCCCGGGGTCCCACGAAACGCTCTTCGCCGAGGAAAAAAGTCGGCGTCGCGCTGACCTGCATCTTGTTCCCTTCCTCTTTTTCCGCGTAAATCGCGCGTGTCACGGCCACATCCGCCATGCATGCCCCAAAACGCTCCATGTCGGCCCCGAGATCATCCGCGTATTTCATCAGGATTTCCAACGGCGGAACTTTGGACAAGGCCCATCCCTGCTGGTTTTCATAAAGTTTATCGTGATAGGCCCAGAATTTTCCCTGGGCATTCATGCACTCGGCCGCCTGGTGGGCATAAATGGACCATTTATGCGAGGTCAGGGGATAATGTTTGTAGGTCAGCTGGATCTTTCCGGGATAATTTTTGAAAAGAGCGTGAATATCCGTCTGGACGTTGCGGCAGGAAGGGCATTCAAAATCGCTATATTCGACGAATTTTACGGGTGCATTCGCGGGCCCCAAAACCTTGGAGGACATCGGAATCCCCAGAGCGCTCGTGGAGGGCTTTCCGGCCGTCACGGGCGCCGGCTTGTTCCTTTGGATGAAAAACACGACTCCCGAAAGCAACAACACCAGGACGATCCCCGTCAGGACCGAGCGAAGATTCATTTTCATTTGAACATGTCCCCTTCATTAAAAGATCAGGCGACCGCCATTCTATGGGAACCCGCCTTTCAAAATCAACCCCGTTCTTAATGCCTTGGAATCAATTTTCTTCGAACTGGCGGGAAATATACTTCAGAACATCGATCGGGGTCAGAATCCCCACAAGCGTCCCGTCGGCCTTGACGATGGGGATACAACCGTATTTCTCGGAAGCCATGATCTCCACCGCCTGTTTCAGGGTATCCTCGGGACCCAGCGTCAACGGATGCTTGGTCATGACAAATCTCAGCACAAAACGGTTCATTTCATCTTCGTCGTAATAGTAACTCCCGTCTTCTGTGCGGTGGGGCGCCAGGCATCGCGCCAGATCATTGCGGGTAAAAATACCGAGAAGGTGGTTCCTGTCATCCACCACCGGAACATGCCTTATCCCGTTCACGCGGAACTTTGACTCCACCTCACTTAAAGAATCTTCGACACGCGCCGTAATGACGCCGGTGACCATAATGTCCTTCAAAGGAATGTCTTTCATGATGTTCCCTCCAATTGAACCTGCATTTGCGGCGCGTCCTTCAGCATCTTGTCGATATTCTGAAGGAGCTCTTTGGCCTTTTTATTTTTAGGATCGAGCTTCAGCACATTCTCCAAGGCTTCTTTGGCCCCGACGGGATTTTGACGTCCGAGGCACGCGAGCGCCAGCCCGAAATGACTTTCGGCGTTATTCCAGTCGTTGGCGATTGCGATGTGAAATTCTTTTTCCGCGACATCAAAATGCTGCTTCTGGTTGAAAACATACCCGAGATTCTTGTGAAAACGCGCTTCTGTCTTTTTGTCTTTCGCGTAACGAAGCCCCTCCTGGAGAAGACCTACGGCGTTGTCATAATCCCCTTTCTGCATTAGGGCCACGGCCAGCGTGCCGTAAATATCCGGGTCATCCTTTTCTTTTTGCAGGACCGTCACGAGGACCTGGATACAGTCATCCCACTGCCCCAGTTGATAGTGGATCTGCGCGAGGCCTTTCAGACATCCGGGATTCATATCCATCGCGCAGGCCGAACGGAAGTGCTTGATCGCTTCCGAAGATTGATTGGTCTTGTAATAGATCTTCCCGAGATAGTTATGGATCTGGATCACTTCGCTCTTATTCTGGGTGAGCGGCAGCACCCGTTTAAAATAACGCTCGCTGTCGCTGTAGCGCTCCTTGTTGAAATAGGCGATCCCGAGGTTGATCAGCGCCTTCACGTTATTGGGTTCCTTGACGAGCATTCTGTCGAACTCGCGGATCGCTTCGTCGTATTGGCCGTTCGCCATGGCGACAAAAGCCAGATTGGCCTTCAGGGTCGGGTTCTCCCGGTCGATCTGCAGTCCCCGCGAATAAGCCTGATAAGCACCCATCGTGTTGTTCTGGGACATGTAGATATCCCCCAGCACGGTGAAGGCCTGGACTTTTTCAAGGTTCTGGCTCCGGAACTTGAACCCTTGCACGGCCTGCGTCAGTTCTTTCACAGCGTTCTGGTAGTCGCCGATCTTGTAGTAAAGGATCCCGAGATCAAAATGGATCCGCGGATGATTGGGATTGATGGACACGGCCATTTTCCAGGCTCCCAACGCGTCATCCATCTGTCCCAGGGTTAGATAAAGGACCCCTAGGGTATAATAAAAATCAAACGACTGATCCCGTGCGGCCAATTTCAGATAGGAACCCAACAATCTTTGCAACACCATCGGCGGCAAGCTTGTCAGGCCTTTTTTGAAATCCATGGCGCGGGTTTGCGTGATGATCTCATGATTTTCCCGGTCAAAACGGGAGGGCAATTGCTTGTCCACGATCGGGTACATGATGCTCGAGGCATCGCCGGTATGGATCGCTCCGAAAAGATGCGCCAGCTCGTGCACCATGACGGTCTCTTCCTGGATCCGGTAAAGCTTCTCTACAGGATAACGCAGCACGAGATAACCCGAGAAAGGGCGCGCCTGGCCCAGCGTGTCGAGATCTCTGGGATCCATGTTCGCCTGGATGGCCTTGGCCGGCAGCCGGCTTAACCCGACCATGATATCGACATCGCCCAGGGGATAACGCGACATCAGGTCCTCGATCAACACGAGCGTCGTATCGCTTTCGGAAACGGTGGGCCATTCGTACCATTTGGCCGGAACAAACTTGATCTTGAATTCGGCCTCAAAGATCCTTGAGGCGTAGGCCAGACGCCGCTCGAAATCGCCGCGCCAGTTACGCATCGCCTTGACGCCGGGGGTGACTGCGACCCCGACGCGAATAACTTTCATCGAGGACGTCCTGGGAGCGGCGTGAGCCGGGGCAGGCAGCCCCGAGGTCAAAAAACTGAAAGCCAGCAGGAAGATCCCGATCTTTTTCATCATGGGAGACAATTCTTGAAAAGCACGTTCAATGCGATAAAAAAATCACGGGCTTTGATCTTTTTTCCTTCGCTGGCCGTCCTGCCGCTGTACTGGATCGGCAGTTCCAGGATCTTGACGTTCCTTTTGGCAAGCTTGGCCGTGATCTCGGGTTCAAAATCGAAACGCTGGGCGCTTAAGCTCAGCGAAAGCATGAGGCTCTTGCGGATAAGTTTATAGCAGGTCTCCATATCGGTCAAACGGGTCCCGAAAAGAAGGTTCGTCAGAAAGGTCAGGAACCGGTTCGCGATATAATTCGGGAACGCCATGCCGCACGGGACTCCTTTTTCCAGAAACCGGCTTCCGTAAACGGCATCGGCCTCTTTTTTCAGGATCGGCTCAAGAAGACGCGGCAATTCGGCGGGGTCATATTCGAAGTCGGCGTCCTGCACGACCAGGATATCCCCTGACGCGTGTTCCAGTCCCCGGAGGATGCTGTATCCCTTGCCGCGGTTCTGGTCGTTACGGAGCACGCGGATCCTTCCCGCCGTATCTTTTTCGCTCAAAAGTTGCGTGATGGCGTGGGTCCGGTCCTCGCTGTGATCATCCACCACAATCACCTCATAATCCACGGGAAAAGGAACCCGGACGATCTTTTCAACAAGCTGCTCAATGGTTTGAGCTTCATTATAGGCAGGAATAATGATCGATAATTTATTCATAGATACAGTAAAATCGCCCCGTGATCTCAGCGTCCGGAAAACTGCTGTTTTTCGCGCTCTGTGATTTAGCAGTTTAACGCCAGCTCAAGGGGCTGTAAAATAGTTTCTCAAATGGAACCCCGTTCGGAACCTTTTTATCGTCATCTTTTTGTCGGCACGGCGATTCTTGCCTGCGCGGGCATGGTCTATCTTTCCCAGGGTTTTGGTATCATCTGGGACGAATGGATCCAGAGCCAGTACGGCAAACTGGTCCTGAATTTTTTCCTGAGCGGCGGGGCTTCACGCGATTGCCTCACCTTCGGCGAGACGCTCTATCTTTACGGCGGCCTTTTTGACACGATCGCCGTCGCCCTCTATGGTCTCATTTTCGGGGATCTGAAAACCCTCGTCGGATCTTCTTTAATGAAGGATTTCGTCCTCCCCCACTATTTCGAGACCCGGCACGCGATCAACGCCCTTTTCGGTTTCACGGCGATCCTTTTCACGGGGCTTCTCGGAAAAGAACTCCGGAATTGGCGCACAGGGCTTCTGAGCCTTTTGTTTATCCTCTTCAGCCCCCGTTTCTTCGGAAATTCGATGAACAATCCGAAAGACATTCCCTTTGCCATGGCTTATGTCATGTCGCTCTACGCCATGGTCCGCTTTTTTAAAGCCTGGCCTAAACCCAAAGTTTTGACGATCTTCTTCCTGATCATCTCGATCGCGATCGCCATCAACATCAAGGCGGGCGGGTTGATGCTGATCGGGTACCTGCTTCTCTTCGCCTCCGGATTATGGGGGTTGGGGATCCTGCGGAAGAAAAAAATAGAAGCTCCCGCGCGCTTCTTCCTGTCGCTTGCGGGCATATCGCTTGCGGCTTATTTTTGCGGTCTTCTCTTCTGGCCCTACGGCCTGCTGGACCCGATCCATAATCCTCTCAAAGCCCTTTCCGAGCTTTCTCTTTTCAGCGGCGCCAAGGGCGTGCTTCTTTTTGAGGGCCGTATGATCCCCCACGGCCAAACGCCCTGGTATTACCTTCCCAAGTGGATCTCTATTTCTGTTCCGCTTTATATCCATCTCGGGATCCTGGCCCTTCTTGTATTCTTTGTGAAGATCATCCGGTCCGGAAATGGTCGTTTCCTTGCCATGCTCCTTTTTGCCGTGCTTTTCCCGCCGGTCTATGCCGTCTTAAAACACTCCTTTGTGTATGACAGCTGGCGACATTTCCTTTTTGTTTATCCTCCCATGGTCGTGCTTGCCGCGATCGCCTGGGATTTTTCCTGGGACCTTCTGAAAAGCAAGAAAACAAAACTCCTCCTGGGAGTGATCCTGATGGCGACGCTCCTGGAGCCGGCATCCTGGATGGTGCGTTTTCATCCTCATGAATATATTTACTTCAATCCTTTGGTCGGAGGGCTTCGGGGGGCTTACGGCCGTTATGAAACGGATTATTGGGGAAATTCCCTGAAGATGGCGTCGGAATGGCTCAGCGGTCATTACAAACGCTCGGGCATCCAGCGTCCCATCCGGATCAAAGCGGACGGTGAACTTATTTCATCGGGTTATTATTTGACCCGCGATCTCGGGCCGGCCTATGTTCCTAGCCTCGAAAACGAACCGGAGTGGGATTTCTGGCTCAGTTTATCGCGAGGCATTGACCCTTTATACCTCCGGAACAAGGATTGGCCGCCCCTTGCCACGATCCATAAAGTCGAAGCGGACGGCGTCACCCTTTGCGCCGTCATCGAGAATCCGGGCCGTCCATGAAAACCATCGTTTCTTTTTTTTCAGCTTTCAGAACGGACGATACCGCCGCCCGGAAGATCTTTTGGATCCTGGCCGTTCTTGCCGGGATCTTCATGATCTGGATCAGTAAAGATTACGGCATTACCTGGGACGAATGGGAGGCGAGCACCTACGGTTCTTACCTCGTCCGGTATTTCCTGAGCGGTTTTAAGGACCTCACCTTTTTCAACTGGGAGGCCTTTCACCCTTACGGAAAACCCGTTTATATGGCGGCCTTCATCCTGAAAGGCCTTTTCTCGGGATCGGTCGCCGATTTCGTCCAGCACGGGCTCAGAACCGACAGCCTCATCCTCGGTTTTTATGAAACCGCCCACCGTCTCAACGCCTTGACGGGTTTTATGGCGATCCTTTTTACGGGCCTTCTGGCGAAGGAGCTCGGGAACTGGAGAACCGCCCTCCTCGCCTCCCTTTTCCTTTTCCTATCCCCGCGGTTTTTCGGAAGCGCCATGAATAATTACAAGGACATTCCATTCGCCGCCATGTACGCCGCTTCCTTCTATTTCATGCTGCTTTGGATCAAAGCCCTTCCGGCACCTTCGAAAAAAATTTCCGCCGCGCTGGTCCTGTCGATCGCCGCCGCGATCTGGACGCGGGCCGGAGCTTTCATTCTGATCGTTTATCTTTTTTTCTTCGCGCTTCTCTACGCCTTTTTAAAATACAGGCGTCTTCATGCCCCTGCCCCCTGGATAAAGATCCTCGGGTTGACCCTGGCCGTCGCGCTTCTGAGCTATCTCGGAGGGCTCCTGCTCTGGCCTTATGCCCAGCTGGATCCCGTTCACCATCCGCTCAAGGCCCTCGTGAAATTCTCGAATTACACCTACTGGGACCACGAGGTTTTCTTTAACGGTCAAATGACCCAGGCCAGCAAACTTCCCTGGTATTACGTCCCCCAGTGGATCCTGATCAGCACCCCGCTTTTTTTCCTCTCAGGCCTTTGTTTTTTGATGCTCTTCGCGCGCCAGATCCTTGAGAAAGGCCGGCGCTTTGCCATCTTCATGGTAGCTTTCGGTGCCCTGTTCCCGCTCCTTTATGTCATGGCGCGGCGGTCCGTGCTTTACGACGGCTGGCGGCATTTATTCTTCATCTATCCCCTGGCGGTCGTTTTGATCGCTCTGGCCTGGCAAAAGGCCTGGGGCTGGGCGTCCCGGTCGCGAGCCCTATGGATCTTCGCGGCATTTTTCCTGGCCCAGATCGCGGAACCTTCTCTTTGGATGATCAAGAACCACCCGAATGAATATGTTTATTTCAACGCGCTCACGGGCGGACTCCGAGGGGCTTTCCTGCGCTACGAAACGGATTATTGGGGGAACAGTTTAAGGAAGGGTGCGGAATGGCTCGCGGATTATCAGGTCCGGGAAGGATTGGCGGGCCCGATCCAGGTCCGGGCGGACAGCACCGCGATGGCGTCGTACCCGTTCCTGAAAAAGAAACTGGGAGCCCTCTATACCCCGTTCGGCTATCCGGCGGATTTTCTGCAAAAAGAACAATGTTTTTTTCTGATCTACCCGCCGCTCTACATGACGGGCATCGCCTACCTTCAGCCGTGGGATTACGCCCTGGTACTCTCCAAGAACTGGCCGGCCGAGGAGCTCAAAACCAAATGGCCTCCCCTTGGCACGATCCACGAAGTCAAAGCCGACGGCGTCACGCTCTGTGCCGTGGTGAAGAACCCTCTCAAAAGATAAAACCCCCACGCCCTTACGGGCATGAGGGTTTTTCACAAACTTTCAACAAACCGAATTTAGCGTTTGTTCTTTGCCGCCGGCTGGGCCTGTGCCTGGCTCTGGGCTAAGGCCTGGCTGACGCGTTTGAGGCTTTCAATCCTTGCCTGTCTTTCCTGAGGCGTTCCCGTTCCGACGATCTTGGCTAATGTGGAGATCGCCGCAGCCTTATCCGTAGCAGCGCTGGAGGCCTGCTCCGGCATATTGCTTTTTGCCGTAACATTGGAGGCGGCTTTACTTGAGGTGGTCACGGTTTGACCGGAAGGCGTTTGCCAGGTCGACTGGGTCTGGCTTTTGGGTTCTTCTTTCGATTTGGAACCCCAGCCCCAATCAAAAGCTGAAAAAGTGAAAGCACAGACGAGGCAAAGAACGAGTGAAAATATCTTTTTCATATCCGGTCCTCCTTTGCAAGCATGAAATCTTTGAGGCCTTCAAACAACATTTGAATAGTGCGGTTAATTGTGTATATTAACAAAATCCATATGCCAAAGCAAGAAACCCTCGCCCCTCAACGTTCTAGGATCTTTGCGTGGACAGGCAACGTCCTTTTCTACGGCGCCATCCTCCTCATGATCGCCTTCGCGGAATTACCTTCTGTAAGCCCCGAGAATTTTCGGCTAAGGAAAGAGCTTCTCTCCGGGAATGAAGCGATCTTCGGAGAAGTAGGCTCCGCATTCGCCGTCTATAAGCCCTACCTTCCCCAAAGAGGATCCGTGACTTTTTTTATGGACTTTCTTTATAACCCCTACGACCCGACAAGCGAAAAGCTCTATATGGCCCAAAGTTATCTGGCACCTCTGGTCCTTAATGTACTCCCCGATGAAAAAGTCGCGATCGTTGCCTGTTCTCAAGGTCTTATCGCGGACGAGTGGATGCGCAGCACCGGATACCGGCTCAAGGTCCCCCTCGGAAACGGAGAAGGCATCGCTGAAAAAACATGACAAACCTTTTTGCGGCTTTCTTTTATCCGGCTTTTTTAGGCTTTCTGGCGATGTCCGTCATGCTCCGCCGGGTCATATTCCCCAACCGCGCTCTGTTCTTTTTGGCGGCGTCGTTCCCGGTCGGGGCCGGGCTTTGCTCTCTCATCCTGTTCGTTTCCCACATCTTTTTTGCCCCCGGAGCGGGGTCCCTTTCCATAAGCCTCAGCCTGATGGCCGCTGTTTTTCTGCTGGGCTACCGGATCACCCGCCCTTCGCCGGATTCCGTGCCTGCTCACCCCAAAATCCCGCGGATGGATCTAAGAGACAAAGACACGCTCTTCAGACTGATCCCCTCGCTCCTGAGTTTTCTTCTTTTCGCGATCACATTCGTCACGGTGCTGGAGTATTATTCTCTCATGGCCCCTACCGAGATCTTTGGTGGCGGCGATGTCCGCTATTTTTGGTCCCTCAAGGCAAAATTCTTTTTCCGTGACCCGACGGTGTGGCGGGACATGTTCTCATCCAAACTCTTCTGGTCCCACACGGATTATCCCTTGCTGATGCCGGCGATACGCGCCTGGGGATGGAACTGGCTCGGCTACGAATCCCTGCTTTGGCCGCCGGTCGTCTCGATCGGATTCTACATCTCATGCGTTTTGATCCTGATCTGGTATCTCTCATCCTATGTCTCCTGGACCACGGGTTGGATCGGAGGGACCTTTTTTCTTGTCCTGACACCTTACCTCGTCTGGACCGTCTGGCAATACGCCGACACCCCGCTGACCTTCTTCATTACGGCCTGCGGCCTGGCCCTGATGACAGCCTTGCGTTCCGACCAGAAAAAGGTTTTTATGGTTTCCGGTCTTTTGGGAGGGCTCGCGGCCTGGACAAAAAATGAGGGCCTTTTTTTTATCGCATGGACCTGTGTTCTTTTAGCGGGGATTTGTACCGTACGCTATCGCCGAAAGGCCAAAGGCTCTTTTGATCCTCTTTTTCAATTCCTGATCGGCGCCTTGCTGCCCCTTCTCGCGATCAGCGTTATAAAATTCTTGTTTGGGGCTCACGGGGATTTTTTTGTGCCGGGACGAACTCTCCGCGATTATCAAGGGCTCATTTTTGCCGGCTGGGGAAAAACCCTGGCGATCCTGAACGCATTCTATGCTTTTATGACCCCTTTCAAGGAATGGCGGGGCTTGTGGGGGTTCTTTGTGGCGGCTGCCATCGTTTTGGGGATTTCCAGGAAAAAGCGCGGAAGCGATTTCACGTGGGTCTTATTCGTACTCGTACTGCTTACCAACCTCGGATATCTTTTCATCTTTCACATCACGACCCACGACCTGAAGTGGCATCTGCAGTTCTCGCTGGACCGTCTTATCATTCACTCGGGCGGCCTGGCGGTCGCTTTCATCTTCGAGATCCTGACCTTTACCCGCAAGAAGGCCTAAAAGGCTTTCTCTACACAAAAAAAACCGTCCCGCTACCCTGTCGGGTGCGCGGAACGGTTTTATGGTTTGAAACGGTCCTGATCAGCGCTGGGCGTTCGCTTGACGGCGCAGCTGATTCTCGGCGTAGGCCTTGTCCCCCAGGATCCGGCGCGCGAGCTCGTCCTTGTTCTCGCCGTTATAAAAATCGTATTCCATGACGGCCAGGATCCGGAGCATGGTCATGATATCCATATTGGAAACTGTCGGGTTCGTGAGCAGCGTTTCGCTGATCCTGTCGACATAAAAATCCGGCGTGTTCAGGATGGCGATATTGTCCCGGTTCCGGTAGACCATCACCACGGCGGTCACGGCCTGTTTTTTCTCGTCCGCGCTCATCTTGTCCCACAGGGCCATATTCTGGCTCAGCTGGTTCATCATGTCGCCAAAGGCCATCCCGGAATTCTGAGTGGACTCCTGTTTCGGCTCCATGACCGGTTTCTTATCGGTCTTAATACTGAAGAAACCCAGGCACAGCACCACTGCCAAAGTACCCAGCACGATCATTCCTGTACGCTTTTTCATGGCTTCGACTCTCCTTTAAATTTTTATAAAAAAATCACCGGTACTTTTTCAAGATCGAGGATGCTTCCGCTAACTGAAGATCCTCTCCCTCCGGACTGTTTTCCACCACCCGGTCGGGGGTCAGGCCGACCCCGTCGATCGCCTGATCTGCGGGCGTGACGTACTTCGCAGTAGTTAACTTCATTCCGCTCACATCGTCAAGCGGAATGATCGACTGCACGGACCCTTTGCCGAAAGTTTTGACGCCCACAAGCGTCGCCCGGCGGTGCGCCTGCAGCGCCCCGGAGAAAACCTCGGAGGCGCTCGCGGATTTTTCATTCACCAGGATCACAAGAGGGAGCTTTGTGTCCGCTTTCCCGTAGGAAGCGTAATAATCTTTCCGTTGCTCCTCGATCTTGCTGTGCACCGAAAGGATCTTTTTGCCTTTGGGCAGGAACCGCTCCGCCAACGAAACAGCCTGCGTCATGAGGCCTCCGTCATTATTACGAAGATCGATCATGAGTGCTTTCATCCCCTTCTTTTTGAGATCTTTCAGGGCCTTGTCCGCCTGCTCGGTCGTGTTCTCCTGCCATGCGGCTATCTTCATATAACCGAGTGACCGGCCGGCCATCCGCGCATCCTGGATCGCCTTGACCTCGATCCTCTGCCTGATGATCTTGATATCCAAGGTTTCTTTGGACGGTCCTCTCTGAACTGTCACGACAACAGGCGTATCGGCGTCCCCGCGCAGCAAGGCCGAGACATCCGGAATGGTCTTTTGACCCACCGGGACCCCGTCGATCTTCAGGATGATATCTTCGGCGAGAAGTCCCGCTTTCTCGCCGGGTTTGCCCGGCTCCACCGCGGAGATCGCTATCTGGGGGCCCACCATTTTCAGGATGATCCCGATCCCGGCGTACTCCCCTTTCATGCTGATCTGCAGCAGCGGGTAGCGCTCGGGATCGATGAATTCCGAGTACGGATCAAGCGAACTCAACATGCCTTTGACCGCCTGATAGAGCAGGCCCCGAGGCGTCACCTGGCCGGGATAAGCTTCATAGATGGCACCGATCGCCTTGGAGAACAGCTTGAGCTCGGCGATCAGACCTTCATCTTCCTGGGCATTTAAAAACGGCAGGGACAACGTTCCCAGGATCAGGAGGAGGATCAGGATGATGTTTGGAACTCTTCTTCCCAATGTTGGATGACTCCTTTATCATCGAAAGTGGCGGCCACGCGAAGGGTTTGTTTTTTATGCTCCAATCGGGCGATCGCGACGGCGGAAAAATACTTCGAGGAAAGCGTGAAGATCCCCGACTGGATCGCCGCGGTCAGGTCTTTTTTTTCATTATCATCCGGGTACCCGCTGCCGGCGAGCGTCTGCGGGACAGCTGAAAGGTCCTCAAAGAAAAGATCGTCCGCCGTCCCTTCATTCCGGTCGCGCCCGGCCCGGAACGCCAGGATCTTGTCGCAAAGGACCGGCTCCAGCCCGGCGGCCGCCAGCACAGGACGCGAAGCGGTGTTCAGATTGATAAGCCCCGAACTTTGGACCGTGAGGTAGGGCAACAGCTTTTCATAAATTTCATCCGTCATCCCCTTCACGTAGCGCAGCTCCTGCAGGGTCGGAAATGCCGCGTTGCGGGGAAGGTAAGCGGGGTTGAGCCCTTTGTAATAGTAACTTTCCGCGCCCGAGATCGAGGCGTCATCATCCTCGTCACGCCAATCCATGATCGTCTCCGCAAGGGCCCGCGCCTGGTCGTTCCCCCGGACCGCCGTTTGCAGGAAAAGCCTCTGGAGGATATCGGGTGATTTCACGCGATTGATATTGATCTTCCGTTCTTCGTCGGTAAGCCCGTAACGGAAGACCGGCTCCTCTCGGGACGATCTTACCGTCGAGGGCTCCGCGGGATAAAGCACGGAGAACTCCCCTCCGTCGATCTTCACATCACGGAACCCGGTTTCATTCCGGCTCCAGGGTTGCGGCAGGGCGTCAAAAGGCGGGCGATCTTTTTTGTGCTGGAGCAGTTCATAGACCGACTTCCGGATCGCGGCCTCTCCGATCTTCCGGAGTTTCTGGCGGGTGTCCAAACGCGAGATCACCTGCATTTTTTGACGCACGGCATATCCCACGGACAGGCTAAAGAGGCTCATGAAGGCGAGTACAAAAATGACCAGGATGAGGATACTGCCTTGGGAACGCCCCGCGAACCGGCCGCGCGTCATGAAAGATCCTCCGGCTTCAAAACGAAAGTTCCTTGAGGGCGGCCTCTTTGGAATCCAGCCCGAACTGCCGGAGCCATCCCTCAAATTCCCGGGCCGAGACTTTGCTTTTCTCCCAGATCTTCCGGCGTTCCTTCCAGAGATACGGTAAATGCCACAGGGTCGAGGCATAGACCTTGAGGGCGATCCACGCGAGTTGCGGCAGTGAGGATTTTTTCACAAAATGCGCCGCCGGCCCCTGCCGGTGAAGGATCCCGTAAAAGTGATAAAAGTAGCGGGTCAAGGTATACCAGGGAGCCTGAAGGACATGCCTCAACGGGAAACACTTGATCATCACCCAGAGGCGGTTGCGCTCCACAAGATAGGCTTTGAGCGGGGACAAAAGCCCGAAAGAAGCCGAAAGTTTGTGGAAAGCCACGGCCTTGGGAACGAACCGGCACTGATAACCCAGCAGTCTCCCCCGGAGCCCCACATCGATATCGTCGGCATACGCGAAGAATAACGGGTCAAAAAGGCCGCAGGCTTCCAGCATGGACCTCCGGTAAAAACCCGCGCACCCGCTCGGGCAAAAGACCTCCGGGATCGAATCATATTGCCCTTCGTCTTTTTCCAGGCGTCCGCGGGTCCTTCCCAAACCATCGCGCGTGATCGTTTGCCCCGTGTTTTCGATCAGGTCCCTGCGCCCGTCATAAAAGATCTTGGAGGCGCACATCCCGACCTGCGGGTCCCGGAGCCCCCGGATCATCTCATCGATCCAGGCCGGTTCCAACGTCGCGTCGCTATTCACAAGCGCGATGAATTCCCCCTGAGAGGCCCGGATCCCGATATTGCACCCCTCGGCAAATCCGACGTTCGTCAGGCTTTCAACGATCACGATGGAGCGGCCGTACTTTTCCCGGATGAGCTTCAGGGAACCGTCCGTGGAGCCGTTGTCCATCAGCACGACCTCAAAAGAACGGTACGTCTGCCGCAAGAGGCTATCGAGGCACTCAAAGATAACGTCTTTTCCGTTCCAGTTAAGGACGACGATCGAAACAAGTCCCGGGGTCATGGTCTAGTAGATATTCCTCGCCTGGGGACCGCTGTCCTGGCCGGAAACCAGCGCGCCCGCCTTCGCTTTGGAAGGGCTCATGGAATCGATCTTCTTCTCCAGGCGGTCGGTACGTTCGATCAGCTGGTCGATCTTGGCGTTGAACTGGTCGAAATAGCGCTTCATGTATTTATCGAGTCCTTCCGGCTGATAAAGACCACCGTCATTCTCGATCCTCCGGTCCGAGGCCATGTTCCAAGCCACGCCCACGGATTTGACGGATTCGTCCTTTGAAGAAACCTCCGTCGCCCCGAAAAGACAAGGAGCGCCAAGCCATAACATGATGAGGACCCACCCTATCAATTTCTTTTCCATCGCATACCTCCCTCTTAACCGGTCTGTAGCTTATCGGCCACAAAGGCCTTTGTTTCACAAAATAAGCGCTTTAGCTTTTTTCGAACAATTTTTTCCGGTCGAGTTCAAAAACACAGACCCGGGTCCCGCCCGCCAGAGTGCCTTTTTCGATCAGGGGTTTGAAGAGCGTCATTCCCCGCCCCTGAAGGTAATATAATTGAAAGAGCACGGACCGGATAAGCCGGGCATCCGCGATCACGCTGTAAAAAGCCCCCGCGTCCTCGATCAAGAGCACCGAGACCTCCAGGCCGCTGTCCGTGTATTCTTTCTCAATCAACTTGCCCGCGTCCATATAAAAGAAACTCGCCGGATGTCCCGAGAACCCTTGCCCGGGATTCCCCAGAAAAGCCTCCCCGGCCTTAAGATCAACGCGGGCACCATTCTTGAAGATCACCGTCTCCCCTTCGCGGACCGCCTCCGGGGATACGTTCGTGTATTTCAGGAACTCCCCCGAAATGCGCATCATTTCGGAAACATAGCTCATGCCGGCGTCATCGCCCAGGATCCCGAAGATCCCTTTTGAATTCGACGGCCCTTTTTGGCGCACCGCGAGGGCTTTCCTGAAATCCCAGCGGGCGATCACGCTGACGGCAAGGTTCTGTTCGATCAGATCATTGTAGAGCAGGACATAAGACGGCGGCATCCCGCCGCGGCCGTGCGTTTTATCTAAAAGCACATTTTTCTGATCCTCGTTCATGGAGGCCGGCAGCAGCGTAAAGGCCTCTTGACGGTCCACGCGAACGATCCTGGTGATCAAGTCCACGGCATCCGGAACCTGCATGCCGGATCCCACGAGAAGCTCCAGTGCGTCGTTCCCGCCCAGGTTGAGCATCCGGAGAATGCCGGCCGCTTCACGCTCGTCTTGCGCCATCAGCGCCCGGGCCATCCAGTAAGTCTCACGAAAATGCTGGGTCCCGCCGTCCGCGATCACGGCCCGGCGCGCCACGCCCGTAATGAAATAGCCCGGCGGCCACCAACTGTCGATGATCGCGTCCTCGGGGGTCTTGAGGCGGAGTTCCACGAGCGCCTCATTCCAGACATCGTCCATGATCGGCGTGATCCCGGTCGAAACCACATGGGCCGAGATCAGGATCATGGGAGAGAACACGAAAAAAACAAAAAGGATGGAAAAAAAACGGCTGCCCAGGATCTTTTTAGAAAAGGAGGGTAATTCCAACTTCTTCATAAAAGCTGTCAGGCTTTCGAGAAGGTGTTTCACCGCGAAGCCCGTAAAGATCGCGAGCGGCAGCACGAAAAGCACCGAAAATCTTTCCGTCTTGAGGGACATAAAAAGGATCGGGATGCTGAAAAAAACCAGGAAGAGATACCTCAAAATCTCTTGCGGATTTTTCCCCCGAAAAGCCCTGACGCCTTCCCAGAGAACGCCCAGAACCGCTAAAGCGAACGTAACATAGTTCCCGGTCAAGAAGATCAGCTTTTTAAGACCGATCCCGTTCGCTTCGCCCACGGTGAGAAAAATGTTCGGCCAGATATCGAACTTGGCCAGCGCGAAATCGTTCAGGACCGTCCAACCCGTCCGGATGGAATTGGCAAGACCCGCGGGCGTCAGGAAAAGAGCCAGAAATCCCGTGACGGCGAGCCCATAAATCCCCAAAACCTTCAGCCCGGATACGGTCACCCCGGAGGATCCCGACCGCCGAAAGAGCGCGAAGACGGCCAGGCTCGCCAAGAGACAGCCCGGGATCAGCACCAGGATGAACGGCCACCCGGTCCAGAAAAGCGAGTAAAGCCCCGTTAAAAATGCCGCGATCACGGCACCCCAAACAAAATGCCTTTGAGGCCGGCACAGCCCCCAAAAGAGCGACGCGAGGATAAGCATCGGGAAAATGTAATTGTAGGGGTCCGTGTCATACCATCCCAAGGCACTGCGCTGGATAAAGATCGGGGAAAGGGCCACCACCATCATCCCGGCCGTGGCGGCCGCAAGCGGAAGGTTCAACACCCGCGATAGAACGACAAAAGATAAAAGAACGATCACGGTCAGCACGAGAGGCACATACGCTACCGCTTCCGTAAGCATGATCTTGGGATCCCAAACGCGCATCACTTTGTAGCAGAAAAGCCCGACATACGGATGAAGCGAATAGGCCTCCCAATGGCCGTGCGGCGCCCGCATCAGCGGCTGAAGGTACTGTCCTCCCCTCTGAGTGTCCGCAATGCGCCCCGTCGTAAGCAGACGTTCCGTCTGATAGAGGTAATGGTAGGGGTCCGCTTCCAGCAAATAACGGGGTCTGGCGCGGCGCGTCTTTTCAATGCTGTCGGCCATATTTTGGACGGCTTGCCGGTACTGGGCCTGGTCCTCTTTTTTCAACCGTTCGACCTGTAACGAGACCAGTAAATCCCGTTCCGCGGCCGGGATCTGAGGGAGGTTCTTTTCAAGGGCCTTCTGGATCTGGCTCCGCATGGATTGGTCCACAGCCTCGCGGGCGAGCGACTGGGAAGAACGGAAAGAAAGCGCCAATCCTCCGTGAAGCATGTAGGTGCGGAAATAGACCGCGCCATAGGCCATGACAAGGAAAACCAGCGTCCATTTCAAAAGAGGGATCAAACGGTTCCGGATCTGCATTTCACCTGGCGGTTCCTGTTAAAAAACCTTGAGTTCCAAAGTGCCTGGAGCATAATAGACCAAAATCGGCCGCCTATGAATCCCAAAATTCTGATCATCATCCCCGCTTTCAACGAAGCTTCCTCTCTTGCCAAATTGCTCGAGGAGATCCGGACTGCAGTTCCCGAAGCGGACCGGGTCGTGATCAATGACGGTTCCCGCGATTTGACCGAGGAAACCGCCCTGAAAGCCGGGACCCTGGTGGCCACGCTCCCTTTCAACCTGGGGATCGGAGGCGCCGTCCAGACAGGATTCCAGATCGCTCACGAGGGCGGTTATGATGTGGCCGTTCAAGTCGACGGCGACGGCCAGCACGACCCGGCTTCTATCCGTGACCTCATCAGGCCCGTCCTGGAAGGCACACTGGACCTCTGCGTCGGCAGCCGTTTTCTGGAACATCCGACGGGCGCTTTTCAGTCCACGTTCGCGAGAAGGGCCGGGATCCGTTTTTTCTGCCGCCTGCTCGAACTGCTGACGGGGCTCTATTTAACCGATCCGACCTCAGGCTTTCGCGCGACAGGTAAAAAACTGATCGGTGTCTTCGCGGGGTTCTACCCCGTCGATTTTCCCGAACCGGAAGCGATCAAGATCGCGAAACGGTATAGCGCCCGGATCGGTGAGATCCCGGTCCGGATGCGCAAACGGCAGGGCGGGCATTCCTCGATCCGGTATTTCGCAACACTTTATTATATGGTCAAAGTCACGTTCGCCATTCTGATCGATCTATTGAAGAAAAAATCCTAGGAGAACCGCCATGCAAGCCAAAACATTCGCCCTGATCATGACCGCCCTGATCCTCTTTTTTGTGATCAACGCGATCCGCCGTCAAAAAATGTCCTTCAAATATGCCGTCGTCTGGCTCCTGCTGAGCTCCGCCACGATCCTTTTCAGCGTTCAGGACGCGTGGCTACAGGCGATCGCCAAGTGGGCGGGGTTCGCCCTGCCGAGTAATTTTGTTTTCTTCCTGCTCCTCATCTTCGTGATCCTCTTTTCGCTCCTCCTGACGCTTTACATTAACGAGCAGAACAGCCGCACAGAAGCCCTAGCCCAGTCGATCGCAAAATTGGACCACCGGCTTAAAAAAATCGAGGAAAAGGACGTAAAAAAAGATCCGGGGAGTTGCAGCAAGGCTTAAAGATTATTTCTGATCGGAATCCAGAAGTAAAAAATCGTTGCCGGGCGGCGGGGCACCGGATCCCGCGTCGATCTCCTGAGGCGGTCCCGGCGGGTATTCTTCATAAGCGCCTTCAGCTTCCGCTTCGAATTTCCCGTCGAGCGATTCTCCGCGCATCGCCCCTTCCAGATAGGCGGCCAGATCTTCGCGCCCCGTATCGCGTAATTTGGAAACCGTTTCAAGCGCCATCGGGGCTTTCCCCATCTGCACATAGGCCAGCCCCAGCCCATAATAGGCCTCGTCAAAATCCGGGAACGCCTCGATCGCCTTTTTAAAATGCTCGGCCGCCGTAACAGGGTCCTGTTTTTCGGTCAGCGTGAACCAACCAAGACCGAAATAGGCTTTGGTGTAATGGGGGTCGGCCTCCAGCGTTTTTTTGAAATTATCCGCCGCCAGTTCGGGACGGTTCGCGGGTCCGGCATAGGTAGAAGCGAGATTGAAATAGGCTTCCGCGTAATTGGGATCGTTGCGGATCGCCTGTTCGAAAGACCCGATCGCGCTCTGAACGGATTCTCCCTGCCGAAGATAGATCAGGCCGAGAAGATTATAGATCGGAGCCTGGTTCGGTTCCGTTTTGAGGATCCTTTTGAGCACTTCGATCGCCTCATCATAACGGTCTTCCTGAAAAAATTGGATGGCCTTCTGATAATCGTTCATTTCGCCTTCCGCCGAAGCCGAAGGCGCGCCGGCAAGGATCAGGAGCAGCAAAAAACCCGAGACGCACCTCACGAGGCAATCTCCTTCGAACCCTGCAGGCCGGCCACATCTTCGGCCCCGATCAGGGTCCTGGAGATGTCGAGCGTGCACTTGATGATGTCGGAGCCCTTGGATTTGGGCCCCATTGAATAACGCTGGACCAGAAAAAGGTAATCGGATTGTTCCAGAAGATTGACGAACGAGAGCACATTCGTCAGCAATCCCTCGCAATCGATGCTTGTCTTGTAGATCGAATAACTGGGTTTTTCTTCGACGTCTCCGGGGCGGACGCTCGTGATCGTCACATTCTGCTGTTTCGCCAGGGTCTCGATCTTCTTGAGCAACGCGGCGATGATCGCTTCCTGGGTCATCTCCCCCGTGTCCAGATAGACGCTGTACTGGGCATACTCCTCCAGGATCCGGTCCCGGAAAGAAATGATCCGCTTGCTGCGTTTGATGTTCTCTTTCTGCGCCTTGCTTTCCGCTTTCATGTATTCGGTCTGGGACAGGAACGGTCCGAGCATCAGGCTGTCCATAAGCATCACGGCAACGCATACGACCGCTGCGATAAAAAGGGCCTTCCGTCCTCCCGTCAGACTGGCAAAAAATTCTTCGAGGTTTATTTTCATATCAGAATCCCTGCGCCAGCACGCATTCGATCACAAAATCCGCAACATCCTGCTTTCCCTCTTTGCGCGATTGTGTTTCTTTCGTCTCGACCGACCCGAAGCGGTTGGAATCCCTCAACTGGGTCACAAAGGCGAACACGCGCGACATGGAATTGGCGGTCCCCGTCAAGGTCACGCGGCCTTCACTATCATAATCGACCTGCGCGAAATAAACGTCATCCCCGACATAATCATTGACGATCTTGAGGACCTGGAGCTCTTTCCCGCGGCTTTCAATCAGCTTTTTGACAATCCGGTTCTTGGTGGAGATCGACTCCAGCTTTTTGGCGTCTTCATTATATTGGCGGCTCGCCGTCAGGAGCTTTTGATTGACCAGCTTTTTAAAATAAATATTGCTGCCCATGATCAGCGTTGTCAGAAAAAAGATGGCCATGATGAGAATACCGAGGCTCATGATGTCCCGGCCGCCTTCCCGGACCTGCTTCTTGATCTTGACCTCGCGCAAGAGAAGATTGATCTTGGCCTGCGCTTCATAAGCCAGCACCGAAAAAAGCTCAAAAAAGGAAAGCTGGCTTTCCTGATTGACCGCGCGCGTCGCCGCTTCATTCGCGTGGAAAAAATCCCGGTAATCGAAGGTGACCACTTCGATCTCTTTCACATGCATGCTGCCCGAGCGCCTGAGATCGTCTTCAAGGGTCGGTAATCCTTCGAGGATCCCCGTCGCGGAGATCAATTGGATCGGTTTTCCGACCCCTTGGTCAGCATACGCCCCGATGGACTTCGTGAGCTCGCTGATAAAATCCTCCTTCGCCTGCTTGGCATTGGCACGAAGTGCGTCGGCTCCCACCGGAATATTGCGGACAAAAAGGATCTGCTCGCCTTCGATCACGGTCAGCTCCGAGTACTCTTCGCTAACATGCAATCCTCCCAAAGCCCCCTGGAGCGTTACCCCCCTTAAGGAATTGACGTAAGTCTTTACCATGCATTCGGATGCAACGACCACCTTATCGAGGCTCAGTCCGGCCTGCTCGAAAATGGCCGGAAAGCGTTCGCCGATCTTCCGGTTCACGATAAAAAGCAGGACGCTTGTGTAGTGCTGCGCCGGAGCTTCCAGACACGAGAAATCGATCACGATCTCGTCGCGCATGTAAGGCGTGAAGCGCCCGGCCTGAAGATCGATGATCTTCGCAATTTCCTCTTTTTCCGTGGAAGGGATATCGATATTCTTGAAAATGTATTGCTTGGGGGAAATAATGCAAAGGCCTTGAGAGGGAGAGATCTTCTGCTTCTGACAATAAGAGGCAAGCGCCTGCGCGATCTCGGCATCGCTTTTACTGTCGATCTTTTCGGCGATCACGTTCTCGATCGTGAATTTTCCCTGGCTCGTCCGCCCGCTTCCGATCTTGAGATGCTCCGCGCCGAGCGACACCACAAGCGTCACCGGAACGGGCATGAACCTGTCGAGCGGGCTCCCGCCCTTCGCCTTAGCTCCCCCGCCCGATTTTTTGGGATCTAGGAGGGACATGCCACCCTCACCGGAAGATCGATCATACTCATCATTTTCTGGCCTTCGCCTCCCTCGAGCTCAATTGTAACCTTAACTGTCTCCGGAAAACAATTTCTATTCCACGCGGGGAACCAACGGTACCCCTTCGCGGTCGTGTCGTACGCGTAATATTCCAGTCCGAAGGACCGGACCTTGTCCAGAGCGGCGCGAAAAAGCTTCCGGTCCGCTTTGGATGTAACGGCCTCTTTGAAACTTTTCTGCAAGGAGACGAGCGTTTTACTTTTGGGATCATATTGATAGCCCACATAAACAAGGTCACGGCCCGACAGGGACGCGAAAGCAAGGCCGTCCTTCTTCCCCTGGAAACCCCACTGCGGGTCCATGAACGCGTTTCTCAATTCAGACGTGAATTTCTCCACAAAAAGGCGGGCTTTCCATTCTGACCTGTCCTTGGATCCCCGGCTCCAAAGGCGGGTTCCCTGGGCGAAGGTCGTATAGACGGCCCCTGCGAGGACCGCGGTGATCGTCACGGCGACGATCACTTCGACCAAACTAAAGCCCTGTCGTCTTCCAGCTTGCATACGGCACCATAAGGTAAAAAACACGGCTGATCGAGCGGCGGATCCCCCGATTCTCCCAGGATATTTTCGCTTCCGCCTCCAGCAGATTGTTATCGGGACTGATCGAACGGATATTCAGATCGTATTGGTAGGCCCGGTGTTTCCCGAGCAGCACCTCATAACGCGGCACGGACGGAAAACTTTTCGGCTTTTCCTGCAGGCGCCGCTCGGTCTCCCAGATCTTGTTCTGCAAAAGCCATTCCGCCTGGTCCCAATTCTCAATCACGCTCAGGGCCGACAGGGATCCGATGAAGACCTTCTGGACCGCGACAATGCCGACCGCAAGGATCACCACACTTAGGAGCACCTCGATCAGCGTAAAGCCTTTTTTAAGGCGGACCGCCCCCCTCCCGCTCATCACGTCCTTCGAAAAAGTCTTCTTCATTTATTTGGAGGGTTCCACTCCCCAGTTCACGATATCATCTTTGGCGGATTCGGGCTTCGGATCCTTGCCCAGAGAAGAAAGATCGTAATCGTGGGGACGGCGCACTCCCGGGGACTGATATTGATAGGGCCGTTTCCAGGGATCCAGCGGTTGCTTTTCCAGATAGGGACCGTTCCAGTTCTCGGGGATCGGGGTCGTGGTCGGTTTTTGCAGGAGCGCATTGAGGCCCTGGGTCGTGGTCGGAAGAAAACCGTTATCCAGTTCATAAAGTTTGAGAGCGGTCGGGATATTCACTTCAATATCCGCCTTGGCCGCCGCCTGGCGCGCCTGTTCGGAACGCCCGGTGAGCCGCGGCACGACCATCGCCGAAAGCGTCGCGATAATGATCACGACGAGAATGATCTCCACAAGCGAAAAACCTTTTTGAGAACACGGGACCTTGTCTTTTTTCATAGAACCCTCACTGGTTAAAAACGATCGCATCAATACTGAAAACGGGGAGCAGGATCGCCATGGCGACCAGCCCCAGAAGTAATCCGACGGTCAGGAGCGTTATAGGCTCCACCAATTGCGTCATGACCCGCGTGGATTCATCGACCCGCTGGTCATACCAATCGGCAATATCGCGGAACGCCTGTTCCAAATGCCCCGTCTCTTCCCCAATGAGCAGCAAATGGACCGCAAAAAGCTGGAATCTCCCCGAGCTTTTTAGCGCCCCGCTCAGGGCAGCGCCTTGCTCCACCCGGCGCATCGCGGTCGCAAGGTCCTCCCGCATCGCTTCGTTAGAAACCACGGGGACGGCGATCTTGAGGGCCTTCAGGAGAGGGACTCCCCCCTTCAGAAGCATTTCCATGGAGCGGGCAAAAGCGGCGAATTGGGCCATGAAAACCATCTTGCCGGCCAGCGGCAGCCCCATCCTCCAGCGGGCCCATCGCACTTTCTGGACGGGACCTTTCGAACGCTTATAGAAAATGATGCCCAGAACCCCCGCGGCAAGAAGCACGATCAAACCGTAGTGCTGGACCCCGTCGCTAACCAGGATCAAGCCCCGCGTGAGCAGCGGAAGGTCCTGTCCGAACTCTTCGAAGAGCTTGGAGAACTGTGGCACCACATATGCCAAGAGATAGGCCACGGCAAAAAGGCCCAGCACCGCGACCAGCGAAGGATAGATCAACGCGTTCCGAACTTTCTGGAGAACGGAAAAACGCCGCTCGTGACATTCCGCCAAACGCGCCAGGGCCTCGTCCAGATGTCCCGTGTTCTCGCCCAATTCGACCATGGCCACCGCAAAAACATCGAACACAGCAGGATGTTCGCCCAAAGCCGCCGCGAAGGGTTTCCCGTGCCGGACTTCTTCCTTGATCGTTTCGCAGATCGACTGGAGTTTCCGGTCCTCGGTCTGTTCGGCCGTCACGGTCAGGGCCGCCAGTAGCGGGATCCCGGAGCGGACCAATCGCCCGAGCTGCTGATAGAAAAGCGTCAGCGAACGGCCACGGACCCCGCCCCCAAAAGGTCCCATTCCCCTTACGCCTTCTTCACGGACCTGGACGGGAAGCAGGTTCATTTCATGGATCTTGTCGACCGCCGCCGCATGCGACTCGGCCGACAGGATCCCTTTGATGAGTTCCTTGCCTTTTTTGGCTTCGTACTTGAATTTTTTCATCGGATCTTATTCACCAGATTTCATATGCGTTTGGCAGAATTTTTCAAGCCGCGCGCGATCGATGCTATTGAGCACAAGAAACAAGGTCGCTACGGAAAGTTCCTCTCCCGAAAGCCCTAAGCGTGAGATGCGAAGCGCCTTGGCCATGCATTCAACGGGCTTCACACCATCGGAAAGACCGATCCTGAGCAGAAGAACGCTGCCGGCCTCCAGCACCTCTCCGATCTTAAGGGCCGCTCCCGGAATCACTCCGGCAGGCAACGGCTGGTCAAAGATCTTCAGCAAGATCCCGCCGGCACTGATATTTTCCGTAGAACCGGCCAAGGGGATCTCCGCGAGCTTTTCTTTGTATTTTTGGACCAAAGGCGATTTCGCGTGGCTTTCAATGATACGGAACGAAACAGGAGCTTCGAGCTGGATCCGCTGGTACTTGCGCATATTCACAAATTCGTGGTCGGACGCGGTTTTTTCCGCAGGAGTTTCGGAAAGATCGACCGGCGGGATGGCCGGTTTGAGCTCAGGCATCTCAGCCGCTTTGTCCGCCTCCAGGGTCCTCAAAAAACCGCTTTCGGGTGCTGCCGCAGGGGGCTTCGGATTTTCCGGGACCACGGAAGGAGCCATCGGCTTACTGTAGTTCAACTCCTCATGTTCCGTAACTTCAAGGATCTCCTCGGGGGTCGTGATCCCGGCAAGGACCTTCGACCAACCGTCCCGGCGAAGCGTGACCATCCCCTGCTGGATCGCCAGGGATTTGATCGCTTCCGCGGTGGCGCGCGCCATGATCAATTTACGGAGAGGCTCGGTCAGGATGATGAGCTCTTGGATTGCAATGCGCCCCCGGTATCCCGTCCCGTTGCACTGTTCGCAGCCGCGCCCGTGAAGGATCCGGATCTCTTTTTGAGGAACACCGCTTTCCTTTTCAATAAGGCTTTTAATCTCGGAAGAAACGCCGGGGTTTTCCTCACGGCAGTGCGGGCAGATGACACGGACAAGCCGCTGGGCCATAAAAGCCACCACGCTTGACGCGATCAAATAAGGCTCCACGCCGATGTCCAGGAGCCGGGTCACGCCGCTTGCCGCATCATTTGTGTGAAGCGTGGAAAGGATCAAGTGCCCCGTCAATGCCGACTGGATCGCGATCTCGGCCGTTTCGAGATCCCGCACCTCCCCCACCATCATGACATCCGGGTCCTGCCGGAGCATGCTCCGCAGCCCGTTCGCGAACGTCAGCCCGATCTCGGGGTTCACATGGATCTGGCTGACGCCTTCAAGTTCATATTCCACAGGATCTTCGATCGTGATAATCTTCCGCGTGGGGACATTGAGGCGGTTCAGGGCAGCATACAGGGTCGTACTCTTCCCGCTCCCTGTCGGACCCGTGACGAACACGATCCCGTTCGTCCGGTTCAAAAGTTCTTCAAAGACCGCCTGCTGTTTCGGGTCAAAACCCAGTTTCTCGAGCTTGAAGACATTCTTGCCGGGCAGGATGCGGATCACCAAACTCTCCCCGTGCGCCGTCGGGATGAAGGAAACACGCAGGTCGAGGGTCTCATCCTGGGTCTTCACCCTCATCTTGCCGTCCTGGGGAAGCCTTTTCTCGGCCACATTCAGATTGGTCATGATCTTGATACGGGACAGCATCGGAGAGAAAAACTCCTTCATTTCGCGCGGAACCGGCGCCTGCTGCAAAATACCGTCGATCCGGTAGCGAAGGCGGATCCCCGAGGTCAGAGGTTCAAGATGGATGTCGCTCGCACGTTTTTTGTAGGCGTCCAGAATAATCTGGTTCACCACATGCGAGACTGAGGCCGTGGAAGCGAGTTTTTCGATATCTTCTACTTCCTGAACGGGCGCCGAAGCCGAAGGCCGTTCATTCGCCGGGGTCACGGCAAGGATCTTGTCCACGGTCTCCGCGGCAAGGCCGTAATGCTTCACGAGCATCTCTTCGATGTCCTTCTCCAGGGCGAAGCAAAGCTCGATATCGGTCCCCAACGCGAAACGCATCTCATCCAGAGTATGAATGTCGGGGATCCTGTGGACCGCGATCACGATCTTTCCGTTCTTCTGCTGGACCGGAAAAAATTTATAATAGGAAGCGAATTTCACGGGGACATTCTTGAAAACCTCGGGATCCGGCGCGGTCGTCTTGAGATTGATGACCGGCCGTCCCGTATTCTTGGAAAAAATATCGAGCAGTTGTTCTTCCGTAAGAAGGCCGGCATCGATCACGACACGCAGGAACGGACTCGAATTCTGTTCGGCCTCCCGAAAAGCTTTCTCAAGCGCCTCTTTTGGGACGGCGCCTGACTCAAGAAGGATCTTGAATGAGTTTTTGTCCAAAACGGGTTTCATATGCTGACACGGCTTTTCTTTTTAGGAGTTCTCCCGATCAGGTAGAAATCGCTGGCGGGAAGCTTGTCGAAAACCCCGCTCACGATCGCCTCGCAATCATCAACCGCGTCCGAGACCGCCACGAATTCCCCTTTTCTTCCCGTGAACGCTTCGCCGACCGTGAACGGCTGGGTCATGAAATTAAGGAGCTTCTCGGCGCGTCTGAAGTCGATCTGGTCCTCTTTCGGCAGCTCCTCCACGCCCACCACCTGGACGATGCGCTTCAAGGAATTGTGCTTCGCGAAAAGCGCGAGCATCTTCTGGCTCAGGTTATACGCCTTCTGTCCGACGATACGGGGGTCCAGGTTCGCGCAGCCGCTCTTGAGCGGGTCGATCGCGGGATAAAAACCCTTCTGGGCGAGGTCGCGCGAAAGCGACAGGGCGCCGTCCAGACAGCTGAAGATCGCCACGACCGCGGGGTCGGTCATATCGTCGGAAGGCACGTAAACGGCCTGCAGGGAGGTGATCGAGCCGCGGCCGGGGATCGACCGGATCCTTTCCTGTACTGAATTAACCTCGGATTGGAGGGTCGGCTGATAGCCGGATTCCCCTGGGACGCGCCCGAGAAGCGCCGAGATCTCCTGACCTCCCTGAATAAAACGAAACACATTATCCATGAACAGGAGCACGTCCTTGTTCTGTTCGGCCATATCTTCCGCGAGCGTAATCCCGGTGTTCACGCACTCATAACGCGCGCCCGGCGGCTCATTCATCTGACCGAACACCAGCTTGACCTTCGGCAACAGGTTATTTTCTTTCAGTTCCGCGAAAAGGTCGTAACCTTCGCGGATGCGTTCCCCGATACCCGTAAAAATACAAACCCCACTGTGTTTCTTGACGATATTATTGATCAGTTCGAGGATAACGACGCTCTTGCCGCAGCCGGCACCACCCAGAATCCCCATTTTACTCCCCTTGCAAAGCGGGAAAAGCAGGTCGATGTACTTGATCCCGGTCTCAAGGAATTCGGGTTTGGCACCGAACTTGCTTTTCAGGTTGAATTGTTCCTCGCGGGGCGGCCGCCGGATGACCTTGAAATCCTTTCCCGTGAACGCCCCCAACTGATCGATCGGATCCCCGAACACATTGATGATCCTCCCGAAAAGCTCGTCCCCTGTGCGGATCGTGACCGGCTTCATGGTGTTGATCACCTTGGAATTAAGCTGAAGGTTCAGGGTCTCGGATAGAGAGATGCAGCGGACATCGTTCTTGCTTAAGTGCTCGGCGACTTCCATCACGACCTTGCGTTTGTCGAACGTTTGTCCCACCAGCACGTCAAAAAGGGCCGGAAGATCGCTGATCTTGTCAAAGGTCACATCGACCACGGGACCGCGGACACCGATGATCCTCCCTTGGACGTTCTTGGTGAACGCCGCTTCCATCGGGGTTTTTTCTGTGCTTTTTATTTCTTCATCCATTAGCGTGTTTTCCTCGTTGATGCAAAACTGGCCGCCGTAAAAACCTCACGCACCGCCTTATTCAACTCTTCGCGCAACCCCTTCCTGAAAGAGATCAGAAGGCTCCGCCGTTCCGTGCCCAGCGATTCCAGAGCAGATTCCAGCTGCTGGGCCTGGATCGCCGCCTCCGTGAGCGGAATATCGTCCACGATCTCGTAAAGACGGCAATAGATCCAGATGCCGGCGATCGTTCTCATGATGGAATTCCCGGACGTTTCAAGGATCACGTCAAACCTTCGTTGATCGTCCGCGACCTGGTCCTCATCCCCTTGCGTGATATCCCCGCCCCGGGTCCGGACCAGCTCGCCGGCCGGAAGCAAGGTCAGGATACGGGGTTTGATGACGGCAAAGCTCTTCGCCCACACGTGAACCAGGATCGTTTTGCCCGCCTGCCCGTTCATGATCCGTTCCGTCAGATAATCGCGAAGATAATGCGAAAGATCAAAGCGGTTCGGGAACTCCCCGAGCGTCAGGACCTTCTCGATCCGTTCCACCCCCATCATTTTCAGCATGGTCGCGCAGCGTCTTCCCAGGCAGATCACGCTCGAACCCGGGTATTTGATGTACTGTTGATGCGCGATCGCCGTGACCTTGGAATTCATCTGCGACATAAACGACTGGTCGGAAGCCAGCACTACAATATCCACCCCTGGATGGTCGTTCCTCAGTAACGGACATGTGGTATTAATGTTCTTTACAGTTTCCAGAAATTCCAAAAACGCGTCAAAGAACCTTTGAAGGTTCTTCTTTTTCGCTGAAAACGCGAAAAAACGGCTTGTGGCGACGTCCTTGATAACCGAAATGATCTCTAACAGCGTATCAACATCATCCAAATCGCCTTTGATCCGTGTGACCTTGCTCATGCGCGACGGCCTTTAGGCCTGGAACTCCAATTTCTCTTTCATTTTCACGGACGATTCATTGACCGCATTGGCAAAACTCCCGTCCAAAAGAAGCGTTCCCATCTGCAGCACCACCCCGGCGATCAAGGGGATCTCCACGCTTGTTTCGATCTTGAGATCGGGCACATTCAGCTTCTGGCCCAGGATGCTTCGGAATTCATCTTTTTCTATCTGGTTCAAAGGGAACGCCGAACGGATCACCGGCGGGTTTTCTTTAACATCGACGGCGCTAAAGTCCGCCTTGGAGATCTCCTTGATGAAATCTTTCACGAATTGGGCATGAAGGAGCAGCGTGGCCTCAGGCGAAAAGATCGACTTCAGCATTTCGGCCGTAAAATCGATGACCTGCCGGCTCACCTCGGTCCGGATTTCACGGCTCAACTGGTCCCGTGACCCGTAAGCCTTGGAAATGATATCCTCCGCCTCCGTTCTCGCTTTTTTGACGATCTCCTCTTCCTTCTTGCGGGCTTTTTCAAGGGCCTGATTGGAAAGTTTGTCGGCGATCAGAGCCGCTTCTTCTTTCTTGGCCTGAAATTCTTTCTCCGCCATCTCATTCTTTTCGAGAAGCTCGCGCTGTTTCTTGACGAGTTCCTCATAGACGGAGCTCAGCCTCCGGACATTCGACTCCGTATCCCCGGACATCATTTTTCTCATGAAAAACACGAGCACGCAAAAAACGATGATCTGTAAAAGCACGAATTGCAGTGTCAGCATAACGCTCCTTTTTTAAATAACCGATTTTGGCATAAAGATCTGAAAAGTGATGAGCAGGGAAATGATCGAGGTCGCTTCCGCAAAGAGCAACATCAGGATCACGCCCAGATAGATCTTGGGCGCCGCCGAGGGGTTCCGGCCTAGTGCCTTAATACTGGCCGCTCCCACGACCGCAATCACGATCGAAGGGCCGACCACCGCGATGAACATGGCTATCAGGACCGCGACATTCTGTTGGTTCATAGGACCTTTCCTTTTTTTAGATATCCCACGATTCTTTCATGCCTTTAAAACTCGTGTCGACCTCCACGATCATGTAACAGCGGTTCTCGCGGAAGCTTACGACCCCCAGCCGGATCGGGATGCTCGGATGATCGGCGATCTTAATGTCGCCTTCCACCAGCGTCGACACCAGCGGGTGGTGAAAAGCCAAAAGTTCGAACTCCCCTTCCTCGCTGGCCAAATAGACCGATTCGACCATATCATCAAATACCAAGCCCTGCAAACTTAAGACTTGCAGCTGGAACTTTGGCTTCATGCGCGGCCGCTATTCAGCTTCCGCGACGGCAGCCGTCACAGCCGTCTCACGCTTTGCCCGCTTCTTCACAATCACCAAAAGCTCGTGAACGATCCGTGAGATGCGGCTTTTGATCTCGTCATTCAGGTCCTTGGTCTCACGGATCATGGTCAAAAGCTCCGGCTCTTCTCTTTGAACATGCGCCTGAAACTCCGCCAGGAATTCCTGCACTTGGGCAAGCGTGAGGTCCTTGAACATTTGTTCGTTTTTCGCGTAAAAAAGCATGACCTGGAATTCGACCGGCACGGGACTGCTGGCCGGCTGGGTCAGGAGGGCCTGAAGAATCTTCCCCGCTTCCAGGCTCTTTCGGGCCTCTTCCGATTGGGTCGATGCCTGTAATTTGCTCACGCGCAGCAGTTCTTTGAACTGGATGAATTCCATGCGGGTTGAGCGGGAAACCGCCTTCGTCGCCTTCCATTGCACTTTACTTCCGACACGGGAAACCGAAAGACCCACGTCAACGGCCGGGCGGAACCCTTCATTAAAAAGAGAGGCGTTCAGGTACAACTGACCGTCCGTCATGGACACCAGGTTCGTGGGAATATAAGAGGTCAGGTCCCCCTCCAGAAGTTCCACCACCGGAATAAAGGTCATGGACCCGCCACCGAGCTTTTTGTTGAGCTGCGCGGCTCTTTCGATCATACGCGAATGAAGAAAGAAAATATCCCCGGGATAGGAGTCGCGGCCCGGAGGCATTCCCATCATCAGCGACAGTTCTCGGTAGGCCCACGCGTGTTTGGTGAAATCATCAAAAAAAACAAAAACATCCTTTTTCTTGTACATGAAATATTCCCCGAGCGAACACGCCGCGTAGGGCGCCAGGTATTGCAGCCCGGGAGAGCTCGATGCGGGCGCCGACAGGATGATCGTATGCCCGAAACAATCATGCTCTTTTAAAAGATCGATAAGCTTGACCATGGCAGAAAATGTTTTCCCGATCCCGCAATAGATGCAAACAACATCTTTGCCCTTTTGGTTGATGATAATGTCCGTCCCGATGGTGGTCTTCCCGGTCATTTTATCCCCCAGGATGAGGGAACGCTGGCCTTTCCCTAAAGGCAGCATCATATCGATCAGTTTGATCCCGGTCTCGAAAGTCCGGGAGAGACTTTCACGGTCCATAATGGCGGGAGCGGCATTAAAGTAAGGGATGTAACTTTCAAATTCGATGGGCCCCATGCCGTCCATGGATTCGCCCAGGGGATTCAGGATCCGCCCCAAGGCTTTGGCCCCCACAGGCATGTGAAAGGGTTCGATGCTGGCAACGACGCGGTTGCCGGGGGTGATCGGCTCATGCTCCTTGATGAGCAGGACTTGGGCCATATTCATATCAAAACCCATGATGATCCCTTCGGTCCCATAGCCGAAATGGACAAGCTGACCGAGAAAGCAATTCTGAAGACCGAGCACCTGCGCGATGCAGCCGCTCACGGTCTTCACGATCCCATTCTCTTTGTAATGCAGTTCAACCATGCGTCGGATTATTCCTTAGCTTCGGTTTGATCCGTTTTTTCGTTCTTTTCATCTTGAGGCTTCGGAGCCGCCGCCTGCGGCGGAGGCGCTTTTTTTCTTTCCTGAAAACGGCTTTCTTGGAGCTTTTTAAGCCAGGTCACATAAAAAATGGTGCTGACGATCCCGAGGAACAGCACGATCCCGAAAATGATCCACCACGTCATCGGTGTGTCCGGTTCCAAACCGACGGAGATCAACACGGCGTCTTTGACTTCGGTAAGCTGCTTCACCCAGTATTTGATCCGGGTCAAAAAGTCCTTCGCGTTCTCTTTTCGAAGCCCCAGTTCCGGCAAAAGCTGCTGGAGGTCATGGAGTTTCCCTTTCACCACGTTCATTTTCTGCTGGTTCAGCACATAGGCCTTCATGCGTTCTTCGAGCGAAGTGGAGCCGGCCACTTCTCCCTGAAGCTGCACGATCTCGTCCAGCATCCTCATGATCGCGTCCATCTGCTCCTTGGCAAATTTCAGATACGGTGTATCCTCAAAAAACTTGTAGAGATTCGTGGTCTGCTCTTTGTAATAGTTGATATCCTGTTCGGGAATACGCCAGATATCCTTGAGCACGATGGTGTATTTCTTGTTCTGCTTGGCGTCAAACATCTCCTTTTTTTCCAGAAAATACACTTTCCGGGATTCGTCATAGAGGATATTGAACCCCTGCCGGTCGATCACATCCTCCGCCTTGATGTCTTTCGGCAAAAGGGAGCTGATGGTGATTTCTTTGGGTTCGGTAGCGGGGTTTTCCGCCTCGATCACAAAACGGGCTTCCTGGACGCCTTTCTTCTTCTCGTCTTCAAGCCGGCGCATCGCCTCAAGCGAAAAAGCGTTGTTCTGGATCTCTTCCAGCTGTTTCATATGCGCCCGGTAAAGCTCGATATGCTGGTTGATCGCCAGCTGCTGGTTCTGCTCCTCAACGATCCGATCCAGGCTCTCCTGGGCTTTTTCATAGAGGAGCTTTCCGGTCTCAGCGTATTTGGTTTCCTTCAGACCATTGATCTGCTCTTCGAGGTTCTTTTTAACACTATCAATAGTCTCAGGGTCGATCTTCCAGACATCGCGAACCCGGAGTTCAAACGTGAGGGTCTCCTTCGGTTGGAGCTCGACCTCTTTGGTGAGGTAATAAGTCTTTTTCTTGGTATCGTACTGGACCTCCAGCCCCGCTTTATCCAGGATATCCTTTGTCGGATCGATCTCGGGCGGGAGTCCCTGGGTCACAACGGTCTTGAGGGCCTGCGTCTCGGAAGGATTGACGGCCAGGATCTTGATCCTGACGTCATCGGCGGCCTGAACGAAACCGGTCCAAGACAGAAAAAGCGCGGCAGACACACACGCTAACTTCCAGCCCGGAACTCTCTTTTTCCGCGTGTTCACGGTAAAAACCTCTCTTTTTTTCTGTAATAACGGATCCCTAATTTCGTTCAGGATGGATCTTTAATTACTTTTCCCCGCCGAACTCGAGCCAGGACTTTACGATCGCCTTGGGCTCTTCGGCCTGCTGACCCAACTTCTCGCGCGCGCTGGCGTCTGTTGCCTCTTTCACCGCGAGAATATAGGCCTTCACTTCCTCCAGCTTGCCCTGCATCAGGTTGAGATTTGATTCCCCGCCCTTCATGACTTTTTTGATCTCATCGCCCACAAAACCGAGCGCCTTGGCCTGGTCGTTAGCGAGCGTCACGAGGCGATTCACCAGCTCTTCGGTCTTTTTACCGGCATCACTGCTTTCTTTGGAAATCGCCGATGTCGCCTGCTGCACCTGTTCGAGGAGCGATTCAAACTCTGCCATGCGATCCGTGATGGTCGGCTGCCCGTTCCGTTTACCGATCACTTCGTCAAGCTCCTTCACGGTATTCATGATGGTATAGGTCGAGGAATCAATATCGGCAATTGTCTGTTCTTTATTACTGATCGCTTTCATGCCCGACCAATTCACATCCCCGGTACTCAGGTCGGCGATCCCCTGCCAATTGATCCCCGCCTTGGTCTGGGTGGCAAGGCCCTGCCAGCTCACGCCGCCCGTCATCACGGAAAGATCTTCCCAATTGATCCCCGCTTCGGTCAAAGCGTTCATATCCGTCCAGTTGATGCCGGCCACCGAAAGCCTGCTGATATCATCCCAATTTACGCCCGCTTCCGAAAGCACCGCGATCTCATCCCAATTCACGCCTCCCTCGGAGAGAGCGCGGATCCCGTTCCAATTCACGCCGGCATCAGTCATGGTCTTGAGATCGTTCCAATCGATGCCGGTCACGGAGAGGGTCCGGATATCGCTCCAGTTCACGCCCGCGGTCGTCATGACCGTCAGGTTGCTCCAATTAACGTTGGCGTCGGACATGGCGGCGATACTGTTCCAGTTGACTCCCTTCGCGGAAAGATCCTGCAATGCCTGCCAATTCACGCCCGCCAGGGACAGCGCCGTAAGTCCTTCCCAATTCACCCCGGCTTTGGAAAGAACATCCATCTCTGTCCAGTTGATCCCGGTTCGAGAAAGCGCCCGAAGATCGTTCCAGTTAATCCCGGCGCGCGAAAGAGCGTTGAAATCGCCCCAGTTCACGCCCGTACGGCTCAGCACGTTGATATCAGTCCAATTCACCCCGGCTTTGGAGAGCGCCCCGAGATCCAGCCAGTTCACCCGGGCCTGGGTCAGACTGTTCAGATCCGACCAGTTGACGCCGGTTTTGGTGAGCACTTCTACATCCTGCCAGTTAACTCCGGCCGTCGAAAGCCTGCCGATGTCCTGCCAATTCACGCCTCCCATGGAAAGCTCGCGAATCCCCGTCCAGTTGATCCTGCTCCGCGAGAGCGCGTCAAGACCGGCCCAGTTCACGCCGGCTTTCGACAAAGCCCCCATATCCAGCCAGTTCACGCCCGCACGCGTCATGGTGTTCAGGTCCGCCCAGTTCACGCCGCCCACGGAAAGCGCCCGGATTCCGGTCCAGTTCACGCCCGCCTTGGAAAGAGTGCTCATATCAAACCAATTCGTACCCGCCTTGGTCATCACCCCGAAGTCAGCCCAGTTCACACCTGTCCGTGAGATCACGCGCATGTCGGCCCAATTGACCCCCACACGGGACATAACGCCCATATCCAGCCAGTTTACGCCGGCTTTCGAAAATACGCCGAGGTCGGCCCAGTTCACATCGCTTTCCGAGATCGTCTTCATCCCCGCCCAGTTCACCTGGCCGCGGGACATAGCGTTAATCCCCAACCAGTTCACACCGGCTGCGGACATCAGCTGCATGTCCTGCCAATTAACATTCACTTTGGACATAACGCTGAAATCGCTCCAGTTCACGCCCGCGACTGAAAGACTGCGGATCCCGTTCCAATCCACCCCGGCCCTTGAGAGCACGTTGATCCCGCTCCAGTTCACCCCTGCACTGGACATATTGGCAAGATTATCCCAATCCACTCCCGCCTGCGTGATCATATTGATCCCGCTCCAGTTGATCGCAGCCTGCGACATCGTGGCAAGATTGGTCCATGAAATGTTCGAACTCGCCATTTTCGCGAAATCGACCCAGTTGACGCGCGCCTTCGTGATCTCATTCATACCCGCCCAATTGACATTTGCCCGCGCCAGAAGATCCAAGTTACTCCAGTTCACACCCGCGCGCGTCATGAAGCCCAGGTCTGCCCAGTTCACGCGTGAATCCGACATCCGGTTGAACTCATTCCAGTTCACGCGCGCGCTGGTCATGGCCTGGAGATCCGTCCAGTTGACACGCGCCGTGGAAAGCTCACGAAGGTTGCTCCAGTTCACGCCCGACCGGGAAAGCGCGTCGATCCCCGACCAGTTCACACCTGCCGCCGTAAATCTTCCCATATCCGCCCAATTGATACCGGCACGCGTCATCACTTGAAAATCCGACCAGTTGATCCCTTCCCGAGTGATCACACGAAGATCGGCCCAATTCACCCCGGCCTTACTGAGGACATCAAATCCGGTCCAATTCACACCCGTCCTCGACAAGACCCCCATATCCAGCCAATTGACGCCCGCGCGCGAAAGTGCGTCGATCCCGCTCCAGTTCACGCCGCCGCGCGACATCACGCCGATATCATTCCAATTCACCTGGGCTTTCGCCATCCGGTCGAATTCCGCCCAGTTCACGCCCGCCCTCGAAAGAGCGTCGATGTTATTCCAGTTGACCCCGGAACGGGACATTCTTCCCATATCTTCCCAATTGATCCGGGCGGACGACATGCGATCAAATTCCGCCCAGTTGACCCCGGCTTTGGAAAGGGCTTCGATATTAAGCCAGTTCACGCCCGCCCGCGTCATCACGCCGAAATCACTCCAGTTGATATTGGCCGCGGCCATCCGGTTGAATTCACTCCAGTTCACGCCCGCGGTCGTCAAAGCCCGCATATCCAGCCAGTTCACACCCGCGCGCGACATCACCCCCATATCGTTCCAGTTCACGTTCGCCTTAGCCATTCGGTCGAATTCCGCCCAGTTCACCCCCGCTTTTGAAAGGGCTTCAATGTTGAACCAGTTCACCCCCGCGCGCGTCATCACGCCAAAATCGCTCCAGTTCACATTCGCTTGGGCCATCCGGTTGAATTCCGCCCAATTCACTCCTGCCTTGGAAAGCGCTCCCATATCCAGCCAGTTCACACCCGCCCGAGTCATCACATGAAGATCATCCCAATTGATATTCGTCCGGCTGATCGCGTTAAATCCTTCCCAATTCACGCCCGCCGCGGTCAGCGCGCCCATATCCACCCAGTTGATTCCCGATCGCGTCATAACCCTCAAATCGTTCCAGTTGATACCAGTGCGGCTGATCGTATTGATCCCGGACCAATTTATCCCGGCATCCGTAAGAGCTCCGATATCCAGCCAATTCACGCCGGCACGCGTCATCACGTTAAGATCATTCCAGTTGACATTGGTCTTGCTGATCGTTTCCAGACCGTCCCAATTCACGCCCGCGCGCGTCATGGTCCCAAAATCGATCCAGTTGATCCCCGCGCGGGTGATCGCGTTCAGCCCGCTCCAGTTCACGTCGGAACCGATAATGTTATTGAGAGCGATCCAGTTCACGCCAGCCGTGGTCATATCGCCCATATTCGTCCAGTTGACGCCCGCGCGTGTCATCACATTCAGGTCATTCCAATTGATGCTGGTCCGGCTGATCGCGTTCAATCCCGCCCAGTTCACACCTGCCTGGGTCAGCGCGCCCATATCGAGCCAATTCACGCCCGCGCGCGACAGGGCATCCATCCCACCCCAGTTCACGCCGGATTTTGAAAGCGACCCCATATCCAGCCAGTTCACGCCCGCGCGCGTCATCACGCCGAAGTCATCCCAATTCAGGCCCGCCGCGGACATCCGGTTGAATTCCGCCCAGTTCACCCCCGCCGTTGAAAGTGTCCCGATGCTCAACCAATTCACGCCTGCGCGCGTCATGGCCCGCATGTCGTCCCAATTGACGCTGGTCCGGCTGATCGCGTCCAACCCCGCCCAGTTCACGCCCGCTTTTGTCAGAGCGCCCATATCGAGCCAGTTCACACCGGCCTGGGTCATGGAACCGAGGTTATCCCAATTAACACCCGCGGCCGACATGCGGTTAAATTCCTCCCAGTTCACGCCGGCCTTTGAAAGCGATCCGATGCTGCCCCAATTGATACCCTCGCGCGTCATCGTGCTGAAATCGCTCCAATTGACGTTCGCGGCGGCCATCCGGTTGAATTCCGCCCAATTGACCCCCGCTTTTGAAAGCGCTCCCATATCCAGCCAGTTCACACCGGCTTTGGTCAGCGCTCCCATGTCGAGCCAATTCATGCCGACACGCGACATCACGTTGAGATCGCTCCAGTTAATACCGGCAATGGACAATGCCCCCATGCTCAGCCAATTCACACCGGCTTTGGACATTTCCCCCAGATCCAGCCAGTTCACGCTTGTGCGTGAAAGCACGTCAATACCGCTCCAGTTGATCCCGGCCTTTGAGAGCGCTCCCATGTCGAGCCAGTTCACACCCGCGCGGGACATCACATCGATCCCCGACCAGTTCACACCGCTCCGCGACAGCGCGTCGATCCCCGACCAGTTCACGCCTGTTTTGGACATTATTCCCATATCCAGCCAGTTCACGCCCGCGCGAGACATCACATTGAGATCCGTCCAATTGACGCCACCGACTGAAAGGGCCTGGATCCCGTTCCAATTGACTCCCGCCTTCGAAAGAGCGCCCATATCGAGCCAATTCACACCCGCACGAGACATCACGTTCAGGTCATCCCAGTTCACACCGCCGGCCGAAAGCGTTTGGATCCCGCTCCAATTCACACCGGCTTTCGAAAGCGCTCCCATGTCGAGCCAGTTCACACCCGCGCGCGACATCACATCAAGGTCCATCCAATTCACACCGCCAACCGAGAGCGCCTGGATCCCGCTCCAATTCACGCCGGCGCGGGACATCACATTAAAACCTTCCCAGTTCACATTTGAAGTTGATAACGCCGTGAAATCTTCCCAATTCACGCCCGCGCGCGACATCACATTGATATCGGTCCAATTGACGCCGCTCTGGGTCAAGAGACCCATTGCGAGCCAGTTCACCCCCGAGGTCATGACGTTCAGGTCGCTCCAATTCACATTGGTGCGGGTCAGTTCATTAAGCGCGGCCCAGTTCACATTCGCGATCGTCATCGCCCGGAGGTCCAGCCAGTTCACGCCGGCCTGGGACATCACATTAAGGTCTGACCAGTTCACGCCTCCGATTGAAAGCGCCTGGATCCCGTTCCAGTTCACGCCCGCTTTCGAAAGCGTTCCCATGTCGAGCCAGTTCACACCCGCGCGCGACATCACGTTCAGATCGTCCCAATTCACGCCGCCCCGCGAGAGCGCCTGGATCCCGTTCCAATTCACGCCCGCTTTCGAAAGCGTTCCCATGTCGAGCCAGTTCACGCCGGCCTTCGACATTGTGTTCAGATCATCCCAATTCACACCGCCCCGCGAGAGCGCCTGGATCCCGTTCCAGTTCACGCCCGCCTTCGACATCACACCAAGATCCAGCCAATTAACTCCCGTGGTCATGACATTAAGGTCTGCCCAATTGATATTCGCGCGGGTCAGTTCATTGAGCGCGGCCCAGTTAACTCCGGCCTTTGAAAAAACACCCATGTCCTGCCAATTCACTCCCGCACGCGACATGACGTTCAGGTCATCCCAATTCACACCGCCGCGGGAAAGCGCCTGCATCCCGTTCCAGTTTACGCCCGCTTTCGAAAGCGCTCCCATGTCGAGCCAGTTCACACCGGCCTTCGACATCACATTCAGATCATCCCAATTCACTCCCCCACGGGAAAGCGCCTGGATCCCGGACCAATTCACGCCCGCTTTCGAAAGAGCGCCCATATCCAGCCAGTTCACACCCGCGCGCGACATCACGTTCAGATCATCCCAATTCACTCCCCCGCGGGAAAGAGCCTGGATCCCGGACCAATTCATCCCCACCCGCGACATGACATTGAGATCGGTCCAGTTCACGCCGCTTTCCGAAAGCGCCTGCATGCCGTTCCAATTCACCCCTGCTTTCGAAAAAGCCCCGATGTCCAGCCAGTTCACACCCGCGCGCGACATCACATTGAGATCCGACCAGTTGATGTTCGTGCGGCTAATGACATCCAATCCGGACCAGTTCACATTCGCTTTTGACATCGCGCCCATATCCAGCCAGTTCACACCCGCGCGCGTCATCACATTGAGATCCGACCAGTTGATGTTCGTGCGGCTGATCACATCCAACCCGGACCAATTCACGCCCGCTTTGGACATCACGCCCATATCCAGCCAGTTCACGCCGCCACGGGAAAGTGCCTGCATCCCTTCCCAATTGACACCGCCGCGGGAGAGCGCGTCGATTCCCGACCAGTTCACGCCCGCCTTGGACATCGTTCCCATATCCAGCCAGTTCACACCCGCTCGCGTCATCACATTGAGATCCGACCAGTTGATATTCGTGCGGCTGATGACATCCAACCCGGACCAGTTCACGTTCGCTCTGGTAAGCGCACTCAGATCCATCCAGTTGACGCCCGCGCGAGTCAGGACGTTGAGATCCGACCAATTGATATTCGTGCGGCTAATGACATCCAACCCGGACCAATTCACGCCGGCCTTCGACATCTCCCCGATATCCAGCCAGTTCACGCCTCCCAACGAAAGCGCCTGGATCCCGCTCCAATTCACTCCGCCCGCCGAGAGGGCCTGGATCCCGCTCCAGTTCACTCCGGCCTTGGACATCACACCCATATCGAGCCAGTTCACACCGCCGAGGGAAAGAGCCTGCATGCCTTCCCAGTTCACGCCGCCGCGGGAAAGCGCGTCAATGCCGGACCAATTCACGCCCGCCTTGGACATCGTCCCCATATCGAGCCAATTGACGCCCGCCTTGGACATAACATTTAAATCCAACCAATTGACGCCGCCCCTTGAAAGCGCATCGATCCCCGACCAGTTCACCCCGGCCTTCGACATCACGCTCATATCGAGCCAATTTACGCCGGTCTTCGACATCACATTCAGATCCGACCAGTTCACGCCGCCGACCGAAAGCGCCTGAATCCCGTTCCAATTGACGCCCGCCTTGGAGAACGCTTCCATATCGAGCCAGTTCACGCCCGCACGGGACATCACATTAAGGTCAGTCCAGTTCACACCACCGCGGGAAAGCGCGTCGATCCCACTCCAGTTCACGCCAGCTTTCGAGAGCACGCCCATATCAAGCCAGTTCACGCCCGCCTTGGTCATCGTATTCAAATCAGACCAGTTGACGCCCGCACGCGTCAGGACATTCATATCCGACCAGTTCACACCGGCCTTCGACATGACATCCAGATTGGACCAGTTGACGCCCGCTTTTGAAAGCGTCCCCACATCCAGCCAGTTCACACCGCCGCGAGAAAGAGCGTCAATGCCGGACCAATTCACGCCAGCCTTCGACATGATCCCGATATCCAGCCAGTTCACGCCGCCGGAAGAAAGAGCCTGGAGACCGCTCCAATTGACGTCGCTTTGCGAAAGAACGCTCATGCCGCTCCAGTTCACACCGGCCTTCGACATTTCTCCCATATCCAGCCAATTCACGCCGGCCTTGGACATCACATTCAGATCCGACCAGTTCACGCCGCCAACCGAAAGCGCCTGAACCCCGCTCCAGTTCACCCCTGCTCTGGAAAGAACCTGCATATCCAGCCAGTTCACGCCGCCTTTGGAGAGCGCATCAATGCCGGACCAATTCACACCGGCTTTAGAAAGCGCTCCCATATCCAGCCAGTTCACACCGGCTTTGGTCATCACATTGAGATCTGTCCAATTCACCCCCGTCTTGGAAAGCACATTGAGATCCGACCAGTTCACGCCGCCGACCGAAAGCGCCTGGATCCCATTCCAGTTAACGCCCGCTTTGGAGAGCACGCCCATGTCGAGCCAATTCACACCGCCGCGGGAAAGCGCGTCAATGCCCGACCAGTTCACACCGGCCTGCGAAAGAACGCCCATATCCAGCCAGTTCACGCCCGCTCTTGTCATTTTGTTCAGATCGGACCAATTCACGCCCGCTCGCGTCAAGACATTCCAGTCCGTCCAGTTCACCGCCGCGCGGGACATCACACCCATATCAAGCCAGTTCACCCCCGCCTTCGAAAGCGCGTTCAGATCCGACCAATTCACGCCGCCTTTGGAGAGAGCGTCGATCCCTGACCAGTTCACGCCCGCTTTGGAGAGCACGCCCATGTCGAGCCAGTTCACACCCGCACGAGACATCACATTAAAATCGGACCAGTTCACGCCGGTTTTCGAAAGAACATCGAGATCCGACCAATTCACGCCGGCACGGCTCATCACATTCATGTCGGACCAATTCACTCCCGCGCGGGACAACGCGTTCATGCCGGACCAGTTCACGCCCGCCTTGGAAAGAACATCAAAGTCGGCCCAATTAACGCCGGCCTTGGACATCGTCCCCATATCCAGCCAGTTCACGCCGGCCTTGGACATCACATTAAGATCGGACCAGTTCACACCCGCTTTCGACAGCACATCCAGATCCGACCAGTTCACACCGCCGACTGATAGCGCCTGGATCCCGTTCCAGTTCACGCCCGCACGGGACAGAGCGTTCATCCCGCTCCAGTTCACTTGTCCGCGGGAAAGCGCGTCGATCCCCGACCAATTGACTCCCGCTTTTGAGAGTACGCCCATATCAAGCCAGTTCACACCCGCGCGCGACATCACATTAAAATCGGACCAGTTCACGCCGGTCTTCGAAAGGACATCGAGATCCGACCAGTTGATCCCCGCACGCGTCAGGACATTCATATCCGACCAATTCACCCCGGCTTTGGACATCACGTTCAAGTCAGCCCAGTTCACGCCGCCCCGCGAAAGCGCATCAATGCCGGCCCAGTTGACGCCGGCCCTGGACATCGTCCCCATATCCAGCCAGTTCACGCCCGCCTTGGAAAGGGCATCGATGCCGGACCAATTCACGCCTCCCCGAGACAGCGCGTCAATGCCGGACCAATTCACACCCGCTTTAGAGAGCACGCCCATATCGAGCCAGTTCACGCCCGCCCGCGACATCACATTAAAATCGGACCAGTTCACGCCGGTTCTCGAAAGCACATTCAAGTCCGCCCAATTCACGCTTGCGCTGGTGAGCACGCTCATGTCAAGCCAATTGATCCCGGCCTTCGACATAATATTGAGATCCGACCAGTTCACGCCGCCTTTGGAGAGCGCGTCGATGCCGCTCCAATTCACACCGGCTTTGGACAGCACTCCCATGTCGAGCCAGTTCACGCCCGCGCGGGTCATGACATTCATATCCGACCAATTAACTCCCGTTCGCGTCAGAATATTCATGTCGGACCAGTTGACACCCGCCTTCGACATCACTCCCATATCCGCCCAGTTGACACCCGCTCTGGAGAACACGTTCAGATCGGCCCAGTTGACACCCGCCTTCGAAAGCACATCAATGCCCGCCCAGTTGACGCCCGCCTTGGAGAGAACTCCCATATCAAGCCAATTTACACCCGCGCGTGACATCACATTAAAATCGGACCAATTCACGCCGGTTCTCGAAAGCACATTCAGATCCGACCAGTTCACCCCGGCGCGCGACATAACATTCATATCGGACCAGTTGACGCCCGCTTTCGACATCACATCCAGATCCGACCAGTTCACACTCGCGCGGGATAAAGCGTCGATCCCGCTCCAGTTCACCCCGCCCACGGAAAGCGCCTGGATCCCGTCCCAGTTCACACCCGCCCGCGACATCACATTAAGCCCGGACCAATTCACTCCCGCTTTGGAAAGAACGTCGAAATCGGCCCAATTGACGCCGGCCTTGGACATCGTTCCCATATCCAGCCAGTTCACACCCGCGCGGGACATCACGTTCAGATCCGACCAGTTCACACCTGTTCTCGAAAGCACATTCAGATCCGACCAGTTCACGGCCGCTTTCGACATGGCGCTCATATCCAGCCAGTTCACCCCGGCCCTGGACATCACATTCATATCGGACCAGTTCACGCCGCCTTTCGAGAGCGCGTCGATCCCCGACCAATTGACGCCCGCCTTCGAGAGTACGCCCATATCCGACCAATTGACTCCCGCCCGGGACATCACGTTCATATCCATCCAGTTCACGCCTGCTTTCGAAAGAACATCCATCCCGCTCCAGTTCACGCCAGCCTTCGAAAGCACGCCCATGTCGAGCCAGTTCACGCCCGCGCGAGACATCACGTTCAGATCCGACCAATTAATACCGGTTCGTGAGAGCGCGTTCCAATCCTCCCAATTCACCGCGGCCCGGGATAACACTCCCATATCCGCCCAATTCACGCCCGCGCGCGTCAACACGTTCATATCCGTCCAATTCACACCGGCCTTAGAGAGAACATCCATACCGCTCCAGTTCACACCTGCCTTCGAAAGCACGCCCATATCCGCCCAATTGACTCCGGCTTTCGACATCACGTTGAGATCCGCCCAGTTCACGCCGGCTTTCGAAAGCACGTCGATCCCCGACCAGTTCACTCCGGCCTTGGAAAGCGTCCCCATGTCCGCCCAGTTCACGCCCGCCCGCGACATCACATTAAAATCGGACCAGTTCACCCCCGTCCGCGAAAGCACATCAAGATCCGACCAGTTCACGCCCGCCTTCGACATCACTCCCATGTCCAGCCAGTTCACGCCCGCGCGGGAGAGCGCGTCGATCCCACTCCAGTTCACGCCTCCTAATGAAAGCGCCTGGATCCCGTTCCAGTTCACGCCCGCTTTTGATAGCACGCCCATGTCGAGCCAGTTCACGCCCGCACGCGACATCACATTAAAATCGGACCAGTTCACGCCCGTTCGCGAAAGCACATTGAGATCGGACCAATTCACTCCCGCTTTTGACATCACTCCCATATCCGCCCAGTTCACACCAGCCTTCGACATCACATTCAGATCCGTCCAGTTCACGCCGGCCTTCGAAAGCACGTCGATCCCCGACCAGTTCACGCCGCCCACGGACAACGCCTGCAGGCCGCTCCAGTTCACGCCCGCTTTCGACATAATATTAAGATCGGCCCAATTCACACCGCCTTTGGAAAGCGCATCAATGCCGGACCAATTTACACCAGCCTTGGAGAGCACTCCCATGTCGAGCCAGTTCACCCCGGCCCTGGACATCACATTCAGATCCGCCCAATTCACGCCTGTCCGCGTCAGCACATTCAGATCCGACCAGTTGACGCCGGCTTTCGACATCGCTCCCATATCCAGCCAGTTCACGCCCGCTTTCGACATAATATTGAGATCTGCCCAGTTCACACCGCCTTTGGAAAGCGCGTCAATGCCGGACCAATTCACGCCCGCTTTGGAGAGCACTCCCATATCGAGCCAGTTCACGCCCGCGCGAGACATGACATTCATATCCGACCAGTTCACCCCGGCGCGCGTCAGGGCATTGAAATCCGACCAGTTAACGGCCGCTTGGGACATGGCGCTCATGTCCGCCCAGTTCACTCCGGCCCTGGACATCACATTCAGATCCGACCAGTTCACGCCGCCTTTCGAGAGCGCGTCGATCCCCGACCAGTTCACCCCGGCCTTAGAAAGCACTCCCATATCCGACCAATTCACGCCGGCCTTCGACATCACATTAAGGTCCGACCAGTTCACGCCTGCACGCGTCAGCACATTCATATCCGACCAATTCACGCCCGCTTTCGAGAGAACATTGAAGTCGGACCAATTCACACCCGCCCGCGACATCACGTTCATATCGGACCAGTTGATGCCCGCCTTCGACATCACATCGATACCGGCCCAGTTGACGCCGCCCACGGAAAGCGCCTGCAATCCGTTCCAGTTCACGCCCGCCTTCGACATCACGTTGAAATCCGCCCAATTCACTCCCGACTTCGAAAGCACGTCGATCCCCGACCAGTTCACTCCGGCCTTGGAAAGCGTCCCCATGTCCGCCCAGTTCACGCCCGCCCGCGACATCACATTAAAATCGGACCAGTTCACCCCCGTCCGCGAAAGCACATCAAGATCCGACCAGTTCACGCCCGCCTTCGACATCACTCCCATGTCCAGCCAGTTCACGCCCGCGCGGGAGAGCGCGTCGATCCCACTCCAGTTCACGCCTCCTAATGAAAGCGCCTGGATCCCGTTCCAGTTCACGCCCGCTTTTGATAGCACGCCCATGTCGAGCCAGTTCACGCCCGCACGCGACATCACATTAAAATCGGACCAGTTCACGCCCGTTCGCGAAAGCACATTGAGATCGGACCAATTCACTCCCGCTTTTGACATCACTCCCATATCCGCCCAGTTCACACCAGCCTTCGACATCACATTCAGATCCGTCCAGTTCACGCCGGCCTTCGAAAGCACGTCGATCCCCGACCAGTTCACGCCCGCCTTGGAAAGCGCTCCAAGGTCAAGCCAGTTCACTCCGGCCTTGGACATCACGTTCATGTCCGCCCAGTTCACACCCGTGCGCGAAAGAACATTCATATCCGCCCAGTTCACACCGGCCTTTGAAAGAACGTCGATCCCCGACCAGTTCACGCCGGTCCTGGAAAGAACATTCATATCCGCCCAATTGACTCCCGACCTTGAGAGCGCGTCAATGCCGCTCCAGTTCACGCCCGCCTTGGAAAGAACGTTCATGTCCGCCCAGTTCACGCCCGCGCGCGTCATGACGTTAAGATCCGACCAGTTGACCCCTGCGAGCGTTAAGGCATTCATATCCGCCCAGTTCACACCTGTTTTTGAGAGGACATTCAAGTCCGCCCAATTCACGCCCGCGCGAGACATCACATTAAAATCAGACCAATTGATACCCGCTTTCGAAAGCACGTCGATCCCCGACCAATTGACTCCCGCTTTGGAGAGCACTCCCATATCCAGCCAGTTCACACCCGCGGTTGAAAGCGCGTTCAGCCCCGACCAATTCACGCCGGTTCGAGAAAGCACATTCAGGTCCGACCAGTTCACACCCGCTTTCGACATCGCCCCAAGATCAAGCCAGTTGGTCCCGGCCTTGGACATTACGTTAAGGTCCGACCAATTCACGCCTCCGACCGAAAGCGCCTGGATCCCGTCCCAGTTCACTCCCGCTTTCGAAAGCGTTCCCATATCCGACCAATTCACGCCGGCCTTAGACATCACATTCATATCCGCCCAATTGACGCCGGTGCGCGTCAGCACATTCATATCCGTCCAGTTAATACCGGCTTTGGACAACACATCGATCCCGCTCCAGTTCACGCCGGCACGCGACATCACATTCATGTCGGACCAATTCACGCCCGCCTTCGAAAGCACATCGAGACCATTCCAATTGACCCCCATCCGGGACAATACGTTCATATCAGACCAATTCACGCCGGCACGCGACATGACATTCAGATCCGTCCAGTTCACACCCGCCCGGGTTAAAACATTCATATCCGACCAGTTCACACCCGCTTTGGACATGGCTCCCATATCCAGCCAGTTCACGCCCGCTTTTGACATAATATTGAGGTCGGACCAGTTCACACCCGCCTTCGAGAGCACATCAATTCCCGACCAGTTCACACCCGCTTTCGACAAAACGCCCATATCCGACCAATTCACGCCGGCTTTGGACATCACATTCATATCCGCCCAATTGACGCCGGTGCGCGTCAGCACATTCATATCCGTCCAGTTAACACCCGCCTTTGAGAGCACATCGATGCCCGTCCAGTTCACACCGGCAAGCGACATCACATTCAGATCCGTCCAATTCACGCCCGTACGCGTCAGAACATTCATGTCGGACCAGTTCACACCAGCCTTGGACATCACGCCCATATCCGACCAGTTCACGCCGGCACGCGTCATCACGTTGAGATCCGCCCAGTTCACGCCCGTGCGCGTCAGAACATTCATGTCAGACCAATTCACACCGGTTTTTGAAAGCACGTTAAGATCGGACCAATTGACACCCGCTTTCGACATCACATTGAGGTCCGACCAATTGACGCCTCCGACCGAAAGCGCCTGGATCCCGCTCCAGTTCACGCCCGCTTTCGAAAAAACGTCCAGATCCGACCAGTTCACACCCGCGCGCGACATCGCCTGCAGATCCGCCCAGTTGACCCCCGTACGAGACAGAACATTAAGATCCGACCAATTCACACCCGCCTTCGAGAGCACATCGATCCCCGACCAGTTCACGCCCGCTTTCGAAAGCACGTTCATATCCGCCCAGTTCACACCCGCTTTCGAGAGCACATCGATCCCCGACCAGTTCACACCCGCCTTTGAAAGCACGCCCATATCCAGCCAGTTAACCCCGGCCTTGGACATCACGTTGAGATCCGACCAATTCACACCTGTGCGCGAAAGCACATTCAGGTCCGTCCAGTTCACACCGCTTCGCGACAGCACATCGATGCCGCTCCAGTTCACGCCGGCCTTCGACATCACGTTCATGTCCGCCCAATTCACACCGCTTCGGGATAACGCGTCCATCCCGCTCCAATTCACACCGGCTTTCGAAAGCACTCCCATATCCGCCCAGTTCACGCCGGCCTTTGACATCACGTTCAGATCGGTCCAGTTCACGCCCGCTTTGGAAAGCACATCGATCCCCGACCAATTCACGCCCGCTTTGGAAAGAACGTCCATATCCGCCCAGTTCACCCCAGCACGGGACATCACATTCAGATCCGCCCAGTTGACTCCCGTGCGAGAAAGAACATTAAGGTCCGCCCAGTTCACCCCGCTTCGCGACAACGCGTCGATCCCGGTCCAATTCACGCCGGCTTTCGACATCACATTCAGATCCGCCCAGTTCACGCCGCTTCGTGACAGCGCATCGACCCCGCTCCAGTTCACACCCGCTTTCGACAGCACGCCCATGTCCAGCCAGTTCACTCCGGCCTTCGACATCACATTCAGATCCGACCAGTTGATCCCCGTTCTCGAAAGAACGTTCATGTCGGACCAATTCACGCCGGCTTTCGAGAGCACATCGATCCCCGACCAGTTCACGCCGGCGCGCGACATCACGTTGAGATCCGTCCAATTCACTCCAGCCTTTGAAAAGACGTCGATCCCGCTCCAGTTGAGACCCGCCTTGGAAAACACGCTCAGATCCGACCAATTCACACCCGCACGCGAGAGCGCGTTCAGATCCGCCCAGTTCACACCGGCTTTCGAGAGCACATCGAGATCCGCCCAATTCACACCGCTACGGGAGAGAGCATCGAGTCCGGTCCAGTTGACGCCGGCGCGTGACATCACCTGAAGGTCCGTCCAGTTCACGCCCGTACGCGTAAGCACGTTCATATCCGACCAGTTCACCCCCGCCTTCGAGAGCACGCCCATATCGGCCCAATTCACGCCGGCCTTGGACATCACATTGAGATCCGTCCAGTTTACGCCCGTTTTCGAGAGCACATCGATCCCCGACCAGTTCACCCCCGCCTTCGAAAGCGTTCCCATGTCCAGCCAGTTCACACCCGCCTTGGACATCACGTTGAGATCCGACCAATTGACCCCTGCGCGCGTCAGCACATTCATGTCGGACCAGTTGATCGCGGCTTTTGAGAAAACCTCGAGATCAAGCCAATTCACCCCCGCTCGGGACATAGCGTTAAGATCCGCCCAGTTCACGCCCGTCTTGGAAAGCACATCCAGGTCGGACCAATTGACGCCCGCGGCCGCAAGCGCCTGGATCCCGCCCCAATTGATCCCGGCACGCGACATAACATTGAGACCGGACCAATTGAGGCCGGCACGGCTCAAAGCGTTCATGTCCGCCCAGTTCACACCCGCGCGACTCATCACGTTCATATCCGCCCAGTTCAGGCCCGCCTTGGACAAGGTTCCGATATCGATCCAGTTCACGCCCGCTTTCGACATGACGTTGAGATCCGCCCAGTTCACGCCGGCTTTCGAAAGCACGTCGATCCCGCTCCAATTGACTCCGGCCTTCGACAGCACGCCCATATCCAGCCAGTTCACACCCGCCTTGGAAAGCGCGTCCATGCCGCTCCAGTTCACACCGGTCCTTGAAAGTACGTTCATGTCGGACCAGTTCACTCCGGCTTTCGACATCGCCCCCATATCCAGCCAATTCACGCCCGCACGGGTCATGACATTCAGATCGGTCCAGTTCACGCCGGTTTTGGAAAGCACGTCCAGATCCGACCAATTCACGCCGGCCTTGGACAGGGCCCCCATATCCAGCCAGTTCACGCCCGCTTTTGAGAGGGCATCGATCCCCGTCCAATTCACGCCCGTTTTCGAAAGAACGTTCAGGTCCGCCCAATTCACGCCCGTTCTCGACATCACATTAAGATCGGTCCAGTTCACGCCCGTGCGCGTCAGCACATTCAGATCCGTCCAATTCACGCCGGCTTTGGAAAGAACATCCATCCCGCTCCAGTTCACGCCGGCCTTCGACAGAACATTAAAATCCGTCCAGTTCACGCCGCCGCGCGAAAGCGCGTCGATCCCGGTCCAGTTCACCCCGGCTGCGGAAAGCGCCCCCATATCCAACCAGTTCACGCCCGCTTTCGTCATCACGTTCATATCGGACCAATTAATGCCCGCGCGCGTCAGCACATTCAGATCCGTCCAATTCACACCCGCTTTAAAGAGAACGTCCATCCCGGTCCAGTTCACGCCGGCCCGCGACATCGCCTGGAGGTCTGTCCAGTTCACGCCCGTTTTGGAAAGCACGTTCAAGTCCGCCCAATTCACGCCCGATTTCGACAAAATATCGATCCCGCTCCAGTTCACACCGGCTTTCGACAGCACACCCATATCCAGCCAGTTGATGCCGGTCTTCAGCATAACATTAAGATCGGTCCAGTTGAGTCCCGCGCGGGTCAGAACATTGAGGTCCGACCAGTTGACCGCGGCCGTCGAGAGCGCGTTGAGGTCCTGCCAATTGACCCCCGCTTTCGAAAGTACGTTCAGATCTGACCAGTTGACGCCGCTCCGTGACAACGCATCCATTCCGCTCCAGTTCACACCCGCCGCCGCGAGCGCCTGCATGCCGCTCCAGTTCACGCCGCTTCGCGAGAGCGCGTCAATGCCCGTCCAGTTCATCCCGGCTTTCGACAGCACGCCGATATCCGACCAGTTGATCCCCGTTTTTGTGATCACCTGAAGGTCCGTCCAATTAACACCCGTTCTTGAGAGCACGTTCAGATCCTCCCAATTCACCCCCGCTTTCGATAACACATCGATGCCAGACCAATTCACGCCGGCTTTGGACAAGGCCCCCATATCCAGCCAGTTCACGCCGGCCCTGGACATCGTCTGAAGGTCTGTCCAGTTGACACCCGTCTTCGAGAGCACGTTCAGATCCGTCCAGTTCACACCGGCCTTCGACATCGCGCCTACGTCCAGCCAGTTCACGCCCGCTTTCGAGAGGACATTCAGATCCGTCCAGTTCACGCCGCCTCGCGAGAGCGCGTCGATGCCAGACCAGTTCACGCCCGCTTTGGACATCACCTGAAGATCCGTCCAGTTTAAATTCGCCCGGCTCAAGACGTTGAGATCAGACCAGTTCACGCCAGCCTTGGAAAGAACATTGAAATCCGTCCAGTTGATCCCGGCCTTGGACATGGTCCCCATCACGGACCAATTCACGCCGGCCTTGGACATCACATTGAGATCGGCCCAGTTCACGCCGGCCGCGGAAAGCATCCCCACATCCAGCCAGTTCACGCCAGCCCTGGAAAGAACATTGATCCCCGTCCAGTTCACCCCGGCTTTGGACATCACGTTCAAGTCCGTCCAGTTCACCCCCGCTTCCGAAAGAGCATCCACGCCGCTCCAATTCACACCCGCTTTGGAAAGCGCTCCCACGTCCGTCCAATTCACCCCAGCCTTGGACATAGCATCGATCCCGCTCCAGTTCACGCCGGCCACCGCAAGCGCCTGGATCCCGGCCCAGTTCACGCCTCCCCGGGACAGCGCATTGATCCCGGTCCAGTTGATCCCGGCCTTGGACAGCACGTTGAGGTCGGCCCAATTCACTTCAGATTTGGAGAGCGCGTCGATCCCGACCCAGTTGACCCCGGCCTTGGACAGTACATTAATGTCCGTCCAGTTCACGCCGGCCGCCGAAAGCGCCTGCACCCCGCTCCAATTAACGCCTGCCCTTGAGAGAACATCGATCCCGATCCAATTCACACCGGCCCTTGAAAGAGCCTGGATCCCGCTCCAGTTCACGCCGCTACGCGACAGGGCCTCGATCCCGCTCCAGTTCACGCCGGCCTTGGACAGTACGTTAATATCCGTCCAGTTCACGCCGGCCCGCGAGAGGGCGTTCATGCCGCTCCAGTTCACACCTTGTTTGGAAAGCACTTCCATGTCCAGCCAGTTCACCCCGGCGGTCGAAAACGCCTGGATCCCGGTCCAGTTGACACCGGCTTTTGAGAAAACATTAAGGTCGGTCCAGTTCACGCCCGCTTTCGAAAGCACATCGATCCCTGTCCAATTCACACCTTGATTGGAAAGAACGCCCATATCGGTCCAGTTGATCCCGGCTCTGGAAAGAGCATCCATGCCGCTCCAGTTGATCCCGATCCGTGAAAGAACGTTAAGGTCCGACCAGTTCACGCCCGATTTGGAAAGCGCATCCACCCCGCTCCAGTTGATCCCAGCCCGTGAAAAAACATTCAGATCCGTCCAGTTCACACCCGCTTTCGAAAGGGCATCGAGGCCGCTCCAGTTCATGCCCGCTTTGGAAAGAGCGCCGATATCCAGCCAGTTCACGCCCGCCGCCGAAAGCGCTTGGATCCCGCTCCAGTTCACGCCGGTTCTGGAAAGAACATTAAGGTCCTGCCAGTTAAGACCCGTTTTGGAAAGCAATCCGAAATCGACCCAGTTCACGCCCGCGGCCGCGAGAGCCTGCATGCCGTTCCAGTTCACGCCGGTTTTGGACAGAACACCCATATCCAGCCAGTTCACACCGGCCCTCGACATCACATCGATGCCCGTCCAGTTAACGCCGGCTTGCGAAAGGGCGTTGATGTCGCTCCAGTTCACATTGGCCCGCGACAAAACCTGAAGATCCGTCCAGTTCACGCCCGCCCTGGAGATCACATCCACGCCGCTCCAATTGACGCCGGCCTTGGACAAGGCTCCGATATCCAGCCAGTTCATACCGGCCCGCGACATCACGTTAAGGTCGGCCCAGTTGATCCCCGTCACGGAAAGGTTTTGAAGATCGGACCAGTTGATCCCCGCTTTGGAGAGAACGTTCAGGTCGATCCAGTTCACGCCGGCCTTGGAAAGAACATCCATACCGTTCCAGTTCACCCCTGCTTTCGACATCACATCAATGCCCGTCCAGTTCACGCCCGCTTTGGAGAGCGCGTCGATCCCGGTCCAGTTGACGCCCATGCGTGAGATCACCTGAAGGTCCGTCCAATTCACACCGGCCCGGGAAAGCACATTGAGATCGGTCCAGTTGACGCCGGCCTTGGAAAGAGCGTCCATCCCGCTCCAGTTCACACCCGCCCGGGAGAGCGCGTTAAGATCCGACCAGTTGACACCCGTACGCGAAAGAACGTTCAGGTCTTCCCAATTGACCCCTGCCTTCGAAAGCACATTAAGGTCGGTCCAGTTCACTTGACTTGCCGCTAGCGCCTGCATTCCGGACCAGTTGACACCCGCCGCGGAAAGCAGATCAAGATCGGACCAGTTCACACCCGCTTTCGAGAGCACGCCGAAATCGGACCAGTTCACGCCGGCTTTGGAGAGCACGCCGAAATCAGTCCAGTTCACACCGCTCACCGAAAGCGCGTTCAGGCCGTCCCAGTTCACGTTCGCCGTGCTCATGACGCGCATGTCGGTCCAGTTCACATTCGCTTTGGTCAGCGCCGCGAGATTGTCCCAGTTGATGGTCTCCGACCAGTTGACCTTGGCGCCGGTCATCTTGGCGAAGTCATCCCAGTTCGCGCCTGCCCGCGACATCCGCTGGATATCCGCCCAGTTGACGCCGGCCTGCGCCATCACCTGAAGATCCGTCCAGTTGATCCCGATACCCGCCATCTTGCCCACGTCCAGCCAGTTCACGCCGCTCGCCGAAAGCGCCTGAATCCCGGACCAATTGACGCCGCCCACCGAAAGGGCTTCGATGCCGCTCCAATTGACGTTGGCTTTACTCAACTTGGAAAGATCGGACCAGTTCACCCCCACCGCCGACAAAGCACCGATATCCTCCCAGTTGATCCCGGCCTTCGCCAAGCGCCCGATATCGCTCCAATTAACTCCGGACGTCGTCAGTTGCGCAAGGTCCTGGAAATTGATATTTGAAGTGCTGAACTGCATGATCTCCGACCAGCGGATCCCGGCACGCGTAAGCGTACGGACGTCCTCCCAGTTCATGCCTTTCGAGGACATTTCGGCAAGATCATTCCAGTTAACACGCGCCTCCGACATAATCTTCAAATCGTCCCAGTTCGCTTTGGCGACCGCGATCAAAATATCCCCTGTCCGTTTGTAAAGGGTCTCGGCTGAATTCGCCCCAACCGCCGTCTTGATCGCCTGAATATCGTCCCAGTTCATCAGATCGGTCTTGGCTTTGATGTCGGTGGTTTTGGTGTCGATGCTGCCTAAAGTAGAAACCGCGCCGGCGATGCCGCCCTGGATCGCCGTGTTGTAGGCAAATCGCGAGGAATAATCATTCCCTTTATAAGTGATGGTGACATCGGCCACGTAAGTATCGGAATTGGTGGGGGGCGTCCAGGATTGGCGGAACACGCTGTTATTCTTGATCGTTGCAGCGCCGGGAGCCGTAACCGCATCCCAGTTTTTATCATAGACGGTGATGGAGATATGCCCGGATGAAAAACCCGAGTCCGAAATGATGGCGCCCGCACGCTCGATCCAGCTGTTGATCAAATAAGCATTCGATTCAAAGCTCAGCTCGGAACGGACCGTGTATTCGCCGACCAGAATGCTGAACGAGTCCGAAGTCGCGGAAATGATGCCGCTGTCCGAGGCCTGAAGCGTGTACAGCTCTCCGGCCTTGTCAATATTGAGCCCCTTCCCCGAAAAATCCGCGACGCCCGCCACCGCGTCCATCGAGACCGTTCCCCGCAGAGTGCCGCCGGTAGGATTATTAAGAATGGCGAGAGTGATCGTATCCGTCGCATCCGTCACCACATTGTTGTTAATATCGAGGATCTGAACGACGGGGGCCGGATCAAAGGTCTGACCTGCGGCCGTGGACTGGGGCTGGGTGGAAAAATAAAGTTTATAAGCCGTCGCGGCGGCACTGCCCTCCACCGAACTGGACCCGTCATAACTTCCGCCCGTGTAGATCGCGGCCTGGGCCGGGATGGAACCGAACACAAAAAAGAGAATGGAAAGCAAGGCGATCAGCCTGGAACCTCGGACCTTATTTAAAACAGAGGGGGCGTTCATGACGCGGTCCTCGCAAGCCGGCCGCCATAATCCTTGACCCGGGTGGCATCCGTCGTTCCGGCCTTATAGCGGTTGGACATTTCCATGTACGCCGTGGCCGTTTCGGACCAGCCCCCGCCCCGAAGCCCCGAACCGCCGGCACCGGTCACGCCGCGAGCCGTGCTGGTCGCATCCAACCCCGGCCAGTCAAGGTTCGTGGCATTTCCTTCATAAGAACTTGTGGCCGTCAAAACACCATCGCCATGCGTGCCGCTAAAACCCCGTCCCGCCGCATTGCCGAGCGTGACCGCGCGTTCCCACACATTGCCGGACAATTCCATATTTCCGTAATAACCCGCCGCGGAGCCGGCGCGCGTCGTGGTGGAAGCCGCCGCGAAGATCCCCGCGCGAAGCGGCCCGCGATTCGGCCCGTCGCCTCCGGTCATGTTGGTATTACTGAAATTCACCGTCGCATTGGAGGTGCTGCAGGTTTCCGTTCCGTCTTCCGCGCCACCGCTGACTACAGCACAGACCGTTGCGGAGGTCCCGCCCCAGGCATAAGCCGAAGTCGTCGGATAATCGGATCCCCGGGCCATTTTTTCGTATTCAAGTTCCGAAAACGGCCTCAAGGCCGCCCAGTCCGCGTAAGCGGCAACATCCATCCAGGAAAGATAGCCGCAAGCACGGTCGGACCGGTCCGTTGTGGCATCGCCGCTTGTCCAGGCGATCGTATTGCGATCCACCACGGAGTCGCTGTTTTTCCCCGAAGCCGCAGTGATGTCGCGCGTTGCTTTTTGCGCCGCCGTAAGCGTGTTGAAAAAAGCGATCCACTGCCCTTCGGTGATCTCATATTTCATGGCATAGAAAGCCGCGTAGCCTTTCGGGAACGCCGCGCTCACCTCAAAAGAGGCGCCGCTCGAGGCGTCATTCGCACCGCTGTCCGTGTTGTAATACCACTGGGAAGCTCCGGTCCCGAAGGAAAGCCCCGCTTCGCTGTTGATCGCGCCCGGCAAACTTGTCGCACTTCCCCCGAATTCCATTTCGCCGTTCGTCCCGCTGTTCCCGTCCCCCGCGTAGAAACCTCCTTGCGGGATATAGACCATTTCGACCGCGAAAACCCGGATGAGTGTGTTCGCGCCGCTCGCGTTCGCATCACTGACGCCATCCTGACCGTAGTCCCAGAGAAGCTGAATGCTGGTCGTGGACAAGGACCCGCTTCCCTGCGCGGAACGCTGGATGAAGCATCCTTTTTTGTCAGCCGGAACGAGAATGTCAATCGCTGTCCCGGAGCCGCGCGAAAAACCCGTAGGATTCAGCCCGGCTGTTTTAAGTGTGGCATGGTTCCAGGTGGATCCGGAATCCGTGGAGTATTTGACGAAGAGCCAGGCCGCGTCATAATTCGCGGCATCCCGCCAGGAATTATCCCAAGAGATATTGTATTGGACTTTGATCGTGTTCGCCGTGGAATCCTGCTCGACAAGTGAAGCGCTGGAAACGGCAAGATTATTCGCGAATGAAGAAATCGGAAAGGAGAGGAAGAAGAGGAAGACGCCCTGAGCAAGCTTCCATCCGATTTTCCTGTCTAACTCCTTGTAGCAAAAGCGACTACAAGCACCTAAATGCCGTAAAAAGGTTTTGAGCATAAACTCCACTTGTCTCAATGTTGCGCATCATGGGCGACTAATGCGTTACTGCTAATTCTTCGATGCGTGACTGAGTTTTTAACTTAACCTCAACTGGCTCACTAGGTTACATAATAATTATAGCATGAATTTTGCATAGGTATAGGGGAAATGGACATATTTCTTCTATAAAGGTAAGGGGGAAAAACGAGCCTTTTACGATGAATGAAACTTTTCGAATTCAGTGAAAAAGCGAGGAAGTTTTAAATTAAACGCGGAATTTCACTTTATTTGCAAGTCAAATGAAATGAATGACTTACGGCTCCTTTTGAAGCTCCTCAAAGTCCTTTTTGAGAGGCTCATCGGGCCCGATGCGGGACAGTTGGTTGAGATCCCAAAGGCGGATCCGGATCTTCCGGGCTTCTTCGCTGGGCGGCTTGAGATTTAAATAATACTGATAGTACTTCCTTGCCTCCTCCTGATTCGCAAGGTGATAGTCATAAATGATCGCCAGATTGTGATACGCCCATGACAGTTTTGGATTCAAATTCAGCGCATTCTTATATTGAGCGATCGCGTCCTCATAACGGCCGAGGTCATAATAAATATTCCCAAGGTCGAAATAGGTGCCCACCAGCTGGTCTTTGAGATTGAGGTTCTCCGAATTAACGCCCGCGACCGCATTGACCGAGCCCTTGACGGATTCCTCGTTCTTTTTCGCGACATCCAGAATGCGGCTCCGTTCCGGCTCGAGCACGGACTGGTTCAAAAGGCCTTTTAATTTTTCGTTGGTCTCGCTGAGTTCCTGGTTCTTCGCCGCGAGTTCCTGCTGCTTGATCGCGGACTCGAGACCGCCGCCCTCGGCCTGTGAAGGTTCCTGGCGGGACGCGTCCAGCTCGTTCTTTAAGGCGGCCGCGTTGGGCGTCCGTGCGTACCCCCCGCCCTGCGCGCGCAAAGCGAGGTCGTCCCTCTCCGTTTTGAGCTTCTCGTAAGAATCCTGAAGGTCGCGCATGTTCTGCCGCACACGGCGATTTTCTTTTAGCGTTTCATTTAGCGTATACAGTATTTTTTCGACGTTCTGTCCCTCAGGCGTCGCGGGCGCGGCAGCTTCCGGTTTGGGATCTTTTTCATCCGCCGCGAGGGCCACAAACGGAATCACTCCAAGGGAGAAAACCAAAGCGATCAATATAAGTAGAAAAAATTTCGTGCAGGAAAAAACCTTATTCATTGCTGCGCCCTTTTGATGTCCGGGATCTTTTGCATCATCGCCGCGGATCCGTCCATCCTCCCCGATGAATACAAAACGCGATCCCCCTCGCGTTTGGCCGCGAGGTCATACGCCCCGATCCCCAGCATGCTCATCGAATTGACCGGCGCGGTCCGCGCGGATTGCGAAGTCGGATTCCGTGTCTTGATCGGGATCGGTTTGTCGAGATACTCCTCTTCGCCGGTCACGATGCGCGGAGTAATAATAACCGCGATCTCGGTTTTTTTGTAGCTTTCATTGCGCGCCTTGAACATATGGCCCAGCACAGGGATATCCATCAAATAGGGAAGCCCCTGATTTTTGATGGTCTGCTCGTCACGGATGAGCCCGCCCAGGATCACGGAATTCCCGTCCTGAACGATCACGGTGGATTCCACGAAGGTCGTATTGACTTTCGGGATCACGTTGTTGGTGGGAGTCACCAATTCGCCGATCTGGCTCGAGATCTCCGGACGGATCTTCATCGTCACAAAACCCTTGTCGTTAATGACCGGCGTCACCACCAGCACAAGCCCGATATCGATAAACCGGATATCTTCGCTCACGGACACGTTATTCCCGGTCCCGGTCGAGGTGGTCACCACATACGGGATCCGGTCCCCGATATTGATCTTCGCCTCTTCGCGGTCGAGGATCATGACCCTCGGATTCGCGAGCAACTTCGTGTCCTCAACTTCCTTGACCGCCTGGAGCTGCGCCGCGATCTCGTTGGTCGAAAAATTCCCGATCATGATCTGCCCATACCTTCCAAGTGCGGACGTGGTGTCGGCCATCGGGAAGGAACTGCTGACGCTGGAATTATCAAGCTGGCGAAACACTTTTTGCCAATCGATCCCCCAGCTGTATTTCGGGTTGAGCGTCAGCTGCAGGATCCGGGTCTCCACCATCACGGCGCGTGTCTGCCGGTCAAGCGCCTTGACCAGCCGAATCGCTTGGTCCATCCGTTCGGGATAAGCAGTGATCATGATCTGGTTTGACCGCGCGTCGGCCGACACGGTCCCGACGCCTTTTCCGTCGATCTGGGGTTTCAGCTGAGCCGCGACCTCCTCGGCTTTCGCGAACTGCAGCTTGACCACCTGGGTGTTCACATTGCTTTCCACCTGATTCAGAATCGTGTTCATCTGCATGAGTTTTTCAGGGATATCGATCATGACCACGGTCCCGGCGTCTTCATCGATGATCACCTTCCCGATCGCGCTCTGAACAGACTGCAGGGTCGCAAGCACATAGCTCGGCTTGGCCGTCTTGAGCGTGCGGATCGAGACTTTTTTGTTGTCGTTGAAATTTTTCCCGTGCGTGAGCCCGTACTCATCTTCGGTCATGATGTAGATGATGCCGTTCCGGATCTCATAGGCAAGCTGGTTGGAGATCACCAGAATATCCAAAGCGTCTTTGATCTTGACGTTTTTGAGAAGCAGCGTCGAACGCCCCTGGACGTTACGGCTCGTCACGACATTGAGTCCGCCCTGAACGGCGATAAATTTAAAGACATCAATGACGTTGATGTCGCGCAGATCGAGAAAGATCGTTTTCTCAAGTCCCGTCGAGGGATCTTTAGCCGTAGCCGCACCGGGCGCGGGCGCCGCGGGCTTCGGCAGCGGGTCTGCCGGGAAAGCGGCCGGCACAAGGGACAGACTGACCGTCATAACGACAGCCAGCATCAATCTGAAAAACCTGTAAAAGCCTTTTTGCTGTTCCATGGTTTTTTTCCTAACGCAGTTCAACCCGATCCTCGCCCAGCGAAAGCACCACATGTTCTTCGTTGATCTTCGCGACCTTCAAAAGCCCGATCGGATCTCCTTCCCGCAAGAACGTCGTGATCCCTTTTTGGACATCTTCGATCATGCAGTAAACCTTGCTTGGATCCGTCGGGTTGTAGGAGATCCCGGTCAGCTTCAAGGTTTTTGTCATCTCCACAAGTTTGGTCGATTGCTCTTTTTCGAGCTTCTGAGCTTCTTCCGCGCGCTTGCTGTACGGCATGAACATCTTGCCGAGGTCCCAACTTTCGACCGGCTCTGTTTCCTTTGCCATCTCGCTGACCGGCGGGGGTTCCAGCATCTTCGGTTCCAAGGTCCCGATCGAACCCACGACGTCTTTTTGGAGACCCGCAACCCCGAGCAACAGATCCGCCATGAACACCAGCCCCAGCACGACCACCAGATAGCGAAGGATCCGGTTCAGTTCTTTAATGCCGAACGAGGACTTGATCCGTTCAAACAGCTCGGTCGAAGCGTTCAGGAACTTCTCGGCCCACAGCCTCGGATCGAACTGTCCCGCCTGCTGGACTTTCTTGGCTCCCGCCGCTATATCTTTTTGATAAGCGCTCGGTTCCTCGATCAGATCAAGAAGCCGCTTCTCCGGCGTTAATGAGGAATCTGGCTGAGCCATCCGGCACGCATTTCCTCGGAAACGATCTCCTCAATGATCTCCTCATCCACGATCCATTTTCGTTTCATCACGAGCTGTTTCAGGGCCCGGTGACACAGCATGGTGATCTTCCGAGGATATCCCTGCGAGATCTTGTGGAGCATTTCGATGGCGTCATCCTGGAAGAGCCGGACATTCGAGCAATAATTCGCCTGCCGGATGCGGAACTGTATCATTTCCCGGGTCTCCTCGAGGTTCAAAGGATTTAATGTGTATTTAAAACTGATCCGGTCCATGAAATTCTGGATCTTCATGATCTTGGAATGAAGTTCGAGCTGTCCAAAAAGGACCAACTGCAGGAGCTTCGTGTCGTTCGTTTCGTAGTTCAGGATCACGCGAAGCATTTCCATGGACGCTTCCGTGAGCTTTTGCGCCTCGTCCACAATAAGCACCACGGTCTTGTTCCCGATCACGGTCTTTTCATAAAGGAATTTTTCCACGGCCTCTTTGAGATCCATCACGCTCGGGCGGCTCCCCTCGCCGCGAAGGCCCGTATATTGGTCGACATTGATGGAAAAATTTCGGACCAGGGAATAAAGGAATTCGTATTCATTTTCGAAACAGGGATCCAGCACGTAATGGACGATGAAATCGCCGCGCTCGCGGAGGGATTGGATGAGCTTGCGCGACAAAGTGGTCTTTCCGGTCCCGACATCTCCCAATACCACGGAAAGGCCCCGCCGCAAACGGAGCTCAATGAGAACATTGGTCAGTGTGGCCTGGTGGCCCTGAGAGAGATAGAGGAATTCCGGGTCCGGGCTCGTCGAGAACGGCTCTTTTTCGAATCCCAGCATGCGATAGTAGCTCATGGATCTCCTCGTCTTGAACTTAAGCGCGTCCGAAGACAGTCCGCCTGAGGACTTTAGCGCCAAAAAACCCCGTATTATTTTTCGGCTGTTCCCCTGAAATCTATAGCATTATCCCCAAGAAAGAACTGGGGTTAAGTCAAGTCGGCTGAAGACGCTGGGATTTCTTCACAATCTCATGGATAACGGAGTTGACCGAGATGTTCTGCAGTGTCTCCAGCGGGCAAGGCGCCAAAAGAGACCAGTTCTGCCTTCCCGTAGTCCCCGGCACATTGATGCGGTAATCCCAGGCATCCCTGCCGTTAAAATTAGCCAACGAAAGCCAGTCCTGGAGTAGCTGAAGGCAGAAGATGGAACTGGTCTGAGCCGCGTTTTCAAGCGCCAGCTTCATGAATTTCGTCGAAACATCCTTTTCCGGATTTCCCGTTAGTCCGATGTGTTGCCAATACAGGGGCCGTTCCGTGTAGGAGTTTTTATAGGCATCCACCAGATGATAGGCTTCGTCCCGGCCGCGGCCGATAATCGAAAGAAGCTTTTCCTCGCTGTTCACCTCTTCATTCCAGCGAAGCCGTCCGTATTTTGAATTTTTCATGTCAAAAAGCCTGGCCCGGATCGGTTCAAAAGGCAGCTTGATATCTTCGCATTTTTTCTGAAAAAACCACTCATCCACCGTTCCCGCTTCATATTGCCACCAGGGGCAAAAAGGGCTTGTGTCATGCGTCGAGAGCATCGTAATGGAATTCTTTCGGTACATCTCGGCGCTCTTGAAATGGCCGTCCTTGTCCCAGTAACGGATCCAGCGCTGGACGTCCGACCCGGGAATCGCGTATTCCATCAAAACCTCATAAGAACACTGCGGAACCACACCGAGGTCTTCAGCGCACGGAAGCATGTTGGAGGCCTGGATCATCACGTCCAGGATCTTCGTTCCGTGCTCCTTCCAGGAAAATTCCTGGGGCGGATCGAAATGTCCGTTCTGCCCCGCGAAGATCTCCGGCTCCGACAGGGGAATGGTCCATAGCCGGAAAAGCCCCACAAAATGGTCGATCCGGTAGAGGTGGAAGAAATATTCGGCATACCCGATCTTCCGGCGGAGACTGTCGTAATTCGCCGCGGCCAGGTTATCCCAATTGTAAGGCGGCATCCCCCACCGCTGTCCTTTTGAAAAATAAAGGTCCGGAGGAGCCCCCGAAGAAAGATCGAGTTTGTAATAATTCTGATGCGACCAGACGTCCACACTGTCGCGGGCCACCAGGAACGGAAGATCCCCCATCAGCAACACACCCTTCTGGGTCGCATAGACCTTCACGGCCGAGAGCTGTTCGAAAAGCTGCCACTGGAGCCATTGATGAAAAAAGAAAGTCTCTTCGTTTTCCTGGATGAGATCTTCGATCGCCTCCTCTTTGACCGTTCTGAATTCTTCGGGCCACTCGGCCCAGCCCTTGTTCTCGAATTTTTCCTTAAGGATCTTGTAGCACGCGTAATGGACAAGCCAGGCACGGTGCGTCTTAAAAAAATTCACAAAAGCGGTTTCGGTCTTGGAGGTGGATGGATCATCATAGATCTTGCGGAAGAGGGCCATTTTTTCTTTTTTAAAATCATAACTGAGCCGCATCCCCTTGATGGGGAATTTTTGCCTGAGCGCGTCGATCTCCCCCGCGAATTTCCGAATGTTGTAGCCGATCAAATTCACCGGAGACAGGTACATCGGGTCCAAAGCAATGCTGCTTTGGGCATCATAAGGACAGAAATCGTATCCTACATCGTTCAGAGGGAGGAGCTGGATGACGGAAAGCCCCGTCTTTTGGCACCAGTCTACCAGCAATTTAAGATCGGGGAATTCTCCGATCCCAACACTTTTGGCGGAATGGAGAGAAAAAAGCGGCGCGATCACGCCGGCGCGTCTGTGGGCGCCGATCCGTTTCCATATCTCGCCGCATTCCGAATCCAGAAACGAAGTATAATCCGTATGCATCATCCCTCATGCCCTTAGGGCTAGGACCTGTCGTTCAGGAAGAACCGAGGTCCTTGAAACGGTTAAAAATATTACGCAGATCCCCTTCGGCGGATCGCATGATCTGACTGCAAATGAAAATCAAGACCGAAAATTGCCAGCAGTCTTCGGGACCGATCACAAGCCCGGTCGAGACATTCTCCTGCTGCTGGAGCGCATTCGAAAAAAAATCCACGGCCCTGGCCAGCTTTTCTTCACGAACATCAAGGGATTCTATTTTATTCTCATATTTCATGGAAGGAAAGCGAATCCCTCGCACCAGAAGAAATGTCGTCAAATAGTCCTCAACGCCTGAGAACTTTTTTTCGAACTCAAATCCCTCGAACTGCGGCAGATGCGGCGGCAGGATGATCGAGGGTTTCTCGACCGTCACCTCGCCCTTGCGCACGACTGTGTCTCCGGGATGGATCGCCGATTCGGCCAGAAAAATATAAGGGATCAGCGTCGATTCAAAGGTTTGAAGGGGCTGAACGCGAGGGCGAATGATCTCGGTCGACTTAAGCGCCTTTTCCCAGGAGTCGTGGATGTCCATTGTCAAACGCTCAATAGGAAATTCCGTCGGAAAGTTCGTTTTTGTCGCTCGTTTGATAGGGAAAATGGGCTTTCAATTTCTCACCGATACGAAGGGCCGCCTCCGAAATCCCCTCGGAGAACTTGTTCTGTTTAAAATGCTCCTGCATGACCTGGACCACGTCATTCCAGAACCCCTCGGGGACTTTTTCGTTGATCCCGACATCGCCGAGGATCGCGAATTTTTTGTCATGCGTCGCGAGAAAGATCAAAACGCCGTTCCTCTGGGACGTCTTCGTCATCCCGATCTTCTGGAACACCTTCTGGGCATGCCCATAAACAGGACCTTTTGTCTTATATTCCAAGTGTATGCGGATTTCGCCCGAGGTGTTTTTTTCCGCCGCCTGGACCGCGGCAAGAATCTGTTTTTTTTCTTTTCCCGAGAAAAAGAACATAGGGTAGGTGATACGCATTGAAGTCACCATCGTCCTGAGGCGCCGCCGCCACCGAAACCACCGCCACCGCCAGAGAATCCTCCGAACCCACCGCCCCCGCTTCGGAACCCTCCCCCCATGGGACCAAAATAACCACGCCCTCCCCGGCGACCTCCGAGGTGGCTTGAATTAGCCCGGACAAAAAGGTGAAAAAGAAAAAAAACAGCGAAAAGCGCCAAAAGTTTTGCCGCTCGTGAAGACTGGTTTTCATGAGGGGCGCCCTTAAACTCCCCCTGCGTGGCTTTCATGATCGCATCCACACCGGCCGAGATCCCGCCCGCGTAATCCCCGGTTTGGAAATACGGCGCGACAACGTCCCGGATGATCTGACCCGCCAGAGCATCGGTCAAAACCCCTTCGAGACCGTACCCGACCTCGATACGCATCTTGCGGTCATTTTTGAAGATAAGAAAGATCACGCCGTTATCCCTTCTCGCTTGACCCGCCTTCCAGGCCTCCGCAAGCTGCATTGAAAAATCTTCCAGCGATTCTCCCTCCAGGGACGGGAAGGTAGCGACCACGATCTGATTCGAGGTCTTTTCCTCAAAAGATCTCAGGATATTTTCAAGCTGGGCTTTGGCGGAGGAGGATAAAAGTCCCGCGCGATCGGTCACATAGCCGTCCGCGCGCGGCGGAACTTTCAGGGCAAAAAGAACGGGAAGGGCGAGAAGGAATGCAAAGGTGAAAAAAGAAACGAGGCAGGCCGCTTTTTTAAAAAAAGTAGCCCGCCCCGTTTTTGACATCGTACCTTAGAATTTGACCTGCGGTGCGGTCTTGGCGTCCTGATCGGCCTGGAAATATGCCTTGCTCTTGAACCCCATCAGGTTGGCCGCGATCACATTCGGGAAACGGCGGCGAAAGGCGTTGAAATCCTGGGCCGCTTCGTTAAAGCGCTTCCGTTCCACAGTAATGCGGTTCTCGGTGCCTTCCAGCTGGGTCTGGAGCGCGAGAAAATTCTGGCTGGCCTTGAGATCCGGATATTTTTCCACGACCACCATCAGCCGGCTTAACGCGGAAGTCAGACCGGTCTGCGCTTCCTGGAATTTCGCGAGTTGTTCGGGATCATTGATCACAGCGGGAGAAGCCCCTGCCTGAGTGGCCCGGGCCCTCGCGTTCGTGACATTCTGGAGTGTTTCCTTTTCATGGGCCGCGTAGCCTTTTACGGTCTCGACAAGATTCGGGACCAGGTCCATGCGCCGCTGATAGACATTCTCCACCTGCGCCCAAGCGCTCGTCACGCCCTCTTCTTTGGTTACAAGATTATTATAAACACCGCCGAACACAAGGGCTGTCAACACCCCAATGAGCACAATAACGCCAAGCGTGATCCATAAAACTTTTTTCATATGAACGATCCTCCTTGATGATCGGGTGGAGAAAAAGAACGCGCGTATTATAGCCTTGCGCGGATTTTTTTGGCAATCAATTAAAGAAGGAAAAGCCCGCGAGGGAATGTTTTAGTAATTGGTATTGAATGAAAAGTGAAGCTGGGATTTTCCGGCTTCCGTGATCGGCTTGTCCCCAAGCGGAACACCCCACATAAGACGGCCGGTAAAATTCTTGCGGAAGCGGACTTCGAAACCGCCGCCCACGCCGAGCATAAAATCGGACCGGGGCTCCCCGGAAGCCGAGTTCGGATCATGCGTGCGGCCATAACCGACGTCGCAGAAGGCGATCAGGCTCAGCTGATCCCTCATCGGGAGCGTGTCAAACGGCAATCTCCATTTGTCAGGAATGCCGTAGACCGGGATCAAGTAATCAAAACGGGATTGGAAGCCCTGGTCGGCGCCATAATCACTTTCAGGATAACCGCGGATGGAATTGGCGCCGCCAAGAAAAAGCTGCTCTTGCGGCAACAACTTGTTCGGCGAGAACTGCCCCTGGACATCCCAAATCGCTTTCATGCGCCATGGCAACGCGGTCAAGCGGGTGAGCGAATAAGTGTATTTGACGAAAGAATGTTCGCCGCCGCGGCTGGCAAGAGGGTAGCCGTCCCCGCGGGTCGGTAACCCGAAATAGACCCCCTGTCCCAATCCCCAACCTCCCCACCGGTCCCTCGCCTGAAAATCGCCCTTGAGCGAGATGACCCTCTCTTTATCCCATACAGTGGTAACGCTCTGCGTGGAGGTGTGTTTTTCCTTGAAGTCAAAACCGAACTGGACATTGCCGGAATATTTTTCGGTGCGGATGAGCCGCTGCTGCAGGCCCAGACTGTAGATCTCGGAAGTCCCGTTGATGCCGTAGATCTTGAACTCCTTTTTGGGATTGACCTGCGAATGGCTGATCGACCAGATGAACTTCGTCCCAAAATTCGAGATCGGAATAATATGATAAAGGTAAAGAGCCCCAAAATGGTTCCCGAAAGTCGTCCCGATCAGGAACGTGTCGTCCAGCCCGAGCATGTTGTTGTTGCGGATGGTGAATCCCGGACGCTGTTTCCCGGTCAGTTTCACGCCTTGATTGTCATAAGAAGCCCCCACGTGGATCGGAAAATGATCTTCCACGTCCAGCACCACATCGGTCGTACCTTTTTCCGCGCCGGCCTTCAGGACCGGCTTCACGACGCGATCGGGATTTTCATTCATGTTCATGACATTTTCGCGGATCTTGTCGTAGCGGAGGACCTCTCCTTTGCGGATCTTCCAGTAAGAACGCGTGCGCCATTTCATGAAATAACGGTTGCGTTCGACCGTCAGCTCGCCCATGCGCGAAGTCACCGCCTTGAGATGAACTTCCTGATTTTCCATTTTCTGGGGTGGGAGCAGCACGACCGCGATATAGCCTTTCGCGCGGTACATTTGCTCCAAGGCGTTAATAAGTTTCTGAAGCTCGTCGAAATGAACTTCCCGGTTCTCGTACTGCGCAAGAAGCGGTTCATACTCCGACGCCTCGAGCATCAAGTCCCCTTCAAGGATGATCTTTTTGATGAAAAAGGCGGGCCCTGTGTAGACGGGCTCTTCTTCCGGCTTTTCTTCGTCCTCGATTGTGACGGGTTTGCTCTTGGTGGGCTGAAGAAGCTTCTGTTCAGCTTCTTTGTCGATCTTGGCCAACTGGACATCCGCTGAGGCTCCATAGCCCGGCACAGCATAGACCACTCCACTGTGGGAGAAGGCGACGACGCAGAAAAGAAGCAAACTGATAGACAGGCTTTTAATGTTAAGTCGGTTCATACGGAAAGAGACGGCATTTTCTTGATATTCCTAAAGTTCTTTTTAAGCGACAGATTTTTCGTTCTGAAAAGGCTTATAAAAATCGGTTTTCGCAGGAAGACGCAAACGTTTGATAAGCCTCGCGACCAACAGGGCTTCGGCCTCCCTCCACGGGGCGTCGTTCACATCTTGACCCCGCACGTGAAAACTGCCTCCCGCCACCATGTCGTGCCCTCCGGCTTCCTTGCGATCATCGAAAATATCGCGCAGGATCTCCGGCGTTTCATCCGTCGGCCGGTTACTGCGCAAGGACACATGCAGCTTACCTTTGTAACGACCCGTGCAAAGCGAGCGTTCCATGCCTTTATAGGTCAGGAGAAAATCCGCGATCTCAGAAACAAGATCGGGATGCTCCACCTCTCCGAGATGGGAAACGATCAGGCCCCGGAACGCGCGTGCTCCCTCGAGCCCGCGGTTCAGTGTGCTGAAGAATTTCTTGGATTTGGGCGGGTTCTGGATACGGATCAAGGTCCGCATATCGCAAAGCGGCAGGATGTCCAGATAAGACTGGATGATGTCGGCCCGGTGCGCGCGGTAAAGATTGAGCGTGTCCGAAAGGATCCCGTAAGCAAGGGCCGTCGCGATCCTCTTGGGGATCTCGAGGCCGCTCAGAAGCATCGCCTGCGTCAGGATCACGCTCGTCGCACCGCAATCCGGATCGATCAGCGCAAGTTCGGCCAGCGGACGTTTCACATAAGGATGCTGGTCGATCACCAAAGTGACTTTTTTATTCCGCGGGTAGGGGTTATTTTCAAACTCGGGCTGTGTGTCGATCAATGCCGTATTTTCGTAACTTTGGAGGTCCGAAGGACGGAATTTATGGATCGGGACTTTGAGGAGTTCCACCATCGCGCGGTTCTCAACGCGTCCGATGATCCCTTTATACACGATCCTCGACTTGACCCCGCCGAGCTTTTCCGCGAGGTACTGAAGCGCCATGGAGGTTGCGATCGCGTCCGGATCGGGATAATCATGGGTCACGATCAGTAAGGGGGAAAGAGACTTTTTTTTCTTTTCCAGAAAACGGAGTAATTTCCGGCCGTGATGGGCCGCAATGTGCTGGTCTTTTTTGCTCTGCCGATGGGATAAAAAAGCCATAAGGACCTTAGCAGGTTCCTTTCAGGATTTTGCTTTCTGAGAGAGACCGGCAAGCCATTTCTGGAACGGCGGGTACTCGCGCAGGGCCTTGAGGTCGGGATCGCGTTCGAGGTGTTTCAGGTCGGTAAATCCCAGACGGACAGCCTTCCGAAGCGCCGTGAGGGCTTTTGCCGTGTACCCCGCAAGAACATAACTGCAGGCGAGATTATAATGAACGACAGGGTCATCGTGGCAGAGAAAAGCCAGACGTTTATCGATCTCGAGACCTTTTTCAAAGAGACCCCGGCGGGTATAGGCCTCGGCAAGAGGCGCCAGAGCGTCAATATAATTGGGGCGGTGCTTCAGAACACCTTCGAGAAACGAGATCTCAAAATCCAGATCGATCGATTTCATGGGAGGATGATACCTTATCTAAATAAAAATGCAACCGGGCAATGCGACGTTCACCGGCCCAAATGCCGTTTTAAAACCTCCAGGAACTCGTCGATCTTGAAGGGCTTCAGCAGGAACTCTTTCACTCCCAGCCGTATCGCGGACTGTTTGACCTGTTCGTCGTTATAGGCCGTTAGGACAATCTCGGGAATCGGCTTCTTTTTAGCTTCCTGACAATACTGGCGGACAGCCTGGATGACCTGAAGTCCGTCCATCCCCGGCATGCGGATATCGGTGATCAAAAGGTCAAAGTGGCGCTCGACGAGAAGCCCGAGGGCTTCCTGCCCGCCGCCTGCGACCGTCGGCTCGAACCCCGCTTCTCGCAGGAGGATCTCCAGCGATTTCCTCACCAATCCGTCATCATCGACGGCCAGGATCTTTTTTTTGCGGTGATGGACCGCGTGCTCCGCGTTCATCATGACCTCCTGGATATCCGGCTAACGCTCATAAGTGCCCATCAACTGCCCTTCCGCTAAAACATGCCCCTGCATGGCGTTCATCAATTCTTTTTTCGTCGCGCCGGGATTCAAATGAAGCAGGGTATCCAGCGCGTAGATCTTGAAAAAATAGCGGTGGACCCCGCGCGGCGGGCAAGGACCTCCGTAGCCGATCCCGCCGAAATCGTTACGGCCCTGAAGGCCTCCGCTCGGAAGGTCCGCTTTCTGGGGGATCCCCGCGGGCAATTGGTTGAGGGAAGGCGACATATTGTAGATCAACCAATGAATCCAATCCCCTCCCGGGGCATCGGGATCCTCCGCGATCACCGCGAGACTTTTCGCGACAGCCGGAACCCCCGACCATTCGATGGGCGGCGACATGTCGGCCCCGTCACAGGTGAAATCCGAAGGAATGCTTTCTCCTGTTCCAAACGCCGTGCTCCATAACTCGATCTTATCCATAGATTCCTCCGCCTGCCCGGAGACCGGGCCTGAGATGCTCAGGATCCCTACAAAACACAGAACAAATATTCTTTTCATTTTAAACTCCTCCTAAAAACCGCTGCGACGTTAAGACAAACTTTTAACGGCCACCCGGTCCATATAACTCAAATCATCCGTGTTCACGCGGATCGTTTCTCCGGAACTCACGAACTGGGGCACCAGGACCTTCAAGCCATTCTCCAATTCGGCTTCCTTGTACGTCGAATCGCTCTGCCCTTTGACCCCTGGGGGCGTATTTGTCACTTTGAGCTCCACGATCTTCGGAAAAACAATACTCAAGACCTTCCCTTCTCCGAAAAGCACGTCGATGACCTCGTTTTCTTTCAGGAACACTTCGTGCTTCCCGACCGCCTTCGCGGGAATGGAGAACTGCTCGTAATTTTCCATATTCATGAACACGAACTGGTCCCCTTCGCGGTAAAGATACTGCATCTTGACGAAATGAACGTTGAGATCCTCCACTTTTTCATCCGCCGATAATTTTTTTTCGATCACATGGCCATCCTCGAGGCTTTTGAGCTTGAGCATCGCGCTCTTCCCGAATTTTCCAGTCCCGCGGATCTCCTGAGTTAGGACCTTGCAAAGTTTCCCGTCTATTCTGATCACGTTCCCCACGCGGATATCTGAGGCAAGCACCATAAAATCTCCTCCTTAATGTTTCCAGCCGAATACCATCTGCAAATAAGATCTTTCTTCCCGGTCTTTATCATGAAGACCGAGTTTGGCGGCAACCTTGGCGATATCCCGGCCCCGGCCCTCGATCTCAAGGAACCATCCGAACTTTTTCAAGCGATCGATCACCACAAGCGTTCTACCAAGCCTGTAAACATCCCTTTGTTTACGGTACTGACCGATCTGCAGGAACCCCGCGAGCCCCAGGACCGCTCTCGCCGTCGCATACTCGATCGGCGCTTCGATCTCTATGCGCTTGGTAAACTTGTTCTTGATACGCGGTCCTTTCAAGGTCAAGACCGCCGGACCTTTGCCAAAACACCTGAGCCGGAGCGCGACTTTTTGTTTCTTGAGCAGGCCGGCGCGATCGTAGAATTCATTGGTTTCCGGACCGCCGGCGATCTTCCGGGCTTTTATTTTTTTCAAAAGCGCCCGTATTTTCGACGGCTCCCGCAACCGGTATTTCTGTTCGACCTCAAAAGACCCCATAAGCGTTAAGCTTTGATCAGCATTTTATCGCGCACAAGATCGGCCGCCTCTTTCCCGACGAGCTCTTTGGCGATCTCCCACGCAAACTCAAAAGAAGATCCGGGGCCCTGGCTTGTGATCACGTCCCCGTCCCTCACGACCCTATCTTTCAGATGGACCGTTCCGGCATGAAAGTCTTTCTCGCAACCCGGATAACAGGTCGCTTTTTTACCGTCGAGGATCCCCAGCGGAGTCAATACGGCAGCAGGTGCGGCGCAAATCGCAGCTATAAGTTTTCCCGCCGCATGCATTTTTTGGATGAATTGAGAAACCTCGGCCGAGTTGGCCAGGTTCGTCGCCCCCGGCATACCTCCGGGAAGAATGACCGCGTCGAAAAGGTCCCGGACGTCTTTGATCAGAACATCCGCCTGAATGCCGATCTTCCGCGAGCTTGGCACGATCATGGAATTCACACCCGCAAGGGTGACGCGCACTCCCGCGCGCCTGAGAAAATCCACGGGAGCGAGAGCCTCCACTTCTTCGAAACCTTCCGCGAGAATCACGATCGCCGTTTTTGCCATCATACTTCTCCTTAATGCGCTCCCGGATTGGACGCGTTCGGATCGATCTGCTCCACCACAAGTTTCTTCTGGCCGAAGATCCTGTCGTTGGCGAAGATCCGGAATTCATAATTCCCCGCGTGCATAAAACGTACGCCTCGGAGATTAAACACAAGTTCATGAGCGTCCAACGGGCTCGGGACGCGCACTTCCTCGGGCATCTCACTTTTACCGATCGTCATGTCGCTTTGCAGGTCCACGAGTTCCAAGCGAAATTGATATCCGCCCTGCGCGTCCGTCAATTTGATGTAGACCGACATGGCAAAATGCGTGCACGGGAATGTCGCGGCGCCAATATTCTCAAAGACGCCGATCAGGCTTTTTTTGTTCGTGCCGCGCTCGGTGATAACGTAATCGCAGATGAGCATGGCGTTCGTTTTGGGGGTCGGTGTTGTCATAAATCCCTTCCGTTAGCAGTTTAAAATGAATACGTTATCTTCCGGACGAAATCCGTCATCCGAATTTGTAGTGTTTCCTCACAGGCGCCTTGACGTTCCAAACGCATTTCAAACCCTGGGGGAACATCACAAGATCGCCTTTCCCGAACGAAACCTCCCCGTCCGGGGTCTTGACGGTAACTTCTCCCTCCAGAAAATAGCAGATCTCCTTTTCATCGTAATACCAGTCGAAGCTCGAAGCCTCCTTGGTCCAGATCGGCCATGAAGTCACCTTCAGGTCCTGCAATTTCTGGGCGGTCGGTTTCTCAACAAGCACTTTCAAGGTCGTTTGAGGCGTCATAAGGGATCCTCCTTATTTTCTGAATTTTTCAAGCCAGCCGCAATATTCGCATTTGGAAGACGCTTGGGGCGCGGAACCGGTCAGGATCGCAAGCGCTTTATGGAAGAGCGCTTTCGCGCGTTCCGGATCCGTTTCGATCCGGATCGGCTGGATCTCAAAAGTCACCTGCCCGTTCTCACCGACTTCCTTGGGCGAATAATAGAGAAGGAATCCATACCCGGCGGTTTTGAGCCCGTTCCCTTCGAGCATGAGCGCGTAGCAATCGAGCTGGGTCTGGTAATACTTGGTCGCATCCTCTTCATTCGTGGGAGATCCTTTGGTCTTGTAATCGAACGGAATGTAAGCGCCGTCTTTTACGAGCAGGTCGTCGAGCATCCCTGAAAGCACCGAGCCGTTCTCATGATATTGAAGCCCGGTGCGCCAGGCGCGCCAGTTCTCAAGCTGGGCCTGGTTATCATAAAGACAGATCCCCTTGAAAGCATCGATGCGGAGTTCCGGGGGAAGCGTTCCTTTGACGCGGAAGGTATCGAAATAGGTCTTGATCACGCGATCCATGCCGCCCGGCAGCGAGGGGAAAATACCGCGGGGCCGCTTGATATTCTTGACCTTCTCAAGCCAAAAACACCGCGGACAGTCCTTAAAAAGACTCAGCGCTGAAGGAGAAAGCGTGATTTGTTTGGTCATGATCGCCATAAGTCAGGTGAGTATTATATAACTCTTTGAGCGTAAAGCCTATAGCCGATAGCTGACAGCAAAATCAAAATCTGCCATAAAAAATTCTTAGCTAGGGGCTATGCGCTATGAGCTTTTCTTCCGGTTGCCTGGAAAGGGATTCTCGGGATCCTTGAAATCCGGCAGAAAAGCCGTCTCTTCTTTGAGCTCCTGCGTGTAGACCTTCTCGAAACCGAGGTCTTCGACAAGTCCGAGGACCTGGTGGTATTCTCCGGCGCTGAGGATCCGGTGAAGTTTTTTCTTTTGAAAACATCCCGGCACGGGTTGGAACTGGCTCATGACCGAAAGCGGAAGACCGGGACCGAATTCCCGATAAAGAAGCTTGAGGGCTTTCAGACTGTTTTCCACATGACCGGGAAGGACCAGATGGCGGACAAGAACCCCCCGCTGCGCCGGGTCCTTGCCCGTGATATCCCAGGGCTCCAAAAACCCTTTGAGTTTCACCATCTCGCGGATCGCGTCCAGGGCGATCTCGGGATAACGCGCGTCCCCCATACAGAGCTGCGCGAGCTCCGGCCCCGCGAACTTGAAATCGGGAAGAAAAATATCCATCACGCCGGCGTACTCCGGTACCATTTCCGGCTTTTGATAGCCCGAGGAATTGAAAAGCATGGGAACCCTGACGCCTTCTTTCCGCAATTCCTGACAAAGCGACCTGATGTGCGGCCAAAAATGGTCAGGGGTCACAAAATTCAGGTTATGAACACCCTTTTGCAGAAGCCCCCGGGCTTCCGACAAGAGTTCCGCGGGAGTGATCGAGCGGCCATCATGCTGGATCGAGATCTGATAATTCTGGCAAAAGAAACACTGGCTGGCACAGCCGCTAAAAAAGATCGTCCCGGACCCCTTCGTCCCGCTGAAGGATGGCTCTTCGCCAAAATGCGGACCGATGAAAGAGACGCGGCAGACGGCGCTTTCCCCGCAGAAACCAGGCGCGCCTTTCGTGCGGTCGACCTTGCAATCGCGGGGACATAGTGCACAATTTTTGTAAGCCTGAAAATTCATGCAAAGTCCTTTAAGAAAATGGCCCTCAAATCCCGATCACCAAGAAACAATAACCAATCACCAAAATTCAAAGAGCTTTTAGTGTTTGAGATTTGGAATTTGGTTGTTGTTTGGCGTTTGTGTCTTGGTTATTGATGTTTGCTTGCCGGCCGGCATACAAGGTTATTGGAATTTCTTAAACGCTTCCGGAAGATATCTCAGGATATCGCCGGCTGTCATACCCGTCTGACCGATCTTTTGTGCGGCAAGATCTCCGGCAAGACCGTGCACATGAACGCCGAGGCAGGCGGCTTCAAAAACGCTCAAGCCTTGGCCGATGAGCGCCGCGATCGTGCCGGTCAGCACGTCTCCGGATCCGGCCGTCGCCATTCCGGGATTCCCCGTCGTGTTCATGCAACCATCACCTTCAGGTGCGGCGATTACCGTATGATGTCCTTTCAAAACAATAACAACTCCATGCGTTTGGGCGGCATCCAAAGCGCGTTTTTTCCTGAGCCTATCCGAGTCATCGAGCTTGCCTCCAAAGATCCTCACAAATTCGCCGGGATGCGGCGTCAACACCGCACGGCCGCGGCAAGCCTTCAAGACCTTGAGATGTCCTTTCAGCGCATTAAGGCCGTCAGCGTCGATCACAAGCGGAAGCTCCGTCGATGAAAGTACCTTGCGGACAAGCTGCTGTGTCGTAGTGTATTGGGAAAGACCGGGACCGACCGCCAGCACGTTCTGCAAGGCGCAAAACCGCTTGATCTCCGGAAGACCCTTTAACGAAAGAGTTCCTTTAGACGTTGAAGGAAGAGGCCGGGTCATGAGCTCGGAATCCCGTTTGGCAATAATGAGGTAAACGGCATCCGGCACACCGACCGTCACGAGTCCCGCGCCGGAACGGAGCGCCCCCATCCCCGCGAGATTCGCCGCGCCCGTCATGCCGCGGGACCCGGCGAGAATGAACACGCGACCAAAGTCGCCTTTGTGGGCCGCGGCGGGACGTTTTAATTTTTTAGCAATAGAATGGATATTCATAACATGAGAAGACCCCAGACCGCAGACGACAGCCCACAGCAAAAGCTTTTTTAAGCTGCGGTCTTCAGTCTGTCGGCTGCAGTCTGAATGATTTTTTTCATCTCCTGAACCGCTTTGGAAAGACCGACGAAGACGGCGCGGCTTACGATCGAATGGCCGATGTTGAATTCGATGATCTCGGGGATCGCGAGAAGCGGAAAAATGTTCTCATAATTCAGGCCGTGCCCGGCGTGAATGCGGAGCCCGAGGTTCCGCCCGAGGCGAGCGGCTTCGCGGATCCGGAGGATCTCTTTTTCCTTCCTTCTACCGGTAGCGTTCGCGTAGGAACCCGTATGGATCTCGATCGCGTAGGCACCGAGCCGGGCCGCTTCGCGCACCTGATCCTCAAGCGGATCGATAAAAAGGCTGACCTCGACTTTTTTCGCGCGCAAGGCGTCGATCGTCCTGACAAGCGGCGCCTTTTTCGAAAAAAGATCGAGCCCTCCTTCGGTCGTCAATTCTTTGCGCTTTTCCGGAACAAGGCAGGCTTTTTCCGGAGAAACCTTGAGCGCTACTTTAAGGATCTCGGGAGAAACGGACATCTCAAGGTTCAGGGGCACATAGGTCTTTTCGGCCAGCTCAAAGACATCCGCGTCCTGGATATGACGCCGGTCCTCGCGGAGGTGCACCGTAATGCCGTCGGCCCCGCCCTGTTCAGATTCCAGAGCCGCCTCAAGAACGGATGGCTCCTCACCGCCGCGCGCCTGGCGAAGGGTCGCGATATGATCGATATTGACGCCGAGTTGTTTGGATTCCGTGCGTGCGCTCATAAGTGATTATTTGGTGAGAGAACGGATCGCGACCTTGATCTTGACCGGTTCTTTGTCTTTCAGGTTCACATTTTCGGGCAGCAGCACCTGAAGCGGAAGCTCATAGTCCCCTTTGGTGAGGTCCGCGAGATCGACATAAGCCAGGAGGGTCTCGGAAGAAAGTTTTTCGAGAGAAAGTTTAGACCCTTTGAGCACGAGCGTTACCTTGTCCGGGTTCAGGTCCACGACCCCGCTCCCGCTGGCCGCCGGAGCCCTCAAGATCCGCACCGGGATATCCTTCAATTCCTTTTCCCCGAATTCTTCGCGGATCGGGATGTAAACATTGACGAGAGATTCGCTCATGGGTTTGACGCCCGCGGGGAGCTTTACTTCCACCGTCCGGTAAAACGAACGGATGCGTCCGACCAGATCGATCGGTTCGGTCTCCGCGGATTTCATTTTTTCTAGAACGCCCTTGGGGCCTTTGGTCAGGATCGCATTCGGATCCATGCGCAATTCGTCGGAAAGCAGTTTGTACCCGACGGCAGGCTCCCCGACAAAATCCGGCTGGATCTCGAGCTTCTGGACGATCAGTTCATCCAGTTTCACGTTCACGGTCTCAGGCAGGATCTTGACGACGCGGATCTGGAAACTCGGGACATTGATCTCGGGCGGCTCGAGACGGAAAGAATATTCCCCCGCGGTCTTGATCTCGGGGCCGATCTTGTGCACCGCCTGGATGTCCTGGCTCGCCAGGTTCACGATCAGCGCGCGCGGTGCGGACAAAGTGACCTGCACCACTTTCGCGGAGATCTCGGAGACCGTCATCTGCGTGTTGCTCATCTGCACCTTGAGCGGGATCACGCGCATCACCTCGATATTCTCTTCGCCAACGGCATAGTACCAGGTCCCGACCGCGAGCACGAGCGAGATGATCTTCAAACCCCAGTTGTGGGTGAGCCACTGTTTCATTTCGCGGGCTCCTTCCCGTGGAACTGAAAAAGTTTTTTGTTCTTATCGATGAATTCCTTAAAAACATTCTTGTTCTCGGCGGGCTTAAAGAGCCCTTCGAGGATCTTTTTCATATCCTCAAGATCGAGCGCCTTGGTCAGCTTCCCGAAGACCGAGATCGAGATATTGCCGGTCTCTTCCGACACCACGATGCAGACCGCGTCATTCTCTTCTGTGAGGCCGATCGCGGCGCGGTGGCGCGTCCCGACGGACGGCGGAAGATCCGTCATTTGCGTAAGGGGAAAAAGAGAACCGCAGGAGGCGATCCGGTCCCCCGTGATGATCACGGCGCCGTCATGGGTCGGCGTATGCGGGTCAAACAGGCTGAGCAAAAGCTCCGCGCTTACCTTCGCGTCGATCATCATGCCGCTTTCAATATAATTGCGAAGGCCCACGTCCCGTTCCACCGCGATCAGGGCGCCGGTCCGGTGCCGCGACATATGGTCGCAGGCTCGGACCACCTCATCGATCGTGCCCCCTTTGCTCAGGAAACCGGTCGACATCGTGGTCCCGATACGCGCCAGCACGCGGCGCATCTCCGGCTGGAAGATAATAAGGAAGGCCACGACCCCAACAGCGAAAACCTTGGAAAGGACCCAGATGATGCTGTTGAGTTCCAGGAATTTCGCGACGAGAAAGACCACCACCAGGATCACCAGCCCCAAAAGCACCTGCATGGCGCGAGTCCCCTGAAAAAAACGGATCACGGAATAGATCAGCACCCAGATGAAGAGGATCTCGATCAGCGGCCGCCAGAAAGAGATCAGAAGTTCGAACATGTTATTTTTTCCCGAAAAGCGTGAAGGCGAGGGTCAGGATCAGGCTTAAAAGAACGCAGGTCGTGATCGGAAAATAAAAGGTGAAACTCCCCCGGCGGAGAAAAATATCGCCGGGAAGCTTGCCGAGGCCCGGCACCTTGTCAAAAAAGATCGAAAAGATGCCCATCCCTACCAGGATCAGACCGAAAAAGATAAGGGTTTTTGCGAGGTCGCTCACACGGGCTCCTTTCAAGATTTTCGATAATATAGCACAGTCCGGAGAAGCGTTCCAAGCACTCTGTGCGGGAGTGACTAAAAAAGCTGCTTGTCGGCGGCGGGAGGCTTGTGTCCGAAATGCTGGTAGGTGAGTTCCGTGATCACGCGGCCGGCAGAAGTGCGCTTCATGAAACCGCGTTGGATAAGATAAGGCTCGTAGATCTCCTCGATCGTTTCGGCATCCTCGCCGACACCAACGGCAAGGCTATTCACGCCCACCGGCCCGCCTTTACATTCCTTCAAAATGTATTTGAGGATGCGTTTATCCATCGGGTCGAGGCCTTCCTGGTCCACGCCGAGCATCTTGAGCCCCTGGTCCGCGACTTCCGTCGTGATCTTCCCGTCCGCTTTGACCTGCGCGTAATCCCGGACGCGGCGAAGCAGACGGTTCGCGATACGCGGTGTCCCCCGGGCGCGGCTCGCGATCTCAAGCGCTCCTTTTTCATCGACCGCGATATTAAGGAGCTTCGCGGAGCGCTTCACGATCGTGGCGAGGTCCTCATTTTCATAATAATTCAGGCGCTCGATGATCCCGAACCTGGAACGCAGAGGCGCCGTCAGAAGACCGCTCCGGGTCGTGGCCCCAATGAGTGTAAAGCGCGGCAGCTGCATCTTGACCGAACGCGCGTGAGGCCCTTTATCGATCATGATCTCAATTGCGAAATCTTCCATCGCGGAATAAAGGTATTCCTCCACGACATGCGGGATCCGGTGGATCTCATCGATAAAGAGCACATCGCCTTTTTCAAGATTTGTGAGGATACCGGCCAAATCCCCCGCCCGTTCGAGCACAGGACCGGAAACCTGATGGATCTTGGCATCCATGCGCTTGGCGATGATATTGGCGAGCGTGGTTTTCCCGAGGCCCGGAGGCCCGAAAAGAAGAATGTGATCGAGCGATTCCTTGCGGCCGATCGCGGCATCGATCGCGACCTTGAGGTTCTCCTTCACATGCGTCTGCCCGATGAATTCATCAAGCGTCGCCGGGCGAAGCGTGACCTCGATCTCGATCTCTTCGGGCTTGTATTCCTGGTCCAAAATCTTGTCGTCTGCCATAGTTTACCGGTCCACGGTCCAAGGGCCACGGGCCACGTAGTGCGTGGATCGTGGTGCGTGGCCTGAATTAAACATGTTTTAATGCGTTTCGAATAATTTCTTCCACGGAAGGCTTTTTCCCGAGCATCGTCTTCAGTGTTTTCTGGATCGCTTCTTTCGCCTTGGGTTTTGTATAGCCGAGCGACACGAGCGCCAAGACCGAATCTTCCACCATCTGATCAGAAACTCCGGAGTCATGGCTAATCTCTTTTCCCGCCGGGATCTCCGCTTTGCCGATCTTGTCCTTGAGCTCCACGATCACGCGTTCGGCGGTCTTTTGCCCGATCCCCGAGATCGCCGTGAGGACCGGTGTGTTCTTTTCCTGGATCGCGCGTTTGAGCTCCGGGAGCGTTACGCCCGAAAGAAGCGTGATCGCGAGTTTCGGCCCGATCCCCGAGATCGAGATCAGAAGACGGAACGCCTCGCGCTCTTCCTCCGTCGCGAACCCGTAAAGAAGCTGCGCGTCCTCCCGCACCACAAAATGCGTGAAAAGTTTTACGATCTCACCCAGATTCGGCAGGCTCGAGAACGTGGAAAGCGACACGCGCACTTCGTAGCCGACCCCGTTCACTTCCAGGATCACCGCGACGGGAGTCTTCTCCGCGATCTTTCCGGTCAGAGAATGATACATTTACTTGAACTGTTCCTTCACGTTGGGACGGGTGAAATAATAAATGAAGATCAGGTTCAGAACGATCGCGGTTAGGACCCCGATCGCGATAAAATAGAACTCCGAGCGCGTCAACCCCTCCAGATTCAAGAACTGGATCGAACGACCCGGCATCCCTGAAGAAGCAAGCATTTCACGAAATGACCGCATGATGCTCGGAATGTAAAAAAAGAGAGGGATCCCGACCAGAAAATCCACCAGATTCACCGCCAACGCGAGCTTTCTGGCTTTCTCTTTGAAGCGGAGGATCCCGATGCCAGCGATAATGGCAAGGCCTACCGCGATCACCCCGTACCCATAAAGCGAGAGAACGATCCCGTTCGGCAGGGCTTTGTACAAGGAGAAAAAGACCCTGACATCCAGCACCGCGAGGGACGCCACGCCAAAAAGAAGCATCAGCCATGCGAGCAGAACGACCCCTAACATTCTCTTGGGTTTTTCCATGATCAGGATCCTCCCGGTTTCAACTTTTGCCGCTTTAAAATTTCCGGTTCGATGAATGCAAATGGCACATCGCGATCGCGAGGGCGTCGGACGCGTCAAGGGCTGGGGCTTCTTTGAGATTCAGAAGCCTTTTCACCATGAACTGCACCTGCTCTTTCGAGGCCCGGCCGTTTCCCGTCACCGAACGCTTCACCGCTGTCGGAGCGTATTCTATCACTTCGATCCCTTCTTTAGAAGCCGCGAGCATCGCGCAGGCGCGGGCCTCGCCGATCCGCTCGACCGCTTGGATGTCTTTAGCAAAGAAAAGGGTCTCCAGCGCGACGATATCCGGCTTGTAGCTCTGGATGTTCTTCTGGAGGGATTCGAAAATATGCAGGAGGCGTTTGGAGATGGGGTCCTTGGAAGCCGCGCGGATCGTGCCGCAGATCACCAGCTTATAATCCCGGCCGCTGGTCTCCAGGATCCCGAAGCCCGTCCGGTGAGTGCCGGGATCGATCCCAATCACGCGCACGGGAAAAACTCCCCGTGCGTAAAGACTTCAGACTTCAGACCACAGACCACAGCAAAAAAATTGCTTTTCACGCGGCTGTCTGAAGGCCGCTGTCCGCAGTCTATCATGCGAACTCTTTCATCACTTCTTCGGGAATATCCGCATTCGAATAGACGTTCTGGACGTCATCATGCTCTTCAAGCGCCTGGATCAATTTTACGACGGTGCGGCCGCTGTCCGGCGATACGGCGACAAGGTTCTTCGGGATCATGGTGAGGTTCGCGCTTTCGATCTTGATCTTGGCTTTTTCGATCGCTTCTCGGACCGCCCAAAGGTCCTGGGGCGCGGTCGTCACTTCGAACATCGTGTCGGTCGAGGTCATATCCTCGGCCCCGGCGCCCAGCGCGATCTCCATCAGCTGGTCTTCGGTCGTCGCGGACTTTGAGATCACAATGAAACCTTTTTTCTCGAACATCCAGGCTACCGTACCGGCGCTTCCCATATTCCCGCCGTTCTTATTGAAAAGACTCCGGAGCTCAGAGGCCGAACGGTTCTTGTTATCGGTGAGGCACGAGACCAGGACCGCCGCGCCTTCGGGGCCGAAACCTTCGTAAGAAATTTCTTCATAGGTCACGCCTTCCAGCTCCCCGGTGCCTTTTTTAATGGCGCGGTCGATGTTGTCGGCCGGCATGTTGGCTTCCTTGGCGGACTGGATCGCCGTACGAAGCCGCGGGTTCATGTTCGGATCGCCGCCGCCCGTTTTCGCGGCCACGGTGATCTCGCGGATGATCTTCGTGAAGGCCTGGCCGCGTTTCGCGTCCACGATCGCTTTTTTATGTTTGATGCTCGCCCACTTTGAATGTCCTGACATGGTTCCCCCGTTAGAGTCTTTATTAGATTTGAAAAAATTCTCTATCCGAAATCTTAAAATCCATCCATCTTCCCACGTTAAAGTCATTTGAGACTCTAACGGGGTAAATCCTGTAGCTTTTTTAAGATGGCGTTTTAGATAACCGTTTAATGGACTCCGTGATGCGCACCACATCGCGCATCGCCTTAACATCGTGGACCCGGATGATCTGGACCCCGCTCATGACGGCCGCGGCCACGCAGGCCGCCGTCCCAAATTCCCGTTCGCCCGTTTCGCGGCCGGTCACTTTCCCGATAAAAGATTTCCGCGACGGCCCGATCATGACGGGAAGCTCCAGCTTGCGAAAAATCCCGATATCCTTCATGATCTCGAGGTTCTGCTCCGTCGTCTTCGCAAAACCCAGCCCCGGATCGACCACGAGCCTTTCGCGCTCGATCCCGGCATCGACGGCGATCTTCACGCTTTCGCGGAGTTCGCTCATGACCTCCGCGATAATATCCGTATAGCCTGTGAGCGTCTGCATCGTCTCGGACGTACCGCGACTGTGCATCAGTACAAGGCCCGCGCCGGACTTCTTGACGGTTTTCGCCATCTCGGCGCCGGAGCGCTTGAGGCCGCTGATATCGTTGATGATATCGGCGCCCGCATCGAGACACTCCTTCGCGACTTTCGGATGGATCGTATCGATCGAAAGAGGAACCGCCACTTCCTTGCGAATACGCTTCAGAACCGGAAGCAGCCGTTTAAGTTCTTCCTTGTCATCGACCGGTTGGGCACCCGGCCGCGTAGATTCCGCGCCGAGGTCCAGGATGTCCGCGCCTTCTTCCACTAATTTTAAGGCCTGCGCGCACGCGGCATCGGGGTCCAGATAACACCCTCCGTCGGAGAAAGAATCCGGGGTGATATTCAGGATCCCCATGAGAAGGGTCCTGCCGAAGGCGACCGTATTTTGGCGGATCTTCCAGATCAAGCGACAGGCTTTCCGGTATCGGGTGCTCCGGTCCCATTCTCGGGCAAGGATGCCCCCTGGAGCCCGGTGACCTTTTTGATCTCCTCCGCGTCGATCACTTCTTTTTCAAGAAGCACGTCCGTGAGGAGCGTGAGCTTATCCTGATTCTGTTTCAAAAGCGTCGTGGCCCTTTCATAACAGCCGTCGACGATCTTGCGGACTTCGCTGTCGATCAAGACGGCGGTCTGCTCGGAATAATCCTTTTCGCGCATCAGGTCGCGGCCCAAAAAGATCTGCCGGTCCTTTTTGCCGAAGGTCAGGTGCCCGAGCTTGTCGCTCATCCCGAGTTCGCAGACCATGGTCTGGGCGTAATGCGTCGCTTTCTCAAGATCATCCGAGGCCCCGGAGCTGATCTCTTTAAAATAGATCTCTTCCGCCACGCGGCCACCCAGAAGTACCGTGATGCGGTCGAGGATCTCGGTCTTGGTGATCAGATTGCGGTCTTCGTCCGGCACTTGAAGCGTGTAGCCTCCGATGCCGTAACCGCGAGGGATAATCGAAACTTTATGCACGGGATCAGCTCCCGGCAGCAACAGAGCGATCAGGGTGTGACCCGATTCATGCACGGCCTTGATCTTCTTTTCGCGTTTGGAAATCACGCGGCTTTTGCGTTCCGGGCCCACCATGACGCGCTCAATCGATTGTTCAAGTTCCGTTTGCCCGACAAATTCTAACTTTCGCCTTGCTCCCAAAAGAGCGGCTTCATTGACAAGATTCGCGAGGTCCGCTCCCGAAAACCCCGGTGTCTGGCGTGCGATCTTCGCAAGATCCACGTCCGACCCGAGCTTCACGCGCGCCGCATGAACCTTCAGGATCTCCTCCCGTCCCTTGATATCCGGACGTTCGATCACGACCTGCCGGTCAAAACGGCCCGGGCGGAGCAGAGCGGGATCCAGCACGTCAGGACGGTTCGTCGAAGCGATCAGGATCACGCCGATATGAGTATCGAAACCGTCCATTTCCACCAAAAGCGCGTTCAGGGTCTGTTCGCGTTCGTCATGCCCGCCGCCGATCCCGGCAAAACGCTGGCGGCCCACCGCGTCGATCTCGTCGATAAAAATGATCGCGCCCTTGCCGCCGGCCTTCGCGGCCCGCTTGGCTTGCTCGAAAAGATCGCGCACACGCGCCGCGCCGACCCCCACGAACATTTCCACAAAATCCGAACCGCTGATCGAAAAGAAAGGCACTTCGGCTTCACCCGCCACCGCTTTCGCAAGAAGCGTCTTCCCCGTTCCCGGAGGCCCCATCAACAACACCCCCTTGGGGATCTTGCCGCCGAGTTTCTGGAAACGCGGCGGGTCTTTCAGGAACTCGATGATCTCCTGCAATTCCTCTTTAGCTTCATCCACTCCCGCGACATCCTTGAACGTGATGGGGCTTTTTTCCTTATCCACAAGCTTTGCACGCGACTTCCCGAACGAGAAGACCTTGCCGCCGCCCTGCTGGACGCCGCGATAGACAAAAAACCAGAAGAATCCGATCAAAAGGAGCGTCGGGAAAATTCCCGCGAAGAAATTGCGCCAGAAAGTCTGCGGCGGGCTGATCGTGAAGTTGGCGACGTTCTTCCGGATCAGCGGGATGATCTCGGGGTCATTATAAGGAATATGGACCTGGAAATAGGAAAGCGAGCTGAGCTTCCCCTGAACCACATTGTCCACAAGCTCACAGGAAAGGATCTCGCCGGTCTCGGGATTCCGCGTGAGCATCCGGTAGAATTCGGAATAACTCAACTCCTTCAGCTCGAAATTCGGGAATACAAAGACCTGCAGCAGGAGAAAGATCCCGAGCGGGATCAAAAAAAGAAGGATCAACCGGCGCCGGTCGGGTTCCTGGGGCTTCGGCGGCAACGGCCGCCCGTTCTTGGGCCGCGACCCGTTCTTTTTGGGTTTGCTATTGACCGGCGTGATCATAAAATCGGTAGACCTCGTTTGTTTTTCTAAGGAAAAAGGAGACGTAGTCTAGCACGCGGGTTCTAAGATATCAAATCGGAATTACTTCTTGTAAACCATTACATTTTTTGAGGTTAGCATGAAATCGATATCCTTGGGTAAGGACAAACGATGGTAAGAACGGCCAAGCCCCTTGCGTATACGTTCCCAGGCCTCAAATGAAAGCCCGCTTTGAACGTCCAGCTTTTTCAGGGACTTTTCGATCATGCGGAATTGGAGCGCCGGAGGGAACTTCAGGAATACCGGACGGCGAAGCTCTACTTTTCCTTTTTGGCGTTTTTTAAACGATTTTTTCCAGGCCTTGGCTTCCACCTCGGCGATCAAAGCGCTTTCTCCGGCGACGATCGCCGGAATGCGGGACAGCGCTTCCACGACCCTCGGGTTGAAATCACATTGAAGTTTGGGAATAAGTTCCAGGCGGATCCGGTTCCGCACGAATCGTGAAGACTCATTAGACCGGTCGGAACGGAACGAGATATGCCGCGCCGCCAGATAGCCCAGCAATTCTTTTTTGGTGAAAGTAAGGAGCGGCCGCACACAGGTCATCCGCCCCATCTTGAATCGCTCGCGGATCCCCTGAAGCCCCCTCAAGCCCGTCCCCTGAAGGACCCGCATGAGCACGGTCTCCGCCTGATCATCCTTCGTGTGGGCCAAAGCGACCGCATGGAATTTCTCTCTTTGCGCGGTCCGGAGAAAAAAGTCATACCGCATTTTACGGGCGCATTCTTCGATCGAGGTATTCGTCCTGCGGGCCTCCCGCTTCACATCCCCCCGCCCGCCGTAAAAAGGGACTTTGAACTTCCTCGCCAGGCCCCGGACAAATCGTTCATCCCGCGCAGCGGCACCCGCCCGGAGCTGATGATTGAAATGAGCAAGACCCAATCGCCACGCATATGTCAGGGCTAGCTCGCGCAAAAGGGAAAAAAGGGCGACCGAATCGGGACCCCCGGAGCAGGCGACGAGGATCTTCTGGCGCACTTTAAAAAACCGACGGTCGCGAAGATGCTCTTCAAAACAAAGAAGAAGATCCTGGGTTTTTGGGTCCATGAGATCCTTTGAGGCGCGGCCGTTGTTCTTTCAGAAAAAAATGCCGGGGGCCAGGATTGAACTGGCGACCTAGGGCTTATGAGTCCCTCGCTCTAGCCAACTGAGCTACCCCGGCATGCAATACTTTCGGGAGGCGACTATTTTATGTTCCTTCCATTAAAAAATCAAAACAACTGTCCGCCTTCGGCAGTGCCGAAGGACGGATCCGTCCTCGCTTCCAGCGAGGCGGAAGCTACCCCGGCACGATGATCCCAAAAAAAGAAGAGAATGATAAAAAAGCGATCTGGAAGGCGCTCTGAACCTCATGGGACGCGCGACATCCCGCCCTCTGATCCGGCGCAAGGTCGGGTATATTAGCACAGCTTCACGTGAACGCACAAGTGCGGTTCCGGCCGGGCAACGGCGGGCAAATCATTCTTTACAGGAGCCCGATCGAAGCGTAAACTTGACACATGAAACGGAAGGTTCCTTCAAAAATCCCCGCGCGTCCTCCGGTTGAAAAAGTTCAAGCCGACGCTATTATTTTTGATATCGACAATGTCCTTGTAGATACCCGTCAATCGTATCTGGAGGCCATCCGGAACACCGTCGAGCTCTACCTGACCCACGGCCCCATTCCTTTTTTCAGCCGCTCCCCAACCGCGAAATTCCCGAGCCTGATCACGCCTGAAGATGTGGACCAATTCAAGCTCCTGGGAGGTTTGAACGACGATTGGGACTGCTGCTACGGCATGCTGGTGTATCTTTTGTCGCTTCCGGTCAAAAACAGGACCCTGGACGCGCTCAAAAAAGCGATCGCCATCGAAAAATTCGCCAAAAGCGTCAAGGAAAGGCCCCTGCGGGTCTCGGGGATCACCGCCCTTTGCGGCCGGCCGACGACCGTTACGATCGAAAAGGTGGCCCGGATCTTCCAGGAGGTCTATCTCGGCAAGGATATTTTCCCCCGCCTGACCATGAACAAGATGCGTTACTGGAAAAAGCGCGGCCTGATCCACCGCGAAAAACTGATCTTTAAGCGTCCGGTCCTGGAAAAACTCAAGCATCACGGTCTGAAACTCGGGATCGCGACCGGCCGCCCCCTTTATGAGGCCGCCCACGCGCTCAAAAATTTCGGGATCGCCGATCTTTTTGACGCGATGACCACCATGGATGATGTCAAAAAAGAAGAACGGGAAAAAAAGGAATCCTTGAGAAAGCCCCATCCCTTTTCGCTGCTCAAGACCGCCCAGGCGCTCGGGCCCAAGAAAAAATTCCTTTATGTCGGCGACCTTCCGGATGATGTCCTGGCCGCCAACCGCGCGAAAGCCTCGATCTCGATCCGTTCGGTCGCCTTTCCGATGCTCGCCGCCAATCCTTTCCAGGCGGAAAAAGAACTCGAGGCTGTCAAACCCGACTTTTTGATCCGCACCCCCGCCGATCTCTGCCGCTTGCTGAAAATCTAGGTTTTTCCCGACTCTCCGATTGCTTTTCAACCATCCCGCAGTTAAAATCCGTCGGGCGTAATATTTTTTTGAAGATCATCCCCGGGGAGACCATGAGACTTTTTTTACCGGCCTGCTTTCTCTTTTGGATCTTGGCCGCGCCCGCTTTGCTTCGCGCTGAATTCCAGGAGATCCCCCTGACCGCGGATGAATTGGCCTGCCTCCAGCAAACGATCTTTTTCAATGAATGCTCCGGCCGCGTCGAACGGATGCTTACCTGGAATGCCGACGAGGCTTTTCCTTCGTTCGGCCTGGGGCATTTCATCTGGTACCCGCAAGGCACAAAAGGCCCTTACCAGGACGCCTTCCCCGCTTTTCTTTCATTTCTGGAGGCACAGCAAACGGAGATCCCGGTGTGGATTAAGGCCCTTCCCAAACGGGAGGCCCCGTGGCAAACCCGCGAAGAATTCTTAAATGACCTAGGCAGCGAACGCATGGCGCAGCTCCGGGATTTCCTCGACAAGACCCGGGGGTTCCAAACCCAGTTCATTATCCACAGGACCAAAGGCGTGCTTCCCCGGATGCTGGCGACGCTTCCTGAAGGGAAACGGGCCGAGATCGAATTGAAATTCAAGGAGATCGCGGCGGCCCCGAACGGCATGTTCGCGTTGATCGACTACGTGAATTTTAAAGGCGAAGGGATTCTCGAAACGGAAAGGACCCAGGGGCAGGGCTGGGGACTTCTTCAGGTCCTGGAAACCATGCAACTTCCCGAGAAAGAAGAGGACTCGCTCAAGGAGTTCGTGGAAGCGGCCAAAAAAGTCCTTGAGAACAGAGTCAAGAACGCGCCGCCCGAAAAGGATTGCTCAAAACGCCTGAAGGGTTGGAAAACGCGGGTCAAAAATTACCTGAAGATCAAATGCTAGCGGCAGCCCGACGCGTTCAGGACAAAATGGCCTTACGCAGCAGCACCACGCCGATCCCGATCAGGATGATATTCGGAAGCCAAAGGCTCAGCATGGGAGGCAGGCCGCCCCGTGACGCGATGGATTGAGCGATGGCGAAAAGGATGTAATAGACGCTTGTTGCGGCCATCGAGATCCCGAAACTGATCACCACTTCCCCACGCTTCACGATCGTCGCGATCGGGATCCCGATAAAGACGAACACCAGGCACCCGAAGGCGAACGCGATCCTTTGATGAAAGACCGTCCAAAGGGCCCGCCTTTCTTTTTTCTCGGGTTTTTCGGAAACATCCACCAGGATCTCCGCAAGCGTCTTGTCCTTCTTCTTTTTCACCATGTCCCGGATATCATCTTCCCCCAGCGTCGGGAATTTGTAGGTCTTGAACTGAACAGATTGGATGCCTTTGTCCTGGGATTCCGAAACGCTTCCGTTGAAAAGAACGACTTCCAGCTGCCCGGTCTTCGCGTCCATCTCGATCTTGCCGCTTTCGGCGACGATCGTCCGGACAGGATTTTCCGAATCGACTCCCTCGTGGGCCACGATATCCTTCATCTCATCCCCTTCGACGCGTTTGGCGAGAAAAAGAATGCTCGGGCTGATCCTCACGAAACGTCCGGGCTCGATGAGCGCCATCGGGTGCTGCATGGCCATCCGCTTGGTGGCACGCCGGAATTCATAACGGGCAAACGGCCCAACCTGATCGTTAAAAACGAACATGAGAATGCTAAGTGCGAACCCTAGAACGAGGGGCGGCATCATGAACTTCAAGGGGTGGACCCCCGAGGCTTTCATGGCGCGGAATTCATTGTGCTGGGAAAAACTTCCGAACACGATCAAAACGCCCGTCAAAAGGCTCATCGGCGCGGTGTAGCTTATGATCGATGGGACGATGAGCAGCATGACATAAAGCGTCTGCGTGAAAGGCACTCCGCGGCCGATGATCATGTCCGCGGCCTTCACCAAATACCCCGCCATAAAGATGAAACTCAGCACCGCGAAGCAGAGCAGGCAGGGCAGAAGCAGTTCTTTTAAAACATAACGCTGAAGAATTTTCATATTAAGGATTTCTCAGGATTTAAGGTTTGATAAGACCGGAATCAGAGACAAGGATAGAAGCCCTCTCCCTCTTTGTCAACCCTTCACCGGATCTTCGATGTGTTTTCCCAATTCGGAAGCGCGGAGGGCCTCGATAAATTCTCCGGGCATGATAAAGCCGATCATGCGCAAGGCGGAGACCTCGATGCCTTTTCCATCCAGGAAAATGACCGTTGGCACGCCAAAAACGTCGAAAAGGCGGATCAGTTCCCGGACCTCTTCGTCATCCGCGGAGGTGGCATCTACCTTGATCTTGCGGAAATTCCGGAGCGCCGCCTGGACTTTCTTGTCTGAATAGGTGAATTGATCGAGCTCGTGGCACGGGATACACCAGTCCGCGTAAAAGTCGAGGATCACGGGCTGCCCCTGGGCACTGGCCTCCTGGAGGATGCCTTCGCGGTATTGTTCCCACTTCATACCGTGCGGCATAAACAGGAAATAAAGACCAATCAGGATCGCGAGTGTTCCCACGATCCATTGGAAGACGATGAATTTTTTGACGAGGTGCGCCGAACGCTCGATCCAGCCGAGGTAGAGCCCTCCCGCCACAAAAGCCCCCGGCACGATCCAGGTCACGAACGGCCATTTAAAAGCGGCCGCGATGTAAAAGATCCCGAAAGTCAAAAGCACCACGCCCATCAACCGTTCGAACCAGACAAGCCAGGACCCCGACTTCGGCAATTTCGCGAGAAGACCGGAATAGGTTCCCAGCACCAGGTAAGGAAGCCCGAGCCCGAGCGCCATCACGAAGAAAAGAGAAAAACCGAACACCATGCTTTGCTGGGAGCTTACGAAAGCCAGCAACGTGAGAACGGCAGGCCCCATGCACGGAGCCGCCACGATCCCCACCAGAAGCCCCGAAATGAAATAGCTGAACAAGGCGCCTTTAGAAGTGCCGTGATGAGACGGCATCATCCAGGAAGGCAGCCGGAACTGATAAAGCCCGAACATGCTGAACGCAAGCCAGATCACAAGAGCGCCGGTCGCAAGCTGCACCCAGAAATTCTGGAGCCACTCGCCGAAGAAACCTCCCGTCATGGCGGCCGCGACCCCGAGCACGCTGTACATGGTGACCATGCCGAGCACGTACGCGAGAGCCCTCACAAAACCGTGGCGGTGGGTTTCATGGCCCGACCGGCGGAAAAGAGAGATCGTGATGGAAAGCATGGGATAGACGCACGGCGTCAGGTTCAGGCCGAGGCCTAGAAAGAATACACTGACGAATATGAGAGGCGACTGGCTTAATTCAGTCACGATAGATAAGTCCTATATGATTCGTTTATTCGTTCCACGGGCCACGCTCCACGCAGTTCTTTCGTCGTGGCCTCGTGGGGCGTGGATCGTGTCCCGTAATTTTAAAAGAGGCTCGTCGGGAAATCCGTTTGTTGCGCTTTTTTCTGTTTGTTCAGAAAATTCTCCGCCGTTTTTTTCCAGTTCACCGGAACCTCATAGGTCTTGTAATCCCAAGTCGACGTAAAAAGGATCTTCCCTTCCCGGCAGCCGTATTCATAAACATCCCTGGTCAGGCGGACGTCATCGCAGCAGTATTTCTTCAGCTCGTCCATTTTGCCTTCCTTGAACAGCACGAGCGCCTCGGCGCCGTCGCCCGATTTTCCTTCTTTAAGCGTCGCGCGCGCGACGCTGTCGAGGCTCACCCGGTGGCCCCGGACTTTTTCGATATCATCCAGAAGGTCCAGAACCGGAAACTGTTCGACCGACTTAAAGATGTAGGGCTGAAGAACCGGCATGTCAAAACGGCGGATGTTAAACCCGATCATAAGGTCAACATCCTGGAGCCGCTGTTCGAGCTTCATGAGGTCTTTTTCTTCGTACGAAACGTATTCCCCTGTCAGGTAGTCATAAACGCAGGCAACGGAGATTTTGAGCTTGGAAAGGCTCATCGCCTTCGATTTTCCGACCTCCTTGAAAGACTTTTGGGTCTCCAGGTCCAGGACGAGTATGTTTTTACTTTCTTTCATGTTCTCTCAGATCTTTTCAGCGTTGATGGGAACTCAGGAGATCACGGATCGCTTTGACCGTTTGCGGCGCTTCGGGACCCTTCGCGGCCCCTTCATGTTTCAGGAATTCCTGGTAGGCATCCGCGGCACCCCGCGTATCCAGCTTCACGGCTTTTTTATAATCGGAAAGGGCCGCCGTAAAGTCTCCCGTCCTGAAAAACGCCAGGGCCCGGTCATAATAAGCCCAGCTGTATTTGGAGTCCAGCGAAAGCGCTTTCGTGTCATCCTCGATCGCTTTCTTAAGATCCCCCATCTCCTGATAGGCCCACGCCCGGTCACAATAAGCGCTGACGTTCTTGGGATCGAGCTCAAGCGACTTGTCATAATCAAGGACCGCCTGATCGAAGACCTTTTTCGACAAGTACGCCTTGCCGCGCAAATAATAATCCGAGCCGGTACTGGACGCCCCGCGGATCTCAATGACTTTTCGGAAGTCGGAGAGGGCGGGATCGAAATCCCCTTTCCGGGAATAAATGATCCCGCGGCCCGAATAGGCCGGAGCAAGGTCCGGTTTTATTTTGATAGCTTCGGTGTAATCCGAAAGGGCCCGGTCCAGATCTTTCCTGGCATCATAAAGGCTCGCCCGATAAAAATAGGCCTCCGGCAGCGGCTTGAGTTCCAAAGCCTTATTGAAATCCGCGAAGGCCTTGTCGCCTTTTCCTTTCGTGTAGTACATGAGCCCGCGGCTGTAATAAGCCTCCGCGAAATCCGGCTTTGCTTCAATGGCCCTGCTGAATTCCTTGATCGCCGCGCCGGGCTTTCCTTTTTGACCATACTCGACGCCCTTCACATAGATCTCATTGGCGGATTCAGCGCTGTAAGCACAGGGATTCCCGAGGAGTAATGCCAACATGCCCACGCTTAATAATTTTTTAAAGGATCCGTACTGTTTCATTTCAGATCAACTCCTTCAGATCACGGACCACGGTCACTAAATCCTGGTGATCCTTGGTTAAAGTTCCGTGCCGGTCCGAGCGATCGAGCCAGATCGCCTTGATGCCGGCAAGATGCGCGCCCCGGACATCGTCTTCCAAACTATCACCGATATGGACCACCTCCTTGGCGGCAACGCCGGCTTGCTTCAACGCTTCCTCGAAGATCTTTGGATTGGGTTTCGCCGCGCCGAACACGGCGGAAATAACCTTGAAATCAAAGAACCCGTCGATCCCGAGCCCCTGGCATAATTTCAAAAGACGGCTGTCCCAGTTCGACACCATGCCGAGAATGAATTTCTTTTTTTTGAGAGCATGGAGCACTTCTTCGACTTCCGGATAAAGTTTCCAGACCCCCGGTTCCGCGAAAAGATCATGCAGCTCGTCAAAGAACGGATCAAAAGCCTTGAGCCCCTCAAAATCCTTAAAAACCGCGGTCACGATCTTGCGCCAGAATTCTTTTTCGATCTTTTCATCCGAGTGGCTCCGCAGGTCCCCGATCCCGTCATGCTGGCTCCACACCCTCCGGAACGCCGCTTCCACTTCTTTCGCGCCCACTTTACATCCGTGCTTTGCGGCCACGGTGCTGTAATAGTGACCTACCGAGGGGAACGGACGGAAAAGGGTTCCGCCGGCGTCAAAAAAAATCGCCCGGGTCCCCGCGGGGATCTTACAAGCTTGAGCCACTTTGGTCCTCCCCGCCGCCACCGCCGCCGCCAAAAGTCTGCATCAGGGCTTGCCCCAATGCCGGGATCGCCTGTTCCATGCCACCCTGATTCTGCGAATAAGGATCACGTCCCAGTGCGGCCGCCGTTTGGGGATCCGTAACCCCCATCATTCCGGGCATCCCAAGGGACGCACTGCTCCCCTTTTCCGGGGTCTTCCGCTTCACATCGATCTCGCGGATCGCTTCCTGGATATCCGGGTTGTTGTAGTCGAGCTCACGAGCTTTCAGGTAGGCTTCTTTAGCCTCATCAAAAAAACCCTGCTCCTCGTAAACCGCACCGATCTGCATCCAGAGAGCGCATAAAAGCAGCCGGTCCTCTTCCGTGTCGCAGAGCCTGATCGCTTTCTTGAGTTCTTCGCGCGCGCGCTCCATCTGCCCCAGCCGCTTGTAAACCACTCCCAGATTATAATGCGCGATCTTGTCCTGAGGCCGGATCATCAAGACCTTTTCAAGCGCGTCCCGGCTTTTCATCAGCCATTCCCGGTATTGCGTGCCTTTTTGGGTGCGCGTCCGGTCAAAAAGCGTGGCGTAGATCGCGGAAAGTTCATAATAGAGGTCCGCGTTCGCGGCATCCATGCCAAGTTTGGCTTTGAGTTCCCGCTCCATCGCGATCAGCTCCGCCTCGGTCATGCTGGAAAGGTCCTTGGTGGTCTCTTCGTGGGGTTCCATGGAGTCCATGGGTTCCATGTTTTCATACGCGCAGAACCCGGGAGAAGGGATCTGAAAGGTCAAAAGGACGAGGAAGGCGATAAGGTTTCTTTTAAAGACCACGGAAATTCTCAAGTCCCTCAGGAGGACCGGAAAGTTTGACGCGCGCGATGCGGCGGATCAGAAGGCTGCTTTTCTCACCTTCCACATAATCGATCGTCACCACCTGGCCAGCGCGAAGCTCGCCGAGCTGGTCGATCCCACTCAGTCCGCTCTGCCCGTCCATGAAGAAAGTAAGGTGCTCGATCTCTTTGGTGGCGGGATGCCGGAAATCCACATCCAGGCTTCTCCCGTCCTCCGCCACTTTCACCACATGAGCGGACAGCGTCTTCATGACGGGTTCCGCGGCGTGAAGGCACAGGGGCGCCATCATGAGCGCCGCAAGGAGAAAAACGCTTCGCTTAAACGCGGGTCTTGAGGAATTCCAGGACTTTTTCATAATTGGGATGCGTGGTGATCTCTTTGACGTATTCAACGTATTGGATCTTGTCATCCGGCCCGACCACAAAGATCGCCCGAGACAGGAATTTCAGCTCTTTAATGAAAACGCCATAGGCATAGCCGAAGTTATGGTCCTGATAATCAGACAGCATCCGGATCTTGTCGGTCTTCGCGAGCTTGCACCATCTCCCTTGAGCGAAGGGAAGGTCCATGCTGACGCCAAAGACCGCGATGCTTTCAGGAAGCTTGGAGGCTTCTTCATTGAAACGCCTCGTCTGCATGTCGCAAACCGGCGTATCGATCGAAGGCACCACGCTGATGAGCCTTGTTTTTCCTTTGGAATCGGCAAGTGTCACCGGCTTCAAATTCGTATCGACCAGATGGAAATCCGGGGCTTTGTCCCCCGCCTTGAGTTCGGGCCCGACGAGGGTCAGCGGATTGCCTTGAAAGGTGACTGCATTCGTTCGTTCCTGCGACATGGGATCCTCCTGAAATTTTAAGAACGTTTTTTGCGAGGCTTGGAATAACTGACGCTGATCACGGTATGAATACCGCCGCGGACATTGAAATCCGCGTCGATCTCCATCCGGCGGGGCTTCGTCGCGCGAACAAGGTCATCCAGGATCTCGTTCGTGACCTTCTCATGGAAAGCCCCTTCGTTACGGTAGCTCCAGAGGTAAAGCTTCAGGCTCTTGAGCTCCACGCAGAAGTCATCGGGGATATAACGGATGCGGATCTCCGCGAAATCCGGCTGCCCGGTCTTCGGACAAAGACAGGTGAACTCCGGACATTCGATATTAATGGTGTAATCGCGCCCCGGATAGGGGTTCTTAAAGATCTCGAGTTTTTTAGACGGCTGTGAAGGCATGGGTAAATTATACCAGTTATTTTGTGATGACGAAAATGGCGTTCTGGGCGAAAAGATTCGGAAGCACACGGACCGGGCCCTGGGCATCCACATAGTGGGAGCTCAGGACCTGATAGCCTTTGACCCGGCAAAAGGACCTAAAATCCTTGATCGAGAGGAAGCGGAGGTTCGGCGTGCTGTACCACTCATAAGGAAGTGACGAAACGATCGGCGCCCTCCCCCCGAAAAACATCAGGATGCGGGCTTCCAGATGCGCGAAATTGGGAAATCCGATGATGACCTTCTTCCCCACGCGCAGCGCCTCCGAAATCACGGTCTCTACTTTCTTCGCTTCCTGCAAGGACTGGTTCAGGATCACATAATCGAAAGACTGGTCGGGATAATATGGAAGCCCGCTGTCGATATCGCTATGGAAAACACTCAGCCCTTTTTCGACGCAGGCGTGAATGGCATCGTTATTGAGCTCCACCCCCTGGGCCTTCACGCCGCGCTTCTCGACAAGAAGATGCAAAAGATCCCCGTTCCCGCACCCAAGGTCCAGCACCTTGGAGCCCGGTTCCACGATCCCGCAGATCACTTGGTGGTCCAGCCGTTTAATGGATTTCATAGATTGGAGATAGTATGCCCCTGGCATGTTTTTTTCAAGGAAAACCACCCGGCAAGAAGGATGACCTTATTTCCTCTTGGCGAGGAAATGTTTGATAAGGTGGGACTGTTTTTCGGCTTCCGATTCGATCAGGAACGAATCATGGCCGTAGCCCGCATCGATCTCGCAATAGGTGGCATCGATCTGGCGCATCTGGAGCTGGCGGACCATGTCCTGGGACTGGACGGACGGGTAGAGCCAGTCGGATTTGAAAGCGATCACAAGGAACCGGACGCCCGGAAGTCCTTTCGCCGGGATCCATTTCCCGTCCGAAAGATCGAAATAATCCATCGCCTTGGTGATGTAGAGGTACGTGTTCGCGTCAAAGCGCTTGGTGAAGCTCATCCCGCGATAACGGAGATACCCTTCGACCTCAAAATCCGCCGAAAATTTAAATCCCGTGTGGTCGTCCTTGAGTCGGCGTGAGAATTTCTTCTCCATGGATTCGTTGCTCATGTAAGTGATGTGGCCCACCATGCGCGCCACGGCCAACCCTTTTTCCGGCAACGCGCCGCCGTAATAATTCCCGCCGTTCCAGGCAGGATCCGCCATGATGGCCTGCCGGCCGACCTCATTGAAAGCGATCTGCTGGGGCGAATGTTTGAGCGTCGCGGCGATCGGGATCACACATTCCACGGCTTCCGGGAAACAGGCAGCCCACTGGAGCGCGAGCATCCCGCCCATGGAACCGCCGACCACGCCGTGAATTTTTTGGATCCCTAAATAATCGACCAGCACTTTTTGCGTGCGGACCATGTCCCCGATCGTGATGATCGGAAAATCCAGGGCGTAAGGCTTGCCGGTTTTCGGGTCCGTGGAAGACGGCCCCGTACTGCCTTTACAGCCGCCGATCACATTGATACAAAGAATGAAATATTTGTCCGTATCGAGGGCCTTGCCCGGTCCAACCATAAAATCCCACCAGGGCGGATCCTGATCACCCGCCGCGGGACCCGCGACATGCGCGTTCCCCGAAAAGGCGTGCATCACAAGGATCGCGTTCGATTTATCAGCGTTAAGCTCCCCGTAAGTCTCGTAAGCGAGCGTGATGGGTCCGAACGCACGGCCGGACTCCAGCTTGAAGTCCCCGCTCTCCGCGAACGTGAAATATTTTGTCTCTGCCGTTCCGATGCTTTTTTTCACTCGATCTTTTCCCTCTTCAAAGATGCCGCGGATTATATCACCGTTCCGCGAGCCGCTCCACGGCTTTCCCGAACGCCGCCAGCGTCTTTCGAAGTTCCCGCTTCAAGTGGGTGATGGATAGAAAATTCGCCTCAAAAGGCGATGGCGAAAAATAAATGCCTTGCTTGAGAAGCGCATGGAAAAATTTCCGGAATTTACGGACATCTTGCGCGCGCGCGTCCGCCGCATTCCAAACGGCTTTCGGAGTAAAAAATATCGAGAACATGGGGCCGAACGCGTTCAGCTGAACCGGTGTTTTTGCTTTTAGCGCGATCCGCGAAAGCTCCTCATAAAACTGTTGTGAATTTTCCCAAAGTCGCTGATAGACGCCCGGTCTGGCCAGTTGTTTTAATGCCGCGATCCCCGCGGCCATGGAAAGTGGATTTCCAGAAAAAGTGCCGGCTTGATACACGGGGCCTTCGGGAGCAAGCAGCTTCATGATCTCTTTCTTCCCGCCGAAGGCACCGATCGGGAGCCCCCCGCCGATGATCTTTCCGAGCGTGGTAAGGTCCGGCGTCACTCCAAAATAATTTTGTGCGCCACCGTAGCAAAATCTGAAGCCTGTGATCACTTCATCAAAGATCAGCAGCGCGCCATGCCGGTCGCAAAGTTTCCGGAGGCCCGCGAGAAATCCTTTGCGCGGAAAGATCACGCCCATGTTCCCCGTTACGGGTTCTACGATCACCGCCGCGATCTTCTTACCTTCCTTGCGGAATATTCTTTCAACACGCGCCAGGTCGTTGTAAGGAAGGACACGCGTTGCAGAAATTAAGGCTCTGGGAACCCCGGCGCTTTCCGGGATCACGGAATCACCATGCCCATGGTAGCATCCATCGAATTGGATGATCTGGTCCCTTTTCGTAAAAGCCCGCGCGAGACGCAGAGCGCTCATGACCGCTTCGGTCCCGGAATTGGTAAAACGGATCCGCTCCATCGACGGGATCCCCTTCCGGATCCGCTCGGCAAGCTCGATCTCCGGGGCCGTGGCCGCGCCAAAACTTGTGCCGCATGAGATCGTTTTCTTCAAGGCTTGAACCACGGACTCCGGCGCATGCCCCAGGATCGCCGCGCCCCATGACAAACAGAAATCGAGGTGTCGCTTTCCATTCTCACCAAAAAGATAGGCCCCTTTTCCTTTTTTCATAAAAACCGGAATCCCGCCCACAGAGCGGAACGAACGAACCGGACTGTTGACCCCTCCCACAAGGATTTTTCGGGCCTTTTTGAATAACCTTATATTTTTCATGCAAGCCACTCCGCGGCCTGTTTGGCGTAATAGGTCACGATCCGGTCCGCTCCAGCCCGGCGAATGGCCAGAAGCGTTTCAAGCACCACCGCTTTTTCGTCAAAGATTGCGGCGCCCGCGCCGCTTTTTAACATCCCGTATTCCCCGCTTACATGATAGGCCGCCACCGGAACTTTTGCTTTTTGTTTAAGCCGGACGATCATATCCAAGCACGGCAAAGCCGGTTTTACCATCAGGATATCTGCTCCGTATTTTTGATCCCGCAATGCAGAGGCAAGAGCTTTGTTCGTATCACTCGGATCCATCTGATAAGCACGGCGATCCCCGAATTTCGGCGCGGAATCAAGAGCGTGACGAAAGGGGCCATAGAATGAAGAGGCGTATTTGATGGCATACGCCCAGACCTTTGTTTTTTTGTATCCCGCGCGATCCAACGCGTGCCGGACCGCCCGCACCTGACCTTGGGTCATGGCGGAAGGCGCCACAAAGTCCGCTCCCGCCTGCGCATGCGAGACCGCGATTCGTCCAAGTATTTCGAGTGTCTTTTTACGGTCAATTGCTTTGTCTTTCAGAATGCCGCAATGACCGTGATCGGTGAACCCGCACAGACACACGTCCGTGATGATCACGGCTTTTTTGCCGAACCTTTCCCGGATCGCCCGGACGGCGCTCTGGATCGCTCCTTCGCGGTCATAAGCATCCGAACCGGACCTGTTTTTAAACCGCGCGATCCCGAACAAAAGAACGGTCCGGCCCCCGAGACGGATCAATCCGGCCATGTCCTTGACGATCAGGTCGGAAGACATCCGGAAGATCCCCGGCATTCCGGGAATTTTTGTTCTCCGGTTGTGCCCGGAAAGCGCAAAGTAAGGCTGGACCAGATCAGAAGGCCGGACCGTCACACCCTTATGCGGCATGGCCAAGCACCTTGGATTCAACCCCGAACGCCCGGAGCTGCTCCTGCGTGACCGGTCCGATCGCAAAAACGGAAATACCGGCAGGGATCTTCCCGAAATAATGAAAGAAATTCCGGACCGTGGACGGGCAGGTGAAAATGATCTCGTTAAACCCGGCCAGCGACTTGACGGCCGGCACCAGCTTGATATTGCGGTAGACGGTCACGCAAGTCACTTCGGCGCCGCGCTTCCGGAGAGAAGCTGGGATCAGTTCGCTCGCGAGGCTTGACCTTGGGATGAGCACTTTTTTCCCGCGGAGATCGTATTTTTCGAGGAATTTCAGAACGCATCTCGAATCATATTCCTTGGGGTAACGGACTTTTTTAAAACCCCGCACTTTGAGTGCGTGCGAGGTCGCGGGCCCGATCGCCAGAATGTTCTTATGCCTCAGGGCCTTCAGGTCAGCGGGCCGTTTGATCCTGGAAATGAAATGGCTGACCGCGTGTTGGGACGTAAAAAGGACCCAGTCGTAGGCTTTGATCTGTTTTATTTCCCGGTCCATCGCCCCGGGGTTCCGGGCAGGGAGGATCTTCACAAGCGGGCAGTAGGTCACCTCGCCCCTTTCCCGGAATCTGTCCGCCTTGGTGCCCGTCACGAGTATTTTTTTTCGAATAAGCCGTTCACGGAGCCTCACAACTTCTCCCACCACAAAAACTGCCGGGGAAACGACCTTTGCTTCGCGCGCTTTCGAGACAATATCGCTCAAAATCCCGGTGATCACCCGCTCTTGTTCCGTGGCCCCGTTCTCGATCACGGCGCATGGCGTGGTCTTCTTACGTTTCCTGAGGAGCCGCGTGACGGTCTTATCAAGGTCGGTCACGCACATCAGATAAATCAGCGTGTCCGCGTCCGGTACGGGAATGGGATCGTTATCATCAGTCACGTGTCCGGAGACAAAAGCGGCGGTCATGGCAAGATGGCGTTGTGTGAGCGGGATCCCGGCAAGCGCGGGCACCGCAACCGCTGACGTTACTCCCGGAACAACTTCGACGTCAATTCCGTGTTCCCTCAAAAAAACGGCTTCTTCCCCGCCGCGGCCGAACACATAGGGGTCACCTCCCTTGAGCCTCACGACGGCTTTCCCTTTTCGAGCGTATTTCAAAAGCAGCGCATGGATCTTGTCTTGCGGTAACGCATGGTTCCCGGGCCTCTTCCCCGCATCGATCAACAAAGCATTGCTCTTTGTTTTTTGTAACAGCTTCTTCGGGATCAGGTTATCGTAAAGCACGACATCCGCTTCCCGGAGAAGCCGCAGTCCCTTGACCGTGATCAGATCGGGATCGCCGGGGCCGGCTCCGATCAGATAGACTTTTCCATGACTAGCCATGAACAAGCTCCGCATGAAGTTTGGAAAAAAGTGTTTTTATCTCCTTATCGCCGGAACGCGCCGAGACGGCAAGCCTTCCCTGCAAAGGATGCGGCTGGAAAAACCGGGGGTCAAGTCTTTCACAAATAAGGTCTTCGAGGCCCAAACGCACCAAAGCCGCCGATGCGATCACGAGCGCGTCAAACCGGCCCTCGTCGTATTGGCGGAGACGCTCTCCGATCGTGCCGCGGATATCGGCGATCCTCAGGTCCGGCCTCAAAGCGGCGACCTGTTCCTTCCGCCGGCGACTGCTGACGCCGACTTTCGAGCCGGCCGGCATATTCGAGAATGTAAAACCGTTCCGCGCCACCCAGGCGTCCGACGGATCGATCGACGCTGTCATCGCCACGATCTCCAGTCCTTCCGGAAGCATTTCGGGAAGATCTTTGGCGCTATGAACCGCGCAATCGATATGACCCGACAAAAGGGCTTCGTCGAGGCCCTTGGTGAAAAAATCACTGCCCTCGACTTCCGAGATCGGAGTTCGCTTGTCAATATCTCCGGGCGCATCGATCCCCACAACGGCATAAGGGAAATAGATTCCCTGCCTCGCCAACAGGTCCAGCACTTCGTCCACCTGCCTTAGCGCGAGAGGACTTTTTCTTGTTCCGATCCTGATAATTCTTTCCAAAGAACCTCACACTCCTTTCGAATATCGTGTTCCGCCGATTCCAGCCATTCATTTCCCGCCCCGCCCCCGGAAACGATCCCGAGGTCATCAAGATCAAAAAGCCGCACCCCTGGGACTTCCTTGATCGACGGTTCCGCGTCGCGCGGAACGGCCAAATCAAGGACTAGCACGGGCCGGGAGCGATGCCGGAAATGCTCACGCCGCAACACGGGATGGGGGCAGGACGTCGCGCTGATGATCACATCCGCCTCCGTAAGCAGCGCGGAAAGATCCTCCAGATAAGCCGCCTTTCCACTCGTTACAGCCGCCCATTCCGCGGCTTTCCCGTGATTCCGGTTCGAGATGATCACAGGGCGGATACCTTCGCGGCCCAGCAACGAAATAAAAAGCTCAATCACCTTACCGGTTCCGATCAGAAGGATTCTGGGATCATGAAAAGACGGGCTATTCCTCCGGACCAATTCCCAGGCGGCGTCAGCAAGCGTTCCTGAAAAGAATCCCCTGCCTGCCTCTTTGCGGATCTTTCCGGCCAAAGCGATCATGCGCGCGATAAGATGAGCATTCCCCGGAGCGATCGCCCCGAATTCCGTGGCCGTTTCATAAGCCCGTTGTCCCTGCAAAAAGATCTGCCCTTCCCCCAGGATCTGAGAATCCAGCCCGCACAGGACCCTGACAAAATGCCGGAATGCGTCTTTTTCCTGATACTGATAAATGAAAGGCTCGAAAAGATCTTCCGGAAGACCATGCAGCCGGCAAAAGATTTTTTGAAGCGGCACGTCCTCATCCCCCCAGCCGTAGACCTCCGACCGGTTACAGGTCGAAAGAATCAGGAATGAAGTTCCCTCGTGGAAGTCCTTCAGGGAATGGTAGGCCTCACGAAGCCGCTTTTTGGAAAAGGAAAGCTTTTCGCGGATCTCCAAAGGACTGAACCGGAAGCTTGTCCCGACAACGGAAAAATTCAAGCGTTTGGTTCCTGGGAAAGGCATGTTTCGAATAATCCTTTCAGATCTTCGTCTCCGTGCCGGCGGCAAAAATCATCAAAAAGTTCTTTTTCATTCCTTTGCTTTAAAAAGACGCGGATCATCTTTGCAAGCAAAGCGGGCACCTCTTCCGCGAGAATAAACTGGAAAACCGTCCTGCCCCACGCATCCGGTCCCCCGCCTACGGCCACATGAAAAGCGTCCCGACGGATCCCGTCGACTGTCTTTGAAACACCCATGAGTCCAATATCAGCGATCTGATACTGCCCGCACGAATTCGGGCATCCCGTCACATGGATCGTCAGTGTTTCCCGAAGCTCCGGAAAAGCGGCCGTTAACTGTTCGATCATTTTTTTTGAGAAAACTTTGACCTCCACAAGCGCCAGATTGCAGAATTCCCGGCCCGTGCAGACCACAAGCGAGCGATAGATCCCGTTCACCCCGAGATCGAAACCCCCGGCCGTTAATTCCTTTTTGAGCGGCTCAAGATCCTTTTCGGGAATATGGATCAGAAGGATATTCTGCCGGTTCGTGGTGCGGAACTCCCCACTGCCGTATTTTTCGCTGAGATCGGCCAACCGGAACAACTGTTCCGCCGTCAGCCGGCCCGCGAGCACCGCGATCCCCACAGCATAAAAGCCTTTTTGCTTCTGCGGGATGACGCCCCAAAAATGTTCCCGTTCATTCGAAACGACCGGGACATGAGAGGATCGTTCAAAAGTCCTCTTCGCTCGTTTTTCCATCTCTTGCAGGAACTTTTCCGGACCCCATGTTTCTACCAGGAATTTCATGCGGGCCTGGCGGCGGTTCTCACGGTTTCCAAGATCATGAAAGATCCCAAGCGCAGCCATCACGGCGGGAATGATCTCGTCACGTTTTAGGGCGATCGGTAAGGGCTGCGAGAACAAAGGATGGGAAGACAATCCCCCGCCCACGCGGATCGCGAAAGCCGGTGTTTTCTTTGCCACATCTTTCCAGAAACCATAGATCCCGACATCGTTGATCTCGGGCTGCGCGGCATTACGGATACTTCCGGTGATCGAGATCTTGAATTTCCTCGGAAGATTCGCAAGATCCTGGTTCCGGATCAGATCCTGATGCAGGGCCTCGATAACATCCTGGAGGTCATCCACCTCATCTGTCTCCAGGCCCGCAAGCGGCGAGCTCGTGATGTTGCGCGTCACATCCCCGCAAGCCCCACGGGTCATGATGCCCACAGCCTCGAATTTCTCGAGCACTTCCGGGATCTTTTCGATCGTGAGCCAGTGGAACTGAAAATTCTGGCGGGTGGTAATGTCCGCGATCCCGCGTCCGTAGTCCCTCGCGACCTCCGCCACGGCGCGCAGTTGCGCTGCGTTGAGGCGCCCGCCCGGAAGTTTCAATCGCAGCATGAAATAGGGATCGGTCTTGGGACGTTGCTGGTAGATGCCGAACCAGCGGAAACGCAGAAAATTCTCCGGCAGGATCGAGGCGAACCCTTCGCGCGACGCGCGGACAAGATCTTCCCACGCATCAAAAGGATGTTGATCCGCCTTGATCTGCTCTTCTTTGATCATAGGTAATATTCCAAAAGGATCTCTTTTTGTTTAAGAAAAGCGACGATCTTTTCGACCGCGGCATCCAGCGCTTCATGCTCCGCGATCTCAAAATGCGGCTTGAATGACGAAAAAGCGCTCGGCCCCACCTGGATCACGAGGATCTCGTTGGGGCGGTTTAGGATCCTCAGGGTTTCGACGTCAAAATCATCCAGGTCCGAGGCCGTCGTGATAAAAACCTGCCCGGATTCCGCGATGATCCTCCCCAATTCGCCCAGATGCCGCACAATTTCTTCCTGTTGATCCGGATTGGAGGATGGTTCGCTGTCCAGACCGGAAACAAGATTGGAGATCCCAAGATAGAAGGCTTTGACACCTCGACCCAGAAGCCGCGCTTCAAGCTCCCGGGCGATCTTTTGCTTGCCCGTATTGATCTTTCCTGCGATCAGAATGAATGCGGGACGATGGCCGTAGATCTTCGAGCGTTCGCCGGAACCGACCCCGCTTTTCACCCAAACCTTTTCGCGCTGGGCTACATGTTCTTTGAGAAGCGACCGGTCCTCCGCGAACGCTTCAAGCACGATCCCCGCCCCCGCGATCTCATAATGGTCCACGATCACAAAACGCCCTGTTTCGCGAAGTTCGCTTGCTCTATCGAAAGCAACGGGCTTCCCTGTTTCAAACACGCATTCCGCGACATCGTGACGGTCCACCTGGGCCTTATTGGCGATCGAGGTCAGTTCCGAACTGTCGAGAACATTCACAACCTCCGCCAAACGGACGGTCGTGCGCGCGGCACCGATCTTGAGCTTATACTTTTTCCCTTTTACAAGCGGCGCATGCCCCATCCAGAAAATATTCGCCTTGAAGCGCGTACTCACGGCCGGTTGCGGGTCGTCCGCCTTGACCATCAGCTCGCCCGGCTTGATATAAAGCTGGGTCTCGGTCGTAAAACCGATTGCCTCACCTGCCTGAGCTTCATTTTTAGACGGCAGGTTGAATTCCTCGATACTTTTGATCCGTGTGCGTTTTTTGGAAGGCAGGAAAACCACTTCCTCGCCCACCTTGATCTTTCCCGTATAAACCGTGCCGGCCATAATGCGCCGGTCATCGCCAAGCTCCGTGAATTTATAAATATCCTGCACGGGAAAACGGAAGGCATACGCGTCGCTCCCGGTCTCGTGCGGAAAAGAATCCAATTGCTCCAAGACCGACAAACCCTGATACCACGGCATCTCCGGCGACCGGGCGACCATATTGACGCCGTTCATCGCGCTCATCGGAATAAAGGCGTTGGGACGGATGTTCAGCCCGGCAAGAAAATCACTGTATTCTTTCTCGATCGCCCGGAACGATTGCTCGCTGTACCCCACAAGGTCCATTTTGTTGACGAGCACCACCACCTGGCGGATCCCAAGCATGGAAAGAAGGTAACCGTGCCGCTTGGAATTCTCGAGGATCCCTTCCTTCGCGTCGATCACCAGAAGCGCCGCTTCCGCGCGGGCCGCGCCTGTGATCATGTTCTTCAGGAATTCAATATGTCCCGGCGCGTCGATCACGATATATTCCCGCTTTTTCGTGTGAAAAAAACAGCGGGCCGCGTCGATCGTGATCCCCTGGGATTGTTCGTCCTTCAAGGCGTCCAGCAGGAACGCGTACTCAAAGGGTTTCGCGTTCTTCGCGCAGGTCGCCTTGACCTGATCCAGTTTTCCTTCGGGCAGAGAACCGGTATCGGCCAAAAGCCTCCCGATCACCGTGCTTTTGCCGTGGTCCACATGCCCGACGATCACAATATTCATTCTGTCCATAATTACATGTACCCTTCGCGGCGAAGCGTTTCGAGCCCGCCGCCATCTTCTTTGTCCTGCGCCCGGCCGGAACGCTCCGCGATATTCGCGAATTTTCCCGTCCGGAGTTCTTCAATGATCTCTTTCACATTTTTCGCGTCCGATTTCACAGCGCCCGTGCAGGGATAGCATCCGAGGGAGCGGTAGCGAAGCCCCTTCCCTTGATCGAAATAAAGCGGAATGATCGGGATATTCTCCCGGTCGATATATTCCCAAATGTTCAACTCGGTCCAATCAAGAAGCGGATGCACGCGAACATGCGTCCCCGGAGCGAAATCCGTTTTATAATGGTTCCAAAGCTCCGGCGGCTGATCGCCGATATTCCAATCGCTTTGCTTGTCCCGCGGAGAAAAGTACCGTTCTTTGGAGCGGCTCCCTTCCTCGTCCGCGCGTACGCCGACGATCACGCCGGTATAAGGCTGCGGGTCTTTCTCCTGCACGTATTTCCCGAGTTTGTGATCGAACGCGTAGCGCGGCCATTCGCCGGAGAGCGTGTGTTTAAGAGCTTCGCTCTTGAGCGATTTGCAGCACGTCAACCGGTCCACCTTCCCGTCCGGATAGGTCTGCTTGGCCGCAAGCGCCGCCGCGTTCTCACCGTAGACGAGATTCAGATGCCAATCCGCCGCGAGCTTGTCGCGATAAGTGATCATTTCCGGGATCTTAAAATGCGTATCGATATGAAGGAGCGGAAGCGGCACATGGCCAAAAAAAGCCTTGCGAGCCAGCCAGAGCAGGACCGTGCTGTCCTTGCCGATCGACCAGAGCATGACAAGGTTTTTGAATTCTTTGTAAGCTTCGCGCAAGATATGAATACTTTGCGCTTCAAGTTTTTTAAGCGTGTCCATTGTTTCCTTTTATAACCACGTCATTGCGAGCCCTGTTTTTAGGGGCGTGGCAATCTGCCTTAAAAGCGAGATTGCTTCCCTTGCGTCTTGCTGACGCAAGACAGCAGCAAGGTCGCAATGACTCGCTACTTACCTTTTACGGTTTTACCGTCTTTAAAATGCAAACCGCACTCTTTTTGTTCCGGGTTTTCCCACCACCATCGCCCGGCCCGGATGTCCTCGCCGGATTTAATGGCACGGGTGCACGGCGCGCAACCAATGCTTGGATATCCTTGATCGTGCAATTTGTTATAAGGCACGTGATGGGCATGGATATAGTCCCACACCTGTTTTGAAGTCCAATCGATCAACGGATTGATCTTATAAAGTCCGTTCTCTCCGTCCCATTCGATCATATCAAGGTCCATGCGCGTCACGGACTGTTCCCGGCGGAGCCCGCAGATCCAGGCCTTAAACCCCTGAAGCGCGCGCCGGAGGGGTTCGACCTTCCGGACATGGCAGCAACGTTTCCGGTTCTCAATGCTGTCATAAAAAAGATCGGGGCCTTTCTCTTCGACCATTTTCCTGACGGCTTCCGGGTCCGGAGTGTAGACCCGGTATTTAAATCCGTACCGGTGTTCCGTTTCTTTCAAACAAGTCCATGTTTCCTGAGGTAAACGGCCGGTATCGAGCGTGAAGATCGTCGCGGTTGGCACAACCTTGAGGATCATATCGGTCAACACCTGATCTTCCGCGCCAAGACTCGAGGCCAGCGCGATCTTGTCCGCGCCAAAATGATCCGAAGCCCAGGCGAGAATTTCTTCCGGGGATTTGCCGCTGATGGCTTGAGAAAGATGGGAAAGATCGTTCATAAAAAGTCCTAGATCTGATACTCGATCGGCTTGCGGCCTATCTTGATCTTGTTCCAGGCGCGTTCATGCAGGTAATAGACGAGGATCTTGATGAACACATCCGCGAATCCGATGGATAAGGCAAATTTAAGTTGCCGGGTGATCGCCCAAGAAATGAGAATGGTGGTCACCGTTCCCGTGATGCGGTAAGAAACCGCTTTGACGATGCTTCTCCAATGGTGATCGATCATAAGACACTCATGAAATCCTCTTCACACCCCGAGATCCTGAAAAAGCCAGGTGGAGAGGTACCGCTCCCCGGTGTCGCAAATGACCGTCACAATGGTTTTGCCTTTCGACTCCGGCCGTTTCGCGATCTCTAGAGCCGCCCACACGTTGGCGCCGGCCGAGATCCCGGCAAGGATGCCTTCCTCACGCGCAAGCCGGCGGGCGACATCACCCGCATCCTCGTGACGAACTTGAATGATCTCATCGTAGATCTTTGTATTCAAAACCCCCGGGATGAAACCCGCGCCGATCCCCTGGATCTTATGAAGGCCGGGTTTTCCGCCCGAAAGCACCGGCGAGTCCGTGGGCTCCACCGCGATCACTTTTATGGACGGTTTTTTCTTTTTTAGTGCTTCGCCGACACCCGTTAAAGTCCCGCCAGTTCCGACACCCGCGACAAAAACATCGACCGCCCCGTCGGTATCTTTCCAGATCTCCTCGGCGGTGGTCTTGCGATGGATCTCCGCGTTCGCGGGATTATTGAATTGCTGGGGCATGAAGCTTCCCGGTGTATTCGCGTTAATCTCCGCGGCCTTCTCGACCGCGCCACGCATCCCCTTGGCCCCTTCCGTGAGCACAAGCTCGGCCCCTAGGATCTTGAGAAGCTGGCGTCGTTCGACGCTCATGGTGTCGGGCATCGTCAGGATCAATTTATAACCGCGCGCGGCTGCGACGAAAGCCAGCGCGATACCGGTGTTCCCGCTCGTCGGTTCGACGATCGTCCCGCCCGGCTTGAGCTTTCCGCTCTTTTCAGCCGCATCAACCATCGCGACCCCGATCCTGTCTTTCACGCTGGAGAGCGGGTTCGCCGATTCAAGCTTTACGAGCACTTCCGCTTTAAGCCCCTGGGTAATCTTATGCAAACGCACCAGCGGTGTGTTGCCGACCGTCTCAGTAATATCTTTGAAGATCTTTGCCATGATTTTCTCCTTTCTAAGCCGCTTTTTTCAGAGCCTGATCGATATCCGCGAGAATGTCATCGATATGTTCGAGCCCGACCGACAAACGGATAAAGTCGGGCGTGACGCCGGTCGCGATCTGTTCCTCCGCGGAAAGCTGCTGGTGCGTCGTGCTCGCCGGGTGGATCGCGAGCGTCTTCGCGTCCCCGATATTCGCGAGATGCGAGATCAGCTCCAGCGAATCGATGAATTTCCGTCCGGCCTTCAACCCGCCCTTGATACCGAAGCCGAGGATCGCTCCCGCGCCTTTCGGCAGGTATTTTTTCACCTTCTCTTTTTCCGGGCTAGAAGGAAGACCCGGATAATGGACCCAGGCCACCTTCGGGTTCTTTTCAAGATGCTTCGCAACGGCCAGCGCGTTCTCCGAATGCTTCGGCATGCGCAGGTGCAGCGTTTCAAAACCCTGTAGGAACAGGAACGCGTTGAAAGGAGAAAGCGCGTTCCCCATGTCCCTGAGCAGGGTGACCCTTGCCTTGATAATGTAAGCGATATTGCCGAGAGGTTTCAGGGCTTCCACAAAGTTGATGCCGTGATAGCTCGGATCCGGATCCGCGATCAGCGGGAATTTCCCGTTCGTCCAGTCGAACTTCCCGGAGTCGACGATGAGGCCCCCAATCGAGGTCCCGTGCCCGCCGATGAATTTCGTCGCGGAGTACACCGCGATATCGACTCCGTGATCGAAAGGCCGCAAAAGATACGGTGACACCGTATTGTCGAGTATGAATGGCACGCCGTTCTTGTGCGCGACTTTGGCGATCCCTTCGAGATCCGCGACATCGAGTTTGGGATTCCCGATCGATTCGGCATAGACCGCTTTCGTCTTCGGCGTGATCGCTTTCTGGATCCCCTGAAGATCGTTCGACTTTACGAACCTCACTTTGATCCCGAGCCTCGCGAAGGTGTAATGGAATAGATTGTAAGTTCCTCCGTAAAGATTGTCGGCTGAAACGATCTCATCCCCCGCCTGCGCGATATTAAGAAGCGCGAGCGTGATCGCCGACTGGCCGCTCGAGACCGCAAGGGCGCCGACGCCGCCATCCAGCTGCGCGATCCTTTTTTCGAGCACGTCGGTCGTGGGGTTCATGAGCCGCGTGTAGATATTGCCGAATTCTTTCAGACCGAAAAGATTCGCGGCATGATCCGTGCTCTTGAATTGATAAGAAGTGGTCTGATAAATAGGGACCGCCCGCGCCCCCGTGGTCGGGTCCGCCGTTTGTCCCCCGTGTAATGCGATGGTCTCGCTTCTTAACTGCTTGGCTGCTTCACTCATGTTGAATCTCCCTTGTGGTTAAATTGTAAAATCCTGAAAGAACTCAGATAAAGTACATGCTGACCGCGTCGGCCCGCTTGGCGTTCTCATTCGCCTGCTCGAGACTCGTCCCATCCAGGACCCCGACCGTCACGTTATAGAGCTCACGCATGACAGGACGGATCGCGCAGGCATGTGTCCCCTGGCATTCCGGACAATTCGCCAGACGGCCCGGCTCAACGCAGGGAACCGGCGCCATGGAACCCTCAAAAACCCGGATCACATCGCCGAAACTGATCTGGCTCGGCTCACGGGTGAGAAGGTATCCACCTCCTTTGCCTTTACGGCTGGACAAAAGACCTTTGTTCTTAAGCTGAAGAAGGATCGCTTCAAGAAATTTCCTTGGCATTCCTTCCTTCTCAGCGATCTCGGAAGAAAGCACTGACTCTGCGCTTCCCCGCCTGGAAGCGATATAAAGCATCGCTTTTAAAGCATATTTAGTCTTGCTAGCTAACATAGTCTATACTTCCTATTGGTTAAGTGGGAATATACACGCTCAAGCCGCTTTTGTCAACAGTTTACCCATCTTTTTTTCCGCATAATCAGTTCGAGGCGCCGGAGCCACAGAATCATAATGCGCCTATGCTTATCTACTAATAATAGACCTTTCATTAGAGAACCTCGCCGCTCCCCTTTCAAAGTCTATAAACACCCGTTACGGTTAAGAACAGAAAAGATCAAAGGAGGTGTGCGATGAGCATTATCACGAAACGGACTTGGGAATATCTGGTGCGGGATTTCCTGGAGATCAAATGCAGGCTCAAGGAACCCGAGCAGGAATTCCTGATGGATTTTTTAAAAGGCAAGAACATCAGGGCAGACGCCATCAAGACACATTCGGCGTTTTCGGTGGACGATCATCTGGTGGTGATCATGGACAAAGGCGGTAAGAAAAAGCACCTGTTCTACCACCCGGAAAAGAAAAAGATCGAAGAATAAACTGCTCGGGACACGTCTCCCGAGCCACGGGCCACGACATGAGATTTACTGTCCATAGCGTGATCTCTGAAGCATGTTCGTGGTGCGTGGATCGTGGCCCGAGGACCGATATTTAGAGATCGACGGCCTTGCGAAGTTCGCGGGCCTCGTAAGAAGTAAGGAAGCGGCCTTGCCCGAGCAAAAGATGCGTCAGCTTGAGCGGGCCGAATGAGACACGATTCAGATAAGTGACCTCATAATCAAAGCGTTTGAAAACCCGGCGGATCTGGCGCTTTTTCCCTTCCCGGAGCTCCACCATCAGCCCTCGCCTGGAAACGGGCCGGATCGCTTCCAGTTTCAGGATGCCGTCATAAGAATGAAAACCGTTCAGGACCCTGTTCCGGTCGGCCTCCTCCCAGGGGCGATGCAGCTTCACTTCATACCACTTCTCCACGTGATAACGCGGATGGATCAGCCGGTTGGCAAGCTCGCCGTCATTGGTCATCAGAAGAAGCCCCGAAGAGTCCTTGTCCAGACGCCCGACCGGAAAGACCCGGACCCGGTTCGTTCCTGTCTGGCGCGTGGCGTTCACGAGATGGCGCGGAAGAAGATCATACACCGTTTTTTTGGCGTGAATATCCTGCGCCGTCACCACATAACCTTCGGGCTTGTTCACGATGTAGTAGACATGAGGGGCGAGCTGAAGGACCTTGTTCCGGTACATGATCGTATCGTTCGCGAAATCCACCTGCCGGCCGAGATCCCGCACGATCTCTCCGTTCACGGAGATGGCCCCGTTCGTGACAAAGACTTCGCATTTCCGGCGGGAACCGAGTCCCGCGCTGGCCAAAGCGTGCGCGATCCTCATGGTTTTTTCAACTCCGCGTAGTAAAGGGAACGGCCCTGGGCCGCCCACTTGATCTCGTAATTCGTCTTGTTCATACCGTCCAGGATCCTCTCGTTGACCGATTCACGGACATTCTCCCAAAGTTCCGCGGTGGCCGCTATGCTTTTCTTCACCGCGGCGTAATAATCCGCGTCATCGGTCGCGACCTCGATCAATCCTCCGGGGATCAGCCGTGAATGAAGAAGCGTCAAAAAGTCGGGCGTAAAAACGCGTCGGACCTGGTGACGGCGTTTCGGCCAGGGATCCGGAAAATAGACATGGAAAATACTGATGCTTTCCGGAGCGATCGCTTCTTTCAGAAATGCCCGCGCCTCGGCCCGGAGGAACCGGATGTTCGGGAGCGCCCGCTTCTGGGCCCGAGTCTTCCCTATATTCATGAATTTGCTAACGCGGTCGACGCCGAGGAAATTGATCCCCGGATTCGCGACCGAACGGGCCACCAGGAACTTCCCTTTCCCGCACCCGATCTCCATTTCGACCGGATTAGAATTCCCGAAGAATTCGCTAAAAGCAATGGGTTCGTATTTCTCTAGGGTGTGTGCGCGAACCATACCAAGGTCTCCAGATGACGCGTCCTCGGAAAAAAATCAAAGGGCATGACCTTTTGGGCCTGCCATCCCACGCGCGCCAGATGTTTCAGGTCCCGGGCAAGCGATTCCGGCGAACAGGAAAGATAGAACAGGGAACGGAGGTCTTGTGCCTGCCCGAGCGTTTCGATCGCGGAACCCGCAAGGCCTCCGCGTGGCGGATCGATCAAAGCCACACAGGGTTTTCCGTGGAGTTCCTTTAAAACTTCCGGAAGGTGCACCTCCACCTGCCCCTCCAGGATCCTGACGTGGTCCAGGCCATGATATTTCACGTTGTAATGGGCCAGTTTCACGGAATCAAATCCGGATTCAATCATGACCACTTCGCGGGCACGGTCCGCCAACGCGATACCGAAAAGCCCGACGCCGGAATAAAGGTCCAGAAAAACCGTGTCTTTTGTCCAATGAATGAGCCCTTCGATCTTTGAAACGATCTTCTCTAAAATGAAAAGATTGGCCTGGAAAAAAGTGTCGAGGGCATAAAAGATCTTCCGTCCCTTCACAGTCGTCCAGAAATAATCTTCCTCTTTCATCCGGAGCGACCTACGGCCGATACCGCCCCAGAAAACCTTGCCTTCATCCCCCACCCGGACAACCAGATTTGCGACCTTATAATCCTCAGGAAGCTTCCTGACCGCTTCTTCCTTGAGGGTGGGCAAGAAATCATTGATCTCACGGCGGGCGATGGAACAAACCGTTACTTCCTGAAGCCGCTGGGTCCCCGGAAGCATGAACCCCATCTGGCGCTCCCCGTTATTCCTTTTCCTCAAGGTCAGGTCCAAACGGTTCCTGTAATAGTAGGACTCCGGCGAAGGCGTGATCGTCTCAAAAACGCTTTCGCAAAGTCCGGCTTCCTTTATAAGAAGCTCTCGCAGGATCGTTTCCTTACGGACAAGTTCCTCCTCATAAGGGATATCCTGATACTGGCATCCGCCGCAGGCGCCAAAGATCGGGCACAGCGGTTTAACACTTGTGGGAACAGTCGTTGGGGTCAACATGATGCGATAGTTTAAGGAGTTGCCCACACTCCGTCGAGCGTTGTTTTGAAAGGACGAAGGCGATTGAAAACCGATCTTTGAAAAGGTACACTTCATTCATGAGCGACAAAATCTTCATTCAGAACCTCGAGATTCGCTGCATCATCGGAACGCTCCCTCGAGAGCGCAAGATCAAGCAGAAGCTTCTGATCGATCTCGAATTTCCCGCGTCCGCACGGAAAGCCGCGAAACGGGATGATCTGAGGGATGCTATCAACTATAAGAAGATCGCGGAGCGCGTGACGGCATTCGTTTCAAAAAGCCGTTTTTATCTCATCGAAACCTTGGCCGAACGCCTCGCGGCGTTTCTGCTCAAGGAATTCAAACTGAGAGGCATTCTTCTGCGCATCTCGAAACCGGGAGCTTTGAAGAACACGGAAAAGGTTGGGGTGGAGATCCGCAGGCCTTAGGAAGGATCAGAGCGCCAGAGCCGCGTATTTGGCGTAAGGGGCGCCGCCGCGGGCCAGGTCCACCGCCCCGCTCACCACGCCTGTTACTGTCTGAAAAGTTCCCCGGACCGCTCCGGTCACAAGCCCGAACGGGAACATCACACGGCCGGTATCCTGGATCATGGCTTTGGGGATCGCGAACATGCTCCCTACAAGCTTGGAAGCTCCGCGCGCGGCATAGGACACATCGGTCCCCACATCCGCATAGGCAGCGCAGGGCATAAGCAGAAAGCTCGCGACCAGCAAAAGCGCTAAGAAGGTTTCGGATTTTTTCATCATCGTTTGTCCCCTTCTATTGTCGGCATTAAACCTTTGAACTTTCGCTGATTTTGGCTATGATATCGGCCCTATGAAGAATATCCTTGTGACGGGCGGTTCCGGCTTCATCGGCTCGAATATCGCCCTCGAACTCCAGTCCAAGTTCCCGGAATCCCGTATTACCATCCTCGAAGACTTTCGGAGCTCCTGCTTCAAGAACATCCTCGGCTTCAAGGGGGATGTCTTGGCCTACGACTGCGCCGACAAGTCCTGGATGAGCTGGGCCAAGGGCAAAAAGCTGGACATAATTTATCACATGGCCGCCATCACGGACACCACGATCCTTGATGAACAAAAAATGATGTTCGACAACGTCGAAGGCTTCCGCAATATCCTCGACCTCGCCGTCGAAAAGAAAGCGACCGTGGTCTACGCCTCCTCCGCGGCGACTTACGGTACCATCGACCGCCCCATCAAAGAATCCGATGCCGGTCAGCCGAATAATATCTACGGTTATTCCAAATGGATCATGGACCAACTCGCGCCTTCCTATTATGACAGGATCAAGGTGGTGGGGTTGCGGTTCTTCAATGTCTTCGGCCCCAGGGAATACTATAAGGGACACGCTTCAAGCATGATCTACCAGCTCGCGCTCAAGATGATGGAAGGCCACCGCCCGCGCATCTTTAAATGGGGGGAACAGAAACGCGACCACATCTACGTCAAAGACGTCGTAACCGCCACGCTCATGGCGCACAAGGCCAAAGTTTCCACCGTCATGAACCTCGGCACCGGTCAGGCGACTTCTTTTAACGAGATCGTCGATGCCTTGAACGAAGCCCTCGGGACCAATTACAAACCGGACTACTTCGACAATCCCTACAGTTTTTATCAGAACTTCACGCAGGCGGACATGAGCCATCATGAGAAAATGACGGGGTTCCGCTGTCAATACACGACCCGTGAAGGCATCCTCGATTACGTCAAGAACTACCTCGTCAAGAAGTAGCGGTCCCGCTTGCCAAATTAAAGAAATCCGCTAGACTAGTTCCATGAAACGCGAAAATTTCATCTCCTATTTTTTCATTATCGCGCTCGTCTTTATCGTTTACCTCGTCTTCAGGATCTTCTCCCCGTTCTTTTCGGCCATGTTCTGGTCGGCCGTACTGGCGTTCGCGGTCTACCCCGTCTACACGCCGCTCCGGAACCGGTTCCCGAAACACTCGACGCTCACGGCGATCGTGATGACCATCCTGGTGTTCGTCCTCATTATCCTGCCCCTGGCGATGATCCTGGTCAACGTAACGACGCAGGCCATTGAAACATCCCAATGGGTTTACAGTTACATCCGGGAAGGAAAGCTGGAGACTCTGATCGAAAATATCCGGGCCACAAGCTGGATCCAGAAGGTCGAGACCCGGATTGTCCAGTGGGACCTTTTAAAACAGAACCTGACGAGCTGGCTTTTGGCCGCAGCCAAAAGCGGCGGGAATTACACGGCAGGGCAGGTCGGCGCTTTCACGAAGAACATCCTCTTTTTCCTGTTGAACTTCTTTTTTATGTTCTTCCTCACCTTTGTCTTCTTCAAACACGGCGAGACCATCTACAACTTCATTTATCAGGCCTCCCCTTTTGAGAAAGATACCAAAACCGCCCTCTTCAAACAGATCAACGACACCTTCACCGCCGTGATCCGAGGCCAGATCTTGACAAGCTTCGCTCAAGCCACCATTTCGGGCATCACGTTCTGGCTGCTTGGGATCCCCGTGCCGGTCTTCTTCGCGTTCCTGCTTTTCATGACATCCCTCATCCCGATCCTGGGAGCGGCGAGCATCTGGGTGCCCCTGGTGATCTACCTGGTGATTTCGCAACTTTATGTGAAGGCGATCATCCTGGGGGTCGTGGGAGTGCTGGGGATCAGCCTTCTGGATAACATCATGAAGCCGGCGATCATCGGGGAAAGGACCAAGCTCCCCTACTTCCTTCTGTTCTTCGGGATGATGGGAGGGTTGAAATTCTTCGGCCTGATGGGGATCTTCCTGGCGCCCGTGGTCCTGTCACTTTTTTTCGCGCTGATCAAGATCTACCGCGAAAAATACGTCTGATCTCCCGGAATAGAGATCCCGGGATCCTTCCCTCTTTCCTTAAGCCCCAAGAATCTTGGTGTCCTGCCCGATCTTGATGCCTTTCATCATGGCCATCAGATCTTCCGCGGAGGTACTGGCGTCGAGCGCGGCTTCCTGGGTGATCGTGCCGGCTTTCCAGAGGTCCAGAAGCGCCTGGTCCATCGTCTGCATCCCTTCCTCGCGGGAATTCCGGATCGCCTGGGGGATCTTGTCGATCTTGTGATCGACAATGAGCTGGCGGGTCATGTAATTCCCTAACAACACTTCACACGCCGGCACAAGCGCCTTCCCATCCTTGGCGACCAGAAGTTTCTGGACCATGATGCAAGACATGTTCGCCGCAAAATAACGCAAGGCTGATTCCCTTTCCTCCTGGGGGAAGAAGCCCAACACGCGGTCAAAGACCTGGCTCGCGGATTTGGCGTGGACCGTAGAGATCACCAGCCTTCCCACTTCCGCCGAAGCGAGCGCAAAATTAAAGGACTCCGCGTCGCGCATTTCCCCGATCACGATCACATCAGGGGACTGGCGCACCACGTATTTCAAGGCCGAAACAAAACTTTCCGCGTCCTGCCCGATCTCGCGCTGCTGGATGAGGCAATGCTTGTCCTCATGCATATACTCCACCGGATCCTCGATCGTCAGGATGTGCTTCTGGACGCTTTCGTTCATGTTCTGGATCATAGCCGCCACGGTCGTCGTTTTTCCCGAAGACACGGTGCCCCCGATGAGGATGATCCCGGATTTTTCGAGAGAGACTTTTTTAAGAACCGTCGGCAGGCCCAACATCTCAAAACTGGGAACGCCCTTCCAGAGAAGACGCAGCACGAGCGAGATCTCCCCGTGCTGGAAAAAAGCGTTGCCGCGGAAACGGCAACCCTTCGCGTGGAAGGAAAACCCGAAATCCACGCTTTTGTTCTTCTCGAGCATTTCCTGCTGGCGCGGGTCCAGCAGCCGTCCGGCCAATTCGCGGAGCTCGGCAGCGGAAAGCCCCGGCATCGCCATCGCGACCACCTTGCCGCCGATGCGGATGCGGGGAGGAACATCGGCCTTTAAAAAAACATCCTGGCCTTTCTGTTCGATCACGGTTTCAAGGCAAGAGGTCAGATAAGTGTTCGTATCCATGAGGCTCCTTTCATCCGTTGCGATCCCGTATCAAGACGCGCACATTTTAACAGCCTCTCCAAAGCACTGCAACAGACCTCTCGCCCCCCATAAAAATAAATTTCCTTTTCAAAGCCCGCTTGGTTATCATAGAGCGTCTTTTAGGTCAAAAGGACTTATTCAATTCCGGAGAACCGATTTCATGAGGATCACGGGGAGAACTTCGGCCACAGAGATTTACGAAAAAGCCTGCCAGCTTTATCAGCTGCGGGTGATCGCAATCCTCATCCTGGCCCCCCTCTATTTCCTGGCTTACAAGCTCGGGAACTTCCCGAATACCAATCTTTGGCCCCTCTGCGTTGTCATCGCCGTTGAACTTTTCGTGAACTACCCGCACCGGACCCTTTTCAAGGATATCCGCTCGGGCACCGATGCCCTTGTCGCGTCGGTCATGATCGATTTTCTGGCGGAGACCGCGGCGATGCATCTGTTGGGCAATGTCGACCTGTTCATCTACGCTTCCTGCTTTTTCATTTCGATCGTTTACTGCGCCCTAAACTTGCCGGCCGCTTTGAGCTTCAAGATGGCTTCGCTCGCGTCGACTCTCTATGTTTCCCTGATCCTGCTGGGACATCTGGGCATTATCCCGGAAACCATCCACCTCGGCACAAAAGGAAATTTAGCGCAGGAAATCGCCCTCATTATCCGTAATGTCGCTTTCTTTTACTTGATCGCCCTTCTGGTGCGGCTCATGGCCGCGGCCCTCGTGAAGAAAGATGAACGTCTCGAGGAACTCCTCTGGGAACTCCGGGAAACGAGCGCCAAGGTCAAGTACGCCCATCACATGCAGACCGATTATTTTGCCCGCATGAGCCATGAGATCCGCGCGCCCCTCAACTCGATCCTGGGCTTTTCCCAGCTCCTCCTGGAAGCGCCCAAGGAATCCCTGACCGAAAAACAGAGGGATTTCCTCTCGAGGATCGAACGCAGCGGCAAACACCTGCGGGAACTCATCAACGACGTGCTGGATATCTCCAAGATCGAGTCCAAAAAGCTCCAGCTGACGCTTCACGAGATCGACCTCGTAAAGATCATTTATACCGCGATGGATCTTTTCGCGGAAGAAGCCGTCACCAAACGCGTGAACTTGCGTTTCACCGAAAAACCTCAAACCCTCCGGGTCATCGGCGACGAGCTCAAGATCCGCCAGGTCCTTTACAACCTGCTATCGAACTCCATGAAATTCACAGACAAGGGATTTATTCATATCCTGCTGACCCAGGAACCCGAGGGCGGGGCCAGGATCACCGTGCAGGACTCCGGACCGGGGATCGAACCCAAGGACCAGGCGGTGATCTTCAAGGCCTATGAACAGGGCGGCAGGGCCACAGACGCGACACACAAGGGAACGGGCTTGGGGCTAGCCATCAGCAAGCAGTTCGTGGAGATGCATGGAGGAAAGATCTGGGTGGAAAGCGAGCCCGGCCAAGGCTCCCGTTTTATTTTCACGCTTCCCCACGCGCCCTCGGTCCCGGCTTCCAAGGAAACCCTGCCCCCGCCATCCACTCCGGGTCACAATCCCGATTCTCTCATCTAACGGGTCGGGGAACAAAAGACGTTCTTCAGGACTTCCGCAGGCCTTCGCAATAATCCAGACTTCGGCCGGTTTTCCAGGAAAGCGGGAAATCGCGGCACTGTTGCGGCCTTGCCTCGTAGACCCGACATCCTGTCGGCTCAAGAAAAATGCAGGTCTCGTCGGGATTTTTTTTAAGCGCGAGATGCTGGCGGTCCATGAGCAGGCAATGCGTGTCCGTAAACCGGTAAATGTCCATCCCGAGGCAAGACGCGAGCCGTTCGGCGTCCTCCCCTTTGAGATAAACGAATCCGGGCTGTTTACAGCAGGCGCAGCAGCGCTGACAATGGAAGTGGTTCATAAAATAAAAAGGGGCAGGCTTTAAAAGCCTGCCCCTTCGGTTTTGAAAGGTTACTTTCCGAGCTGTTGTTCGACGAAATCACCGACCACGGGGAGCTTATAGCGTTCCCCTTTGTAGGCCTTGACCATCAAAACGATCCAGAGAACGATCCCCAACGGCCAAAGCAGCATCCCCACCAGGACACCCAGGACCGGGATGAACCCGATCACCGCCGAGATGATAAAAAGCGCCAGGAACGTCACGAGCGATTGGAGCGCGTGAAAACGCACGAAAGCGTTCTTTTGTTCCAACAGAAGGAACACAAGCCCCGTCACCCATCCGAATACATAACAAAAAAGTGCTTCGAGATTTTCCGTCACACCTAGTACAGTGTTTTTATTCTCATCCGCCATCTTGGACCCCCTTGTTCTTTAAAAGTGCGCTGACGCTATTGTATCGTATTTATTTAAAAAAACTATACCCCTCTCCGCAAAGCGGGCTACAATGGCCGCCGTTCAGGAACATTTCCATCATTCAGGAGGTTTTTATGCCGACCCTTTTCACGAAGATCCTCGCGGGAGAGATCCCGGCCCACAAAATCCTCGAGAACGAAAAATACCTCGCTTTCCTCGACATCCGCCCGCTCAATCCGGGGCACACGCTCGTGATCCCCAAACAGGAAGTGGACTATATTTTTGACATGGAAGACGAACTGCTGAAGGGGTTGATGGTGTTCTCTAAAAAAGTCGCGAAGGCGATCCAGAAAGCCTTCCCCTGCAAAAAGGTCGGGGTCGCCGTGGTGGGGATCGAAGTCCCCCACACCCACATTCATCTGATCCCGGTCAATAGCGTCGGCGATCTTAATTTCTCGAGGGCCAAAGCCGCGACGCCGGAGGAACTCGCGGAGGCCGCGCGGAAGATCCGTGCCTGTCTTGATTAGGCTCGGGCTTTTTTCTGAAAAGCGGACAGAAGTGCGGGGTAGGTGTTCGTGACCGGAAATTCCGGGAACTCACGGACGATCTTCGCGGGCGGGCGAAAAAGAATGCCGCGATCGGCCGTTTTGAGCATCGCGATATCATTGTAGGAATCTCCCGCGGCCGCCACTTTGAAACCAAGATCTTGGATCCCGCGAACAGCCTCTTTCTTACCGTTCCTCTGCCTCAGGTGATACCCCGAGATAAAACCCTTTTTGTCGGTTGAAAGCCAGTTGCAGAAAAGGGTCGGATAGCCGAGCTTTTTCATCATCGGACCGGCAAATTCGTAGTAAGTATCGGAAAGGATGATGACCTGATACCGTTCCTGGAGTTTTTTGAGGAACCCCTTGGCGCCCGGGAGAGGCTCCATGCGCCGGATCACGGACTGGATATCGCGGAGCTTGATGCCTTCCTTTTTCAGGATCGCAAGACGGTACCGCATCAGCTTGTCATAGTCCGGCTCATCGCGCGTCGTGATCTCAAGCGCTTTGATACCGGTTTTTTTTGCCACATTGATCCAAATCTCGGGGATCAACACACCTTCCAGATCAAGACAACAGATCATTATGAACTCCTTGGATGAATTTTCGGATGGGATTATATCTGAACGGTCAATCTTTGAAAAACAATCTTTTCCCGCAGGAAATTTCAGGCAAAATGATTGACGGGCCCCACGCCATGCCCGAGGCCCGGATTCGTACGAATGGCCCTTGTGATGAACGCCTTGGCCTGTTCGACCGAAGACAGAAGTCCCTTCCCTTGGGCGAGCCCCGCCGTGATCGCCGCGGAATACGTACAGCCCGTTCCATGCGTGTGTTCCGTGCGGATCCTCGGAGCCTTCAAAAAACAGGCCTTTCCCTTCCAAAACAAGAGGTCGATGGCTTTCCCCGGAAGATGACCGCCTTTGACCAGCACCGCCTGAGCGCCGAAGCCGGCCATGATCCTCGCCGCTTTTTCCATGGACCCGAGATCACGGACCTTGACACCGCTCAACGCTTGCGCTTCCGCAAGATTGGGCGTGACCAAAGTAGCCAGCGGTAAGAGTTCTTTTATAAAAACGCGGACGGCGTCAGGATCCAAAAGGGGCGCCCCGTGCTTGCTCACCATGACCGGATCCACCACTAACGGAAAACGGCATTGCCGGAGCGTGCGCGCGACCGCTCGAAGGACTTTGCCGTCCCCTAACGCCCCCGTCTTGGCGGCCTGGGGCGGAAGATCTGTCAGAACCGCTTCAAGTTGGCGGACCACCTGGATCGGCTTCATTTTGTAAACGGCCTGAACGCCACGCGTGTTCTGGACCGTCAGCAGCGTGACAACCGCCATGCCGTAGATTTTATGCTGATGGAACGTTTTGAGGTCGGCCTGGACGCCTGCCCCGCCGGAGGGGTCCGAGCCCGCGACGGAAAGGGCTCGAGGGATCACTTGAGGATCTGATCGAAAAATTCTACGAACCGTTGCGGCGAAACACCGGTATAGAGCTGAACGGCACCGCCCGGCTGAGGGGGATGAAGGAAAAAGGAGGGAAAACCCCGGATCCCGTACTGGAACGCGATGGCGTTCTCACGGCTTCCCGACTCGGGGTTGATCGTCACCTTGATCTTGTCTTTGAGCATGTCCTGCACCCTGGGAGACAGGAGGATCTCTTTTTCGAATTTGCGGCAATAAGGGCACCACCCGACGGTCATGTAGACGACCATGGGCTTGTTGGTCTGTTTGTACTCCTCCACCGCTTGAGCGTAACCCGCCGCGCCCTGATACCAGCCATCGAACCATTGGCCGGGCGCTGAAACGACGGATGTCTCCGCGGATGGCGACGATACCTGGTACGACGATGGATCCTGGGCATCGCAAGCCGGAGCGATCAAGGATAGCAGCATTAAAAATGCAGGAACGATCTTATTGGATTTCACAAAACCTCCTTACGGAACGGGCGTATTTTAACACGGAGTCAGCCAGGACACATGCATCTTTTGCGGTGAGTTTCTATGCGGCCGAAGGCATGGTTCCCAACATGTTTTTAAAAAAGGACCCCAAAAAGGTCAGGAACAGGATCCCCAGAAGAGCGATCAACACCACCCCAAGGGTCCAAAGAATCTTCCCCGTCTTAGAAAATTTGGAACTTTGCCATAAAAGCGGGACCGCGAACGGCCCCACCATGAGCAGCATGACGATCACATAAGGAACGCTATCACCCGTAAAGGTCCTGGGTTTTCCCGAGGCCGTCTGAAACGCGTCCGCTGCCGCGGGGATCATGATCGCGAGATAGATCCCCCCCATAAAAAAAACATTCAGCAGGGTGTGGCTGATGATCAAACTGACGGCCACGCCGGCTGTCATGCACAAAAGCGTCCAGCCCTTGGCCTTTTCACCTAAATAAAGCTGCCCCAAACCGGGAAGGACCGCGGAATAAAAAGCGGCGAGACGAGGGTCTTTCATGAAGGCGTTGAGGAGGGAACGAGCGCCAGCGTTTTCTCAAGAAGCTTGCCGTGCCTCTCGATCTGAAAAGTTTGAGGCTCCCCGTCTTTCTGGGCAAGGATCGCGCGATAGTAGTTTTCCCACGTCTCGAGCACAAAACCATTCTGCTTCAGCAGGATGTCACCGGGAAGAAATCCTTCCCGCTCCGCGGGAGATCCGGGGCGAACGCTCACAATTTTGAACTTCAGGGTCTTCTTGTCACGATCCACGCGAAACCCGAAGTGGGGCGCGTCCGGGTTAAGGAAAAAGATGGTGATGGGTAATTCCATTTCGCCTTCCTTGCGCAGGATGGTAAATTTTTTGAGTTCTTCCCCCTGGACATTTAGAAAAAATCCGAAGAGATTTCCCGGCGTCACTTCCTGCCCGGCGATCTTCAGGATCACGTCCCCGTCCCGGAGCCCCTGTTCATAGCCCAGAGAAGACGGGTCCGCGCCGGTCACGAAATATCGCGCCGTTTTGTCATCATAGTGAAGATCGCAACCCAGAATAACGCTTTTCATCGCGGGGTATTTTGACTCCACGAGCCGTTCATGGATGTTTTTTCCGAGAAGGCCTTCAAAAGTGCCGCGAGAGCCGTCCTTTTTCCTGAAACCCTTGGTCGAAAGGCCGGTCTTTCTTTTGAAATAGGCGCGGATCCCCACCACCGTCATGGTCGGGTCCTTTTCGACAACACCGATCTCAAGGGCGCAAAATCCGCTCGAGCCCAGGCTCGGGGCTTTGGCCCATGCCTTATATTCTTTTTTATACAAAGGAAAGGTCGCGGTCTGGATGTAGCCGTTGCCTTTATCCTGCACCGCGAGAGGGATCTTTTCGGCCTCCAGCGTCGCGATCGTGGCGTTCCAAACTTCGTCAAAACTCCCCGGCATGGGGAACGAGCGGCCTTCGGACTTGGAAGAGGAAAGGGAGAAACCGGAGCTCAGAAAGCACAAAAAAAGCAGGCCGCAGAGTTTCCACGGCCTGCTTTTTCTGAGATAAAGATCGGACTTCAAAGGCTTAACGCTCGACCGTCTCGCCCTTCATGCCCACTTCCGGACCCGTCGGGACGCTGAAATAAGCGTCCGAAGCGCTCCAGATATGGTTGAACATCAGGATCCCGATACCGACCCAAATCACGGGATAACCGACGAGCGTCCCGAGCAGGATCGTGGTCACGATACCGCCAATCTCGAGGACGATCATGGTGCCGGTCTTGAGCTTGCCGCCCTTGGTGTCCATTTCATTATTAAGGTATTGCCCCCAACCCGGCAGCACCAGCGACGCCGCCCCGCGGGTCAAGCTCTTGTCCGCATTGCTTTCTTCGGCATGGGCCACGCCGCCAAGCGACAGGAACATGGCCAAAACCACCGTCAAACTGATAGCCTTCTTGAACATATATCCTCCCTTTTGTTAAATTTAATGACGCCCTTAATTATCGGCCTTTCCCTGGGGATTTTAATTATAAATGGTGGCCCCGTCAATCACCACCAGGACTCCGGACCGGATACCCAAGATCACTTGCCAGGAGTCAGACCGAAGATAAAACCCGATTTGACCTTGGCGATCAACTCGGGAAGCACTTCCTGGTAGTCACGGACAATACCGAAATCCGCATGGCGGAAGATCGCGGCCTGGGGATCCTGGTTGATGGCAATGATCGTGCCGGATTCTTTCATCCCCGCGAGATGCTGGATGGCTCCGGAAATGGAAACGGCGATGTAGATCTTCGGCCGGACCGTCTTCCCCGTCTGACCGACCTGGCGCGCGTAAGGAGCGTAGCCGTTATCGACCGCGTGACGGCTCGCGCCCCAATCGGCATTGATCCCCTGCTCCTGAAGCGCCTGCACAAGTTCCTTGATCAACTTGAAGTCGTCAAGGTCGCCCGCCGGTCGCCCGCCTGAAACAATGATATCCGCCACAAAAAGATTGTCCCCGCCACCCGCCTCGCGTTTGACTTCGAGCACTTCTACCGCGAAGTCGCTCTCCCTGAAGGTCGGAGTAAATTCACGGACCGTCCCCTTCCGGTTCGGGTCTTTCGGTAATATTTTAAACGTCCCGGCACGGGCGGTCGCCATTTGCGGGCACCAGAACCCGATGATCGTCGCGAGCTTGCTTTCGCCGTAAGTCGGGCGGATAGAAAGAAGACAAGGATGCATGACCGCTTTTTTGATGCGGTGCACATATTCCCCAACCTCGAGGCTGGTACAATCCGCGGTGACGCCCGCTTTCACGCGGCTTGCAATCCTCGGAGCGAGTTCGCGGCCGGAGGTCGTCGCCCCGAAAAGCGCGATCTCGGGACGCTTGTGTTCGATCCACTGCGCGATCACCGCCGCAACCGGCAGGATCCTGTATTCCTTGAGACGGGGATCATCCACCAGGACCACCTCATCGGCCCCATAGGCGATGATCTCGGGGGCTACTTCCTTAATGTTGTGTCCCGTCACCACCGCGGTCACCTGGGTCCCAAGCTGATCGGCGAGCTTCCGGGCGGGATTCAGGATCTCAAGTGAGGAGCGCGACGGCGTTTGGCCGTGCATTTCGATCCAGGTCAGAATCCCCCGGGCGCCGTTACGGAAATCCACCCTTGGAAAATCGACGTCGGCCTTAGCTTTTTCGCTTGCTGTGTTCTTTTCACCACCGGCCTCTGTATGCGCCCCGTGTCCCCCGCTGATCTTGTCTTTGATCTTTTCGATCTCGGTAACAAGAGCTTCCGCGAGATCTTTGGGTTCATGGCCCGTGATCATATTGACCGGAGGCCTGTCCTTCACAATATCCACAACCTTCGACACAAGCGTCGGGGAGCCGTTCAGCCCGACCACGCTGGCATCCGCTCCGGTTTGATCGAGCGACCAGACCTCGATCTTGGAATTTTTCGCGCGGATGGCCCCCTTCAGGGAAGGCCGGCGCGCCGGGGTCGCGGTGGGAGCGATGGAAATAAGACAAGGCACAGGAACCTTCAGGACCTGAAAACCGCCTTCAATGATGCGACGGACTTTCAGGTGATCCCCCTTGAATTCCACTTTTTCCACGAAGGTCGCCTGAGGGATCCCGAGATTCTCGGCCGTCTGCGACGGGACATGGGCCGTGTCCCCGTCCGTCGTCTGCCGTCCGGAGAAAATAATGAAGGGATCCTTGCTGTCTTTGGAAAATCCAAGTTTCTTTAACAGTGAAGCGATCGCGTAACCGGTGGCAAAAGTATCCGACCCGCCGAGCTTCCGGTCCGAAAGAAGGACGGCCCGGTCATAGCCCATCGCCAGGGCTTTTTTGAGCGATTGCTCAAAACTCGGGGGGCCCATCGAAACCACGATGAGTTCCGCGTCCGGCACACTCTTGCGGATCTGAAGCCCCTGCTCCAGGCCGAACGTGCAATCCGCGTTGATCGAGGATTTCGCTTTGGTCCGGTCCATCAGGCCGTCCGCGCCCATCCGCATCTCGGTCGGGAGCGGCACTTGTTTCATGATCGTGATGACTTTAAGTCCCATATGATCCTTTGGGCCACTCATTTCGGGCCACGTTCCACGAATTTGCTTTTACTTTTTCGTGGCCCGTGGACCTGAGAACGTGTCCCGGTTTTTATAAATTCTCATATTCCGGTCCGTCGCCGCCATAGGGCACGGCCCATTCAATATTACCGAACGGATCCTTGATATCACAGGTCTTGCAATGCACGCAATTGGCCGGGTGCAGGTGCAGGTCCTTTTTACCCGTCTTCGGGTCCGTGACGATCTCGTAGACTTCCGCGGGACAGAAATGCTGGCACGGCCCCCCATATTTCGGGATACAGACATCACGGCAAAGCTTGATATCGAGCACCCTCAAATGGCACGGCTGCTCCTCGTCATGTTTCGATCCGGAGAAGTAAACATCGGTGACTTTGTCGAACGTCAGCTGTTTATCAAACATGAGTTCTTTGGCGAATTTCTTGCAGAACGTGCGTTTCACGTCCGAAAGCTTTGTATAGCAAGCGGCATCCTCGTGGGTCTTCATCTTTCCTGACGGCGTGATGCCGCGGCCGCCCGTCAGGATCTGGGTCGCGAAATAAAACGCGCCCAGGATCATGCCATGACCGAATCCCGCTCTGAAATTACGGGTTTTGGAAAGTGTCTTAAAACCGGCGCTTTTCCTGAAGAGCTCTTCATAAAGACCGAGCTGTTTCGCCGAAAAATCGTTCTTCTTCAAGGCTTCGAAAGCCGATTGAGCGGCCAGCATCCCCGATTCGATGGCAAGATGCACGCCTTTAAGGCTCGGCATGCTCAAGAACCCTGCCGAATCTCCCACGATCATCACGCCGTCATGGTAAAGCCTGGGGAGCGAGTAAAGGCCCCCCTCGGGGATCGTCTTGGCCCCATAACGGATCAGCTTGCCCTTCTCGAGGATCTTCGCGATCAAAGGATGCTTCTTGTAGACTTGAAGCGCCGCGTGGGGATCGAACATCGGATCTTTATAATCCAGCCCGGCCGCGATCCCGACCACGACCTGGCGCCCGTTCAAACCGTAGACGAACCCCCCGCCAAAGTGATTGAACTCGAAAGGAAATCCAAGCGTGTGCATGATCCTTCCGGCCTCGAACGCCCCCTCCGGAAGGTCCCAGAGCTCTTTAACGCCCGTGGAATAGACCTGGGGATTGCTTTGAGCCTCCAGCTCCAGCTTGCGGCAAAGCTGCTTGGTCAGACTGCCGCGCGGTCCCTCCGCGAGGATCGTGATCTTGGCCCGGATCTCATTACCCGGCTGGAAATTATCCATCGGATGTCCGTGCTTATCCACGCCGGTGTCGATCGTTCTCGCCCCGGTCACGCGGCCATTCTCATAAAGCATTTCGGAAACGCTGAATCCCGGATAGACCTGCACGCCCTTTTTCTCCGCGATCTCGGAAAGCCAGCGCGTCATTTTCCCGAGCGACACCACGTAGTTCCCGTGATTTCCCATAAAAGGCGGCGCAAAGGGGGCCTTGAGAGCATGTCGGGAGGTCAGGAAATAAACACCTTCTTTTTTGACGGGAGATTCGAACGGAAAATCTTTGGGATCGACCTGCGGGAGAAGTGTTTTAAGCGTGGAGGGATCGATCACCGCGCCGGAAAGGGTGTGGCTCCCGATCGAGCTCCCTTTCTCAAGCACCAGGATCCCGGGCTTCTTGTCAGAACCGGCGGTCAGGTCCGCCAGATGGATCGCGGCCGCGAGGCCCGCGACGCCGCCGCCCACGATCAGAATGTCTGTTTCAACCACTTCGGATTTCGACATCGAGGCATAAACTCTAGGGTGAAGGAATTTCAAAAATGAGGCGGTATTTTAACACAAACTTTTCTGTAAACGGGAGAAAAATACTTTGAAGCAGCATACGTAAAACTTTCAAAAAACAATCTTGACGCAGGTCCCGAGAATATTGAGCGCCGTCCATTTCGCGGCGGCATTCTTGGATGAATGCCGGAGGTAGTAGATCGTTCCATAGACCGGTCCCCACCAATGCATTTTAAATCCCGAAAAAAAACGGTCCTCCACAAGGCCGTTTCCCTGGGTTACAAAAAAAATCTCATTGGAGGTATAGGGCTGGAACTCAAACCGTGTCCATTTCCAGGGGGCCGTCAGCGTGGTCAGATTACGGTACCGTACGGTGAAACGCGCATCCTGGCGGATCCGGAACTCAAGCATGTTCCGGTTCTCGAGAAGAAACCCCTTATAGGGAAGTTGCGGCGTCAGGTAGATGCGCGGCACATTGTCCCAATACCAGTTCTCATCTTTTTTCTTATTGGTGCGTTCCGTCCGGATCAGCTGGTATTCCGCGCCGGCCGCAAGGTATTGATTGGCTTTATAGTCAACGCCCAGGTGCGTCTCGGCGTAGTAAAGCCCGTTCGCCTCACGGTAACGCAGTTCTTCCCCTACCTTCATTTTCCATTTAGGGTTGATCTTTTTTTCGATGTCATAACCATTCCAGACACCGAAATCGCCGTTCTCAACGGGAGAAGCACAAACTTTCGAGGAGAAAATGACGGCGGTTAAGAGAAAAAAAACGATCCCTAACCCGTATTTTTTGAGATTCCGGATCATTTCAGACTCCTCCTGCTCGAGGATCGTTCTTTATCAGATCGAAGCGGCCCCGGCTAGCCCTTGGCCAGAAGCTCGTTCACTTTGGCCATCACGGCGAAAGCGTCCGCCACATAAAGAACGTCGGCTTTCCCCTGGGCCCAGCCGCAATTCGCGTCGATATTGACCGCGCGGCGTTCGTTGATAAAACGCCAGCCCACCACATGCGGCTCTTCCCCGTGGCAACAGGTGGAAAGACCTTTAGGATGTCTCGGTGTGGAACCTGTTTGTCCGACCTGGTTCAAGTGGCTCATAAAAGAGAGTACGGCTTCACCCTCCGATCCCTGATCCACGAGCGATTTACTGCTCCCGAGGGATGCCTTGGCGTGTTTCAAGAAATCGAGGATATGTTTTTCCGCTTCTTTGGCGTGGATCTGCCCGTCCGCCTGTTTCTTGGTCCAGCCGGCGCCCGCCACAAGCAACACCTGAGCATCAGGACGGATCGTCTGGGCATCGGCCGATGGCGCTTCCACACCCGTGACCTTGGTGCGCTTTTCTTGGTCCGTCAAAGTGACCGCGACCGCTTCCACTTTCGCGGAACCTTTCGCCCCCTGCCACGGCTGGAACACGCCGGAGTCCACCGCAAGGATCCAGGGACGCGCCGCACGGGTAAGAGTTGCCATCATGCGCTGACGGTAATACCAGCGCTGAACCTGCAAGACTCCGTCCGTGATCTGAATACCGCTTACATGCGTATCAATCGTAGCTTTCAGGCGGAACGCCACACCGGGGAGTGCCCGGGCGAAACGCGAGGTCGCCGGGGCGACCAGGATCGTCGCTCCAGAGGCCGTTCCGATCGCTTCCGCGGCTTTGACGTCCGTGGCGTAACGCGAAACCCCGAAATCCGCTCCGTTCACGCCAAGGATCTTCGCGACACCGCAAGAGGCAATCACATCCGCGGCAGTTTGGACGTTTTCGCCGATGAGCCCCACGGCAAGCGTGGAGCCCGCGAGGCCCTTTTGGATCTCAAGAGCCGCGCTCAGCGTTTCAAGCGCGATCTTCGGAAGGTTGCCGGTAGAATCCGTATGAGCTAAAAAGAGTATTTTTTCCATGGGTTAGCCCTTTATCCAGGTTACGATTTCTTTGGCGATCTCCTCGACCGGCGTATCCTTCACGATCCGGGTCTGGCGCTGCTGTTTCGGCAATTCCACGGAAGCGAATTTGATCGCGTCCGTCTTGAGCACCGCAGGGGCCGCTTTCTGTAAAGCAGGCATGATCGTACGCATGTTCGTCATCCCGACCTGGGGATTGTTCGGCGGTTCCGGGAGATTCCCGGTCGCCCATCCGATCACGGCCGGCGCTCCGGCGCAGGTGGAAACCTGATATTGCCCGCCTTCGATACGCTCAAGGATCCTGAACGATCCGTCGGGCTGGACTTTAAGTTCATCCGCCGCGAGAAAAACGTCGCTCACCCCGAGCTGTTCGGCGATCATCTGCATCGTGGTCCCCGCATCGCGGGAAGCCGACGCGCAGCCGCCGAAAACAAGGAGTTTTGTTTTATCGAGCCCGGGGATCTTTTCGATCGCTCCGGCGAGCGCCGTCGCGACCTCGCGGGAATCCATGAAACCGCTCGCGGAACCGTCCAGGCACACAAGTTCGAACGGCACCTTCTGCGCGATGATCATCATCAGCTGCTGGAGCTTGGCTTTGGGACCCAGGCTCACCAGGGCCACCTTACTCCCCGGATTCTGCTTCGCGAGGTTGGCCGCCTCGAAGAGCGAGTGGCCGGCCCACGGATCGAGCACCGAAGGCAGCATCATTTCATTTTTAAGAGCGGGCCCGGTCGGTCCCTGCATCGGCTCCAAGGTTTGGAGCGGATCCGGCACCAAGCTCCCGCAAACAACGATATGATAAGCAGTGGTCATAGTTCCTCCCTTATTGGTAAAAGAATCCTATAGAAGGCGGTCCCGATACAATTCAATTTCTGAAAAAATTGGGGCCGCCCAAATCACCTTTATAAAAAGGAATAGAGATTTGGGCGCACATTATAATGAAGACGGCTGTTTTCGAACAGAAAAAAGACGTTGGCCTCCGGAACCCGGGAAGTCTTTTCCCCCATTGTCCCCGAAGGTCCGGCATGGTAATATTTGAGGGCTTTTCTAAACCTCGGCAGTAATCACCAACACAAAGATCCGTCATAAGGAGCATCGTGTCGAAGAAGATACTCGTCGCTGATGATGATATTTCATTGGTCGCGCTCATGGAAGCCGTTCTGGAGTTGCAGGGCTTTGGAGTCGTCACGGCCCATGATGGCCTTCAAGCTGTTTCCAAGGCGCTCCAGGAAAAACCGGATCTGATCCTCCTGGATGTCCAGATGCCGGGCCTGGAAGGGCACCAGGTCTTCGAGAAACTTCAGGAAGACCCGTGCGTGAATCATATTCCCGCGATCGTCATCTCGGGTCATCCTGACGTGGAAAGACTTTTTCCCCGGTCCAAACTGCTCACGTTCGTCGTGAAGCCTTTTACGACCGAACACCTTCTGGGCGTCATTTCCCAAGTCATCCCGGCTTAAACTTTCATAAAAAGAACATCCCGCGTCCGGGTCAGCCATCTGCCCGTTTATTTTTCGATCTTTTGAATAGCTTCTTCGGCATCCGCTTCGAAGCGAAATTTCAGGAATTCTTGGTTTTCAGGAAGCTCCATGGAAAGTCCCGGGATCTCGTCGATCTGGATACGGAGTTGGGTGGCCCGGAAATCCAGCACGTGCCCGCCTAAGGTTCGATCCTTGTTTAAAAAATGGAAGTGGTCCCCCGGCACATTGACCCCTTGCATGTAGGACGGAAAACGGAATCCCACGAGGGTTCCTTCCTGATCCTGGAGCTCAAAGACCTTCTGCTCCTTGATCGCTTCGGTCAGAACAGGATAAGGCTTGCTTTGGCGGGCGGCACTACGGACCTTAAGCCGCGGGAAAACTCCTTCGATCCTCACGGCATAGATCCGGTTTTGAGAGAGAAGTTTTTCATCAAGGAACCGGCTCAAACCTTCGTAAGTCACTTCCTGATCCTGAAAAAATTCTTTTTCGGGTTTGAAAAAAATCAGCGTGGCAAAGGGGCTTGTGTCCTTGGCCGTCAGGCGATAGGCCTTCCCGTCCGGTTTGATCTGATAGAAGGCATGGTCCAAAACGACCATTTCCCCGTCGAGCGCGTCCAAGGTCCCGATGCCAAAATCGCCTTTCTTCTCGAGATCATGGATGCTGGTGGTACCGCTGTAACATCCCGCGAGCAGAGCCTGGATGGGAGCATTCTGATAAACAGCGTTTTTTTGACACGGGGCGTGGCTACAACCGGCCCAAAGGAGGCATACAAGCGCCAGGGCCGGGTGGGGAATACGGAAGAGACCGGACAAAAGCGCCTCAGGAACCGATCAGGGGCAGTTCTTTTTCGATCGTGAAAATGACCAGGAACCGGTCTTTGCCGTCGTCTTCTTTATCCTCATCGCACAGGTGACGTCGACGCATGGCCTGAAGACGCTCGGTATTTTTCTCCTCGGAGACTTTTTTGATGAAAAGCCGTTTCCCCTGGTAGAGTCCCTGGGTTTCGACAAAAAGATAGACCGCATAGGGGTTGGACTGGAGATTATGATGGGTCAGACGGTCCGGCATGATGAAAGCAATCTGGCCGTCTTCGAGAAAATGAGGCCGCGCGTAGATCGCCGCATCGACCTTCCCTTCGTTATCCGCGGTCGAAAGCACTCCGATGCCTTTGGTACGCTCAAAATATCCTTTCAATTCCATGAAGAGCCTCCTTGTTTTGGGAAAACTACGCGAAACGAACCTTTTGTTTAATTAATATTGGAGTGCAGTCCGCCGGAACCCGCCCGGAAATCGACATTGGTAAGATCACTGCCCTCTTCGCGCGCATAAGCGCAATTCCAGAGGCAAGCCGCGCAATGAATACATTTTTCACGGTCAAAAAGCGGTACCCCGCCGTCAGAATTCGCCGTGATCGCCTGCCCGGAGCACATCTCGATACAAACCTTGGTGCGGCATTTCTGGCACTTTCCGGCATCCATAAAGATCACATGATCCGCGTAACCTTCCGCAGCCTGGACTTTGCCGCCCAAAAGAAGCGCGTCCTGATGGGAAATGAGGAGCTTGCCGTCGAACTGGACCTTCGGCCATCCCGCCGCATCCATCAGGGCATCGTGCATGTAGGTGTTGGTCGCGTTCGCTTCCACGCGCGCTTTTTCGATCACCTCAGGCGATACTTTGCCTTTGTAATATTTCTCAAGCGAGGGGATCCGTTCATGGACCGGTTTTAATTTCGCGGGAATATTGAGAGCGCCGTTCGTAAAACCCGCGAGGCCCATCCCCATCATGCCGAGTTCAAAACAAGCGCTGAACCCATCACGCGCTTTTTTCGCGATCTTGTTGTCTTTCTCGACCCAGCTGTCGCAGCGATTCTTAAGATACGTCGCCTCGAGATTTTCCTTCGTGAACGGTTTCTTTTCCTTGAGAAGCTGGATCAAACCCTCGGCAAGCTGAACGCCCGTAGTCCAGGCTTCATCGACGCCGGACCCCTTGAGCATATTCGTACTGCCGGAACCTTCACCGACACGGGCAAAACCATCCCCTACGATGAACGGCTCCCCGCGCATCCCGGCTTCCTGAAGGCTCTTCCCGCCCCAGGATTTCAGCGTGGACCCTTGGAGATGTTTCCAGAGCTTCGGATGCTGCATCCAGTGCTGGAGATACCGGTAGGCGGAACGCATCGGATTATCCAGCCAGGAAGGAACGAAAATACCGAGTGACGCCACGCGGTTGGGATAAACATAAAGGAACCCGAAGATCTCGGGCTCCGGAAACCCGAACGTATGAATGACCGTCCCGGGCTGAAGCGTTGTGTTTTCAGGAAGCTCCACCACCGCTTTCATTCCGAGCGCCCACTCGCGCTGGTGATTGCCTTCCGGCAGGCCGAATTTGTTGTCCAGGTTCTGCCCCACCGGACCGTAGGGACCATCCCCCACGACCGTGAACTGGGCGTGAATGTCCATGCCCGGCATGAAAGCGCCTGTGGGTTTCCCGGATTTTTCAACGCCCTGGTCGGCCAAGCGGACACCGGCGACGCGGTTCGAATCAAAAAGAGGTTCCTTCACGGGCATCCCCGGCCACACCTGGACAAGCCCGGACCCCATGAGGTTCGAGCCCACCCACTGCGTGAATTGTCCCATGGAAAAGACCCACCCACCGTGTTTGGCCATAAAAGGCGGTATAAAAGGGAGCTGGAACGCCTGGTCCTTAAACCATGGGAGGATCACACCGACAACTCTCAAGACCGCATCGACGATCTTTAAGAGCCATGAGCGGCGGCTCGCGCCGACAGGATCGAGGAGATAATAGACTTCTTCGTGTTTTACCGGATGGGCCATCGGGATCTGGGCGAGTTCTTCAGCCGTGAAAGACTGTTTGATCCCCTTCGCTTCGGTCACGATCCCCGAAACACCAAAACCGATATCGTCCGCGCGTTCGTAGCAGATCACCTGAAGCGGCATCCCCGGCATGACCTTGCTCTGGAAATGCTCGGCCGCGGGGTCCTGCTGCATGGCCTTGGTGAGCGTGTTCAGAAATCCTGCCGTCGCAGGTCCAAACCCCACGCAGACAATGTCAACGTTCATACTCTGGCGTTCTGCGCTCATAATAAATACTCCTTTAGAACATCAAAGTTCTTTTGATGTTCGGGGAACGCAAACGTTCAACGTTAACCGTTCCCCGTTTCCCGGTTTTACAGCGGATAATCCAGCGCTTCCGGGATCATGACCTGCGCCACGGCTTCCGCGGCACGGTCCTTGGAAAAACGCAATCCCGCGAACGCCGCGTCCGTTTTGGCGCGAAGTTCAGCGAAAGCCTTAAGATCGGTCCCCGGCACTTGATAACCGTAAACAAGATCGTTGCAGATCTTGCTGACTTCACCGGCGGTACGGGCGGCCTGAACACCACTCAGATCCGAATAAAAATTGACCACACCCGCCAAACCTTCCGCGAGCGTCGGGCTTTCCGGGCCTTTTTTCTCGAGCTCGAGCGTATCGAGGATGAGCTGGCGGGCGCCCAGGATCCACGCGAGCGCATCGGCCATCGGGAACATCACGCCCTGGCGCTGGCCGCCATAAAGCGTTTTTCCGTTCGCGTCTTTGGTTTCCTGCAGATAATGGATCGACCAGAGCCAAAGTTCCATCGCCGCAGCGAGCGTCGCGGCGCCCATTTCCGGCTTACGATTGGCGATCTCTCGGAGGTCCTTCGTCCAGTTCTTGAACTGGGCGAGAAAAATATCGTTCACCATCGTGCGGCTCATCTGGAGGCGCTGGACGCATTCCGGTCCTTCGTACGTCGCCTCAAGCTGGGCATCCGACCACTTCTGGGTGAGAAATCCCGGGCAGTCTTCCGTGATCCCGTAGCCGCCCATCATGCTCACGGCTTCGCGCATCATCGTCGCGCCGTAACCCGTGTTCCAGAGTTTCCCGGCCGGGCAATACACGTCCGCGAGCGATTCCTTGATGAGGTACTGGGTGAGAAGATCCCCTTCGAGCTCAGCGACCCGTTTCGCGTCACGCTGGGACGCGGGTTTCCCCATGAGCTCGACATATTCGAGGGCTTTTTTGCGCGGTTCCGCAAGCGCTTTCATCTGCGCGCGGGCGCCTTTGATCCCCTGCTGGTCGAAAAGCTCATCTTTTTTCTTTTCCATCGGATCGAACTCGTCAAAAAGACGGGCTCCTTCGAACCCGAGCGACGCGCCCGCTTCGCCGGTCGCCCAAACGTCGACCAACCGGTGGCAAGGATCTTCTTTCTGCTGGATCCCAAGATCATAACGTGGCGTTCCGGCCGAGACCGAGGCTCCGCCGCGGAACCGTGTGCGCTGGTAGCGGATCACCGGTTCGATCGCGGAAAGAAGTTTCGCGGTCGTCATGATGCCGACCGTGACGCGCGTACGGCGGAACACGGCTTCGATGACTTCGCTGTTATTGAAATTCGGAACGATCATGCCGTCCTTGATCGTATACCCGCCGATGATGCGGCTCGCGGGAACTTTGAGGTTGAAGATCGGATCGTGCGTGCTGGAAAGCTGGTGGACAAGTTTCAGGGTCGGGGCACCGCGGTCATAAAGGCCCTGATCGCCTTCTTCGAGAATGATCATACAGCTCGATTTGATGCGAGGGTCATCGGTATCGACCGAGGCGGTCACGAAATTCGCGTAACCCATGTTCGTGATGAAACGGCCGCGTTTTTCGACCTGAAGGATGGGTTCCTGCCCTTCTTTCCATTCCGCGATACGGATCTTGCCGGAAAGCATCCCGGCATCCACGCCGACATACGGAAGCGGTTCGGTGAGCGCGAAAGAACCGCGAATGATCTTCCGGTTCTCGCCCGGTTTCGGGGGCACGCAGCCGCCCATATATTTCATTTTCTGCTCATGCGTTCCTTTTTCGTGGATCGGCTCGAGCGCGAGGTTATTGGCAAGGCTTGCGGTCGCGGCGCCGGCGTCCACCCAGCAAAGTTCAAAAGCGATCATCGCGAGCACGAGGTTCTTCGGCCCGGAGATATAACCGCCTTCTTCCGGTTCCATGAAAGCGGCCGTAATGCCGGCCTCATCAAACGCCTTAAGCATGGCCTGCTTCTCGGGCGTCCAGTCATGGGTGTGGCGCTGTTTATCGGCCACCATACGCGCGACGACGCTGCGGGCGACGGAGCGAGTAGACTGGATCACCATCTGGAGGTCATAACGATCGGTAAAGCGCCACATGATCTGGCGGACATCATCCCCCGGAAGCGTGCTCATTAAAGCTCTTTTTTCTGCGTTCGCTGTGGTCATGGACATTGATTCCTTTCGATTAGTTGTGTGCTATGGGATCAAAACCTAGAAGAGATTATAGGACCCGTCTCTATGAACCCGAGGCGTTGTATCTTATTCAAGGAGGACTGAGGAGGCAAGGGAAAAACAAGACCAAAAACCCCACCTCGTAGGTGTGGTATTGAGTACCGAGAAGGCCACCACACCTACGAGGTGGGGTGGGTATGGCGTTAGGCTTTTTCTTTGACGGTTACTTCAAAAGTAGTACCTCTAACCCCGGTCAGCGCCGTCGGGGTACGGACTTCGAATCGGGAATTCCCCTTCAGGGATTCCACCTTCACGAGGATCTTTCCCATGGCAAGGTCCAACAGGGTTGTTTTGGCGCCGGTCACGCTATCGGTTTCTGCCTTTTGGATACGGAAGAGGCTCCCTTCCTTGATCTCGACGCGTCCAGTCTTCCCGTCATCCATCAGGACTTCCACCGAGTTCCTGTCCGCCGTTTTCACTTCATCCCCCGGCAGAATGATCATCCCATCCGCCGCGGCTTTCCAGTCGCCGCCGTTGCTTCTCACAAAAACATCCCTTCCGGGATTTTTTAAAGTGCCGTAACGTTCCCCGGTCTTGGTTTGATGCATGATGACCGGAGAAGCGGATTTAAGGACGCGATTCGCCGGGGCCGGTTCGACCTCGGGCTCTTCCTTCACTTTCTCCAGGATCTGGGTCAGGGCTTCTTTCATTTCAGGGGTCGCAGGTTCCTTGGGAGCTTCCTGAGGGATCGTTTCAACAACAAGATCCTTGGCCTCAGCAATCTCTTCCCGGGATTTTTGCCTCTCCTGGATATCCACTTTTTTAGGCGCCTTGATCGCTTTGCTCACGCGCTTTTTATAAAGCACCCGCATCGAATCCCCCATCCCAAGGAGCGACATCGTGTTGACGGCGTCGATCACATAAACGGCCCCCTCCAGGACCCGGACATCGGTCAGGAATTTCCGGTTGTCTTGATTCTTCATCATCACATCGATCGGAACATCCCGCCACTGGATATTCGCCGCTTCTTCCTTGGAGGGCGCCACTCCGTCATTCTCCGCCGCGGCCTCATCTTTCGCGATCGCTCCCTGCTCGCGGCTATCTTCTCCCTCTGAGGCTTGACCGGAATCGTTATCTCCCTGGCGGCCGGCCGATGAGGATGAGGAATTCGCCGTTGACGAAGAGGACGAATTCTCCTGAGACGCCGCCGATGTCCCGGTTGTGCCCGAAGAAGCCGTATTACCCGCGGCCGGTGTTGTCGCCGGCTGGGAAGACACAGTTCCCGATGAAGGCGTAGACCCTGCCGCCGGCACCGAAGGCTGCGCGGGCGGAGTCACCGGTTGTGTCGGAGGCGTCACGGGTGTGGTCGGAGGCGTTACCGGCGGTGTCGGGGGCGTAGGCGGTGTAATGTTAATCGGAGGATTCGTTATCGCCGGAGGCTCCACGATCACGACAGGCGGCGGTGTGATCACGGGCGGCTGCGGAGGGATCACGATCGGAGGAGGATCCACCACCGTCGGCGGAGTCACGATCACCACAGGCACCGGGGTGATATCGGCGAGCGTTGTCGCTACCGCGTTATAAGCGTAATTATACGAATCCACTCCCGAGAGCGAGATCCCGCTGACCGTCACCGGTTTCGATGTCCCCACAAGGCTATCAGCGTAGGTTGCCGTCGTATAGCTTGGCGCCAACACATCCCCGGTCAATCTGTTATCCGACAAGGTCGCTGCCGCGGCAGTCGTACCGTCATAGACTTTATGGATCCCGGTCGCCGTGATCGTCAGAGGACGCGCCGTGATGCTGGCCGTCGTCATCCCCTGGTCGGTGATCTGATAATTCCCCAGATCCGTACCTCCAAAAGTGTTCGTAAGCGTTACCGTCTTCCCGTTCGCCACGTTCTTATCGCTGAATACGCCGGTCGAAGACACAGTCAGCACATCCCCATCATATTTTCCGGCAAAAGCAGCTCCCGCCGTCGAGACCGTCGCAGCCGTGGTTTGATCATAAACTTTGTTCGATGCCGTGATCCCCGAGAGCGTTACGCTCGCTTTCGTGATATCGGCTGTCGTAGTCCCCTGATCGGTAATGTTGTAATTGCCGAGATCGGCGCCGCCGAACGTGTTCACAAGCGTTATCGTCTTACCCGTCCCCACATTCTTGTCACCAAACGTTCCCGTCGAAGAAACCGTCAATACGTCGCCGGCATATTTCCCCGCAAAAGCCGCCCCAGCGGTGTTCGTTGTCGCGACGGTCGTCTGATCATAAACTTTATTCGAGGCCGTAATCCCGGAGAGCGTCACAGTCGCTTTCGTGATATCCGCGGTCGTGGTTGCCTGATCCGTGATGTTATAGTTCCCGAGGTCCGAGCCTCCAAACGTATTTACAAGGGTGACTGTCTTGCCTGCAGCGACGTTTTTATCGCTGAAGGTCCCTGTTGAGGAAACTGTCAGCACATCATTCCCATATTTGCCGGCGAAGGCAGCACCCGCCGTGGAAACCGCCGCGGCCGTTGTGGCGTCGTAGACTTTATTAAGAGCCGCGACACCGCTTAATGCGGCGGTAGCCTTTCCAATATTGACGGTATGCGTCCCGCCTTCAAGGGTATAATTGCCCGCAAGGCCGCCGTTCATGCCGTCTCCCAAAGCTAAAGTGCCGGTTGTTACAGCCTTGTGAATCCCGACATTCTTGTCATCCATCCGGCCGATACCGGTAAGCGTCAACGTTTCGGTTCCGACCAAAGCGCTCAAACTGAAAACCCCCGCCGCAACCTCCAGGGTCCCGTCATAAACGCGACTTCCCGAGAGATCCACCACGTAGGGATTGATCGTACTTGTCGTATTGTCCACGTAAGTGATCGCGTAATTGCCGCCGCCGTTCCCGTCACTCACGGTCACATCGGAAACTGTAATGGTCTTGTTCGCGTATCCGACATTCTTGTCCGTGAAAGCGAACGTCCCGCCCAAGATCGTGTCCGTATCAAAAAGCTGCCCGCTGTACACCCTCGCGGTGGTGGGTGCGGCAAGACCGCCGTCATAAGTTTTGGAGATGTTCTCGGCTGAGATCATAATGGGAGCCGCGATAATATCGACCGTATGCGTGCCGCCCGTGAGCGTATAGTTACTCGCCAAACCACCGTTCATGCCATCACCAAGCGCCAAGGTCCCGAGCGTCACGGTCTTGCCATCAGCCACATGCTTGTCGGCCATCGTACCCACGCCGGTCAAGGTCAAGGTCTCGCCTCCGACGAGATTGCTCAGAGTGAAGATCTCCGCGGCAAGATTGACGGTCCCGTCATAAACACGGCTTCCCGTCAGATCGATCGCCACACCCCGCGCCTGAATGTCCGCCGTCGTAGTGGCCTGGTCTGCGATCTGATAATTCTCGAGATCGGAACCTCCCAGAATATTGGTCAGGGTCACTATTTTTTCCGTTCCGACATTTTTATCATCAAAGACACCGGTGGAAGAAACGGTCAAAGTATCGCCGGCATATTTACCCTCGAATATGGCTCCTGCCGTGGATATCGCGGCATCCGTCGTCCCGTCATAGAACTTATCCGATGCCGTGATCCCGCTCAGGGTCACGGAAGCTTTCGTGATATCCGCAACGGTCGTTCCCTGGTCTACCACGGTATAGTTCCCGGCATCAGCCCCGCTGATCGTGTTCGCAAGCGTCACCGTCTTTCCAACACCAACATTCTTATCGCTAAAAGTACCCGCCGAAGAGACCGTCAGCTCGTCGCCAGCGTATTTTCCCGCAAAGGCCGCGCCGGACGTAGAAACCGTTGCCGCGGTCGTGGAATCATAGATCTTATTTGATGCCGTGATCCCCGAGAGAGTGACCGTGGCCTTGGTGATGTCTGCGGTCGTGGTTTGCTGGTCGATGACCATGTAGTTATTCAGATCGGCGCCGCCCAACACGTTTGTCAGATCAACCTGCTTCGCAATTCCCGCGTTCTTATCGCTGAAAACGCCCGCCGAAGAAACCGTGAGCTCATCGCCCGCGATCAGACCGGAAAAATTTGCTCCCGCCGAGCTTACATTCACATCAGTTGTTGTGTCATACACCTTACTCGAAGCGGTGATCCCGCCAAGGGTCACTGCCTTCTGCGTGATATTGGCCGTTGTGGTCCCCTGGTCGGCGATGTTGTAATTGCCGAGGTCCGTACCGCCAAAGGTGTTCACAAGCGTTACGGTCTTCCCATTCGCCACGTTCTTATCACCAAAAGTTCCGGTCGAAGAGACCGTCAGCACGTCACCGGCATATTTCCCGGCAAAAGCAGCGCCAACCGTCGAAACCGTAGCGGCAGTCGTCTGATCATAAACTTTGTTCGATGCTGTGATCCCCGAGAGCGTCACGGTCGCCTTTGTAATATCGGCGGTCGTAGTCCCCTGATCGGTAATGTTGTAGTTGCCAAGGTCCGCACCGCCGAACGAGTTCGCAAGCGTGACCGTCTTTCCGGTCCCGACATTCTTATCGCTGAAGGTCCCTGTCGAGGAGACCGTGAGCACATCCCCAACGTATTTGCCCGCAAAATCAGCGCCAGCTGTCGAAACCGTCGCAGCGATCGTTTGGTCATAAACTTTATTTGATGCCGTAATCCCTGAAAGTGTAACAGTCGCTTTCGTGATATCCGCCGTTGTGGTGCCCTGGTCGGTGATGTTGTAATTGCCAAGATCCGTACCGCCGAACGTGTTCGCAAGCGTCACGGTCTTCCCATTCGCCACGTTCTTGTCACTAAACGTCCCGGTCGAGGAGACCGTCAGCACATCCCCATCATATTTCCCTGCGAATAGGGCCCCCGACGTCGAGACCGTCGCGGCAGTCGTTTGATCATAAACCTTATTCGAGGCCGTGATCCCCGAAAGCGTCACGGCAGCCTTCGTGATATCCGCCGTCGTGGTCGTCTGGTCGATCACGGTGTAGTTTCCGAGATCCACGCCCCCGAGAATGTTTGAAAGATTGACCGTTTTCCCGTCCCCGGCATTTTTGTCGCTGAATACACCGGTTGAAGATACCGTGAGTTCATCCCCGGAATACAATCCGCCAAAGATCGCTCCCGTGTCATTCACCGTCGCGGCGGTTGTGGAATCATAGACCTTGTTCGAGGCGGTGATCCCACTTAACGTCGCAACAGCCTTCGTGATATTAGCCAATATGCTCCCCTGATCTGTGATCTCGTAGTTGGCAAGGTCCGCTCCGCCGAAGGTATTTGTCAAGGTGACCGTCTTGCCGTCCGCCGCATTTTTGTCGCTGAAAGCACCCGTCGATAAAACTGTCAGTTCATCTCCCGCGTACATCCCCGAGAAGACCGCGCCCGCCGTGGAAACCGTCGCGTCCGTGGTCTGGTCATAGACTTTATTCGAGGCCGTGATCCCCGAAAGCGTCACGGCAGCCTTCGTGATATCCGCCGTCGTGGTCCCTTGGTCTGTGATCGTGTAGTTGCCGAGATCAGCACCGTCAAAAGTGTTCGTAAGCGTTACGGTCTTTCCGACCGCGACATTCTTGTCGCTGAAAGTTCCGGTCGAAGAAACCGTCAGGTCATCGCCATCTACCATGCCCGTAAATACGGCCCCGGCCGTAGAAACCGTCGCGTCCGTGGTCTGGTCATAAACTTTATTGGAGGCAGTGATGCCGGAGAGAGTTACTGCCTTTGCAGTAATGTTAGCTGTCGTAGTTCCCTGATCTGTGATCGTATAGTTCGCAAGATCCGCGCCGCCTAAGGTATTTGTCAGTGTCACAGTCTTGCCACTTGCCACATTCTTATCACTGAAAACGCCGGTGGAGCTTACCGTCAACTCATCCCCGCCGATCATCCCCGTGAATGTCGCTCCCACAGTCGAGACCGTCGCGTCGGTTGTGGCGTCATAAATCTTGTTCGAAGCGGTAATGCCACTCAATGTCACGGCTTTTGCAGTGATGTCCGCAGTCGTGGTCCCTTGGTCGGTGATTGAATAGTTTGCGAGGTCAGCTCCACCGAGCGTATTGGTCAGCGTCACTGTCTTCCCCGCTGCAACATTCTTATCACTAAAGACGCCCGTGGAGCTTACCGTCAATTCATCCCCGTCGATCATTCCTGCGAAATCGGCGCCCGTCGTGGAAACCGTCACGGCCGTGGTTTGGTCATAAACTTTATTCGATGCGGTAATACCGCTTAATGTGATCGCCTTCGCTGTGATATCGGCTGTTGTAGCGTCGCTCGAAAAAGCCAGTTGATAATAACTTGCACTTGCACCTGAAAGCGAAATGCCCGTGACATTAATTGCCTTTCCGGTGCCAACGTTTTTATCCGCGAACGAAGCGGTGTAATTGATCGTATAAGCTTCATAATAACCCGTGATATGATCATCCGTAAAAGTCGCTGTCGCAGTGGTTGTTCCGTTATAGATCTTGTTGACACCCATTGCATTGACCGTCAGCACCAGCTTCGCGTCATCCAGATCGATCGTGAAACCCGTCCCGATCGATGTATTTGATCCCATCGTATAAAGGGTAGTCCCAGTACCCGCATTTCTGCCAAGCTGCAGGATTCCGTAAGTCTCATCGCCTGGAAGCGCTTGGTTGGCGTCAGACTGAATATTCAGCGTTCCATCCATCCAATCAGTATTAGCCGCATTTACATCTGTGCTCAAATAAGTAGCATTCGCACCTTGTAAGGTGATGACGCTTGAACCAGAAGTGAAGGCTCCGTCACTGACTTTGAATGCACCACTCACGGTCATGTCAGGAGCCTGAAATGTTCCTCCTTGCAGATCGAAATTCGCCATTGTCATGGAATCTGTCACACCCGAGAAACTTCCGGCCGTCTGCGTGTAATCCCCTGTCAAGGCGAATGTGCCACCGGTAATAGCTCCGGAGTTGATGACCGTCCCGTTAAATGTCCCGGCTGCAATATGCAAACGATTTTCTACAGCGCCGGTAAAAGTACCCGCGGCAATGATTCCTTTATTAATTATCGATCCTCCGACTTCGGTGTCATAATCCCAGGTCCCTCCCGTTTCGAGAGTCATGGATTGCAATCCTCCAAAATTCCCACCGTCGACAATTCCCCAATCGGTCAAATCGCCCGTAAATGTCCCGCCGAATATGGTTCCGGCATTTTCGACCACGCTATTAAAAGTTCCGTCAAACACCAATGCAGAATTCGTTACGCTTCCGTTAAAAATACCGCCGCTAAGATCGCCAGCGTCATTAGAAACCGAACTGTTGAACGTACCGCCGTAGATGGTTCCATATTCATAATTAAAAACTGCACCATTAAATGTCCCGTCAAAAATCCAGGCTGTGGTTGAACCCACGCCGCCATTGGTTACACCACAATTAAAGGTGCCTCCTGAAATTTCTCCAGTGAAAATATTATTAACTCCGCCTGTAAACGTACCGCCGTAAATCCCGCCCCCGGCATTAAAAGTATAATTGGTGACTGATCCGTTGAACGTTCCATCCGAAATCAAATAGTCGTTATACACGTCCCCATGAAACGTGCCGCCTGAGATCGTCCCCCAGCCATAATTATTAACGAGACCGTTGAATGTTCCGCCGGTGATCGTCCCATCACTGTAATCAGTACTATAAACACCGTTGAACGTCCCGCCGGAAACCGTGCCGAAGTTATCGACAGCGCTATTGGTGGTACCGGCACCGGACCAAGTGCCGTTATTGATCACGGTAGAACCCGTGATCGTTCCGTCATTGGCCAAAGCCCCATTCACAGTCAGCGTGTCACCAAGTGTCAAAATACCGCTCGAAAGAATATTGAGAGCCTGAAGCTCCACAGAAGAAGCCGTTAAAGGATCGTTAGCGCGATTAAAAACATAAACGGTTGAGTTTGAATCAGGAGCGGATCCGGTCGACCAATTCGAAGCTGTCGACCAATCCGTATCTGAATTACCGGACCAAATATAAGCCGCAGTCCCTGCCGCGGCATTCTGCCAATTTAAAGTCGGCAATGCGTCTGTGTAGGTGTCCCACACTGGAGTAAAAATATCCCAGCCAGCGTTGCCATAAATAACCGGATCCATCATTTGCGCCGTAGTAAGCCCGGTGACGCCGTCCTGGATACCGTCCGCCACGCCGAAGGCTGCGCCTGAAGTCTCTGTGTTCCAGAAGGAATTCGTGATCGTCCCGCCATAGCGTGTACCCACAAGACCGCCTTCATAACCCGAACTGATCACCAACCCGGTCGCGTAACTGTTATTGATCTCAGCCACTCCATCATAAGCCGTCCCTAAAGTCCCGCTTAATCCTCCGACTTCATTATTGGCGCCGGTTACCGCACCCGTCGCATAACTGTCCTGGATGATACTCCGTCCGTAATAGGCTCCACTCCCGCCCTCTCCCACAAGACCACCGACCATCCTGTTCCCGCTGACCGTAGCCGTCGAATAAGTAGCCGTCAAAGTACCGTAATTCTTTCCTATCAGACCACCCGCGGCAGACTCGCTTCCTTCGCTGCTTCCGGTCACAGTACCCGTGCTATAGGTATTAGAGACCACTGAAGACGTGTTATGTCCGGCCAAAGCGCCCACCGCGGAACTCCCGGTCACCGCCACATTCACAAGACCCAGATCTTGAATGGTGGAATTCGTGATCGCTCCAAAAAGCCCCACATAATTCTCGGCCGGACGGTTAATGGTAAGGCCTGTGATTGTTTTATTATTACCATCCAACGTTCCCGAAAAGAAATCAGTACCATAATCTTCACCTATGGGATTAAATCCCGCGCCGCCATTCCAGCCAGCAGTTCCGGAAGCGTCGATATCATTCGCAAGAGTGTAATTCGCATCAAGATCGAGGGCCATCATCTGGAGTTGGACCACATTCGTGATGACGTCTGTCCATTCGTTCTGCAGGTGCGGAAGCCCCGCCATGGTCCAAATTCCAACCCTATCATCCTGGAAAATTCTAAAATCCCAGTTGGAAAACGTCGCCTGTTGCATCATTTGGGCCGTGGTCTTGCCCTCTACGGCTCCTGCGCCCTCACCGGCACTGGTGGCTAGACCCGAAGTTTCCGTGTCCCAATAGTTGTTCGTTAGCGTTCCACCGCTATAGGACCCAATCAACCCTCCTACCGAACTATTCCCCGATACATTACCGGTGGAAAAAGTATTTGTCAGAGAAGAATCGCTGTTATATCCCACGAGTCCGCCCACATAAGCATTACCGCTAACAGCTCCCGTCGCGTAAGAATTACCGATCGAAGACTGATAATTATCCCCCACAAGCCCCCCGGTGTTGTAGCCTGTTCCCGTCACGTTTCCTGTAGCATAGCTTAAGGTAATGCTGGAGGATCCTGCCTGTCCGACCAGACCACCCACTTGGTCGCTGCCGCTGACAGTCCCCGTGGCATAATTCAAGGAGAGGGTCGAATTGTAAGCATGCCCCACTAAACTTCCCACATTATCGGCCCCGATCACGCTGCCGCCCAATAACCCCACACGGCTAATATTCGATCCGCTTATGGCGCCAAACAACCCTACGGTATTTTCACTTCCCCGATTGATCGTCAATCCTGTGATCCCGTAGCCCGCACCGTTCAAACTACCCGTAAAAGGATTCGTGGGAGGGTCGAACCAATTTCCTGTCGAATAACCTACCGGGTCAAAACCAAGATAGCTGGAACCATTCCAATTCCAGGTTGTCGTCGCGGAGGCGTCAATGTTGTTGGCGAGAGTGTAATTAGCATCCAGATCGAGAGCCATCATCTGGAGTTGGGCGGCATTGGTGATATTCTCGGACCATTCCATCTGAAGATGGGGATTGCCGGCCATGATCCAGGTCCCGTTATGCCCAGCCGAAACACCATCCACATCAAAATCCCATCCTGTGAAATTCGACTGCTGCGTCATCTGCTGGATAGTCAGGCCTGTACCGTGGTTGTAAGCGCTCGTGGCCTGGCCCGTCGTTTCCACATTCCAGAAACTATTGGTGATCGTCATCTGATCAAAATCAATATACCCCACAAGGCCGCCGGCATGCGTCCCTCCCGAAACCTGACCCGTCGCATAAGAATTAATGAGTTTCCCAACGCAGGTATAACCCACGGCGCCCCCCGCCCGAGCCCAATTGTCCGAACCTGTATTCGTAACGCTCCCAGTGGCATAGGAATTTCTTATCTCCGGGAGCGGCTGCCCAACGGATGCTCCGCTCAACGAACCGGCAATGCCACCTGTAGAACCACTCCCGGTAACATTGACAGCCGAATAAGAATTGTCAATAAAGGCAGACCCTAGCCAACCCACAAGCCCACCCGCCACGCCGCCCGTAATGGTCCCAGTTGCATAAACATTCGTGATTGAAACTGAATCCCTCGCAGTTAGCGCAACCGATCCTCCCGTTCCTGTCACGTTTAATAGTCCAAGATTCCGCACAATAGTGCCACCACCACTAAGGACCGAAAACAACCCCTGAGTGGCCTTTAGATTACTGATTTCGTGATAGCCGCCATCTAGAACACCCGTGAATGTCCCCACCGATGAGAAACCGGCGCTTGAATTCCAATTAGATGTTTCACTAGCATCAATGTCGTTGGCAAGGGTATAAGAAGCATCGAGATTTAGCGCCATCATTTGAAGCTGGGCGAGCGTTTTGATATCCGTGGACCATTCGATCTGAAGATGCGGCATGCCAGCCATGATCCAGTCGCCGGAACCCGCGGCAACGCCATCCACGGTAAAATCCCATCCTGAGAATGTGGCTGATTGCATCATTTCCGCCGTCGTTTTTCCAGTAACTCCGGCGGGTTCAGGATCCTGGTTCCCGACACCATCGGCCATGCCAGAGGTGGTCGTGTTCCAGAAATTGGAGGTATAGACGGGACCGTATTCATCATACCCAACGAGTCCGCCTTTGTTCGTATCCGCCGTCACGCTGCCGGTCGAATAAGCCTGGCTCAAGGAACCGCCCGCTAGAACGCCGATCAAACCGCCGACTTTATCTGTTCCTGTAACGCTCCCTATCGCGTAAACATCTGAAACATCTCCGCCATTTTGATTACCGACAAGCCCGCCTACTCGATCCGTTCCGGTGATATTTCCTGTCGCGAAGGAATTGGAGAAACCTCCCACATTGCTTCCCACAAGACCGCCCGCCATGATGCTTGATGCCGTTACATCTCCTGTCGCGTAGGAATGTGACAGCGTGCCCATGTGCCGGCCTCCGATCAAACCGCCGACGCCGATCGTTCCGGAAACATCTCCGGTAGCATAACTGGTGGTAACATCTTCCCAACTTTGACCGATCAAGCCGCCCACAGAACCTCCGGTGCTATTCACGTTGGCATCCGAATGGGAATTCGAAAGGGTTGAATCCGCGGCGCCCGAACCAAAACGCCCGATCAAGCCGCCGACGCTCCCCGTCCCGAACACACTACCGGTTGAATACACGTTGGTAAGGACGCCGGTAAGCACTTCTCCCACCAAAGCGCCCACGTATGAAGTCCCGCTGATGTTGGCACCGGTGAGTCCCACATTTTGCAACGTCCCGCCCTGTCCTTCAAAACCTCCAGTCCCCCAAACACCAAAAAGACCCGTATAATCCCCGCGGTTCATGAAAAGCCCGTTGATCGTATGGTTATTACCCTCAAAGGATCCGGTAAAAGGATGGCTCGTGTCATAACCCACTGGGCTGAAACCCGCGCCGGCGTTCCAACCGCTTGTCCCTGAAGCGTCGATGTCGCCTGCAAGGGTGTAGGCAGCGTCCAGATCAAGGGCCATCATTTGAAGTTGAGATGCATTTGAAATCGTTGGCGTCCATTCGTGCTGGAGATGAGGATAACCGGCCATAACCCAGGCCCCGGAACCCGCGCCCGTACCGTCTATATTGAAATCCCAACCTGTAAAAGTGGCTTGTGTCATCATTTCAGTCGTCGTTTTAGGAACACCTTTTCCTGTATCAGACTGACCGGAAGTTTCTGAATCATAGAAAGACTGTGTCAGCACAACAGCATCTGCTACTCGACCAATCAATCCCCCCATGTTCCCGGTTCCTCCGCTGACGAGACCCTTAGAGAAGCTATGAGTGATATTAGCCGTTCCTGCTTGTTGCAACCCGACTAATCCTCCAATGTCGCTACCCCCAGTGACGCTTCCACTGGCATAGGTATTGGTCAAAGAAGCATCAAAAAGCAGCCATCCCACAAGGCCGCCAGCCCGCAATCCACCGCTCACATCCCCCGTTGCATAAGAATTATTAATCGATATACCCTGGTCAACAGCCACCAAACCTCCTCCAATTCTTCCGGCTGAAACATCACCCGTAGCGTAGCTGTTTTGGAGTACGGTTGTGGAATAAAGATTGCTGATGAGTCCACCGGCATCTCCATTCGAAGTCACGTTCCCAGTGGCATAAGAGTTTGTAATCGATCCGCCAGAACTTGTTCCTATAAGTCCTCCGACACTATCACCTCCAGAGACGCTAACATTGGCATAAGCACGATCCACGAGCCCCGAGCTATTACCTACCAGAGCCCCGGTTGAAGATAAACCTCCACCTCCGGCGCTCACCATACCAGTTACACTACCGCTTGTAAGACCGACATTCCTGATCTGACCGGATGATGTCCCAAATAATCCAACATCGGTCGCTGATGGTCGATAGATATAAAGGCCCGATATTGTATGGTCGTTTCCCTCAAATGTTCCGGAGAAACCCGCTATAGGACTAAACCCTCCATAGGTGGTACCGGATACCCAGTTCCAGGTCGCGGTTCCCGAAGCGTCAATGTTGTTGGCAAGCGTGTAAGAAGCGCCAAGGTCCACGGCTATGAGCTGGAGGTCAACGGCGTTGGTGAGGGTCGTGGTGTGCTCCTGCTGAAGGCGGGGCCTGTCCGCCATGATCCAGTTCCCGATCGTGCCGTCGCCCACCACACTGAAATCCCATCCGGTAAAGGTCGCGGCCGAAGACATCTCCTGGGTGGTCTTGGGCGTTCCCTTGCCGGTGTCGCTTTTGCCGCTGGTCTGGGAATTGTAAAAAGAATTCGTGATGGTACCCCCCGTGAGACCGCCCACAAGGCCGCCGACATTCGTGTTCGTATCGTAAACATGTCCTGTTGAATAAGAATTCGTGATGGAACCGGCCGTATTTTCGCCCACAAGACCGCCGATATAATCCCCAGTAACGGGCCATCCCATGTCTCCCATAACCTCCCCGGTGTTATAGGAATTCAAAATAGTCCCGGAATTACTCCCCACCAGACCACCAGTGCGGCCCTTGTTGGCATAAGCACCGTAACTGGAAGCATTGTAGGAATTCTCTATCGCCCCTGAGTTATCACCGACCAAGCCTCCGGCTCCCACCTGACCGAGCACATTTTCTGCCCAAACCCAGCTTGAACCGGTCATGGAGGATTTTTGAATGGTGCCTGAATTCACACCCACAAGGCCGCCCACTTTTTGGGTCCCAAGGATCTCACTATCCGCTGTCCCGGTTGCCAGCTTAACGCGGTTCATGGTTCCGCCCTCTTGAGTCCCAACGAAAGCGCCCACATTCGAACCGCCGGTCACACCCGCTGAGGAGAGCACAACATCCTGAATCGAGGCGTTATTGGTGTACCCGAAAAGGCCGACATTGTCCTCTCCGCCGCGGCTGATTTTTAAATTAGAAATAGTTTTTGAATTACCATCGAAATTCCCGGCGAATTTTGTAGTCGCATCGCCGATCGGATCAAATCCCGCCCCGGCATTCCAACCCGAGGTGCTTGTCGCGGCAATATCATTGGCCAACTCGAAGTAAGTCCCCGCCGCCAGATATCCCCCCATGGCCTGGAGGCCATAGACATCGGAGATCATGTACGGATCCCCGGAAGCGCCAGTGCCCGTAAAGCGACTCAGCTTAGCGTCGCTATTGATCCGAAAGTCCGTGATCGAGGACCAGGCGGAAGTCGCGAGAGCGGCCGTGTAGACCGGCGTCACGCTTCTCGTTCCGGCCAGGGTCAGGATTTTCACCCCGGTCACGTCTCCAATCGTAGAATCTTTGGAGGCTTTGAGCGTCAGATCGTGATTATTGCCGGCCACGGCATAATCCCCGCTCCAGAAAATTCCCCCGAGATCATTGATGCCGTCGGAATCCGCCCAAATGGTTGTATCGCCGCTCAAGCTAAAATTTCCAAGCACATTAATGTCATCCACATCTTCGTAGCTCCCGGAAATGATCGCCCCTTCTTCGATGTCCGCGGCGTGGTCAAGGTTCTCCATCACGGCACGTCCAACTTCCATCCGGCCTCCAACTTTGAATGTCGCTCCCTGTTCAGTAAGCGTTTGAGCTTTTAAAACGCCTTGCGTCTTAATGGCGCCGGCAGCGGTCAGATCCATCTCCCCGCCGGTCGCATCCATCGTTCCTTCGTTCACAATCTCGACCTTCTTGGAAGTCACTTCAATCTTGCCGTTCAGAGCCTCCAGGAGCATTTTGTTATAGGCGGCCTGCTCGGCGGTCAGTTTGATGTTGCCGCCTTGCGCCTTCATCGCGCCAAGGTTCGTGACGCGCCCCTCCTGGGAAGTGACACGGATCTCGCCTTTCGGAGCCTCGATAGCTCCCGCGTTCGTGACATCCTGACGGGCCGTGAGCGCAGCCGCTCCTTCTGTCGCGCGGATCGTGCCCTCATTCACCACTTCGCCTTCCGTCGACTCGACTTCCACTTTCCCGTGGAGAGCCTCCATCAGCATTTTGTTGTAGGCGGACTGCTTGGAGGTGAGATGAAGCACACCTTCGTCCGCTTTCATCGTCCCCTTGTTCGTGATGGCGCCTTCCGTCGAAACCACGCGAACCTCACCGCCTAAAGAGCTCATGATGGCTTCATTCACGATATCCCGTTTCGCGGTCACCTCCACCTTGCCCTTGTCCGCCATCATCGTTCCCTGATTGGTCACGTTGCCCGAGACCGACTCAACCTTGATCGAACCTTCCTGGGCTTTTATCAGAGCCTCATTCATGATGTCGTCCAGGACACGCGCTTCGATCTTTCCCTGCTCGGCATCGATCATCCCCGTGTTCGTGAGACCTCCCTGCGCCGCCTCGATCTTGACCTCCCCGCCGCGCGCCTGCACCAGGGCCTCGTTATAGATATCATCCAGGGACTGGAACTCGATCACACCGTTATCCGCCATGACAGCGCTGACGGCATTCCCATGCTTCTCAAGGCTGATGGCTTTCTCAAAAAGCCCGTCCATGGCTTGAGCGTTCAAAATCACCTTGCCACCGTCAGCCGAGATCGTCCCCGTGTTCTTGATCTGGGATTCAAGACCCAGTTTATTGGCCGTCGCTTCATCAACCCCGATCGAAACGAGCCCGTCCCCGGAAATACCCACCGTTACCGTATTGCCCGCAGCGAGAGCGACCGTGCCCATTGGCACTTCGATCGTCCCCTTGTTCTCAATGGCATTAGCGATGAGCGCTACCAGGTCCGCATTGTTGCCCACGATCTTGCCGTCATTGGTGAGAAAGCCGCCTCCCCCTGAAAAGGAATACTGCCGTGCGAAAAAGTCCGTCGCGCTGGTGTTAAGAGCCAGGGTGGAAGCAAGGAGTGAGGCATTGTTCAGGTTGATCATGGCGCTTGAGCCGATATTAATCCCGGCGATATTCTGGAGGATAAAGGCAAGGTTTGAGAGGTTCATCGTGCCGAAAATGTTCGAGGCCTGGCCGCCGTTCACGAGAAGCGCCAAGCTCGCGTTCTGGCTGAGGCCTGAGATGTTATAAATATTATTCTGCGGCACGTTGAACTCGGGGACGTTCCACACGGGGTTCCCCGTGACGTTCCAGTTCGTGGTGTTCTCCTGCGTGTTGACTTCTACACTGCCGCCTTCCAGGTTGATCGTCTCGGCCATCACCGGACTCACGCACATCGACCACGCAAACACAAAAGCTGTAAACGCCGCCGTCGCTTTCCGCCAACCCATCCGACCCCGGAGGTCGGATTGGGGCAACTCTGTGGCTAGGCCGGTGGCACCAGATTGACTTGGCACAGCCCTGTTCTGGGTTGTATATATTTTCTTTTTCATTTTTTTGCCTCTAATAGAAGAGTACTCTACAAAACAATACAAAACAATAGCACCTTAATACTTTTTTATATTATTTTTCTATTTATAGCTATATATAGCGTTTTTCATAGTATTTTATAGTATGTTTAAACACAAAGATGATCATATTTTGAGCATCATAAAAAATAAGGATTTTTGACGCCTAGGAGAGGATTTTTTTCAATTTCTCAGAGGAAAGATCGAGTTCGTCCATGAGCTGGTGCAGGTGAGGTTCTTGCTCCCGGATCACACTTGGGATGGCCTGCGGGCTCCCCTTCCAGGACCTAAACAGGGCAAAAAGATCGTCCTGCGCTTGCCGCCGATCCAGAAAAACTTCTATCTTTTTGGCCAGGCGGGAGATGGAAAGAAGTTTCTGAAGGATCTCCGGATCGAGCGTTGAAATGAATTCCCGAAGCCCCTTACACAGTTCCTCACTCAAATAATGCGAAATAGGCTCCTTGTGGATATGAACATCCAGCGCCTTCGCGGAGTCCATGATGCGGTAAATGGAAAGCGTCCGTTTGGCGGGGAACCCGCGCTGACCCCAATCCTTCACCGCCTCGAGCATCCGTTTGCTCAGCGTGTGTTCGGCCGCGTAGCGGAACTCGACCGGGATCGGCACGTTGATCGACCGGTAGATCTCGTTCATGCGCAGGTTCTCTTCGTAGATATTCTCATAGAAATTACTGACCTTCGTGATCGTCTCGTGCGTCAGGATGCTGATGATCTTCGCGCGGTCCCCCAGCCGCAGGTCCTTCAGCGCGTAGTAGGTCTCGCCGAAGTGAGAGTCAATCCTCTTGGAAAGGTCCAGGATCGGAAGCTGATAAAGCGCCTCAAAAAGCTCCCTTTCCAGCTTGTCGAACTCCTCCTCCCCGCCGTAGGGCTTCACCGAGCAGCGGAAATCGTAAAATCCGATCTGGATCACCACGAAAAGAAGGTCCTGCTCCTCCAACGTGGTCTGCGAAACGACCCTTACCCGGCCGAAATTCATGGTCACCGTACCGAAGAATTCCTTGCGCTGGTGCAGGACATGCAGGTCAAAATTGAAGATCTTCACCAGGTCCGTCTTGGGATCCGGGGCATAAAAATTATCAAAAATGGAGCCGATCGCGTAATAACTCACCACGTGATGGAGCGACGCGATCGCGGGCTTCACGTACTTTTCATAGACGCCCTGCCCGTCCTTCACGGATTCGATATTACTTTTGGCAAGCGCGAGATGCTCCAGAAAATCCCGTTCAAGATTCACGCCGCTCACCTCGCGTCCGAGGTGGATCGCCCGGGCCGCATACTGAAGGATCTGAACGGTCTCGAGACCCGAGATCTCGGAAAAGAACCAGCCGCAGCTCGTATACATCAGCATGAGGTGGCGCTGCATCTCAAGGAGCTTGAGGCATGTCGTGGTCTCTTCTTTCGAAAGGGGATGCAGGGTCTGCCGTTCAAAGAACCCTTTGATGACCTCCGGAGTCCGTTTCAGAACCACATGAATATAATCATCGCGCGCGGCCCAGACATCCCGAAAGTACTTGCAGCCCTCTTTTTCATAGACCTGAGACAGCTCATCCCGGAGCCAGTCGAGGGCCCAGCGAAGCGGTTTGCGCCAATGCTGGGTCCAGTTAGCCGGCCCATCCCCGCGGCAGCCGCAATGGTCTTTCCAGCGCGAGACCCCATGCGCGCAGCTCCAGGAAGTTCCCTCGTTATTCTCGCCCTCGATCAGGCGCACTTCCTGGCGCGGCGGATTCTCTTCGAGATATTCCGCGTAATTAACAAGCCGGTAGCCATGCCGCGGGATCTCCATGTAAGTCAGATACGCGAGCACCCGGTCCCCGTAGGCCTTGTGATGGCCGTAAGTTTCTCCGTCGGTGGCGATATGGATCAGCTGGGACCGTTCATGGTCCACCACTGCGCCCTTGAGCCGTTCCATGAAAAGTTTTGCGTCAAATAGCAGGTTGTCGAACCCGACCGCCTTGGAGATCGGCCCGTCATAGAAAAAGATATCGATCGAAAGCGAGGGATTGTTCTTGAGAAAATAACGGTAAGGCTCCTTCGGATCAATGCGCCCTCCGGTCACATCCTGCCAGGCCCCGCCCTCGAGCGGCCGGACGGCCCGGGCTTGATGCGGCGAGAGAATGATATATTTGACCCGTTCCGCGACCAGGACCTCGAGCGTTTCTTCATTACACGCGGTCTCGGGAAGCCAAACGCTTTCCGGATAACGTCCGAACCGGGACCGGAAATCCTCGATCCCCCAGCGCACCTGCGTCTTCTTGTCCCGCAGGTTCGCGAGCGGCATGATCATATGATTGTAGACCTGCGCGATGGCGTTGCCGTGGCCGCGCCGGGCTTCGCAGCTCGCGCGATCCGCTTGAAGAAGGCTTTTGTAGGTATCGGGATGCTTGGCTTCGAGCCAGGAAAGAAGCGTGGGGCCGAAATTGAAGCTGGTGCGCTCGAAATTATTGACGATCTCGACGATCTTGCCCCTGGCGTCAAGCGCGCGGGCCCGGGAATTGGGATGATAGCACTCGTAATGGATGCGCTCGTTCCAGTCGTGGAAGGGCGCGGCGCTGTCCTGCTGTTCGATCTCCTCGATCCAGGGATTCTCGCGGGGAGGCTGGTAAAAATGCCCGTGCAAACAGATGCAAACTTCTTTAGCCATAATCGGTAAACCCTCTTTTGATTCACTCAAAGAGGCAACTTTTGGGGAAAATTATAGCACGGCAGGAAACCGGGCGGGATGGTTTTTCTTTTAAAGCTCCAAAAACCAATCTCCAAATTCCAAACAAACCCGTTTGACTTTTGGATCTTCCCAGCAGAGGTTTATTTGAGGGGCCAGGAAGCTACGATCGCGGCGATCTCTTCGAGCATTTTCTTTCGGTCATCGTCGGTCACGGTCGTGACGGAGCCGAAATATTTATGGCCCACCATGTCCATGCCGCAGAACTTGAAGGTCTCGTTATCGATGATCTGCTCCATACTCTTGATGCCGCCGGAAGATTCCGCGACCGCGAGGGGCGCCCCCATGGTGCTGAACGCGTAGACTTTTTTCCCCGGCAGGAGACCGACCGGCCCGGTCGGGCCGTAATCATAGGCAAACCCTTTGCTCAACACGCGATCGATATAGCCCATCGCCATGGAAGGCATGCGCCCCCACCACACGGGATAGATAAAAGTCATCTGATCGGCCCAGCGGATATGGTCCTGTTCGATCGCAATATCGCCCGGAACCTTCCCCGCGAGAAGCGCCTGAAAATCATCGGCCTTGAGTACCGGATCGAAACGCAGGGCGTACAGGTCCCGCAGGCGGATCTCCTGGCCTTTTTCCTTGAGAACACGGACTAATGTCTCTTTAATGGCGTGATTAAAGCTCGCGGGATTCGGATGGGAATAAATGATAAGGTGTTTCATGATTTTTTCTCTCTTTCTTAGAATTTCAGTTTTAAGATCTTAGAGGCGGTCGGCGTTCTTCAGGAACCAGTGGACCGTGCGGCGAAGCCCTTCCTTGAACGGAACCCCGGGCCGGTAACCCAAAAGCCGGCGCGCCTTCGTGACATCCGCGAAAGTGCGCCGGACATCGCCTTCACGTTTGGGTTTATGGACGACCTTTACCTTCTTGAGGTCCAGGATCTTCAGGATCCCGTGCAGACAATCCAGGACACTCGCTTCCGAATGTGAACCGATATTAAACGCCTCGCCCGAAACCCCGGATTTTTTCATCGCCAGAAGATTCGCGGCCACCACATCATCCACATGGACAAAATCGCGGGATTGTTTTCCGTCCCAATGAACCTCGGGAGGGGTCCCGTCCAGAACGCATCTGAGAAAGATCGGAATCACATTCGCGTACCGGGACTTCGGGTTTTGACGAGGGCCGTAAACGTTAAAGTAACGGAGCGCGACCGTTTCGAGCCCATAAAGCTCCGAATAATTTCTGCAATAATATTCCCCCATGATCTTGGAGGCCGCGTAGGGCGATTCAGGACGAGGCAGGTCCTCTTCGCTTGAAGGGAACTTATGGGTTTCACCATAAACGGAGGAAGAGGAAGTAAAGATCAAACGCTTCACGCCGGCCTTCCGGCTGGCTTCAAGAAGCTTCAGGGTCCCGGTGACATTGACCGTATTTGTATCGAGCGGCTGGGCCACGGACTGCGGCACGGACGCGATGGCGGCCAGATGAAAAACATAGGAAACACCCCGGACCGCTTTACGGATGTCCGCGTCATTACGGATATCCCCACGAAGGAATTCGATCTTCGAACGCAGGTGCTCGAGATTCTCCCGTTTTCCGGTCGAAAGATCATCCAGGACCTTGACGCGGTGCCCTTGCGACAGGAGACCGTCGACCAGATTCGATCCGATAAAACCGGCGCCGCCGGTCACAAGACAAAGAGGGGCTTGAGGGGTCATGGACGGAACTCTCCGGAAACGCGGATCAAACTTCGACCGGTTTATTGGTGGACTCAAAAAGGCACATGCGCTGAACTTTGATCCCCTTCATCAGGACTGCGCCGCCGAAAGCGGAGGAAACCGCGCCGCCGTTCCAGATCTCGGCGGACTTTTTGTCTAGGCTTTTCTTGTAATCCAGAACCCTTTCGCTCACCTGGTTCCCCAAAGGAGAATTATCCAGGTAATCATAGGCCCCGATCAACGCGACCTTGTCATCATTCGACAGGATCAGCCCTTCCGGAGTCAACACGAGCTTCATCCCGCGAGGGACATCGCCTACGGAATCGGCGGCGACCTGAGCTTCGTGGAGGATCTTGTCCGCCGGGATCTCCGTCACGGCCACAATGCCCGTGTCAAGAAGAACCCCGGAGCCTTCGACATTTTTGAGTTTCTCGAGATAGAACCGGAAATAAGTGATCTCGCGCGGCGTGTAATAAGGATGGTTCAGGAACTTCAACACTTTTTCCTCGGGAAATCCCAGGTCCAGAAGCGCTTTTTTGTTCAGGTTGAAAAGGTCCGCCCGGTCCTTGTCGTTCACGAGCTGGTCCGCCGCGGCGTTGACGTTGCTCACGGTCATCACAGCGGAGACAATAAAACCCACGGGAACAAAAAAGGTCGCGACCGCCACGATCCCGCGGCCGCCCATCTGGGCCTTGGCCATCGAATCAAGCTTCGCCTGGAGCGCTTCATTACGCGTATAAACGTCCACCCCGAGCTTCTTCGCGATGTCCCGCTTCGTGGAGCTCAGGAAAGTATCCCCTTTTTCGCCTTCTTCCTTTTTCTTGAAAGCGCCGCCGATCTTGCCGCCCAATTTGCCGATCCCCTTGCCGATCCCGCTCACGGAATCCACAGGGTGCACCACCATATTCTTGAGCCCTTCTCCCGTGTCTTTGATCGAATCAACCGCGCCGTCCGCGATGCCGCTCCCCGTATCCTCTGTCGCGTTCAGCTGCGCGAGTACATCCTCCTCATGAAGGAATTTCTTGAGATTGCTCAGCCCATGGACAGTCGAACTCCCTTGGGGAGAGGTCACCTCAAACGTCAGAAATCCCGGAAACTGAGGATTCTCTTTCACGGAGACGATCTGGACATTCGGGGACTTCGAGGGATAGAAATCCTTCGGAAGCCGGAGGTCCTGCATGGTCACAGCCCCGAAAGAGAGCGTTTGGGAAGCTACAAAAAAAAGAACTGCCAGGATACTGATCTTTTTTTTCATGACGCTGCCTCGCTAGGGTTGATAGGGCCTTAGATGGTTTTTTCGGGCGTCACCGCAGGCGCCGCCGGTTCCGGTTTTTTTCCCGGCATTTTATCTTTCATCGGGCACTGCTTCCCCCACGCCGGCATCGGAACCTCGACTTCTTTCACAAGGTTCAGGTCCGCGTCGTATTTGAGAAGCTTATTGCCGGCAAGAATGATCACGCCGCCGTCATCCGAGGCGACCATGTTTGTTTTCCCCATCTTCATGCAGTCCATCTTGCCCTTTCCCGGCATCGGAGGCATTCCCGCCGGTTTTTCCGCCGGGGCATCCATGGGCGGCATACCGAACATGTTCTCCATTTCCATATCTTCAGCAAAGGCCGCGGCCGGGATCAAAAGCGACAACACCAACAGCGCCAAAACGATCTTCTTCATGGGAACCTCCTTGAGGGGTGTTTTTAGGCTTTGCCTGCGGAACCAAGCACCTGTTCGTTCTTGTGTTTATACATAGCCACGAGCGCGTCACGCGCGGGACCGAGATACTTGCGCGGATCGAATTCCGCGGGTTTTTCTTTAAAGGTCTTGCGGATCGCCGCGGTCATCCAGAGACGCCCGTCCGAATCGATGTTCACCTTGCAAACGGCCGATTTCGCGGCCTTGCGGAGCTGTTCTTCGGGGATCCCGACAGAATCCTTGAGCGCGCCGCCGTTCTCATTGATGATCTTGACCGCTTCAACGGGAACCGAGGAAGCCCCGTGGAGCACGATGGGAAATCCCGGGATCTTTTGCTCGATCTCTTCCAGGATATCAAAGCGAAGGGGCGGCGGGATCAGGATCCCGTCGGCATTGCGCGTGCACTGGGCCGGCTTGAATTTGTTCGCGCCGTGGGAGGTCCCGATGGAGATCGCAAGCGAATCCACGCTGGTCTCCTTCACGAACTTCACGACATCCTTCGGGTCCGTATAGGTCGAGTGTTCCGCGCTCACATCGTCCTCGATCCCCGCAAGCACGCCGAGCTCCCCTTCGACGGTCACATCGTTCTTGTGCGCGAACTCAACCACTTGCCGGGTCAGCTCGATATTTTTTTCAAACGGATGGTGCGATCCGTCGATCATGACGGAAGAAAATCCCGATTCGATACAGGATTTCGCGAGTTCAAAGGTATCGCCGTGGTCCAGGTGAAGCGCCATCGGGACCGGCTTCAGGCCTTTTTCCTTGGCATACGCCTTCATCATCTCCACCGCGCCCTGCCCCATGTACTGAAGCAGGATCTGGTTGGCGTACTTGCGCGCGCCGCTTGAGACCTGGAGGATCACCGGCGACTGCGTTTCGACGCAGGCAACGACGATCGCCTGGATCTGCTCCATGTTGTTAAAATTATAGGCCGGAACCGCGTAACCGCCCTTGAAGGCCTTCTGGAACATTTCGCGCGTATTCACAAAACCGAGCTGCTTGTACGAGATCATTTGTTTTCTCCCTTGCCCCGTTAGAGATCTGACCGACCCTATCGGAGTCTATTTTATTGTTTGTTGCGTATTATTTCTGAAATCCTTTTTCGCGATATTTAAATCTCTAACGGGGTTAATTCGGACCTATTTCTTAGCTTCACTTCCGTTCGCTAAGGGATGTCCTCATTAATAATTCTCCACCCACACTTCAAAGAACTCCTGCGGGTGATCGCAGGTCGGGCAACGTTCGGGGGCCTTGGTCGCCTCCACGATGTAACCGCAGTTCAAGCATTTCCAGTAGACCTTGCCGTCCTTGACGAAGATCTTGTGGTGCTCCACCGCGTTATAGAGCTTGCTATAGCGCTCTTCATGGCGCTTTTCGACCATCGCGACCAGTTTGAAGCTTTTCGCGACATCGTGAAAACCTTCCTTGTCCGCAACTTCCGCGAAAGCGGGATAAAGATCCGTCCATTCCTCGTGTTCTCCCATGGCCGCCGCCTTGAGGTTCTCGAGGGTCTTGCCGAGCGCCACGGGGTAGCTCGCATGGATCTCCTGGGTCATCCCCTGCATGCCGTTCTTAATGAGATGCTTGTAGAACACCTTGGCGTGTTCTTTTTCGTTTTCCGCCGTCTCGAGGAAAATATTGGAGATCTGACGATAACCCTCTTTAAGGGCCGCGGACGCGTAATAGGTGTAACGCATGCGTGCCTGGGATTCGCCCGCGAATGATTTCATAAGGTTTTCAGCCGTTTTGCTTCCCTTGAATACCGCCATAGCTTCCTCCTGGGGTTATTTAAAAAAGGAAATACCGGGGGACTTCCTTCCGAAACAGGGCGTTATTATATCATCATGAAAAGAGGGGTAAAGGAAAAGCTGACCGGCGGAAACGCCTTAGCCATTCTCATAGAAAAGGGTCAGGATCTCCTTAAGGGATTTCTTGTGACGCCGGAAAAGCTCGAGGTCTTCCTTCGTGGCCACCCAGGTCAGAGTCGTTTCCCCCTGGGATAGCTGGAACTTCAGGGATTGATAGTCCTTGAAGCTGTAACTCCGGAGCACTTCCACGAACTCGCGGGCCGTCTGCTCCCAGAAATAAAGCATATCCTCGTGGAGCCCGCGTCCGGGCGTATAGGAGGATTCTTTGGGGTTCCTTAGCGGGGCGATCGCGTTAAAAAGAAAACTTTTCTCCGGGGCGGGCTCAAAACGCACCACCAGCTTGACGCTCAGGAATGTGTTGGAGATCCGCTCATCCTCGACGGCGATCATCTGAAAGCGCCGCGTGAGCTGCTTCGCGAGAAAATCCCCCATGGTAATGTCGGGGGTTTTGAATTCCGACTCCCAGTTGGGGAGGCTTTTCATGACCATGTCCCGCGTGAACGTGAAATCGGGCGTCGCAGCCTTATCATCCAGGTAGGTCATCGGGATGATCCTGCGTATCTTCTCCGTGTCCCCCAGCGTCGAAACCTGGAACAGGTACTCCATCACCTTCGGTTCGAAGTTCATCATCTTCGGGTCCTTGGGCGCCACTTCCGCTTTGGCATAGACCACGATATCGTTGTCCTGGATCGGAATGCTCTTTAATTCCAGGACGGTCCATTTCGCGTGACCGTAAGGCGCCACGAGCCCCCGGGCATCCGTAAAAAAGAATTCCCCCGTCCATTTCGACTGATCGGTGTTGGGAAAATAACGCTCCTGGACATCATCGACGGTCGCTTCGTTCAGGTCCTTGAAAAAATGTCTCACGGGACGGTGCCAGACCGCGGCCCGGTTCATATGAAGGTCATGAATGATACGTTTGCGGTATTCGCTCCGCGGGATGTCCCAGAACCGGACCCGCTTGAGATCGTCGATCTGCCCGACAAAGGTCAGGTCCATGCCGCTTTTTTCAATATCCGTGGCCTGGAGGTAATAAAAATCGATCTTTTTATCGGTGCTGAGCATGATCCGCGACATGGAAAAAAGGATGTCCTCGACCTTGTCGATGGCCTCCTCGGTCGGCTGGAAAAGACTTTCCATGTCCGTGACTTGGCCGCTCATGAGGGCTTCTTTGAGATCGGTCGCGAAAAGTTTATCCAGGGGAAGAAAAACGCCGAGGGTCGTCCCTTTGAATTCCACGTCGATATGTGGGATCTGGTATTCCTCGAGGGCGATCTTTTGAAGGGCTTCCTTGCAGCGGGCCTCGGGATAAGTGACCGGGCTGCAGCCTGAAAAAACCAGCGCTCCCAGAAAAAGCCATGCGAAAAAAAAGCGGGACCGTGTCTTTAAATACTTCCAAACACGATCCCGCTTTTCAGGAAAAATCGACTTCGCGTCCAAAGCTCAGGCCTTCGGCGGCTCGATCAAAGGGGGCGTGTAGCCACTGAACCGCCGGGGGTTAGCCTTGCCAAACTCGTTAAAAATTGTTTCGATCTCGTCGTAATCCAGCTCGTTCTTCTGAAGCAGTTCATGCGCAAAGCGTTCAAACAGGTCTTTTTCCGACCGAAGCAAATTTTCGACATCGGTCATGGCTTCCTTCAGAATCCTATCGACGTCCTGATTCAGACGCAATTTAACATCCTCCGAAAGGAGAAGCGCGTTTCCGTCCCTGTAAACCGTATAATCCCCGACCAGCCCCGACGGCCCCATGCCGATCACCCAGACCATGAAATGAGCAAGATTCATGGCTTGTTTGAAATCGGAGGTCACTCCGGTCGTCGTGGTGTTGAACTTGACCTTTTCGGCCACATACCCGGCCAGACAAATCTTGATATCGGCCAAAAGGGTTTCACGATCGCGGCCGTGCCATTCTTCAATGGACGTCGGGTGGACCACCCCCAAAGAAGATTTTCGCGGGATGATGGAAGCTTTGAACACATCGTCGCGGGGATGCAGGAGATAGGTCACCATCAAATGACCGGTCTCATGATAAGCCGTCATTTCCCTCTCGCGGGCATTCACGGTAAGTTTTTGTTTCATCCCGAGTTCGATCCTCTCGATTGCCTCAGAAAGATCCTTAAGCCCCACCACATCCTTTTTGTTGCGGGTGGCGATCAGTGCTGATTCTTTCACGATATTTTCGATATCGGCCGGCGATTTATCGACGGCTTTGCGCGCCAGACGTTTACAATCGATCGCTGCTTCGTATTTGATCTTGCTGAGATAAAAACGGAAAAGCGACTCCCGGCCTTCAAGACTGGGTTTTTTGATGTAAACCTTGCGATCAAAACGGCCGGGGCGTAACAACGCGGGATCCAGTACGTCCTCCGAAGCGTTCGTCGCGCCGATCACAATGATATTTTCCGACCGGTCCCCCAAGCCGTCCATGGCCACCAGAAGCTGGTTTTGAGTCGTGTTCGCCTCCGCGCCGCCGAACTGGTTGAACGTCCGGCGATGCCCCATCGCATCCATCTCGTCGATAAAAACGATGCACCCGCCGAAACCGTAAGCAAGCCTTGCCGCCTTTTTAAAAAGTTGGCGTACGCGACTTGCGCCCACGCCGACAAACACCTCGTTGAATTCGCTCGCGGCCATGCTCAGGAAAGGAAGCCCTGCCTCAGTCGCGATCGCCTTGGCGAGATAGGTCTTCCCGCATCCGGGAGGACCCATCATCAGGATCCCTCGAAGGATCTTGCCGCCGATCTTTTTGAGACGCGCGTGATCCTTGATCAGCTGAACCACTTCCCAGCATTCGTCCTTGGCCTCATCGATCCCGATCACATCAGAGAATCGGACATTGACCTGATTCGCCTTGATGTTCTTCTTTTCAAGTTTTGAGAACCCGCCGCGAAAGACCATCATGTACATGTAAACAAAGATCACCGAATTGATAATGACCATCAGGATCTGAAGCGGCAACTGGGCCAGCGTGATATTACGGTAGTAGCTTTCGAGAGAGGCCATGCCCCAGATCGAAAGCAGGACAAGAAGCAATCCCGCGAAAATGATGGCCGCCTTTACCCAATGATCCATCAGGAATAGCTTCCAGCGACGCCATTTATTCATAGAAAACCGCCTTTTCTCAGCTTAAGTTATAGGGATGACCCCCGAAAAACAGTGAGGATTATACCTGTTTTAAAGCCAAAACACACTTACTAGAATTTCGACAGAAAAACCATTCCCTTGAGAGACGTCGGAGAGCGTGGAACGGGTAACGGGAAACGATAAAAGCCCCTTTGCGCAACGTTCTCCGTTAGCCGTTTCCCGGTTTCTAGCTACCACCAGTAATCGTCCGCTTTAGCGGACTCGGTCTCCCGAGCTTCCTGGAAAGCCTCAGGCTGCATCGCCTCGGAGCCTTCCCGGTCTGCTTCGCCTTGCACTCCTTCTTCTAAGGAAGTTTTCTCCAAAGACTCGGAGGCGGCAGGCGCCTCGGTGGGCTGTTCTTCCCACCATCCCGCGGTATCATCGGCGGCAGGGGTCTTCGCCGTCACAGGCTCCTGGGAACCTTTCTTCTCTTTGCTGAACGGAGGGTCAATAAAGAAACTTTCGCGGGGGTTGTTTTTGACGTGATACATCAGAGGACCTTTTTTGCCGTCTTTTTCCTCTTCTTTTTTCTGTTCGTAGAGAATGCCGTTCGTCTGCGTATCCCGGATAGGGTTCTCCGCCTTGCGGACCGTCCCGAGACTCAAACCCGCTAGAACAAGCAAAAAGATACAAAACCATGTGTTTTTGTTCATAAGTAAAGGATAGCGGATAAGGGCGGAAAGTGCAAATTCGCTTCTGCGGCGGGAAACGTGAACGAATGCGTTAACCGTTCCCCGTTTCCCGTTCCCTCATATACTGTTTCAGATGCTTCCCTGTATAGGAAGATTCACATTTCATAAGTCCTTCCACAGAGCCCTGATACACCACTTCCCCGCCTCGGTCGCCGCCCTCGGGGCCCAGATCGATCACATGGTCCGCGAGCCGGATGAGCCCGAGATGATGTTCGATCACAAGAAGCGAATGGCCCCGGTCCAGAAGTTCTTCAAAGGCACGGATCAGATGACGGGCATCGTCTTCATGAAGCCCCGTCGTGGGTTCGTCCAGGAGATAGAGCGAAGGGCCGGTGCTTCCTGCGGAAAGCTCATAGGCGAGTTTCAGGCGCTGGGCTTCGCCCCCCGAAAGCGTCAGTGTCGGTTGCCCGAGCTTCAAGTATCCCAGGCCGATCTTTTGGAGGATCGAGAGTTTTTCGACCAGCCCCCTGCTGTGATCCAAAAACACCAGAACTTCGTCCACGGTCATGTTGAGCACATCATCGATATTCTTTCCTTCATAACGGATCTCCAGCACCTCCGGCTTGAAACGTTTTCCGCGGCATTCTTCGCAGGGCACAAAAATATCCGCGAGAAAATGCATCTCGACCTTAACGGCACCATCCCCCTCGCAAACGAGACAGCGTCCCTTTTCGACATTAAATGAAAAATAACCCGCGTCGAGACCTTCGCGCTTCGCTTCGGGGGTCGACGCGAAGACCTTGCGGACGTCCTCGAACGCCTTCATATAAGTCGCCGGATTGGAGCGCGGGGAGCGGCCCAGGGGCGACTGGTCGATCAGCACCATTTCCGAAAGATGCTCCAGCCCGCGGATCTTCTCCACAGTCCCCAATTCCTCCTGGGAGACCGGGCGCCCCTTGAACTTGAGGAAGTGGTTGTAAAGGATCTCATAAAGAAAAGTGCTTTTGCCGGAACCGGAAACACCCGTCAGGACCGTGAATTTTCCGAGCGGGATCTCGACATTAATATTTTTAAGGTTATGCGCTTTTGCCCCCTGAACCTGAAGCTTGTGCTTTGCCGGGAGCGCCCTGGGAAGCTTGCGGTCGATCCCCCGCTTGCCTGAGAGATATTCCCCTGTCACGGAAGTCGGACACTTCTTAAGCTCCTCGACACTACCTTGAAAAAGGAGTTCGCCGCCCTTGGCACCCCCCGCGGGGCCCAGGTCGATCACGCAATCCGCAGCCCCGATCATGGTCCGGTCATGCTCCACCACCACGACCGTATTCCCGACATCGCGAAGCTTCCGCAGGAGCGCGATCAGCATCTGGTTGTCGCGTTCATGAAGTCCGATCGAGGGTTCATCCAGAACATAGAGCGTGTCCACCAGGGCCGACCCGAGAGAGCTCGCGAGGTGGATACGCTCCACCTCCCCGCCCGAAAGCGTCCGGGACATGCGGTCAAGCGTCAGGTACCCGAGCCCCACATCCTTCAGAAAACGCGCGCGGTGCAGCAGTTCGGTCTGAACGGGCTCCACCTTTTCCCGTTCTTCAGCGGTCAATTCCAGGGACTCCAGGAATTTAAGGAACTCATCCATGCTGAGCGCCTGGACCTGGGCGATGTGCCGCCCCTGGATCAGGAAATCGAGTGCCTCGGGTTTCAGGCGCGTCACGCGGCACGTTTCGCAAGGCGCGTAACCCCGGTAACGGTTGAGGAAGATCCTTACATGCATTTTGTAGGTTTTTTTGTTCATGTACTCGAAGAATTCGCGGACGCTCACAAAATCATCCCCTTCGTAACCTTCGAGGATCCACTGACGGACTTGCGGCTTGAGTTTGGCCCAGGGGGTCCGGATCGGAATGCGCTTACGCCCGCAAAAATCCAGGAGCTGGCCTTGCTCCCACCGGGTACTGGCCTTGGTCCAAGGCTCAATGGCCCCGTCACGAATCGATTTGGAAGGATCGGGAACTACAAGATCCCAATCGACCGTGATCACGCGTCCGAATCCCTGACAGGCGGGGCAGGCGCCAAGAGGGCTGTTAAATGAAAAAAGGTTGGGAGAAGGTTCCGGGAACGACCTCCCGCAGGAAGCGCATTGGGACCTCTCGGAAAATTTCAGGACCTCCTCCCCCGCCCACACACAAGCCTCCCCGCGGCCCAGGCGGAACGCCTGTTCAAAAGAATCCGTAAGCCTTTCCTTGTTCGACGTTCCGATCTTGATCCGGTCCACGCTGACCGACAGTTCTTTCCCGGCGGTTTTTCGCTTCAAGAGGGCCGCGCTGTCGACCCACGTACCGTCATAAAAAAAATCCGAAAAACCCTGACGCTCCAGTTCTTCCAGGTTTTCGCGGAGGTAGGGGGCGGTCTTTTTCCCGAGCGTGACCTGAAAAGCGATGCGCGCTTCCCTGCCGGAAAATTTTTCCATGAGATAAGCGGCGGCTTTCGAAGGATCGAACCGCGTGACAGGGGTTTTGCAGGCCGGGCATTGCAGCCGTCCCGCGCGCGCGAAAAGCACCCGCAGGTGGTCGTTGATCTCGGTCTGCGTTCCGACCGTGGAGCGGGCATTCGTAACGGTGTTCTTGGCCTGGATGGCCAGCGCGGGAGGGATCCCTGAGGCGGATTCAAGGTCGGGTTTTTCCATCCGCTCGAGGAACTGGCGGGCGTACGCGGAAACCGATTCGATGTAACGCCGCTGGCCTTCCGCGTACAGCGTGTCAAAAGCGAGGGAGGATTTGCCGGAGCCGGAGACCCCGGTGATCACATAGAGTTTCCGGTGCGGAAGCTCGAGATCAAGATTTTTTAGATTGTGGGTTTTGACCCCACGGAGGCGGATCGCATCCAAGGGGGATCAGGACTTGCCCTGGCCTCGATTTTCTTTTCCTGGAAGGCTGCCAGGACCAGCCCCATGAACTTTAAGCATTGGATGGAGCATGGGACTTGATCTCGCGTCCCAGAGCTTCGCTCACGGCATCAAGAAGCTTCTGGCCGCCATAGACCTTTTGGCTGTCCGGATCTATGGAAACCGAGGTGGTTTCCCGGTCCACGCGTTTCACCAAAAAAGTGACCGTGCGAAGGTCTGAATCATCCAAGCGGCTGTAATTTGTATCCCGGACGGTAATAAGCCCCCGCTCCTTGTCGGTCTCTTCCAACTCCCAGGTCCCCACGGAGTCCAGCGCGTCCAGCGTCCGGAGGTAGGTGAGATCATACGGAAGTTTATAGACCAAGACCTGATCATTCGGGGGAAGGACCTCGCCGACGGTATTGCACCCGACAAGACCCAAAGATAAAATGAGAACGGAAAGGACCGCGAGCATATTTTTCATAAAAACCCCCATTAGAATTTTCCGGTCATGCGGACGAACGGGCCGTGAGTCTTGAAGCTGTTCGTATCGCGCAGGTCATCGCTGAAATCGGAGAAATTATAACCCACTCCGAGCCGCACGTATTCATAAAATTCGCGATCGATCTCGATCAGGGCCCCCTGCTTGAACGTCTCCAGCGCGTAAGACTGGAAGAGGATCCGGTATTCGAGTGCCAGGTCCCATTTGCGCGTCACATGGAAATTGATGCGGTTGGCGGTCAGGAACGTATTGACTGCCACGGTCTGCCCATCGGAGGTGAAAACCGTTGAACGTTTGAACGCCAACTTCTCGACCAGGCCAAAATAACGGTTCACGTCGTAGGCGATATCCCCGGACAGGATGTGGGCCGACTGATCGACCTGGTACCCGTTGCTGTACGTGTACTGCTGATCCGATCCGATATCCTTCAGGTAAGTGTAGCGTCCGAGGTAATTCCATTTTTCGAGCCTGAGGGGACGGTAAGCGAACCCGGTGCTCAGCTCCATGAAAGTCGCGGGATCGTTGTCTGGATCGTATTGGCGCGTGTCGCCCCAATTAAAATAGGTAAGAAAGTTCAGGTCTTCGTTGACCTGATACTGCAAGGAGTTCCGGGTCACGAGCTGGTCCATGTTCGGCGCATCATCGTCGATCCGCACTTCCCAATAGGTCCGGGCCCTCAATTTCTTGCCGTCCGCGTAAGCCAGACTGGCACCCGCGGTGTTGAAATCGTTGGCGCGAGCGAGCGAATCCGAGGCCAGCTGATCGATCAAGCGCGTGTTTTTAGCAGCCAGATGCCGGCGTTCGTACTTGGCGCTGTAATCCCAGTGATCGCCCGCCTTCCCCTCATACCCCAGGATGTCCACATAACCATCACTCCCCTCGTAAGAGGAATATTCGCGTTCGGAGTACATGCGAGATTTCTCGGTGAGGGCGAAAGAATTCCCGATCGCCGTGGCAAGCGTCTTATCCCCGATCCCGCGGTCCACCGACCGGAGATTCGCGTAGCTTCGCGCCCCGTTCCCGTGCTGACGCTCAAAACCAAAATAGGTCGAATCCCCCATCGGCCCCAGCATCTCTTCCAGGTACGCGAAAAGGCTGTTCGTGATCTGGTAACGCACGCCGCCGCCGAACTGATGGTCGTTCTTCCCGCCGATCGCGGTCTGGACTTTGACGTAAGGCAGAAGCCGGTCATTGATGTGATAGCCCAATTTCCCTGTCACGCCGTTATCAAAAGGAATCTGGTTCATGAGATCGGGCAAGAGGTACGACTGGTCCTCCGGCTCGACCGTATCCATATTGCGGTTCTGATATTCGAGTTCCGCGAGGTATTGGCCGTCATCGTAAATGATCTGGGCGGTCTGGGTGTCAAGCGTGTCATACGGCGCGTAAGTGTCCGTGACATCAAGCGGCATGAGCTGGCTCAGAACCGCGTTGTGATCGAAACGGTACCGGATCGCGAGGCTGTCCGTGAATTTGTAGCGGGCGGCCACGCCGTATTTCTCAAGTCCCTCCTGATCGCGCATATACCCGTTCGAAAAGGCCGGATTGACGCCCTGGACATAGCCGCTTGTTTCCAGTTTCCGGACGGGCTCAGAGGAGGCCCGGATGAGATAAGCGTCTTCCTGAGGCCCCGTATGTCTTCCATGCAAGGGGCCGAGGTCCGCGTAGCTGATACCGCCGTCATAAGAGACCGAAGTCCCCATCTGCTGGTTGATCGTCCTCGCGTATTCCGCCGTGACCTTCGTATTGCGCCCGAATTTCATCATGGCATCCACGCCGACCATGTCATAATCGCCGCCGGGACGTCTCTCCGTAACGCCGGTCGCGCCGATCCTCAGGTGGTCTCCCACCCAGGTGTAACCCCGGATCCCTTCGTTCGCGATGGAAGGATCGGAGGAGCTGGGGTCGTACTCATAATCGACGATCAGATAAACCGGATTGCCGTCCAGGATATCGGTCGATGTCAAGGTGTCGGTCGCGGCCACCGATGAAAGGGGCCGGGAAAGAAGGATGCGTCCTTCCCCGTAATTGATCTCGTAATCGGTGCCTTCCTGCAGGTCGTAACTCGTGAGGGTCATGTTCTGGATCTTGTCGCGAATCTCCACGCGGATCTTTTCGCTACCCTCGATGATATTGCGGTTCCGCGTGTAAAAAAGCGTGCCGCCCGTCGCGTAAAGTTCGTTATGATCCGCTTGGCTCTTGGAATCCGCATAAAAAACCTTAAAGCCGCGTTTCGGATCGCCGTACACCGTGCTCGACACCGTGTCGAAATTCACTTTCAGGCCGGAAAGAGTGCGGTTGTAGGTCGCAAGTTCGGTGTCCGTAAATTCGGTCTTGAAACTTCCCCATTGGGCATACGAGCGGTCCATCTCGACCAGGATAAAAAGTTTTTGCGTTGTTTCCGTCGCCTGATAATCGCGCGTCGAATTGTCCCCATAGATCGGATAATAATCGTTGGGATTCAGATTGGTGAAAAGCGCCGAACGGCGGTCGGAAGAATCGTAGCGAGCCTTCACGAGGAACTTGCCCTTGAGCTTGCCTTTGAGAAAAAAAGCAAGGCGTCCGTCCTCACGGAATCCGTCGCGGTAAACTTCCGAATCCGCGGCTTCCATAGCGCCCGTCGCCTCGTTCAGGCCGAGCTGTTCCTCCCCTAAGGCCACCATAAAGAAGGTGCTGTCCTTCACCTTGACCTTCTTGGTGAAGCTGGTAGTTTCCCCTTCGGGGGTCGTCGCGGCAATATCGATATTGTATTCCCCGGGCTCCACAAAAAACTCTTTCTGGAACATGCCGTTCTCGGCATCCACCTCCACGGGGGTTTCGTTGATCTTGATCTTGTTCTTGGGCTGGGTTTTCCCCTGAACGCGGACCACGGGCTTGGCGACAAGCGGGATGCTTTGCTTGCCGTCCTTAAAAAGATTGAAATCGCCGATCGGCGGGATCTCGGGATGATAGTTGATCTTTGCTTTCGGATCCGTTTTGGTCATGACCTCGAAGAATTGAAGCGGTGTCCAGTCCTCACGGTTCTTCGGATCGCGCACCTTGAGCTGATAAGAGTAAATGCCGGGCTTGATCAAAAGGCCGTTGTCCGTAATGCCCGACCAGGTCACTTCCGGAGGAGGCTGCCCCACACCGTAACCGGTCCAGACGGGCTGCCCCATTTCGTCCCGGACTTCCAGCGTCCATTTCTTGATGAATTTCCCGTAGTTGTTGTTGAAGGTAAAAACGGGATCTTTTTCCAAAACGCCCACCCCGAGCTTCACGAGGTTCGGGGACATGTTGACTTCCAGCGTCGGGCGGGTCACGTCCACGCCCTGTGTCACCATCACATCAAGGTCTTTCTGGAAACTCGCGGGGATCTCGGAAGGCGGCAGAAGGATCGCGAAATTCGCTTTATTCATGATGCCCGGCGTGGTCTTCACCAGATAAGCTTCTTCACTAATGAATTTCGTCCCGTCCGGCAAACTATGCCCGTCGATCTTCACCACGTGCCGGCCCGGGGACACGCCGGGGATATGATAAAGGCCGTTCTCGTCGGTCACGATCCCTATCCCTTCTTCCGTGTAGAGACGGACCCACGGAACACCGGGCTCACCGCAGTCCTGCACCGTGTTCTGGTTAAGGTCATTAAACACCTTCCCGATGATCGTGCCCTGATCGAAGACGGGATCCCCCTGGGTCATGAATTTCAGCGTGACCTTTTCGGAAAGGTTGCTGCTCCCGACCATCTGCACCTCCACGGAGTATTCTTTCCCGAGCGAGACACCGCTTGTTACGAGCATCACAAAACTGGTAGCGTACTGGGCGCCGGCAAGAATGGTGCCGACCGGAATGGTCACATACCCTTCCCGGTTGTAGGTTTGTTTCCCGTCCACGTAGATCGACTTGTTGGCATAATCGAAGCCATGCGGCATCTTGACCCGGAGTTCCACGCCCGTTAGATCGATCCCGGAGGCGTTGTTGTAACGGGCGTTGATCCCCACGGCGTCTCCCGGCGCTACATTCCGCTTGGAAGCCGTGACCGTTAGCTTCGCGGGATTCACCTCCGCGTTCGCTTGGGCGAAGATCGTGGATCCGATGGCCGGACCGCCGACGGGACCCCACAAGCGGTGAAGCACAAAAGCCACACGCCCCGTGCCCTCCGGAGCGACCCCCGAAACCTGGAAGGGTTGAAATCCTCCGGCGGGCGGCGCGGAAATATCGTTCACGCAGGTCGCCGGAGTACACGGCACAGTCGGATCCGGGATCGTTCGAATTAGAGTATCGGTTCCGTCGGGATTGACTTTTTTAAACTCGATCTTGACTTGGTGGGCTGCCTGCGTGTTGTCCACGCTCGACAGCGCCATGGCGTTAAAGGAGACGAAATCGCCGGGCTTCACATTGTTGTAGGTCTGGAAAGTGAACGCAGAGCTGTTCCCGTCAAGACGCAGGCCATACTGGCCGTTCGGCGGCGGCGCGGCAAATCCTGCCGGATAAGCGGCCGTTCCGAAAAGCGCAGTCGCGGCTCCGTTCGTGTTGTCCCAGTTACCGGCGGTGCCGTTGCCAAGCGGCTGATCAAAATTAGGATTACCGAGCACGTTCGCGAACGCGAGGGGCATGTTAAATGCCATGAGGGAGGCGAGAAAAAAAACGAGCGTGAAAAGCGCTTTGCTTTTCTTACCGCCCTGTTTTTTTGTGAAACTTCGCAAGCTCATAAGGTCCCTGGTCCCGGGTTAAAAACGGCGGCTCGAGAACTTAACGCCGAAGCGAAGGTCGTAATTAGGAATAAGCGGTACTTCCCCATCCTGCTTGACGCGCTGGGCCCCGCCGATCCCGCACCATTCGGCGAAGATCGCCGTCTTGGAAAGCCACTCGTTCTCTTTCCAACGGTAAGTCCTGAACGGCATGACCCGGAGCCCGGCGGACAAGTAGTACTGGTTCTGATACCAGAACGAATATTCCGCGTTATTCGTGTGTTCGAAACGCATGTAGGGCATGAACACCAGCTCGTCATTGATGTAATTGTGCGGGAGCGGGATCCCGGGAAGCTTGATGCCCATGGTGACCGTGGAGTTCGCGATGAACGCGTTAAAACTTTTCTCGGAGCTGAACCCGGTCTTCGAAACGAAATAGTTACCGAAATATTCGCCCCAAACGTACTGACGGATATAATCCGAGAATATTTCGGGTTTACTCTCATCAAGCGGCGGCAGTTCAGTGCCCCACTCGTAGTAACATTGGAGTCCCCAAATAAGATCGGTGTCCCTGCTGTTCGTGATGTCCTCTTTGATGTTGTACTGACCACCGTACTTGATGTAAAAGCGGTAATTGCGCATCCACTCCAGGATCGGGATCCCGCCGAACGGCTGAAAATTCAGAAGCCAGGGATTCCGGGCCAGCGGACGCCATTCCAACCCGGCGAAAAGCTGGAGGTTGTTGGTAAAGGGCGTGCCTGAGGAATCCATGCTGATCGTGCTTTCAATGAACGGATCGATATTGTGCAAAGGAAAACGGATGCCGCTAAAGACCAAACGGTTCGTCCAGTAGCCCACCTGCGTGTCGAAATGGTTCGCGGCAAGATTGGTCATGCGCCAGCTGGTCTCGCCGAAGGACTGCCAGGTAATGGCCGTGCCGCAGGGGGTCCCCTGAAGAACGCCGTACATTTTTTCGCCGATCCCGAGCTGATCGGTGAATTTGAGGATCAGTTCTTCTTCTTTCTGGAACTGCGCGGGGGTTTTGACTTCGACCGGTTTTTCGACTTCGGGAATATAGATGGGCGCGGACCGCACGCTTTCCGCGAAATTACCGCCACGGGATTCCACGGCCGATTTATTCGCCGCGATCGCGGACATGGCTTCCTGGGAGGAGGCGAACGCCCGGTTCCCGACCCAGTAAAGTTCCGATGATTGGCCCGAAACGCCGGGGACCGCCAACTGACGGATCTCCACGCCTTCAAAGTTCGCTGTTTTAAGATTCTGCTTGATGTAATCGTCGATCGCCTTGACATCTTTCAGGCCGGAAAGCGCGCGGGATTTCACGGCGCCTCCCCCGAAATCCGTCACGATGGAATATTCCGAGTTCTGATCGCGGGAATGACTTTTAAAGACCGGGAATCCGCGGACTTCGCTTATTTTGTAATCGAGCTTTTGGGAGGCAGGCGCAAAGAATTCCTCGGCGAAAAGATTGGCCGCGGGCTTGACGGCCGTTGTGATCTGAGGCGCGGACGCGATCTCGATGGCAGGCTGGGATGCAGGAACGGAAGTCCCCGGCGGAGTGATCTCAACGATCGCGGGCGTTTCTTCGGAAAACGAGTAGGGAGCAACGGACAGAAAAAGGGCAATGAAGAATATTAAAAAGTTTTTAATTCTCATCGCCGATAAGTTTTTTCTTTTTTTGTAACGTGTTGAAAAACTTAGGGAAAGGGCCGGACTAGGCGGCCATGCCGAGCACGTGCTGCATATGATAAAGACCTTGCCTCTTTTTCGCAAGGAATTTTGCCGCCAGGAGGGCCCCTCGGGCAAAAGCCTCCCGGGAGGAAGCCTTATGGACCAATTCGACCCGTTCCCCGTCGCCAAAGAAGGATACCGTGTGGTCCCCAATGACATCGCCCCCGCGCAGGGCAAGGACCCCGATCTTGCCTTTTTCCCGGGCTCCCGTTTCTCCCTCACGGCCATAGATCACGTCCTTTTTCATATCCCGCCCGCGCGCCTTGAGCAGGATCTCAAGAAGCTTCAGGGCCGTACCGCTCGGTGCGTCCTTCTTCATCCGGTGATGGATCTCCATGATCTCCAGATCATAGTCCTCATCCAGCACCTTGCCGGCGATCTCGGCCAGCTTGAAAAGCAGGTTCACTCCCACGCTCATATTGGGAGATTGAACGATCGGGATCTTCTTGGAAGCCGCGGCGATCTGCCTGAGCATCGCCTGGGGGATCCCCGTCGTCCCGATCACATACGCTGTATGGGTATTAACGGCAGCTTTAAGGTTTTCCGGTAGCGCGGAATAATGGCTGAAATCGATCAGGACATCCGCGTTCCTGAGCGTGGCCGTGGGGTCCTGCGTCACTTTGACCCCCATCAGGTCGCAGCCGATCATGGGCCCAAGGTCCTGCCCAAGGGCCGCGTGCCCGCGTTGCTCCAATCCCCCAGCGATCTTGAAAGCCTTGTCCTGAGCCGCGAGCCGGAGAATGATCTTCCCCATCCTCCCGGAAGCGCCTGCCATCACGAGCTTGATCATTTGAGGACCCCCAGTTTTTTGAGGACTTCCGCGAGCTTTTTCTCATTCTCCGGCCGCATTTCGCAAAGCGGCAGGCGGAGCTCCGGCTTGATCTTCCCCATCATGCCCAGCGCTGTCTTGACGGGGATCGGGTTCGTTTCGATGAAAACCGTTTTGGAGATCGGATAAAGTTTCTTATGGATCTTGCGGGCCTCTTCCATTTTTCCGTCCAGAGCGGCCTGCACCATGGTCTTGACCAAACGAGGGGCGATATTCGCGACGACTGAGATCACGCCGCGAGCGCCGATCGCGATCAGGGGGAAATTCAGGGAATCCTCTCCCGAAAGCACCGGCATGTCGCAAAGCTGCATGATCTGGTCGGCCTGGTCCATGCTCCCGCTCGCTTCCTTGATCGCCACGATCGTGTCGATCGCGGAAAGCCTCGCCACCGTTTCCGGCGCAATGGAAACCCCCGTGCGGCCCGGCACATTGTAGAGCACCATCGGGATATCGACGCGGCTTGCGAGATATTGATAATGACGGAACAGGCCTTCCTGTGTCGGTTTGTTGTAATAAGGCGTCACGACGAGCACGCCGTCGGCCTTGATCTTTTTGGCATGCTGGACGAGGCCGAGCGCTTCCGTCGTGTTGTTCGAACCGCAGCCGCAGATCACCGGCGCGCGGCGGTTCACGTACTCCACGACAAAGGTCATGGTGTCGCGATGTTCCTGGTGCGACATCGTGGCGGATTCGCCCGTGGTGCCGCACGGAACGATCACGTCCGTGCCTTCTTTCAGGTGAAAATCAATAAGCCCTTTGAGCGCCTTGTGATCCACCTTGCCGTCCTTAAACGGCGTGACCAGCGCGACCATGGAACCTTCAAAAACGGATTTTTTCTTTTTCATTGGAAATATTCCCCTTTGTAAACGAATTGGGCTTTGCCCTCCAAAAAGACTTTGGTGATCTCATCCCCCTGCTTCTGCATATCGATCCGGAGTTTCTCGCCGCTTTGGGTCAGCACGCTCACGGGAGAACCGACCAGCCCCTTAAGCACGCTTATGACGGCCGACGCGGTCGAACCCGTCCCACACGCGAGCGTCTCGTTCTCGACACCGCGCTCATACGTCCTCACGGCGATCTCTTTCTTGCCCCTGACCTCCACAAAATTCACGTTCGTTCCGAAGGGTTGGAAACGCGCGTGGTTACGGATCGCCTTTCCCATATCGAACACGGGAACTTTCCCGAGGTCTTCCGCGAAGATCACCGTGTGCGGCACGCCGGTGTCCAGGAACGCATAACGCACTTTCTGCTTGCAGGCTTCCAGTGTGTTTTCCATTTCAAAAATACGCGGCTTCACCAGCTGCACCTTGATCTGGTCTTTTTCTCCGACCACCGCTTCGATCAGTCCGGACCCGGATTCAAAGGTCATGCGCGATGAATATTTCAAAATGTTGTAAGCATAAAGCGCGATGCAGCGGAAACCGTTCCCGCAGGCCGCGGCTTCCGAACCGTCCGAATTGATGATCCGCATCTTGAAATTCGCCGTCTTGGAATTCTCAAAAAGGAGGACCCCATCGGCCCCGGCCCCAAGATGAGGACGGCAGATCTCGCGGGTGAACGCAAGCGCGTCCTTCACGATCCCGCGGCGGTTGTCCACCACCACAAAATCATTTCCCGAAGCGACCATCTTGTAAAAAGGAATAGAGTTTTTCATCGTCCAAACTAAGGTTAAGGACTTGATGCGACTCAAGTTGCGAGGGGCGTATTGTACCAAAGAACCGCTTTCCGTGGAACGGGAAACGTCTATAGGAAAACCGCTGAAAAACGAGCCTTGTTCTCTTCAGCTAGACTAGAATAATACGAGCAGGCTCGAAGCCGTTGAAATTAGGCACAGCGCTCGCGCAGGAATAGGCGCCGATATTTTTGGCGTAGACCACATCGCCCGGATAGAGTTCCGGAAGCTCTTCGTTGTTGGAAAGGATATCGAAGGAATCGCAGGTCGGGCCGGCAAGCGTGCTCTTGTACTTGGCTCCGCGCCGCAGGGTCTTGAACTCGTACTTGCAGTGGTCAAAGACCATCCCGGAAAAATCCTGATAGACCCCGTCGTTCAGGTAGTAAAAATTCTGGTTGTCGCGGAACGCCCGGCCGATCACCTGCGTCACGAGGATCCCCGAAGGCCCCGCGAAAAAACGGCCCGGTTCGGCGATGAATTCCGTCTGCTTTGAGAAAAGGGCTTTCATTTGCTTGCGGATCTCGGCCGCCATGCGCTCGAAGTTGATGCCGATCTCGTTCTCGAAGTGCTGGATCGGGAACCCGCCGCCGATATCCACGATCTTAAGCGGCATGTCGTTCTCTTTCGCTTCCCGAAAAATATTCGCGGTGAGCTCGAGCGCCTGCAGGTAATTTTCGACGTTCGTCGACTGAGACCCGACATGGAAACTCACGCCCTTGGGCACAAGCCCGAGGCTCTTCGCCTTCCGGAGAAGGTAGAAAGCCTGGTCCGGCTCCGCGCCGAATTTAAGCGAGAGCTGCACCACACTCCCCCGGTTCGCGACCTTAATGCGGACGATCACATGCGCCTTGGGGAAATTCTCGGCGATCTTGTAGAGCTCGGCTTCGTTGTCGAACGTCATCAGTTTGACGCCGCGGCGGCGCGCTGTGTTGAGATCTTCTTTAGATTTGATCGTGTTCGCGAAAATGATGCGGCCCGGGGACACACCGTGTTTCAGCACCGATTTCATCTCGGCCGCGCTTGCCACGTCAAAGCTCGCGCCGAGTTCCGCGAAGGTCTTCACGATCTTCGGGTTCGGGTTGGCCTTGATGGCGTAGTACGGTGTCACTTCCGGAAAGGCCTTCGTAAAGCGGGCGTACTGCTTTTCGAGCACGCTCTTGCGGATCAGCATAAAAGGGGTTTTATGCTTTTTGAGCATCGTGCGGATAAGGTTTTCGACCCCGGAGATCTCGGCCGGTTTCGGCGGCTTATTGATCAGGATAGGCGTATTCCCGTTCAGGGGCGGTGCCTGTTTTATCAACGCTTAGACCCTTTCGTCCACAAGGAATGATTTGAACTGCCAGAGGTCTTTTTCCCGGGGGGCCTCGGACCCGAACTTCAGATATTTTTGATTGAGGTTCTTGAGCGGCGTCCAATCCGAGGGGATCGAGACGAGCGGGACGATATAAGGCGTCGCGAACTTCAGGATGAATTCATGATCGATGTCATCCGGAAGCAGGAACCCTTCTCGGGGGTTCTGGATCATCCAGAGCGCGGCCGCGACGACCGAGACCGCGACCTGAAGCGTGGTCGCCTGCTGATGCGGAACAAGCTTGCGCGTCGTGTGGATATCGAGAAGACTGCCGCACCACCACGACTTGAAATCGTGCCCCATAAGGAGCACGCCGAGTTCATCGCGGCCGTCAATGATATCGTCAGAAAGGATGCGCTGCTTTTCCTGCATCTTGTACTGACGCATCCGGAGCTCGTGCATGGAAAGGATCGCCGCGTCCGAAGGACAATACGCGTAATGCACCGTCGGGCGATAAACGGCTTTGCCGTTCTCCCAGACCGTCAGCCGGTCCGAAAGACTGTAAGCTTCTCCATGACGGATCACCATACCGTTGATCTCGCCGCAGGGCACCCAGGAACGGACCCAGGTGTTCATGCCAAGGGTCCCGAGACAGATCTGATTCTTAGGACCTGTTTTGTGTTCAAAACCATCTTTCGGAAGTTTCTTTTCGTGGGTCCCCCATCCCATTTCGGCCGGAGCCACACCTTCTTCGTAAAAGCCTTCGATCGACCAGGTGTTCACGAACTCATTTACCTGTTTCGGCTTGTCCGTGATCTGGGTGTCGCGTTCGCTGACATGAATGACCTTCGTACCGGTCACTTGCGCGAGCTTCGGGAAATTCTTCTCGACGAGGAAGCGCTTAAGGTCCTTGACGCGCGGATCGGAAGGTTTTGTTTGGATGATCTTTTTGGCGATATCGATCAAGGCCTTCTTCGTGAAATGGGAAACCAGGCCGGGATTCGCGCCGTGGTCCACGATGGCGGTGGTGCCTTTCTTGTTGCCCCACTTGTCCGTCATGAGCTTGCGGAGCTTCATATGGCGGTGATAGAGCGTGTACTGCGTCGGATCGGTCCGCTTGTCGTCACGGTACGGGTCCCATTCCTCGACTGAAGTATTCACATAGAGGACATTGTTCGCGCGGCACCAGTCGAGGATCTCCCAGCAGTCGATATTCCAGGCAAGATCGATGATCATGTCCCCGGAACCCACGTATTTCGCGAGAAGCTTCTTGTAATTCTGTTCGGTAATCTTATCGAAGACGTAGCGGACGCCTTTTTTGAGGGCGTCTTTCACGCGGGCGCGGTTGTCCACGAAATCCATGATCGTGATGTTCTTGGCCGGCATTCCGAAGTGCCGGAGCACAAGCGGCACGGTGCACTGCGACACGCCCCCGCATCCGAGGATGAGGAGTTTGCCTCCGAATTTCACTTTGGTTTTAGGAATGCTCGCCTTGACCTTCGGGTATTTAAATCCGCTCATTTTGTTTCTTTTTCTCCGTTCTCCGGTTTTGAAGTTAGGGGCCCGAATATTACAACAAAAAAGAGACACCTTCAATCAATTCGAAGGATTTCACGAAGGATCGGAAGGTGTTTTAAACTCGTTCGCCGCGGACGAGGTCCTGGTAGGTCTCGCGTTTACGGACCACCTTAAAAGCGGAACCTTTGACCATCACTTCGCACGCCCGGGGACGGGAATTGTAATTCGAAGCCATGGTGAATCCGTAGGCGCCGGTGGTCATAATGGCCAGATGATCGCCCGCTTTCATTTCCAGGAGCTCGCGGTTCTTCGCGAAAAAATCGCCGCTTTCACAGATCGGCCCGACGACATCGTAGACCCACGCGTGCGCGTTTTCGTTTTTCGCAACCGGCCAGATATGATGAAAGGCGTTATAGAACGCGGGACGGATGAAATCATTCATGCCCGCGTCCACGATCGCGAACTTCTTCACGTCCGTTTCCTTCACATAGATCACCTTCGTCGCGAGAATGCCGCTGTTGGCCGCGATGAAACGCCCCGGCTCGAAGATGAGCTGGAACTTCCGTTTTTTAAAAAGAGGCAGGATCTTCCGCGCGAATTCATCCGCCGTTTGGGGATTTTCATCGCTGTAAATGGCGCCGAGGCCGCCGCCCAGGTTCAAGAATTTGATCCTGATACCGTCCTGCTGGAGCTCATCGATGAATTCCAGGATCTTCCTGAAAGCTTCCACGAAGGGGTCCCCGTTCTCGATCTGGGAGCCGATATGCACATGCACGCCCGTGACCTGCGCATGGCTGAAGTTCCTCGCGCTTTTGAAGATCTCGCGCGCCTTCTCAAAATCGATGCCGAACTTGGTCTCGGCCTTGCCCGTCGTGATGTATTCGTGGGTATGCGGGTCCACATTCGGATTGATCCGGAGCGACACGTTCACTTTCTTGCGCATCTTTTTGGCAATCGCGTTGATCTGTTCGAGTTCCGGCATGGATTCCACGTTAAAAAGAAGGATCCGGGCCTTAATCGCCGCGCGGATCTCTTCCGCCGTTTTCCCGACGCCGGCGTAAACGATCTTCTTGCCCTGGCATTTCGCTTTTTTCGCCCGGAAAAGTTCCCCGCCGGAGACAATGTCCAGCCCCGCGCCTTTTTTGACGAGCGCGCGAAGGACCGCCAGGTTCGAGTTCGCCTTCACCGAATAGCAAATGAGGGGTTTCGCCGACCGGAAGGCCTTCTGGAGCTTGGCGAGATGTTCCGTGAAGGTTTTCTGGCTGTAGATATAAGCGGGCGTACCCGTTTTTTTCAGGATCTTCGAAGCGCGGACCTTATCGCAATAAAGTTCGCCCTTCTTGTAATAGAAGTCGTGCATTTTCTCTTCGTGAAAATCGGTACGGGACATTTCAACACCTCATTCATTTAACGTCATTGCGAGAAGCCTCGAAGCGGCGACGCGGCAATCTGGTTTAAATCGAGATTGCTTCGCTATCTACGCGGCTTGCAATGGACAGGAACCATTCGACCTAAAAAACCAGCCTTACAACGTTTTCTTCCATGCGGCAATCGTTTGCCTGACCTGAGCGGGATGCGTGCTTCCGATCGTTTTCTTGCCTTTGACGGACTCTTTCGCATCAAAAAGATCGTGGATGTCCGCGCCGAACTTGGGCGAGAACTTTTGCCACTCCTTGACGGACCATTCCCGAAGCCTTCTCTCGGATTCGATCGCCTGCCGGACGGTCTGGCCCACAAGAGCATGCGCTTCGCTGAAGGGAACTTTTTTCCTCACCAGATATTCCAGGATGTCCGTCGCGAAAAGGCTGTCGTCATCAAGCGACTTTGAAAGCGCTTTTTTATTCCAGCTCGCGGAGCCCACGGCCAGCGCCAGAAGCTCCAGCGCGATCCCCGTCTTTTTCACGGCGTCGAATACCCCGGGCTTGTCCTCCTGAAGGTCCCGGTTATAAGAAAGCGGCAGGCCTTTTTGAACGGTCAGAAGGGCCTGAAGGTGACCGAAGATCACGCCGGCCCGGCCGCGCACGAGTTCGAACACATCCGGATTTTTCTTCTGCGGCATGAGGCTCGAGCCCGTCGCGAACGCGTCATCGAGCTCCACGTACCCGAACGCCTCGGAATTCCAGAGAATGAAATCCTCCGAAAGCCTTGAAAGGTGGGTCCACAAAATGGCAAGGGCGCTCAGGATCTCCGCGAACGATCCCCGGTCGCTCACGGCCGCCATGCTGTTTTTCGCGATCCCGGAAAAACCAAGTTCTTTCATAAGGAATTTCTGGTCCAAAGGCAGGGCGGAACCCGCGAGCGCGGCCGAACCGAGCGGCAGAATATTGATCCTTTTCATAGCATCCGCGAGACGTCCGTTGTCCTCATCCAGCATTTCAACATAGGCCAGGAGGTGATGCGCGAGAAGCACCGGCTGCGCTTTCCGCAGATGCGTCATGCCCGGGAAGATGAGGCCTTCCACTTTTTCCGCGGCGGTCACGAGCGCTTTTTGGAGTTTTTTATTCCTCAACCAGATCTCAGCGACCTTCTCCCGGAGATAGATCCGGGTCGAAGTGATCACGAGATCGTTCCGGCTCCGTCCGGTATGAAGTTTTTTCGCCACCGCGCCGGCTTTTTTCTCAAGTTCCGCCTGGATCAGCGTATGGATGTCTTCATATTGGCAGGCGTAGGCCGCAAGGTCTTTGCCCCCGAAGCTCTTTTCGATGGCGGCGAGCCCTTTCAGGATGGCTTTAGCTTCCGTTCCGGTGATGATCGCGATTTTCGCGAGCATTTTCGTCCACGCACGGTTCACGCGGAGCTCCGCGTCAAAAAGCTCCTTGTCCGTCGCGAGCGAATAGCTGAAGCATTTGAGCGCCGGATGCATTTCCTTCTTGAACCTTCCACCCCAGAGTTTTTTTGCCATAAACCACCTTAGCGTATAGGGTTTAGGGTATAGGGCATAGGATATAGTTTCGCTTTTCTAAACCCCATCCCCTACCCACTATCCTCTAATTTTTGTACATTCCCTCGTACGGAAGTCCCCAGATCTTCATGAAACCGGCCGAGGCTTTCCGGTCGAACATGTCGCCTTTCGAGTACGTTGCTAATTTTTCTTTATAAAGAGCGTATTTTGACTCGCGTCCCACACAGATCGCATGGCCCCGGTCGAGCTTGATCCGGACTTTTCCCGTCACACGCGCCTGATTGGACGCGAAGAAAGCGTCGAGCGACCGCTTGAGCGGCGAGAACCAGAGGCCGAAATACACAAGCTCCGCATATTTTTCCGTCAGGAGCCGCTTGTAATGGAGAAATTCCCGGTCCATTACAAAGCCTTCGAGTTCTTCGTGGGCTTTTAAAAGCACATCGGCGGCCGGCGCTTCGTAAACCTCGCGGCTTTTGATCCCCACGAGTCGGTTCTCGATCATATCAAACCGCCCGACGCCGTACTGTCCGGCGATCATATTCAGTTTTTCGATCAGGTCCACAAGCGGCATCCGGGCCCCGTTCAATTTCACCGGCACGCCTTTTTCAAAAGTAATCTCAATATAACGCGGTTTCTTCGGGGCCTTGGCCGGAGCACAGGTCATGACATACGCGGCTTCCGGCGGCTCGACCATGGGGTCCTCCAAAATCCCAGCTTCGATCGCGATCCCCCAGATATTTTTGTCGATCGAGTAAGGACTTTTCTTGGTCACATCGATCGGGATCTCGCGCTCGAGGGCGTACTCGATCTCTTCTTCGCGCGTCTTGAATTCCCAGTCCCGGAGCGGAGCGATGATCTTCAGTTCCGGATCAAGCGTTCTGACGCCCACCTCAAGCCGCACCTGGTCATTCCCTTTCCCCGTGCAGCCGTGCGCCACATAACCAGCGCCTTCTTTTTGCGCGACTTCTACCAAGTGTTTGGCGATCAGGGGCCGTCCAAGCGCCGTCGCGAGCGGGTACTTTCCTTCATAACGCGCGTGCGCCCAAAGCGCCGGCATGATGTAATCCTTCGCGAATTCTTCCTTGAGGTCCACGATAAAGGTCTTGATCGCGCCCGCGGCCTTGGCTCGCTTGATCAAGGGCGCTTTTTCCTTCACTTCGCCGATGAACGCCGAAAAGCAGATCACGTCCAACCCGTGGTTTTCCCCGAGCCATTTCACCGCGCAAGAGGTATCAAGCCCTCCGGAATAAGCCAATACGACTTTCTTCATTGGATCGCTCCTTGGTTAAAAAGATAAAGCAAAACAGCTTTTTGAATATGCAGCCGGTTCTCGGCCTCGTCGAACACGACGCAGTTCTTGCTTTCCATCACATCGTTCGTGATCTCTTCGCCCCGGTGTGCCGGCAGGCAATGCATCACAAGCGCGTCTTTCTTCGCATGCGCGAGAAGCGCCTTATTGATCTGCATGCCCTTGAAATCCTTAAGCTTTTTCTTCCGCATCGATTCTTCGCCCATGCTGACCCACACATCCGTGTAGATCGCGTCGGCATCCTTCACGGCCTTCGCGGGATCCGAAAATCCTTCGATCACGGCGCCGGTCTTTTTGGCAATCTGTTTGGCGAGCGCCAAGAGCTTGGGCTTCGGCTGGTATTTCTTGGGCGTCGCGTACCGAATCTTCGCGCCCAATTTCGCGGCTACAAGCATCAGCGAATGCAGGACATTATTCCCATCGCCCACGAAAGCAAGCACGGGGTCCTTCTCCGCCGGGATTTTTTCATAAAGCGTCATGTAATCGGCAAGCGCCTGGCACGGATGCTCGAGATCGCTTAAACCGTTGATCACGGGTTTCTCGAAATAGTCCTGGAATTCGGTAATGGTCCAATGCGAAAAGGTCCTCATCACGACTCCCGAAAGATACCGCGACAGCACGCGCGCGACATCGCGCACTTCTTCCCGGACGCCGAGCTTGATGTCCTCGGGCCCGAGATAGATCACGCCGCCGCCCATCGAATAAATGCCGGCCTGAAAAGACACCCAGGTCCGCGTCGAGGGCTTCTCAAAAATGAACCCGAAGATATGGCCTTCGAGCGCGTCCCGGACTTCCTGGGGACGGGCCTTGACCTTGGCCGCGAGCTCCATGATCTTGCGGATTTCTTCGGAGCTGAGATCGTTCACTGAGATCAATGATTTGAACATGCGCAACCTTCACTTTTCTTTGAGAGTTTCATAAAAACGTTGTCGAGGATCTTCATGCCGTGTTTGATCTCTTTGGCCGAGACCGTCATCGGCGGCATGACCCTCAGGATATCTCCTTGCGTCGCGTTGATCAGAAGCCCCTGCTCGCGGGCTTCCGTCGCGTAAGGCGCGGAAGGTTCCTTGAGCTTCAGGCCCCGCATGAGCCCTACGCCGCGCGTGCTATCGATCACGGAATACTTGGCCTTGAGCTTCTGGAATTCCTGCTCCAGCAGCTCTCCCATCCGGACCGTATTCGTAAGAAGTTTTTCCTTTTTGATCGCCTTGAAGACCGCGAGGCTCGCCGCGCACACAAGCGGGTTCCCGCCGTAGGTCGAGCCATGCATCCCGGCCACGAGCACTTCACGCGTGATCTTCCGGCTGATCAGAAAAGCCCCGATCGGCGTTCCGCCGCCCAAGGTCTTCGCGAGCGTCATGATATCGGGTTCGATCCCGTAATGCTGGTAAGCGAACATCTTGCCCGTACGCCCCATCCCGGTTTGCACTTCATCCAGAATAAGAAGCATGTCTTTTTCGTCGCAAAGTTTCCGGAGGCCTTGCATAAATTCTTGTGTCGCCACCGAAACACCGCCCTCGCCCTGGATCGGCTCGAGCATGACCGCGATGGTCTTGTCAGTCACAAGCTTTTTAACCGAATCGAGATCGTTAAAATCCGCGTGGAGGAATTTTTCCATGAGCGGTTGAAAACCTTCGTGGAACTTGCCCTGCCCCGTCGCGCGCATGGCGGCAAGCGTCCTGCCATGAAAGGAATTCTTCATGGTGATGATCTCGTAACGCCCCGTGTCGCTGCCGTACTTTTTCGCGAATTTGATCGCGCCTTCGTTCGCCTCGGCGCCGCTATTGCAGAAAAAAACGCGGGACGGAAATGAGGCTTCGACAAGCGTCCGGGCAAGTTCAGCCTGCTTCACGTTCAGGAAATTATTGGCTACATGAAGGATCTTGCGCGCCTGTTCTTTGACCGCGCTCACGACCCTGGGATGACAGTGACCGATCCCCGAAACAGCCCAGCCCGGGAAAAAATCGAGGTATTCTTTGCCTTCCAGGTCCCAAACGCGCGAGCCCTTCCCTTTCACGAGGCATACAGGCACCCGCGTGTAGGTCGGCATCACATATTGATCGTAGAGTTTTTGAACGTCGTTTGTTTTCATAATTTTAGCGTATAGGGTTTAGGGGATAGGGTATAAAAGGCTTTTCCTAAACCCTATACCCTACCCTCTATCCCCTAAAGTGTGATTTCCGTCCCGATCCCTTGATCGGTGAAAATTTCGAGCAAAAGAGCGTGCGTGATGCGGCCGTCGATGATGTGCGCTTTCGGGACCCCGCCCCGGAGCGCGTCAATGCAGGCTTTCACTTTGGGGATCATGCCCCCCGAAATAATGCCCTGATCGATCAGTTTCTGTGTGTCGTCCACATGAAGCGAGGGGATCAGCGTCTCGTCATTCGTGTGGTCCCGCAGGATCCCTTTCACGTTCGTAAGTACCATGAACTTGTGCGTGTTCATCGCCGCCGCGATATTCGCCGCCGCTTCATCCGCATTCACGTTATACATCTCGCCGTCCGGCCCTTTTCCGACCGGAAAGATCACCGGAATCCGGCCGAATTCCGTCAATTCTTTAAGCGGCACCGTATTCACGGAACTGACATCCCCGACAAACCCGATATCTCCGTTTTCGGTGTTCTTCACGACGTTCAAAATCTCCGCGCCGTAGCCCGAAAGCCCGACCGCCGAACCGCCGAGCCGTTCGATATCATGAACGATGCTCCGGTTGAGCTCCGCCAGCGTTTCATTGACGACCTCGATCGCCGCCTTGTCCGTCACGCGGAGGCCGTTAATGAACTGGCTCTGGATGCCTTTCTTCTTCATGTTCTCGGTGATGTATTTCCCGCCGCCATGGATCAGGATCGGCCGGATCCCGACATAGCTCATGAAGACAAGGTCCTGGAGCACCATGTCCCGCACTTCCTGATAGGTCAGCGCCGCGCCGCCGTACTTGATGAGAACTTCCTTCCCCCGGAACTTCTGGATATAGGGAAGGGCCTCGATCAGAACGTTGGCTTTTTCGATGAGTTTCTGCATTTTTTAAGAGTAGGCCGCGTTGATCAGCACGTATTTCGTCGTGAGATCCGAGGTAATGAACTCCGCCCGGCCGCGTCCTTTTCCAATCGTCACATCGATCGTGTATTCTTTTTTCTGAAGGATGCGCCGCGCTTTCGGAAGGTTCAGCACCCGAAGCCGTCCCTGGCTTACGACCTGCGCGTCCCCGAACCAGATGCTCAGATTGTTCGGATTGAAATCCACGCCGCTCGCGCCGACCGCCGCCGCGATGCGGCCCCAGTTCGGATTCGAACCCGCGAGCATGGTCTTGAAAAGCATGGAGTTCGCGATCTGCCGCGCCGCGCGTTCCGCGTCCGTAGGCTTTTTCGCTCCCGACACCCGGAGCCGGCATACATGCGTTACGCCTTCGCCGTCCACGACCATCTCGTGGGCGATATAGCGCATGACCTCTTCCAGGGTCTCCCGGAACATCCAGTAATCCTTGCCGATCTTGTGGATCGGAGGGTTCCCCGCTTCGCCGTTCGCGAGGCAAAGCACCATATCGTTCGTGCTCATGTCGTTATCGATCGCCATCTGGTTGAACGTATCATCCGCCGCGTGGCGCACCGCCCGCCGCAGGAGCGACTTCGTGATCGCGCAATCGGTCGTGATGAAACAAAGCATGGTCGCCATATTGGGGTGCACCATTCCCGCGCCTTTCGCGCAGGCCGCGATCGTCACTTTTTTGCCGCCCAATTCGACCGACAAGGCGATCTCTTTGCTGGAAAGGTCCGTCGTCAGGATCCCTTTCGCCGCCCCGTGGCCGCCATTCTCGGAAAGCCGGTTCGCAAGCCTCGGAAGCGCCCGCTTCACGCAGGTGATCGGAAAAGGAACGCCGATGATCCCCGTTTGAGCGATCAGCACTTCTTGAGGTAACACGTCGAGATATTTCGCCGTCTCCCAGGTGATCTCGTCGACCGCTTTTTTTCCGATCGGACCGTTCAGACAGTTCGCGTTCCCGCTTGTCCCGATGATCGCGTGATGCTTCGAAGCATGAATGGCCTTCATCGAATAAAGCACCGGCCAAGCTTTTGCGCGATTGGTCGTGAACGTTCCCGCCGCGACGCACGGCGTCTTGGAATAGATCAGGGAAACGTCGTATTTCTTTTTCTTCTTTTTGATCCCCGCGTGGATGCCGCCCGCGATAAAACCCTTCGGTGTCGTGACCGAACCGTTCTTTTCTTTCTTCCAAAAAGGTTTCTTCACGATACTGCTCTCCCTTTAGTTTTGTGGGTTAGCAGTATCGTACCGCTAACCCGAAGGTCTTGATTTGAAGCGGTATTAAAGGAGTCCCGCCTCCTCGGGGAATCCAAACCGGATGTTCATGTTTTGCACGGCCTGCCCGGCCGCTCCTTTGACAAGATTGTCGATCGCCGTGAGGATCACCACGCGTTTCGTTTCCTCCTGCACGCTCACGCCGATATCGCAAAAATTCGTGTGCTGCACGTCTTTCAGGCACGGGTACTGCCCCGCCGGCTTGACCCGCACAAAAGGCGCCTTCTGGTACGCCGTTTCGAGTGTTTCCCGGATCTTGCTTTCGGTTGCCCTGGCCGTTGTCTGGGCATAAATCGTCGCGAGAATCCCCCGATTCACCGGCAAAAGATGCGGCACGAACGTGATCTTCACGGGTTTTCCCGCCGCCAGCGAAAGCGTCTGCTCGATCTCGGGCGTATGTTGGTGTTTATTCACCTTGTAAGCATTGTAGTTCTCGTCCACTTCACAGTAATGCGTCGCGGTCACAAGTTTTTTGCCCGCGCCGCTCACCCCCGAAGCCGCGTTAATGATGATCGTGGCGGGATCGATCAGTTTTTTCTTCAGAAGCGGGATCAACGCGAGCGAAGGCCCCGTCGGATAACATCCCGGATTCGCGATCAGGTCCGCCTTTTTGATCTTTTCCCGGTTGATCTCGCAAAGCCCGTAAACCGCTTTCGAAAGATACTGGGGCGCGACATGGTTCACGCCGTACCACTTCTCATAGATCTTCCGGTCCTTCAGGCGAAAATCCGCCGAAAGATCGATCACCACCTTGCCGGCCGCGAGGAGCTGTTCCGCCGCCGTCATGGCTTCCGTATGGGGCAGGCATAAAAAAACCACATCCGCCTTTTTTTTCACCGCGTCAAAGGAATAAGGCGTGATCTCAAGGGCAATATTCTTGGCGACCGAAGGAAGGATCTCTCGAAGGGCGATGGCTTTTTCCTGCCGGGTGGTCAAGAGAGCGACCTTGGCATGAGGATGGCCCAAGAGAAGCTTTGTCAGCTCAGCTCCGGTATATCCCGTTGCACCGAGTACCGCACAATTCAGCATGGAATGCACTTTTCTCCTTTTAGTACAATTTAAGGCTAGCGAACTGGGTATTATAGAAATGGCTCTATCCTTTGTCAATTTAAGAAGTTACGCCAAATTCTCCGGCGAGATATTCCCCGCCCGAATCTTCTCTATCCCCTATGATAGAAACCACTTACGGCTATTTCCTTATTGACAGGGCCCGCAAAAACTCCTATCCTTGTCCCTGATCTTTTTTTCTTAACGGGTGACAAGGATTGCCCCCATTTCAACTCCGTTGAAATTGATAAGAATTGGAACTATGGTAGGTGTATGCTGAAACAGAGGTCCTTCCCAGCCCTTCCCAATAAGGGAAGTTTACGTAAGATTCTCGGATTTCCCGTCAGGTCCCTTGCTCTTTATCGTGCCGCCCTGACACACCCATCCTTTCGTAATGAAAATTTCCGTCTTACCAGGGATTTGGAGGATTTTGACCGTTTGGAGTTCCTGGGAGATTCCATCCTGAACGAGGTTATCTGCCAGAAATTATACGAGAAATTTCCCGAGGCAGACGAAGGCATGCTCTCCAAACTGCGTTCGATCCTTGTTTCGCAAAGGATCCTGAGCCGCATCGCGCAAGCCCTCAAGCTCCAGAACGCGCTCCTGATCAGCAAGAGCCTGCGGCAGAATTTCAAGGACCTCCTCAAGGCCAAACTTCTCACGGACGCCCTCGAGGCGCTTTTCGCGGCGATTTATTTCGATCGCGGCCGCGCCAAGGTCGAAGCGTTCATTTTGAAACATTTCAAAACCTATTTTGACCCGAAACTTCTTTTTCGGCTGGATCCGAATCCCAAAAGCACCCTGCAGGAAATGACCTTGAAGCAATGGCAAAAACTTCCCGAATACACGCACGCCTTCTCCGAAAAAGGGGTCCGGACCACGGTTTCCGCGGGGGGGAAACGAAAGGCCACGGCCCTTCACAAGATCAAGAGGGAATCGGAGGTCCTGGCCGCGCGGGCCCTGATCAGGAAATTGAGAAAGGAATTCCGGAAACAAAAAATCCGCGCCCGGACGCGCGGATCAAGATCTTAAGCCCTTCGAAGATCACTCGGTTACAAGTTCGTAAATAAATTCCTTCGCCTTGCCCCGGCGGATCTTATCGGTCAATTCTTCCGTCTGGATCGGCTCGGGCTTCATGTCGGGCGCCGTCAACGATCCAGAAAAAAGCATCGAGATGGGTCCCATGTGGGCCTGGGGATCTTTTTTGAAAGCGGACACCATGTCCGGTAAAAGCTTCATCGCGACATCGCTCGACAGGAACATATCCAGGCGGAAATTCGCGAGACCGTCAAATCCGAGCGTCCCTTCGCCGTCCATAACGTAATCGGCACTCTTTACCAGCAGATTGTCGGTCGTTGCTTTTCCGCCGCCGATCTTCCATTCGAAATTCATCGTATCGAATTCCCTGAAACTGGGACGGATCGCTCCGAGATCGCTGAAGTGTTCCAGCGTGGCGATAGCGTCTTTGGGATCAAACGTCACGAACCTGCCGCTTTTAAGGGTCCATTCCCCCTGTCCTTCCAGCGATTTGCTCCAAGCCTCGGCGCCCCACCCTTTACCCGCCAACGAACCCTTGAGGTCAAGCGCACCCTCGAGGACTTTTTTGAGAACATCCTGGCGGCCCAAAAAGAGCCCGAGATCCAGCCCCTGAAGCTCGGCATCAAAGCCGTATTCGGCCTCGGGGCCGTTCAAATTAAGAGCGCCCACGAACTTGGCCTTCCCCTGATAGGCTTCAAACTGAAGGGACGCGGCATTCCAGACACCTTCCGCATACACAAGGTCCGCGGCCAGATTCTTGATGGATTGATCCTCCGGGAAAACATTCTGGATAAATCCTTTCGCCTGATCATAGGCCGGGGTCCCGTCGCTGGTGTCCTTGCGTTTCAAAAACGCCTCGGCGGCCTTCCAGGCCTCCAGAGGCTTCATTTCGGCCGCCGAAGCCTTGATACCCACTTGCGGTTTTTCGGGAAAACCCGAGATCTTCAGATCGGCCGTCATCGGCGCGCCGCCGATCTCAAATTGCATTTGCCGGCCTTCCATCATGAGCGGGCTGTAATCGAGCGACAGCGTTACGTTCCGGAATCCGATCCCCTCGGGATTTGTGCAGGAAGCTTTTTCAAAGGAAAGATTGAAAATGTGTTCGGCCTTTTCCAGTTTACGGAGGTCCCCTTTCCAGTTCGCCATCAGTTTGGCATCACCTTCCAGCTTGTACCCCTGCAGCACGGGGATGTACTGCTCCCATCCGGTCATGGAGAATTTGTTCGTGATCAAATTGAGCTGCCCCGCCCCGGTCTTGAGATCGAGGTCCTTAAGGTTTCCTTTCACGCTCAATTCCTTGAACTTCACGGCAAAATCACCTCCGAGCAAAGATCCGCGCTGGAGGAGAAGATCAAAATTCAGATCCAGGGGAATGTCTTTAGGTTTGGTGAAATACTGCCCGTAGGAAAGCAGCACCTTGGCCAGATCCCAACCGAAATGAAGCGAGAGATGGTCCAGGGTCCCCTCCATGGAGAGCACCCATTTTCCGGGGCCGGAAAAACCCATTTGGAACGGCAACGCATTCTCGAGCCCCGGCCAGTACTTCAGGATATCCTCGAGCGCCATGTCGGAGCCGGCCACATGAAGACTGCCGATCTCCCCGGTATTCAGCTTCATATTCCCGTTCATCTCGACCGCGCCGAACGGGAACTTCACAAGGACTTTGTGGACCTTCAGTTCCGCGGTATCGTTATTCCAGGCCGCTGCCGCGTTCCATTCGGCATCAAGGGACGGCGCTTCGACCCAGCCGTTCTCCTGCGGCACTTCATAGACCAGCCCCTTCCCGGACCCCGAAGCGGTCAGCTCGAGAAATGCCTCCAAAGGTTTTTTCTTGATCTCGACCAGGGTATCAATCAGGCCTTTCTTGAAAAAGAGAGCGCGTTTCGGATCCGGGACAAGCCCCTTGGCCGCTTGATCAAGCGATAATCCTTTAAGTTCGACGACGACCGATCCGCTCGCCTTCTCCCAGTTCCATTCTTCCACGGAATCCAACACCACGTTCCCCTTCATGACAAGGGCTTTGGGTTTCCCCGCCATATCGGTCACAAAATGGAACGGGATGGGGATCTTGGGGGTCACGGCGCCGACCTGGAGCGAAAAATTCTCGAAAACCACCGGACTCATGAAATCCAGGCCGGGGATGGAGGTTTCGGCTTTACCGTTTTGCACGTAAAAAGCTGCGGGCTCCACGCGCCCGATCAGAAGCGGCAGGATGTTGAAATCGAACTGGATCTTTTCGGCCTCCACCACCAGCGGTTGGCTGGAAAAGGTCAGCTGCGGTTTTTCAAAAACGATCTTGGGCTGGGGAAAATAACCGACACGGACATTCTGATATTTCAGGGTGCCTTCGGTGAGCGCCTGGACCTTCTGGATCAGGAATTCATGAAGTTTGGGAGCGGGAAGGAGCCGGCGGGACTGGAACCAAAGACCGGCGACGAAAAGGATCAGGAGAAGAACGGCCGACAGCAACAACGCCTGGCTTTTTTTCATGGTTCCCCGTCTCTTGCTGGTCCCAATTCCAATCAATTTCAACAGAATTGAAACTGACAGCGATGGGGACCGCGGTCACTGGTTCGAACTTAAAGGCACCGCACTCACCGGGCTGTAATTGTAATCGTCCAGGAATCCCTGGCAACCGGTCAGGGCAAAAACAAGCGCGAGAAAAACAAGGCCCCGAACCAAAAGCTTCATTAACGCTTCGTGAACTGGAAGCTTCTGCGAGCGCCTTTGCGACCCGGTTTCTTTCTTTCTTTTTCCCTGGGATCACGGGTCATGAAACCGCCCTTGCGCATCGTGCCGCGCATCTCGGGGTTGAGACCGACCAGCGCCCGGGCGATGCCGAGCTGGATGGCCCCGGCCTGTCCCGCCACCCCGCCGCCTTCCACGCGGGCGCGGACACGCACTTGCCCGAGGAGGTTCGCGGATTTGAGAGGCTGTTCGACAAGCATCTGGAGATTGGCGCGTTTCAAATATTTTGCGGAGTCCTGCCCGTTCACGGTAAAACCTTTTTGCCCCGGGAAAACCCATACGCGGGCAATGGCGGTTTTACGGCGTCCTGTGGCGTACATAAGTGTCGCGGAAGCGGTCATACGGATTAAACCTCGATCTTGGTGGGTTTTTGCGCTTGATTCCGGTATTCGGAACCGGCGTAAACGCGGAGTCTTTTAAGCATCACATCGCCGATCCGGCTCTTCGGAAGCATGCGCTTGACGGATCGGATGATGATCTCGGTCGGCTTTTTGTCCATCAACTGTTCGTAGGTATAGGTCTTCAACCCGCCGGCGAATCCGGTATAGTGGGTGTAGACCTTGTTTTCGCTCTTTTTGCCCGTGACCATGACCTTTTTGGCATTGATCACAATGACCTGATCGCCGGTGATCTTGTCCGGTTGGAAACAGGTCTTGCCTTTGCCGATCAGCAAAGAAGCGATCTTGGTGGACATACGCCCGAGGGTCTTCCCTTCGGCGTCGATCAGATAAGTTTTGCGCGCGATATCTTTTTCAGTCGGAATAAAAGTCTTCATAATCTTCTTTTCTGTTTAATTGGATCAGGATAGTCGGAAAGGCGAGAAACCTTCTTGCGACTCGAAAATACCTCGAAAAGTTCGGGGAGTATAGCAAAAACCCCCTGGGGTGTCAAACTTTTACCTTTTTTATTTACCCCGTCCCCGGTGCCCCTAGAGACAAAAAAACACCGCGAGTCAAAAACCCGCGGTGGGATTGCCGTCCCAACTTTGTATTTCTTTTCCACTAGGGTAGTTGGGACGGCCCCAATCTCCGCGATACTTCGATTGATCGGTATTGGGACCGTCCCTTGTGAAGCACTCCCTAAAGAGAGATAACTTAAAATCTTAAAAACCGGAATCTGCCGAAACCATAACACATAGTTTCGATTTAGCAAGACTCCTTGAACCTAAATTTTAGTCCTTACGATCTATATCTAACCCTAAGCAGCGTAAGGCCTTCCGACGGAGCTGTCATGCCGGCCTGACGTCGGTCTTTGGCCTTGAGAACGGCCTTGATGCTGGCGGCAGAGCGCTTCCCCTTACCCACTTCGACAAGTGTCCCGACCATATTGCGGATCATGTGATAAAGAAAGCCGTCGGCTTCGACCCGGATGCGGATCAGGTCCCCCTCTTTTTTGATGCGGCATTGTTTGATCGTCCGGACATAAGAGATCTTTTCTTTTTTGATCGCGGAGGGCGAGGTAAAAGACCGGAAATCGTGCTTCCCGACCAAGGATTTGGCGGCCTGACGCATCCTGACCGCATCGAGACGAAAAGGCACGTGATAAGCCCGGCCGGCCGCAAGGGGCGATCGGTAAGGATGATTCCAGATCCGGTATTCATAGATCTTGGAGCGGACATGATAACGGGCGTGAAAATCGGGGCCGACCTCTTCGATCTTTTTGATGACCATGGAAGGCGGTAACAATGCGTTCAGCCCGCGCTGGATCCGACCCAAGGATTCGCGTCCTGAGGTCTTGAAATTGACGACTTGTTCTTCCGCGTGGACCCCCGTGTCGGTACGACCGCAAGCGGCCGCGATCTTCATTTTGCGGCGGAAGAAAACCGAAAGGGCTTTTTCGAGAGCTTCCTGAATGGTGGGTTTTCCGGGTTGTTTCTGGAACCCGAAAAAGGCGGAACCGTCATATTCGAGAACGAGTTTGATGTTTCTCATTTATTCGCTCCACGAACCAAGGGCCACGGGCCACGAAAACCCTCTCGTGGCTCGTGGTGCGTGGTCCGTGGCTCAGCTTGCGAAAGCTAGCTCCGCGATCTGGACCGCGTTCAGCGCGGCGCCCTTGCGGATCTGGTCACCGCAAACGAACATCGAAAGACCGTTCTTCACGGTCGGGTCCTGGCGCAAGCGGCCGACCAGGATATCATCCTGCCCTGTCGCTTCGAGCGGCATCGGAAAATAATTCTTCTCGCGGTCATCGATCACCTTCACGCCGGGCGCTTTGGCAAGCAGCTGACGGGCTTCCTCCGCCGAGATCGGTCTTTCCGTTTCGATCGTGAGCGCTTCGGAATGGGCCCGGAGCACGGGGACGCGCACGCAGGTCGCGGTGATCCGGATATCGGGATCATGGAAGATCTTCTTGGTCTCTTTCACCATCTTGGTCTCTTCTTCGTTATATCCGTCCGGCCCGATCTTGGAGTTATGGGAGAACACGTTGAACGCGATCTGGTGCGGCAGGACTTTTTTCTGAACGGGTTTTCCAGCCAGAAAATCCTGCGCCTGGATCTTGAGTTCCTCCATCGCTTTCGCCCCGGCGCCGCTCGCGGCCTGATAGGTCGCCGCGACCAAACGCTTGATCTTCACGACCTTGTGGATCGGCCAAAGCGGCACAAGAGCGATGATCGTCGAACAGTTCGGGTTTGCGATAATTCCTTTGTTCTTGGCGATATCCCCGGCATTGATCTCGGGAATGACAAGCGGGATCTCGGGATCCATCCGGAAAGCGCTCGTGTTGTCGACCATCAGAGCGCCGGATTTCACAATGTGCGGCGCAAGCTCGCGGCTGATCGCCCCGCCCGCGCTTGAGAGCACCACATCAAGCCCTTTGAAGGAATCGGGTTTCGCTTCTTGGACTTCATAGTTTTTCGCCATGAATTCGATCTTTTTGCCGGCGGAACGTCCGGAGGCCAGAAACCTCAGCTCCTCGATCGGGAACTTGCGCTCTTTCAAGAGCTCAAGGAATTCCTGACCCACTGCGCCTGTAACCCCTAACACCGCGACCTTCAACTTCTTCATAAAAATCTAAGCTCCTTTTTGATTAATGGATCCGTTCGACCACGAGGTCGCCCATTTTCGAGCAGCCCACCTTGGTCAAACCTTCCGAATAAATATCCGCCGTGCGGTAACCGTCCTGAAGTGTCTGTTCCACCGCCCGCTCGATCGTGCGCGCCGCCTGAGGCTGATTAAAACTGTACTCCAGCATCATCGCGACTGAAAGGATCGTCGCCAAAGGATTTCCCATGTCCTTGCCTGCGATATCCGGCGCCGAACCGTGCACGGGCTCGTACATCGCCACCTTGTCGCCGACCGAAGCCGACGGCAGCATCCCGATCGAACCTGTCAGCATGGCGGATTCATCGCTTAAGATATCCCCGAAAAGATTGCTCGTCACGATCACATCGAACTGTTTGGGCTCGCGGATGAGCTGCATCGCGCAATCGTCCACATACCGGTGGTTGAGTTCCACTTCCGGATAATCCTTCGCGATTTCGATCACGACCTTGCGCCAGAGCTGGCTCACATCAAGCACATTGGCCTTGTCCACCGAAGTGACTTTCTTGCGGCGTTTGCGGGACAACTCGAACGCCATTTTAGCGATCCGCTTGATCTCGGAAGTCGTGTACGCCATGGTGTTAAAGCCCCGTTCTTCCCCATTCGGAAGTTTTTCGATCCCGCGCGGCGTTCCGAAATAAACCCCGCTCACCAGCTCGCGGAGGATGAGAAAGTCGAGACCCTTCACGATCTCCGGTTTGAGCGGCGAACGTTGTTCCAGTTGCGGGAACATTTTTACGGGACGAAGGTTCGCATAAGCGTTCAGGCCCTTCCGAAGTCCCAATAATCCCTTTTCCGGACGCTTATCGGAAGGCAGGCTGTCCCATTTCGGCCCGCCCACGGCCCCTAAAAAAACCGCGTCGGACTTTTGGGCTTTCGCAAGCGCCTCGGGCGTCAAAGGCACGCCGTGTTTATCGATCGACGCGCCGCCGACCAGATCCTCTTCGATTTGGAAATCCAGTTTGTAAAGCTTCGCGACCTTCTGGAGCACGCGCATGGCCTGCGCGGTCACTTCCGGGCCGATCCCGTCGCCGGGGAAAACGATGATCTTATGCATAACAAATCTCTTGGGTTATGGGCGTTTGAAGGACAACTAGTTCTTTTCGAGTTTGAAGGGACGCCGCTTTACGGTCTCGTAAAGTTTCTCGTATTTTTTCGCGGACGCGTTCCACGAAAAATCGCTTTCCATCGCGTTCTTCACGAGCGCTTTCCAAAGTTTCTCTTGCTTGAACGTCTTGACGGCTCGTAACAAGGCCGCGTGAAGGGCGTCGCTCGTGTACTCCTCGAACATAAAACCGTTCCCCTGCTGCGTCGCGGATTCGAAATTCTGGATGGTGTCCGCAAGACCCCCGGTCGCGCGGACGATCGGGATCGTCCCGTAGCGCAGTGCGATGATCTGGCCGAGCCCGCAGGGTTCATAATAAGAAGGGATGAGCAGCATATCGGAACCCGCGTAGATCTTCTTGGCCATCTTCGGGTCGAACAGGATGTGCACGCCGAACCATTTTTTGTTCTTTTTCGCAAGGTCCCGGAGCACCTGGTGGTACTGGTCTTCGCCGGTCCCGAGCAACACCATCTGAACGTCCTGCTGCTGGGAAAGCTGTTCGATCACGGGGACCAGGATATCTAATCCTTTCTGGTCCACAAGACGCGCCACAAACCCCAGGAGTGGAACGTTCGGATCGACCTTGAACACGTTCTCTTTTTGAAGCGCAGCTTTATCGGCCTTTTTTCCGGAAAGGTCTTTCAGGTCATACTTGGCGTCAATGTCCGGGTCCGTCGCCGGGTCCCAATCCTTCGGGTCGATCCCGTTGATGATCCCTGTCACGCTGTCCTTGCGCGCGGCAAGCACGCCTTCCATCCCGCATCCGAATTCCTTGGTCTGGATCTCCCGACTGTAGCGTTCGCTCACGGCGGTCACCGCGTCCGCGAACACGAGCCCTCCCTTGATAAAACTGAACTTGCCGTAGAACTCCAGAAAATCGGATTTATAAAGATCCCATCCGAAACCCGTGGCCGGAAAGGAATCCGGCGGAAAATTCCCCTGGTAGGCAAGATTATGGATCGTGAAAATGCTCCGCATCTTGCTGAAAGGCGCGCGATTCGCTTCGGTGGTCTTGAGATAAACGGGCACAAGGCCTGTCTGCCAATCGTGGCAATGGATGATATCCGGCGCTAATTTCAACTTCTCGATCGCTTTGAGTGTCGCGCGCTGGAAATAAGTGAACCGGCGGTCGTTATCCTGGTAGTCCCCCACGAGCGTCCCGTAAAGCTCCTCGCGCATGAAATAATCGGGGTGCTCCACAAAATACACTTTGACCCCGTTATCCATTTTTTTGGAGAAAATTCGGGTAGCCTCGAGCTGGTTCCCGACGATCAATTCAAAATAATCGATCGCGGTCTCGAGTTCCCACTGCTGGATGTCGATCGAGCGGTAACGCGGCATGAAGACCGAGACTTCATGGCCCAGGGCGCGGACCGCACTGGCGAGAGAACCGACAACATCCCCGAGGCCCCCTGTCTTGGCGAAGGGGGCCATTTCGGAACTGATGAACAGGATCTTCAAGGGAGACTAAAAAAGCGTCGTCTTACTTGGCAACTTCGATAACGCAATTCCAGCTGCCGAAAGCGTTCGGAACGCATTCGACCGGTTCCTGCGCGTTCTGCCAAACCCCGTCCACGAGATAGCGATACTGATAGCGGCCGGCTTTGAGCTTGAGGGATGTTTTCCAGTTCCCGGTCGCGTCTTTTTTCATCGGATTCTTGTCCGCTTTCCAGTTATTGAAACAACCGCCGAGCTCGACCTTTTTGGCCTGAGGGGCATAAAATTTGAAATCGACCGTTTTATCGCAGGTCTTCGCGGTGGAACAACATTTTGTCGACGCCGTTGCTACTTTTGCCATGGTGGAACTCCTTCCTCGTTTAGAGTGGAAAATACGCGTAAATGGATTGCGGTAGTGGGAGTATATATCAGAAAAAACCGCTTGCCAAGAAACATCTCCTCACTATAATGAGCGCCTTATGAAAACGTGCGCTATCTGCAACAAGAAGCCTTTAACGGGCAATTCGATCGTCCGCCGTGGTCTCGCGAAAAAGACGGGCGGTATCGGTAAAAAGATCTCCGGCATTACGCGTCGCCGTTTCTACCCGAACCTCCAGAGGGTGAAGGTCCTCTTTCTGAATGGAACGGTCCGCCGCATTAATGTCTGCGTGAGTTGTTTGAAGGCCGGCAAAGTAAAAAAAGCCCCTTCCCGCCGCTCTTATACCCCGGCTGCGGCCGCTTAAGAGGGCTTTAAAGGCATCTCCCCGAGTTCTTTCACGGACAGGACGAGTGTCTTCATGCCGTTCCACTGCTTGGTCTTCACGGAATAAGCCGCTTTAAATCGCGCGCCGGGACCCGACGCCGCACAAAGCAGCATCTGTTTTTCGTCCAGATTGGCCTGATAATTCAAAGAGCCCTCGGCCAGCACGGCCTCGTAAGTACCCCCGTAAAGAAGACGCGGTTTGGACCTCAGCTGAAGATCGCCGCTTTGAAAGACCGGCCGGGGATTCCCGATCCCGTGAGGCTCCAGAAGCTCAAGCTCATCGATGAAACGGCCCGTCAACTCTTCCAGTTTTAACTCCATATCCACCGTCACGCGGCGCTTGAGTTCTTCCGGAGCAAGATTTTCAAAAGCGAAAGCATTGATCTTCTCGCGCAACGCGGGGATATTTTTTTCCACGACCGTGAGACCGGCCGCTTGGGCATGCCCGCCGAATTCCGCAAGGAGCGCGTCGCAAGAACGGAGCGCGTTGAAAAGATGAAAGTTTTTGATAGAGCGTCCTGAACCCCTCCCGATGCCGTTTTCCACCGAGATCACGATCGCCGGCCGTTCGAATTTTTCCACGAGGCGGGAGGCGACGATCCCGATCACGCCCCGGTGCCAGCCCTGTCCTTCCACCACGATCACCCGTTCACGGTTAAAATTCACGGTGCGTTCGACCTTGCGTACCGCCTCCTGGGTGGTCTCCCGTTCCATTTTTTGGCGCGCCTTGTTCTCTGCATCCAGGATCTTTGCCAAACTTTGTGCTTCACGGGGTGACTCCGTGAGCAAAAGCCGGAGCGCCGTATCCGCCGAGCTCATCCGTCCGGCCGCGTTGAGCCTGGGACCGAGGATAAAACCCACATGGCCGACGTTGACCTGTGAAGCCTTCATCTTCGCGATCTCCGCAAGCGCACGTAGTCCGGCATTTTTCCGTTCGGAAAGCATCTCGAGGCCTTTTTTTACAAGGATGCGGTTTTCTCCCGTAAGAGGCGCGATATCGCTGATCGTCGAGAGCGCCACAAGATCCAAATGGTCGAATGCCGCCTCCCCGGTCAACGCCTGCCCCAGCTTAAAAGCCAAACCCGCGGCGGAAAGGTCTTTGAAAGGATACGGACAATCTTCCTGGAGAGGGTTCAGGATGAGATGCGTGTTGGGCAGACCGTCTGCCGGCAAACGGTGGTGATCGATCACGATCACGTCCATCCCGTGAGAACGCGCGATCTCGATCTCGCTTTTAGCCGTGATCCCGCAATCCACGGTCACGATGAGTCCCACGCCTTGCTCACGCGCCTGATGGATCGCGGCTTCACTTACGCCGTAGCCGTCCCGTTCGCGCTCCGGGAGAAATGTCGTGTATTTTCCGCCAAGCTTTTCCAGCGTCCGGGCCATGACCGCGACGCCGGTGATCCCGTCGACATCGTAATCCCCATGGATCAGGATCTTTTCTTGTGTCTGGACGGCTTTTTCGATACGGGCCTTCACGTCCTTCATGTTTTTCATCAGAAAAGGATCGTGAAGCGAGGAGAGGCCGGAAAAAAGAAAGGCCTCGATCTCCGAGGCCTTTCCCAAATTCCGTTTTTCAAGAAGCCGGCGAAAAGCCGGCGAAAATTCTTCTAAAGACAGCGTCACCTTATTTGTGAGCTTTCCAGTCCACGACCAGAGCCGACGCCACAAAGATCGTGGAATACGTACCGATCGCAAATCCCACGAGCAGGATGAACGCGAAATCCGCGATCGCGCTTCCCCCGAACAGGAACAGTGCCAGGGTCCCGCACAAGACGGTCATGGTCGTCAGGATGGTCCGGCTCAGGGTCTGGTTCACGCTCAGGTTCACGACGTCCGCAAAGGGCGTCTTCCGCATCAGCTTGAGGTTATCGCGGATGCGGTCAAAGGTCACGATCGTATCGTTAACGGAAAAACCGATGATCGTCAAAAGCGCCGCGATCGTCGCCAGGTTGATCTCACGGCCGCTTAAAGCATACACACCGAAAGCAAATACGCTGTCATGCACAAGGGCGATGACGGCCGCGGCCGAATATTTCCACTCGAACCGCCATCCGACATAGATGAGGATCCCGAGCCACGACCAGATAATGGCCCAGAACGCCTTATCGCGAAGGCTGCCGCTCACCGAAGGCCCGACCTGGTCCACTTTTTCAATTTCAAAAGCGTCTTTCCCGGCGGTCGCCTCCGCGGCCGCGCTCACTTTGGAGGGGTTCCCTTCCGCCATCTTGACGATATATTGATGACTGTTGGCCTCTCCATACCGCTGGAGCGTCACTCCCTTTAGCTCCTGCTTTTCAAGTTCATTTCTGAACTTGGCCTGGTCCACATCCTGCTTGAAAGCAACCTGAACAAAGGTTCCTCCCGTGAACTCCACGCCGTAATTCTTCGCCCCGCGCACCGTAAGGGCAAAGATCCCGAGGGCCAGGCAGATCACGGAAAACCCATACGCCCAGACGCGGCTTTTCACGAACGGGATATTGGGATTCTTGAAAAGCTCGAGCATCTTGAAAACCTTGTTCGGATTCTTTTTGACGACGCGGTCAAAAATCACGCGCGTCACAAAGATCGCGGAAAACATGCTCGCGAGAATACCGATGGAAAGCGTGACCGCGAACCCCTGGATCGGTCCCGTTCCGAAGATGAAAAGAAGGACAGAAGTGATCAGGGTCGTCACGTTCGAATCAAGGATCGCGGAAAACGCGCGGTGAAAACCCGCAGAGACCACGGCCCGCGCGGTCTTTCCCGTTGCAGCCTCTTCGCGCATCCTTTCGAAGATCAGAACGTTGGCATCGACGGCCATACCGACGGATAAAATGAAACCCGCGATACCGGGCAGGGTCAGGGTCGACCCCATGGTCGCCATGCTGCCCGCCACGAGGATCACATACACCAGCAACCCAAGGTTGGCGATCCAGCCGCAAAAAAGATAGTAGACCGGCATGAACACCACGACAAAAAGCACGCCGAAAAGGCTTGCGCGGATACCGCTTTCAATGGAATCTCTCCCGAGGCTCGGCCCGATCGTACGCTCTTCCACGACCGTCACCGGAGCGGGCAGCGCGCCGGCGCGAAGCACGAGCGCGAGGTCCGCGGCTTCATCCGCTTTAAAATTCCCGGAGATCTGGGCCTTGCCGTTCGGGATCCTGTCGCGAATCACCGGGGCTGAATAAACCTGCCCGTCCAGCACGATCGCGAGGCGCTTCCCGATGTTCTGGAAGGTCACCTTATCAAAAATCTTCCCGCCTTCACGGTCCAGGCTCAGCTGGACGATCGGAGAACCGTACTGGTCAAACCCGACCGAAGCCGTCGTCAGATGTTCTCCCGTCAGCACCGGCAGGAGAGCCAAAAGCACCATTTCTTCGTTGGGGCTTGCCTTCACTTTTTTATATTCAAATCCGGGGGGGATTGTCCCGGCATCGGCTTTTTGGATCAGGTCCACGTCCTCGGACACGATCTTGAATTCAAGATGGGCCGCCTTTGCCGCGATCTCCTTGGCGCGCTCGCGGTCCGTCACGCCGGGAAGCTTCACGACCACCTGGTCTTTCCCCTGCGTCGTGATCTCCGGCTCCTTGACGCCGAATTCATCGATACGGTTCCGGATGATCTCCGCCACGCGCGCCGTCACATCTTTGCGCGCCTCCTCGGGGACCTTGTCCATTTCCACCTGAAGCAGCATCTGGATGCCGCCCTGGAGATCGAGACCGAGGTTAATGGTCTTGGAAGGAGGGTAGACTTTCCAGAGTGAGAACGCGACCAACCCGATGATCAGCAGTACTTTCCATTTATAATTTTTATCCACAATAAACCTCTCTAGCGTTTAGGGTTCTTATTGTCTAAGACCGGCGATCGCGCTTTTAAGCACCTCGATCTTGGTCTCCGATCCGCCTACCGTAATGACAACATAATCGTCCTGGATGCTGGACACGACGCCGAGGATGCCGCCGTTCGTGACCACCTTATCCCCTTTTTTCAGGTTGGTGATCATGGTCTGAAGTTCTTTCTGTTTCTTCTGCTGGGGACGGATGAGCAGGAAATAGAAGATGGCGAACATGAGAATGAAAGGCATGAGATGAACCAAGGGATTGGACTGCGGTGCCGCCTCGGCGACTTCCGCGGCATAGGCGATAGACTCAAACATTGAAACCTCCGGTTGATTGATAGCGACTATCTTGTATGTGGATCAAAACGGTTCAAAAACTGCTTTTTGAACGTGAGGAAGCTTCCCTTGCGGATATGCGCCCTCATGGACCTTACTAAGTTTACAAAAAAATGGACGTTATGCAAAGTAATCAATTCAGCACCCAGGATCTCATGGCTGTTCACCAGATGCCGGATATAAGCCCGCGAAAAGTTCCTGCAGGTATAACACTCGCAGTCTTCTTGGACCGGCGCGGTGTCCAGCGTGTATCGGGTATTCCGGAGAACGACCAATCCGTCGCTTGTGAACGCCGTGCCGTTCCGTCCGTAGCGCGTCGGATTCACGCAATCAAACATATCCGCCCCGCGCTCCACCGCCTCAAAAAAATCGATCGGCGTTCCGACCCCCATGAGATAACGCGGTTTGTTCTCAGGCATCCTCGGCAAAATGTCCGTCAGCGCCTCAAGCATTTCAGGTTTGGGTTCGCCCACTGAAAGGCCGCCGAGCGCGTATCCGTCAAAACCGATCTCGACCGTCCGCTCGAGCGATTCGCGCCGGAGATCTTTAAATGTCCCGCCTTGAATAATTCCAAAGAGCGCCTGCGACTTGAGTTTGTGGCATTTCTTGGCCCTTACCGACCACCGCAGGGTTATATTAACGGCCTTTTCGATCGAGGGTTTATCCTTGCTCGCGGCCGGGCATTCATCAAAGATCATGGCGATGTCGCTCCCGAGCGTTTGCTGGATCTCCATCACCTTTTCCGGTGTCAGGAATATTTCCCGCCCGTCGAAATAGGAATTGAACTTCACGCCTTCCTCGGTGATGCTCCGCAGCTTGCTCAGGGAAAATACCTGATAACCGCCGCTATCCGTGAGGATGGGCCGGTCCCAAGCCATAAACTTGTGCAATCCCTTGCACTTATGAATGACCTCAAGGCCCGGTCTTATATATAGATGATAGGCGTTCGAGAGAATGATCTCGGACCCGGATTCTTTCAGATCACGCGGCAGTACGGCCTTCACCGTCCCTTGAGTCCCCACCGGCATGAAAACCGGCGTTTCAAAGGTGCCATGCACCGTCGTCACCTTCCCGACTCGCGCTTCACAGTGCTTATCTTTTTTTATGAATTTAAATCCGAATTTTTTCATGGTCCCTTTACGCTGACTTTAGAAGCGGTATTGTACGATGGCATGCCCGTTTCGTAACTGAAAAATTAGCCGTCACGCCCAAGCTGCCGAACCCCGCCATTCCAACCTCCGGGGTTGGACCTGCCCAACCTCGGAGGTTGGGTCAGATTAACCAGTGTGATAAACAAAAGGTCTTATGGTACAATCCGCCATGATCAACAAAGTTCAAAAATTCCTCACGCAAGACATCTGGCGCATCCGGGCACACGAAGCCAAGGGATTAAAAGGGAAATGCATCCGGCTGCTCCGTATCTTCATGATTTCATTTAGTCAATTTACGAGTGATATGTGCTCGCTTCGCGCCGCGGCGCTGACCTTCTTTTCCCTGCTTTCGATCGTTCCCGTACTCGCCATGTCGTTCGGGATCGCCAAGGGGTTCGGCCTGGACAAACTCCTGCGCGAAAAATTGCTCGAGAACATGCAGGGGCAGCAGGAAGTTTTCAACCGGATCATCACATTCGCGGAAACGATGCTGGAAAATACAAAGGGCGGCGTAGTTGCGGGTGTCGGCGTGGCGCTGCTCCTTTGGTCGGTGATCCAGGTCTTGGGGAATATTGAATCTTCCTTCAACGGCATCTGGGGTATTAAAAGACAACGGAGCCTGGGGCGGAAATTTACGGATTATCTTTCCATGATGCTGATCGCGCCTGTTCTTTATGTCGTGGCCACCAGCGCAACCGTTTTTGCCGCCAGCCACATCACGGCCATCACCCAGAAGGTCGCCGTGCTCGGCATGGTCGCCCCACTTATTACAATGGGGCTAAAGATCTTCCCCTGCCTCGTGTTCGGAGGGCTGCTGACTTATATCTACATTGCCATGCCGAACGGAAAAGTCCGGTTCAAGTCCGCACTTCTCGGAGGGATAGCGGCTGGAGTGCTGTACCTCATAGTTCAATGGATCTATATTCGTTTTCAGATCGGGGCTTCTAAAGCGGGCGCGATCTACGGAAGTTTCGCGGCACTTCCGCTCTTCCTGATATGGCTGCAAACCAGCTGGCGCATCGTACTCTATGGCGCGGAACTCGCGTTCTCACATCAGAACGAGCAAACCTTTGAATTCGAGCAGGACTGCCTGAGCGCCAGTTACGAGATCCGCAAGCTTTTGTCTCTCAGGATCACGCAGATGTGCGTGGCCCGTTTCGCCGAAGGGCTCGCTCCTATTTCCGCCGAGGAGATCGCCTCGAAACTCGAGATGCCGATACGACTCACGCGCGATCTTCTTTTCCGTTTGACCGAGGCGAATATTCTAACGATCGCCCAAGGGGAAAGTGAATGGGACCGCCATTACCAGCCCGCGCGGGATGTGGGAGACATGACGGTCCAGTTCGTGATCGAACAAATGGAAAAAGCGGGAACCACGAATGTCCCGGTCGCGAAAACCCCGGAACTTGAAAAACTGCAGGCATCGCTCGCGGCTTTTGAACGCGCCCTTCAGAAACTCCCCGAAAACCAACTCCTCAAGAATCTGAACGCCATCGCTTGATCAGGCGATAAACATCGCATCACCGTAACTTGCGAAGCGGTAATCCTCCTTTAAAGCAATCTGGTAGGCGGCCATCAGCTTTTCATATCCCAGGAACGCAGAGACCATGGCCAGTAGTGTGCTCTTGGGCATATGGAAATTCGTGATGAGGCCGTCGACGATCTTGAAGTCATAAGGCGGATAGATAAAGATCGATGTTTTCCCCGAACCAAATCCGACCTCCGGGGTCGGAATGGAAATCCGACCCCGGAGGTCGGATGGGTTCATGGCCGCGGATTCGAGGGCGCGGACACAAGTGGTACCGCATGCAATGACGCGCCGTCCCGCTTGCCTGGCCGCATTGATCTTACGGGCAGTTTCTTCCGGGATCTCATATTCCTCTTCGAACATCTTATGGTCTTCAACATGCTCCGCCGTGATCGGCTGGAAGGTCCCGTAGCTCACATGGAGCGTAACATCCGCGATCTCCACTCCCATCGCCCGGATCTTCTCAAGAAGCGGTTTATCAAAATGAAGCCCCGCGGTGGGAGCGGCCACGGCACCTTCTTCTTTCGCGAAAACCGTCTGGTAGGTTTCCTGATCGGCGGGCTGGTCCGGACGGTTGATATAAGGAGGAAGCGGAATATGACCGAGGCACTTGATCTTTTCTCTGATACCATCGCCTTCGAAACGAATTCTCCTTTTTCCAGAGTTAGCCTCCGCGGAAGCCATCACCAAACCATAAAACTCACCCCTTTTGACACCGGGAGTCGAGACCGGGAGTCGACTCCCGGTGTCGTTCTGGGTAAAAATAACGTGCTCACCGTCTCTGATGCGACCTCCGGGTTTGAGAAGCACTTCCCACGTGTTCGCATCGAGCTCCTTGAGCAGCAGCACTTCGATCTTGCCGCCTGTGACCTTATAGCCGAAAAGCCGCGCTGGCAGGACCTTGGTATTATTGAGGATCAGAAGATCGGTGGGCCTCAAAAGTTCCGGAAGGTCGCGAAAGATCCTGTGACTGCAGGCGCCCGTCGCGCGATCCACGCAAAGAAGTTTTGCCGCCGGCCTGTCTTTTGTGGGGAAAAGCGCAATCTTTTCTTTGGGAAGCGGATAATCAAGGTCGGAAAGTTTCATAAAACAGCCCGTAATCTACCTTCGAAGCAACTTGATCGTTTGCGGAATGGATGAGGCGAAACGCAGCGTACCGGGAAGATCAAAATTTGGATCCTGTTTAAGTGAGTGGAGCAATTCCGCGAGTTTCTTCCCGAGAATGATGATCGGTTTCTTGAGAAGGCCCCGGTTCGTCATCTCGAGCACCACGAAAAGTTCGGTCAAGGTGCCTGTGGCTCCGTCGAGGAAAATATAAGCATCCCCGATCTCGATCAGCTTGAAAAGACGGGTCTTCCAGCAGGGCATCTTGATCTCGGCATCGACATGCGGGTTCGCTTTTTTAACAGTACGACGGATCGTGACGCCGACATTCCTTCCCCGGGAATTCCTGGAACCCTTCGCCACGGCTTCCATCACACCACGGAACCCCCCATGAAAAACCGTGAACCCCTCACGGGCAAGCGCCTGACCGAGCTGTACCGCTTGTCGGTAGACAGGGTGATCTTCCCCCACTTTGCCGCTCCCGAGTACGCTGATGCGCTTAATATTTTTCCTAAGCTTTTGCGGCATCTTCGATCTTCTCTCCTTTGAGGATCTCAGGCACGGGGCTCGCGTCAATGCGCAGGCCACCGTCATGTTCGATATTGAGCGTGTAGATCGTCCCCGGAAGGAACATGGATCCCGGCGCTTCGATCTGCGCGTTCTTGATCCCCGCGCGTTCGCGCTTTTTCGGATCCAGCGCGTAATTCCAGAATTCTTGCCAAAGTTTCTGCTCGAACTCATTGGCTCGCTCAAAGACCTTATAACCGCCGGGGATCCCGCTCGCCTGCGTGATCTCAAACTCCTGCGTATTCGCACCGTCCAGCACGAACGCTTTCATGAAAAATGCTGCGCTTTTCCCCCGCAAACGGTCTCCCGCCTCGACCAGTTTGTCATTGAAACGGATCACGAGCGACTGGAACTGAATGATGGGCCGCGCTCCGCCTCCGGCTTGGCCGGAGGACGGATCCGTCCCCGCATAAAGCGGGGCGGAAAATGTGAAATATTTCGGTTCGAGGGGCTTTCCCTGCGCGTCATATTCGAGGAATTTAATCGTGGTCTTGATCTTCTTGGTCGCTTCATCGTATTCGCTTTTGGTGACCAAAACATCCGCCCGGCGCGTCTGGCCATGGAGCCGCTCGATAATTTTACGCAAGACACGTTCTTTTTGGATCCACTGGTTCACCCCCACCCCCGCCAGCAATACCGCGACCGTCAGGATCCCGATCGAAACCAAATTGAATGCTTTTGAAGTTTTCATGATACAATCCCCGCTGTTTTCGGCATCGTACGAAGCCACCTTGGGCTTCGACGGTGCCGCACTAAATCAACAAGATTTAGTGCTGTTGCTGTAAGAACGCGCCTGTCCTTCAACAAACTCAGGACTGGCACAAGTCTCGATTTAAATATACATTAAGGTCGCTTGCGCCCGTAGCTCAATTGGATAGAGTGTCGCCCTCCGAAGGCGAAGGTTGCGCGTTCGATTCGCGCCGGGCGCGGTTTTCTTTTAAGCTCCGAATTCTTTAAGCCGGGTGATCTGCGCCCCGGGGAAATAATATTCCAGGATCTGCTGATAACCGTAGCCGATCTCGCCGAGATACTTCATCCCGTACTGGCACATCCCCACGCCATGGCCCCAACCCCTCCCCCTGAACACAAAAGCCCCTTGGTCGTTCGTCTTGATCTTGGTGATGAGATTACTCTTAAGCCGCATCGGGTCGACCCAGACCCGGAACGCGTCCGCGTCCACGATTTTTTCCGCCCAGGTGCTCTGGATCACCAGCTTGTGCGCCCGTCCCGTCCGGTCGATCTTGTCCGTCCGGATCCCGAGCACGTCGTTCACCGGCATTTCCTGTTTGGCCAGCTTCGCCTTGATCTCGGCCGGGGTCACGGAAGTTTCCCATTTGTAATGCGGCGAACGCTGACAGAACTTACAATCCACGCCCCCCAAAGGAGGCAACGGCTTGACCCGCCACACAAGGTCCGCGGCGGTGGTCGCTCCCCCGCAGGTGGAATGAAAATAAGCCGGAAAGAGCTTTCCTCTATAAAGAAGAACCTCGCCGCGCGTCGCATCCACCGCCTGGTTGGTCCGTTCATGCTCGATCTCCTTCCCGGCATAGACCTGGCTCATGAACCCGGAAGAGACATCGTATTCTTCATTGCGCCGCGTGATCATTTTGGTGAGCGCGAAGGTCCGTGACACGACCGCCTGGGCCTTGAGCGACTCGAGCGACCATTTGGGATTCCCCTCAAAAGGGATCACCCCTTTTAAATAATCATCCAATCCGACCCGGTTGATAACGTCCAGATTCCCGCCCGGATTTTTGTAGATCAAAACCTCGTCACGGTAGACACCGCTCGCGCCGACCCGGATGCCGTTCCCCATGCTCCTCACGATCAAAAAACGCGTGGGAACGGTCTGGGTCCACCACTGGATCCCCCGTGCGACAGGTTTCACGGTCGCCCCTTTCAGCGTCAAACCGCGGGTCACGGAGCGTCCCTGATCATCGAAGACTTCGAAAGCGGCCGGCACGCTGACCTGGACCTGAGGCTTATCCCGTTGGACAAGGATGCGGATCCTCGTCAGGTTCTTGAGGTCGGAAGGCAGGGATAAGGTGAGATCCCGAAGATCCCCGGCGAATACGGCCGGCATCAGGACGTTCAGAAGCAGAAGGCTCGCGATCACGGATCGAAGGATGCGGGATGACATGTCCAATTCTCTATTTAAAATCAAGGGTTAATTGCCTGCCTGCCGGACAGGCAGGGGCAAGTCCTGGCAACCTTTCATGAAAATAAATTGCAGGCCAGGGCATGTCCAATTCTCTATTTAAAATTAAGGGTTAATTGCCTGCCTGCCGGACAGGCAGGGGCAAGCCCTAGCAACCTTTTATGAAAATAAAACGGAGGCCAGGACACAAGGCCTTTATTGTAGCAAGGAACGCTTCGGCATGACCAACTAAATAGCGCTGCGTCTTACGGTTTTGAAAATAAAAAGGGCAGCTCCGGTTCCGGAGCTGCCCTTTAAAGAAAACTGAAACTTTAAATCTTACTTAATAGCTTCGAGATAGCTTTTGAGCTTCGCCCAAGTCCCGCGGCCGCAAACGCCGTCGGCGGTCAGCCCGTTATCCCGCTGGAAAGCGGCGATCGCGTCACGGGTCCCCGGACCGACTTTGCCGTCGATTGCGCCGTTATAATAGCCGGCTTTCTTGAGCGCTTTCTGAATGTTCACGGAAGGGATCTCAAAACCGGACGGGGTGCGATACATCCCGCCGACCATGGCGCTTTCACCGCCGGAGAACGAAGCCGCCTGCATCCCGCCCCCAACCGCTTCCGAAGACTGGACCGCGGCACGGGTATCCTGGAGGGACTGATCCAAACGCACGAGCTCATCGGTCATCGCGTTCACCTGCGCCTGCAACGTATCCACTTTCTTACTGGTCTTTCTTGAAGCGCAACCGCTAAAAGCGATCAAGCCGATCATCACTGCCAACATCGTCAAACGTGTAGCTTTTCCCATTTTGGTTCTCCTGTGAGTCTGTGCGTTGGTTAGAAAATAATTCCGTCCGTAGGAGCAAAGTCTAGCAGAATGAATTTTTGAAATCAATGAGAAATCTCACCCTCGGAAGCTGGAACGAGGGGCGAATTCACGGGCGTTTCATCTGCCGGACGGACAGCAAAGAGCATGAACTCTGTATGCCCGACCATGCGCTGGACGGGACGGGTTTTTCCGCCGCGCGCGAGGATCTCCCGCTCCAAAAGTTCACGGGCCTCGACCAGAATGAACCCTTGCTCGCGAAGCGCTTCAGCCATTTTCTCGATCTGGTTGAAGGTCGGGTTCAGGCTCACGAGCCGGCCGCCGGGTTTGAGCGCCTGTTTGACCACGGCGACCTCTTCCCACGGCTGAGGGATGTCCAGGGTCACGGCGTCAAAATCCTTTTCCGAAAAAGGTTCCGCGGCCTGCCGCTGGCAGAATGTAACATATGGTTTGAGTCCCGCGCGTTCGAGGTTCTTGTGCGCATTTTTCGGAAGATCTTCCCGGCGGTCATACGTGAACACATGCCCGGTCGGTGCCACCATCTGCGCGAGCGCCATCGTGAGCGACCCGGACCCCGTGCCGACCTCCATGACCTTGGAACCGCTGCGGATCCCGGCCTTCATCATCAGAAGAGCCGCGTCTTTGGGATAAATGATCCCGCTTTCGCGCGAGGCCTTCATCATCAGGTCTTCCATCGTGGGTTTCAGGAGGTAGCAGGAACCGTGCTCGCAGAGGATCTTGGTGCCGAAAGGTTTTCCGATCCATTCGTCCACCGAAAGCGGTTTCCCGCAATGGATCGCGACGCGTTTACCGCGCGTCACATCGATCATGTAGGTGCGCTCGTCGTCGAACCACACGAGGACAAGGTCCCCTTCCGTGATCGCGCCGGGGATTTGCTGAGGAATCGTTTCATTCATGGCGGGTACACTATCTTCTTTCATGCCGGTTTACCATCCTTTTTCTTTGGCCAATTTTAAAAGTTCCGGAAAATCGTGAACGATATGGTCCGGTTTCGCGTCGCGAAGAATGTTTTCGGGCGTAAACCCGTGCGTGAGCGTCACGATCTCGACGCCGCCGTTCCTCGCGGCGGTGATATCGATCGGGCTGTCCCCGATAAAAAGCACTTCTTCCGGTACCGCCTGCGCTCTTTCCATTAAATGATGGATCGCCGCGGGGTCCGGCTTAAAAGGAAGCCCTTTGTCCCCCGTCAGGATCGCGATGAAATATTCCGCCACCCCGAGCGCGCTCAGGATCTCGGAGGAGAACGGATCGGGTTTGTTCGTGACCACGGCCTGGGTCCGCGCTTTGAAATATTTCAGACAATCCACCGCGCCGGGATAGAGCTTGGAATGATCGAGCATGTGCTTTCGGTAATGTTCGCGGTAAAGCTTCGCGCCCTTGTCCCCGAGCTTCTCATCATCCGTCCGGAACACTTGCCGGATCAGCGAGTGAAGGCCGGTCCCGACACAGGCCTTGATCTCATCGTCCGTCAGCGCCGGCCCTTTCAGGACCTCAAGAGCGTACCGCACGCCGTTAATAATGTCCTGGCGTGTGTCCACAAGCGTTCCGTCAAGATCGTAGATAATGAGTTTTTTCATGGAGAGAATAAGGGCTGTTGTTTCAGGAAGCCGCTCTGTCCTGCCCGGGAGCCCGCTGCGCCTGGATCAATTTTTGACGCGCGTGGTATTGGTCGACCAGGGCCTGGATCTTGTCCGACGGGATCGCGAAACCGATATTGATCGCGTGCTGCGCGACCGCGAGATTGATGCCGATCAATTCACCGTCCATATTCAATAAGGCGCCGCCGCTATTCCCGATATTGATCGCCGCGTCGGTCTGGATCAGGTCGTTCATGACCACGCCGCCCTGCGGGTTGCCGAAGATCCTTTTTTTACCGCTCACGACGCCGACCGAAACGGAATTCTCAAGGCCCAAAGGGTTCCCGATCGCGATCACGGTCTCCCCGACCAGGACATCTTTGGAGGCGATCATTCTGAGGTCCTTTAGAGGATGCGGCGGATCGATCTTGATGAGCGCCAGATCGTCCGGCTGGTCGACCCCGAGGATCGAGCCTTCCACGACGATCCCGTCGCTTAAGGATACGAAAACCTTGCTTGCCATATTGACCACGTGGGCGTTGGTCACGATCAGGCCCGTCGAATCGAGGATCACGCCCGAACCAATGCTCTGGACCTTAACGGGGCTGACCCCTTGCGGCCCGAAGAAATTTTTGAACGCGGCATCATACTGGGGCCCCAGCCCGCTGCGCCAGTAGGGCTGCTTCCTCAAAAGCACGATCTTTTCGGTCCCGATATTGACTACATTCGGCCCCCAATCGCGGACCACGTCGACGACCGCCGAATCCCGCTTCGCGGACGCCTCACCGGCCGGCACGCCGGAACCCAAGGCCAGACAAACGATCAAAAGATAAAGAACGGATTTTTTCATGTTGAAGCCCCGCATTCCTTTTCCATGCGATGGTTGGAATAATCCAGGATCTTCTGCTGCAGGTCCCGGACCTTCTTTTCAAGGTCTCCGAAAATTTCTTTGTCCTTTTCCGGAGGAAACGCGAGCGTCACGGTTTTTTGATTTTTCAGATAATAGATAATAGCAGAACGGACCGGAAGTTTCAGGATGCTTCTGGCGGCCAGCGCGTAGATCTCCATCTGGAGGTCATAACCGCTCCGGCGCGCCGCGTCCTCATCCCCCGACGCGGTCTTGTAATCCAGAATATGCCAATCCCCCTTCGCGTCCTCAAAAAGCATGTCGATCTTGCCGTGGATCAGCCCGCGGCGCTCGTTCAGCACAAAATCGATTTCCCGTTTGGCCTGCCGGGCCCGGGCAAGTTCCTTAAAAAGGGGCTGTTTCATCGAGCTCTGGAGGATCCTCCGGGCTTCCGCCACGGCCCCTGGACCAAAACGGCCGAAGGTACGGTCGAGCACTTCCGGATCCAGCGCCCGTTCGGGGTCTTTGAAATCCAGGTGCTCAAAGCACGCGTGCATGGCGGTCCCGAAATCCGCCGCGGAAAAATCCTCTTCGCGGAACAAGGTCTCTTCCCCATTCCATTCATCACTCCCGACGCTCCATCCAACCTGATACGTGCGCCAGAATTCCTCGGGGCTCTTTTGAAAAAGCACAAACGCGGACACCGGAAGATCAATGCTCCTCGGAAGCGGAAATCCGGCCACCGGCACCGCGGCCGTTCTGTCTTCCGGTTTGGTTTCCTGGATCACCGTCTTTATTTTCTCCCGAAGGTCTTCCCTGGGCCCGGCTTTGACGCCCAGGGAAACAACGCGGTCCGCGGATATGGGAATTTTCATCTCTGTGCAGATCGCCATCGCCCAATCCATCCAGGACGCCATTTCACGGAAAGCGGCTTTTTCCGCGGCTTTCTTTTTATAAACCCCGCTCAAGAATAACCGCGACTTCGCCCGCGTCACCGCGACATAAAAAAGCCTTTTCCATTCCTCGTCCTCGCGCTTGCCGATCGCCTGGTCCACCCACCGGAAAAAAAAGGTTTTCTGCATCTCATGATCGGTCGTGTCCGGCACCTGCATCGCGTAGCCGTCCGCCGCGTGGGCGATCACCGCTTTGGAATCCGACCGGGATCCCTGATGCCCCATATCCGCCACGAACACGACCGGGAATTCCAGCCCCTTGGCCGCGTGGACGCTCATCATGCGTACCGCTTCCGTGCTGGATTCGAGCGTGATCTGGGCTTCGGATTCACGGACCTCCTGCGCCCGGAGCCGTTTAAGGATATTCAGAAAACCCGCGAGCGAGAGACGCTCATAGGTCTCGTATTCCCGGACCAACGCCACAAGTTTTTTCAGGTTCGCGTACCGGCGCACGCCCTTCGGATCCATGAGGACCGAAAGCTCATACGCCGTTCCCTCCAGGATCTTGACGATCAGGTCCGAAAGCGGGATCCGGTCCTTCAGTACTCCCAACTCGGCCGTCAGCGCAACAAATGCCTCGAGGCGCTTTTTTTGTTCGGGATCGATCTCCGGGATACGGTCGAGGGCTTTCAGGGCGTGGCCCAGGGGAGCTTTTTCATCCTTGGCTTTCGCATGGCGCGACAACCAGAAAAGCGTATCGTCCGTGATATGAAAAAGCGGCGAGCGGAGCGAGGCCGCCAGCGGGATATCCGCGAAGGGCCGTTCGAGGTATGAGAGAAAGCTCATCATATCCTGGATCTCGGGCTGCTCATAAAAACCCCGGCCCGCCACGATAAAGTAAGGAACGTCTGCCGATTTGAACGCGTCCTCATAGATGCCGCTGAGGGTCATGGCCTGGAAAAGCACCGCGATATGGCCGTAAGGGATCTTTTCTTTTTCATGCAGTTCGCGGACACGCGCGGCGATCCCGCGGGCCTCGCGAAGACGGGAAGAACTCATATCCTCGCCTTCCTTGAGATTCGTAACCATTAATTCGACCGCGGCGTCTTGAGCGTCCGCGACAACTCCAGAGTCTTGGCGGGCGCGTAATGGCTCAAAAGGAAACCTGTCTTCCTCCCAAAGCGTTTTAAAGAAACGGTTCACGAAATCAAGCACGGGCGGATCACTGCGGAAACTTTCGGAGAGAACGAGCTTCTCCCCTTCCGCACCGCCTTCATAAAGCTTTTCTTTCTCCAGAAAGATCCCCGGTTCGGCACCCCGAAATCCGTAGATCGACTGCTTGTAATCGCCGACCATAAAAAGGTTCTGCCCGGATGCGAGGAGTTCCACGAACTCCATCTGGAGGAAGTTCGTGTCCTGGAACTCGTCCACCAGAATGAATTTAAATTGCCGCTGGTACCGTTCCCGCAATTTTCGAAAAACCGGTTTCTCCCCCCGGAAGAGACCCACGGCCTTCATCTGCAGGTCATCAAAATCCAGGAACCCCTTTTCCTTTTTCTTGGCGCTATAAGCCGCTTCAAAGGCCAGGGCCATTCGTTCGAACTTTTCCTTCCACGGAGCCGCGAGCGGCCCCAGGCGGAGCGCCCCGAATTCCTCCAACAGTTCGCGCCATTCTTTCAAGCCGGCCTTCCTCTTTCCTTTGTAAAGTTCACTCCACGCCTTGAAATCCCGGAAGGTCTCCCAGTCCCAGTGCGTGTTCTTGAGAAACCGTTCCCAGGACTTCGCGTCGATCTCTTCCAGTTTAGCGATGAGCTCCCGCGCCGCCGCGGGGATCGCCTTTTCCTTTTGCGCCGCGATCTCCCGTTCTTTTTTTTCATTCTCCAGAAAAAAATCGCGGAGATTTTTCCCCTCATGCCTTGCCGCGGTAAAAACCTTCAGCACGCCTTCGCGCGCCGTATCTTCCCCGTACACGGACAAAAGCTCGAACGCGTCCTCCCGGTCCGCGTGAAGCTTCGCGATCATCTCGCGCATCGCTTCCTCCTTTAAAAGCTCCGATTGTTCCGTCTCGATCACCCGAAACTCCGGATCGACGCCTGCCTCGACCGGATGTTCCTTCAAGAGGCGCGACGCGAAACTGTGGAAAGTGGAGATGGCGGCTTTATCCAAGTCCCGCCGCGGCCGCTCCAGCCCCCAGGTGCGGAAACTTGCCGACAAACGGGTCTTGATCTCATGGGCCGCTTTTTCCGTGAAGGTCAGGACGAGCAGTTCGGCCAGATCGGCCTTCTGCGTGCGGAGCAGGTGGAGGACCCTTTCGACCAGGACCCGCGTTTTACCGGTCCCGGCCCCGGCGGACACCAGAAGGTTCGTTCCGACCGTCTGGACCGCTTTTTTTTGAACTTCCGTGAGAGCCATAATTGATCGTTATTGCTATATTTTGATTATTAAAATAATTTTATGATTTTAGTATAAACCATGCTTTCAGCCCGCATTATACAAAAAAGCGTCCGGCTATGGCAAAAATGAATTTATGGGTTATACTTGAGGCATGGAAAATGAAAAACGGAAATTCTTCAGACATCCGATCAAGGTCCCGATCCAGCTGACGCGGATTGAGAATGACACCGCCATGAATGGACGCGCGGAAGACCTTTCCCAGGGCGGGCTGGCCTTCTTTTGGCCCGAGCCCATCCCCGAAGGCACGCACCTTCAGCTTTCGATCCCCGTGGAGAAACAGCTTTTTAGAATGAAGGCCCAGGTCGTGCATTCCCAGAAGGACCATGAGACCGGCCTTTTCAAGACCGGCGTTTGTTTTGAAGATTCGGTGAGTTCCTTCCGCGCCAAACTGGCCGAAGAGATCATCCAGATCCGCCAATACCGGGAAAAAATGTCGCTCTTGCGCGGGCATGAATTCTCGGAAGAGGACGCCGCAAAGGCCTGGATCGACCGGAACGCCGAAGATTTCGCGAAGCTTCTCGGACAGGCTTCCTGAATCTTTTCCCCTCAACGCGTTCTAACGGAAAAACCTTCTTCTATTCCTTCGGCAACTCAAGGGACGTGATCAATTCTCTGGCGGGCTTTGCGAAGAAGAACCCCTGACCGTAGCGGATCCCCATATTGCGGATAAAATCAAGGTCGGACTTGTGCTCCACGCCTTCGGCGACCATTTCGGAACCGTTCACCCGCCCGAGATGCACCATCTCGCGGACGATCTGCTGGTTCAGATAATTGCTCGCGATCCCCTGCACGAGCTGGAGATCGATCTTCAGAAAATCCGGCCGGAGCGAGGCAAGCTGGGAGGTCTTCACGCTGATATCATCGATATCGTCCAGCGCGAATCGGTAGCCGAAAGCCCGGATAAATTCCACGCCGCGCTGGATGAACGCGAAATCCGATTTCTTGACGCCCTCGGTCAGCTCAAAAACGATCTTGTCCGAGTACGATTTCAGGCCTTTCAGGAATTCTTCGCCCTCTTTCCCGTTCGAAAAAGCCTGTTCCAGCGTAAGCGGCTCGACGTTCAGGAAAAGATGCTGATCCTCCTGGAGCTCGGGCAGGACCTTGATCGCGGACTCCAAGCAGTGAAAATCGAGAGGGATTACCGTCCCCTTCTCATAGGAGCGGCGGAACATTTCCGCGGGCATTTCCTTGTCGCTGCGGGCCAGAGCCTCGTAACCGATCACGTCCCCGGTCGCGATATCCACGATCGGCTGGTAGACGGAATAAACGGTCCCTTTGTATTCCGCTCTCTGTTTTTTGAAAAAATTAAAGTTGAAGGGCATGTTTTTTCTCAAGGAGTTTTTAAAAACACGCGCGAATTATACACGACCTCTTGTAAAAATGCCAGGGAACCTCAAAAAATCACGCCGCTTTTTTCAGGATCCCGGATATCGCCGCCGCAAGGTCGCGATGCCGGGGCCGGTACCCCGCGTTGAGGAGCCGCTCGGGCATGACTTTTTGGCTTGAGAGCACGATCGCGGCCATCTCGCCCATCAACATCCGGAGAAAAAAAGAAGGGACCGGAGGCCAGCAGGGACGGCGCAAGACCTTTGCCAGCGCGCGGCAAAATTCATTCAGGGTCACCGGAGCTCCGGCCACGATATTCACGGAACCCGAAAGGTCCTGACGGCCCAACAAAAAAAGAAAGCTCTCGGTCACATCATCCCGGTGCACCCAGGGGATCCATTGCCTGCCCGTACCCAGCGGCGCCCCCAAAAAATAACGGAAAGGCGGCAGCATTTTCGCGAGCATGCCGCCGTTTTCACCGAGCACGGGCCCAAGACGCGCGAGGATCACGCGGACGCCGAGCGGCTCCGCTTTGCGGGCTTCCGCCTCCCATCGCGCGCACGTTTCCGCGAGGAATCCTTCACCTTGGGGACTTTTTTCTGTAAGTTCAAGGTCGGGGTCATCGCCGTCCCAATACTTATCAATTTCCAAGTTTTGGAAATTGGGGCGGTCCTTGTCAGCCTTTCTAGAAGATCTTGGACAAGGACCATAATAACCGACCGCGGAAGCATTGATCAGGAGAGAGGGTTTATGACGGACCGCATTGATCGCTTGCACGATGGCGCGGGTCGCGTTGATCCGGCTCTCCAGGATCTCTTGTTTCCGGGAGGGCGTCCATCGCTTCGCCGCGATATTTTCCCCGGCCAGATTGATCACCGCGTCCGCCCCGTCAAGGCAAGCGACCCAATCGCCCGGGCCTTTCCCGTCCCAGGGAATGAACTTTTCGTGTTCGTTCTCCCCCGCACCAGCCCGACGCGTCAGCACAACCAATTCATGACCCGCTTCGAGCAGCCTGGCCCTTAACGCCCTTCCGATAAAACCCGTTCCTCCCGCGAGAACGATCTTCATAACTCGCGCAACGCACAACGTCTAACGCACAACGAAGGGTTTTTACGTTGCGCCTTGTCTGTTGACCGTTGATCCCTTGTCCGGACAGACTTCGTAAAAAACAAATTAAGCTCCTTCAATAAATTCTCTTATCTGGAAGATTATCCCATGCGGCAAGAAGCGCTAAGCATTCCTTTTTCATAAAACCGGCTTTGAGGGAAACAGGACTTCCCCCTTCGCGTTTCATTTTCCCGGACGGGATCGAGAGCTCGTTAAAACCGCGTTTCTGAACATCCGCGATGCTCGTCCCGTAGACCACGCGTCCGATCCGCGCCCAGTGGATCGCGGAAAAACACATCGGACAGGGTTCCGTCGTGGAATAGATAATGCAATCCGAAAGATCGAACCGTTTGAGTTTCCTGGAGGCCAAGCGGATCGCGTTGATCTCGGCATGGCAGGTGGCATCGTTAGATTTGAGCACTTGATTGTGCGCGACAGCGATCCTCTTTTTTCCCCGCAGGATGGCCGCGCCGAAGGGTCCGCCTTCCGACCGCCGGATCCCCTGCCGGGCGGATCTCAACGCGAGCTTCATGCCTTCCTTATATAAGGGAGATCTCAAGACCGCACCGCCTGGTGAAGCGCCCCCAGGACCGCCTCGTGCAGCCAACCGTTCGTGGCCACCAGCCCCGGATTATTCGCGAGCGTCCGTCCCGCGCCAAAATCGAGCTCACGGCCTTCAAGGTCCGTCACGCGGCCGCCGGCTTCTTCGATTGCCAAAGCGCCCGCCGCGACATCCCATATCTTTTCCCGGTGATGCGGTTCCTTGCGCGGAAGCGTCCTCAAGAAAATTTCAGCATTCCCAGACGCGATCACCGCCTGTTTTGCCATGCTGTCCATCAGGATCGGTTCGGCCGAAGTGTCCAACGCCTCGCAAATGCGGCGGTTCTTTTCAACGTTCTTATGCTCCGGGTCAAAAGAGTCGAGGATCCGCGCCTTGCGGACGTCCCGGCAATCGGAGATCTTCAGACGGACCCATTCCCGGGAATCCTGCAGGTCTTCAAGTGACGCCGCCCAGCACCCCTGCCCGCGCAACGCGAGGACCCCGATCCCCTTCCCGAGATCTTCGTGATTTTGAAGTTCCAGTTCCGGGCATCCGATCGCGGCGAGATCGACTTTACCCTGACGGATCCGCGCGAGCGCGGTCACATACTGGCCGCCGCGCAGAAATCCTTTGGTCCCATCGATCGGATCCAGCGTCCAAAAAGACGCTTCGGGGTTCCCCTGGCCGCACTCGATCCATCGCCAGATATCGGACGGAACGGCTTTGGGAAAAAAGAATTTGATGTGACGGGTGACCTTCTCAAGATCCTCCGAACCTTCCGGAGACCTCAGGTGCTGTGTGTCCTCTTCCGCGACCAGAACCGCGTCCGGAAGATATTTTTCAAGAAGCGCGCCTGCGATGGCCTGAATGCCCATATCGGCAAGCGTCACGGGAGAGCGGTCCTGCTTCAGGATGGAACGGATGGCGGTTTCGGCCCGGACATGACGCGCAAGTTCGGAACCGTATTGCATCAGCTCAAGCGCGAACCGGACCTCGGGGGTCTTGAGATCGATATCCAACTTAAAAGAATCCCTTGATCCTCTCGACGAGGGTTTCCGCGCTGATGGGTTTCGCGATAAAGGAATGGCCCCCGATCACGGGCTGCCGGCTCTCCTCGGTCGAGGAGACAAGCGATGTCATGAAAACGACCTGGGTGAGCGCGAGCGACTTGTCCCCCTTGATCTGCTCCGCGATGTCCGTCCCGTCCGCATCGGGCATCATGATATCCAGAAGCAGCAGATCGGGCTTCATGGCGCGGACCACGTTCAAAGCCTCGCTTCCCCGATTGCACACGGTGACCGCATAATGTCCGGTCTTTTCGAGGATCATCTTGACCATCTGACTGGCATCCACATCGTCGTCGACGACCAGAATCGACTTTTTTAAGCTCATGGCACCGCCTCCTATAGATGAAAGACCGACTCAACCGACGGCATTCTAACACAACTCATCGCCCCGACCAGCACCCACTTTTCGGAATCCATTTCGATCCTCCTGCCTCCCGGAAACCCAACAAGCCCTGCAGGTCCAGTCTTGACAAAAAACGACTGAGTCTTATTATGCATATATGTGCATAACTGAGGCTCCCCATGCGCCCTAAAAAGACCCGATGGATCAAGTGCGACCCGGGCGAACGCTGCTTCCGTCCACAATCCTGCTCCGCAAAAACGCTTGAGGGGGTGGTCCTGACGCTGGATGAATTTGAAGCGGTCCGTCTCTGCGACTTTCAAAGACTGGATCAAAAAGCCATCGCATCCAGAATGAAGGTGCACCCTTCTACTATTTCAAGGATCCTCGCCTCGGCGCGCGCCAAGATCTCCGATGCCTTGGTGAACCTTAAAGCTGTCAAAGTGGAAGGCGGATGTTGTAAAACGCGTTCAGGAAAACTTCAGAAAAGGAGATGATCATGGAAAACGCCAAGGATCAGGAGATAAAATCCAAAAAAAAGGGGTGGTTCGGAAAGCTTATCGAAAAACTCGACAAAAAGATGGAAGCCAAGGCCCGTGAAGGCGGTTGCTGCTGCAACCCCAAGGATCCGAAGAAAGGCTCTTCATGCTGCTAAAACTCACGGACGCCTTCGTCTACGGCCTGCTCCGGCTGAACCCCGAAAAGACCCTGAGCCAGGCCATTCATTTCTTTATTTATGACTCGGTCAAGATCCTGCTCCTTCTTTTTACCCTGATCCTCGTGATCGGTGTCTTCAGAACCTTTATCCCGCAATCCAGGATCCGTCAATGGATGAGCCGGAAAAGGGGCGTGGAACATTTTGTGGCCGCGGTCTTCGGGGCCATCACCCCTTTTTGCTCCTGCTCTTCGATCCCGATCTTCTTCGGATTTCTGGATGCCGGAATCCCGCTCGGGGTCTCTTTTTCCTTTTTGATCACTTCCCCACTCGTGAACGAGTACCTGGTCGTGCTGATGCTCGGATTCTTCGGGTGGAAGATCACCGCGCTCTATGTTTTGAGCGGTCTTTTGATCGGCACTTTTTCGGGCATGGCCCTGGGGCGGATGAAGCTTGAACGGCATTTAGTCCCTGATTTTATAAGCGAGGGGAAAAAGACCGACGAGAAAGTTTACAGGTCTTTCCGGGAACGGTTCCGTTTCGGCTGGGACGAGGCCGCTTCCATTACCAAGAAGATCTGGGGATGGGTCCTGATCGGCGTAGGGATCGGGGCCTTGATCCATAACTATGTGCCTCAGGAGGCCATCCAGTCCATCATCGGTAAAATGGGAATCTTTTCGGTCCCGGTCGCCGCGCTTCTCGGTGTCCCCATGTATGGAAGCTGCGCCGCGATCGTCCCGATCGCGGTCGTCCTTTTCCAAAAGGGTCTGCCGCTGGGAACCGCGCTTGCCTTCATGATGGCCATCGCGGCCCTGAGCCTCCCGGAAGCCATCATGCTCCGCCGCGCGATGAAGCTGCCGCTCATCGCGGTCTTTTTTGCTGTCACCACGCTTGCCATCATCGTGACCGGCTACATGTTCAACTTTTTGCAGCACATTCTTGTCTAAGCGATTTATTATGAATGAGAACGTATGAAAATCGAAATCCTCGGAACGGGATGTCCGAATTGTAAACGGCTCGCCGTGAACACAGAAGCAGCGGTCAGGGAACTGGGACTTCAAGTAGGGATCGAGAAAGTCACGGACATCGACAAGATCACGGATTACGGCGTCATGATGACACCCGCCCTTATCGTTGACGGAACCGTTGTTTCCTCTGGAAAACTTTTAAACAAAGACGAGATCAAAAAAATCCTCACAAAATAGGCGGGGACCATGATCAAAAAATTTTGCATACCCCTTCTGCTGGCGGCGGCTGCGCTGTCAGGCAATTTGTTCTTTGGAACAGTATGGGCTATGAGCGGTTCTCCCCAAGCGGATATTTCCACGAAAGCAGACGTAGCGGCCCCAGCGCAAGGCGACCAAACCGTTGTTTATTATTTTCACGGAACCTTCCGGTGCCCCACCTGCAACAAAATGGAAAAATACGCCAGGGAGACGGTCGAAAAAGATTTTAAAAACGATCTGGACTCCGGAAAGCTTGTGTTCAGGTCCGTCAATGTTGAAGACAAAGGAAATGAACATTACGTGAAGGATTACCAGCTTTATACCAAGACACTTATCCTCTCCTCAGTGAAAGACGGTAAAGAGATCCGGTCCAAAAATCTCGACAAGATCTGGGAATACATCCGAAACAAAAAAAAGTATGAAAATTATGTGCGGGATGAGGTGGCCGCATTTGTGAAGGAGGCGTGATGGACCCGTTCTGGATCGGCTGCCTTTCCGCGCTTTGGCTTGGCATTCTGACTTCGATCAGTCCGTGTCCTTTAGCCTCAAACGTCGCGGCCGTCTCTTTTCTTTCCAAAAAAGCGGCACATCCCACGTCTGTATTTCTTTCAGGGATAGCCTACACCCTGGGAAGAATGCTTTCTTATGCCGCGATCGGATGGATCGTCATCCATTCTCTGGTAAACATCCCGCAGTTTGCCCTGTTCCTTCAAAAATACATGGGCAAGGCGCTCGGCCCGATCCTGGTCCTGACAGGACTCGTCCTGCTCGAAGTAATATCCTTCCGTTTACCCGGAGTTTCCCTCTCTCACAAACACCACAGCAAACTCTCGGAGTCCGGAGCTGGCGGAGCTCTCCTGCTCGGCTTTATCCTGGCATTGGCCTTTTGCCCTGTTTCTGCGGCGCTCTTTTTTGGAAGCCTCGTCCCTTTGGCGCTTAATCATCAAGCCGGCGAGCTCTTGCCGTTCATTTATGGGATTGGCACCGGTCTTCCCGTACTGGCGTTTGCCATGGCTATCGCCCTCGGCTTAAAGACTTTCAGCTATTGGTTTCATAAACTTACCAAGATCGAACTTTATACACGCAAGATCACAGGTGCGATCTTTATCGGAGCAGGCCTTTATTATGTTTGGGCCTACTGGCTCCAGGGAGGAACTTCATGACCGAGTGCCACAAAAAACAATTGTCGTTCCTGGACCGCTTTCTGACGCTCTGGATTTTTCTCGGAATGTTTGCCGGGGTGGGAGCCGGTTACTTTTTCCCGGGAGTCGTTGATTTCTGGAACAGGTTCCAGGTCGGGACCACGAATATCCCGATCGCGATCGGCCTGATCCTCATGATGTATCCGCCTCTTGCCAAAGTAAAATACGAAGAGCTCGGAGATGTTTTCCGGAACACCAAAGTCCTCGGTCTTTCGCTCGTGCAGAACTGGGTGATCGGCCCCATTTTGATGTTCCTCCTGGCGATCGTGTTCCTGGGCGGTTATCCGGAATACATGATCGGGCTTATCATGATCGGATTGGCCCGCTGCATCGCGATGGTCATCGTCTGGAATGAGTTGGCCGAGGGGGACACGGAATATTGCGCGGGACTCGTGGCGTTCAACTCGATCTTCCAGGTCCTTTTCTTTTCCTTGTACGCCTGGGTCTTCATTACGATCCTGCCCCGCTGGTTTGGGCTTGAAGGAGCGGTCGTGAATATCACGATCGGCCAGATCGCCAAAAGCGTTTTTATCTATCTTGGCGTGCCCTTTATCGCGGGTTTTTTGACCCGTCTGATCCTGATCAGGATTAAAAACAAGGTCTGGTACGAAACAAAATTCATCCCTGTGATCAGCCCCGTAACGCTCATCGCGCTGCTTTTTACGATCATTGTCATGTTCTCCCTCAAAGGCGACACGATCGTCCGGATCCCCATGGATGTCGTTCGGATCGCGATCCCGCTTCTCATTTACTTCGTCGCGATGTTTTTCATCTCTTTTTTAATGAGCAAAAAGATCGGAGCGTCCTACGGGCAGTCCGCCACGCTTTCGTTTACCGCCGCGAGTAACAATTTTGAGCTCGCGATCGCCGTCGCGGTAGCCGTGTTCGGCATTCATTCCGGCGTCGCGTTCGCCGCCGTGATCGGCCCGCTCGTTGAAGTCCCGGTCCTGATCATGCTCGTGAACGCCGCCTTCTGGATCCGCAAAAAATATTTCGCCGAGCAGAGTTAGTAAGTCCGATCCGTTTCGAACATTGAGCGATCCCCATGCGTTTCGTCACTGCTTAGATCGCCTCAGCGAGGCAATCTTCGTCGGGAAGTGTGTTTCGCCAACGTTCGCCATGCCCCACCGAGGCATGGCTTCACTCGCGAGCGTCGTCCTCGTTGCAAAGCCTTGGCACTCGGCCTCCTTAGCGTGGCTCACCACACTTCCCGCCTCTACAACCTAGCAGAAGGTGAAGGGTTGAGACGAAGCACGCTAGAAGGACGAGCGGGCATGGACTTTTCAAAGAAAAGGAGCGAGGACTGAAGGGCGAACGAGGGAATCCACGCAGGGGATTCCTGAGTGGTGACGAGACTCAAGCCCGAAGCCCTCGACTGGAGAAATTTTTATAGCGGAATGCGCCATTCCCTAAATAAAGACTTCTCAAGCTCTTGAGAAAAATGCCATAATGATCCCTGAAAAACGGGAGGCGAGATGTTCGTTGTTCTAAAACTCATCCTGGCGCATCTGATCGCGGACTTCATTCTCCAGTTCGAGGAACTTTACCAGCTGAAGGTCCGGAGCTTTTGGGGGCAGCTTCTCCATGTCCTGATCCACGGCACCGTTTCGCTCCTGCTGCTTGTTCCTTATTGGGACGTTCCCCAGCTTTGGCTCTTTGTCCTGTGGCTCATCCTGGTCCATCTGGCCCAGGACCTTCTTAAATATTCGGCCACGAAGAAGGTCCCGGCGAAAACATTCGTTTATTTCATGTTCGATCAGGCCTGCCACCTTCTGGTGATCGGAACGGCCCTGTTCTTCCCCTTCAGCCACGAGGTCCGTGGCTTCCCATCCTCCGCCTTCCTTGACACCCTTTACCGCCAGAATTTCTGGACCGTGGGCGCGATCTTTTTTATCACGCTCACGTTCGCCGGAAGCTACATCCTGAACGCCTTCGTCAAAAGTTACGTCAAGGACAAGCCTCCCGTTTATCTCATCACCTCGCCGGAGATAACGCACGCGATCATCGAACGTTCCTTGGTGGCGGGGATCCTGTTCACGATGGTCTCCCCCTGGGCGGCACTTGCCATCCCCTGCGTGGGGATCCTGCGCCTTCCTTTTAAGAACCTGCGCGACCTGACGGCTTTTTTACTCAGCGTGAATTACGCCGTGATCGTCACGCTTTTATTCCAGAAAGTCCTTTAACGAGGCATCCATGCGTAAATCCCCGGCCCCGAGACGCAAGAACCAGCGCCGTTCCGCGGACCAGGGGGTCTCCCAGGAGAACACGGTTGAAAACCTCCGGAAGGTCCTGGCGCTGACCAAGATCCTTAATTCCACACTGCAGCTGAACGAACTTCTTTCGCTTATCATGAAAACTTCCGCCGAGGTCATGCGCTCCGAGGTCGCGTCGCTCCTCATGATCGATGAAGTATCGAACGAGCTGGTATTCCGCGTGGCGCTCGGAGGCAAAGGCGCCGAACTCGAGGAAAAATTCCGCGTCAAGATGGGCGAAGGGATCGCGGGCGCCGTCGCGGCTTCCGGAAAACCCGAGATCGTGAACGACCCTCACAAGGACCCGCGCTTCGCGAAACGTTTTGACGATTCCACGGGATTTGTCACGCGGGCGATCCTTTGCGTCCCCATGAAAGCCAAAGGGAAAGTGATCGGCGTCCTGCAGGCCATCAACCCCATCCTTCGCGCGGGTTTCAAACAGGAGGACCTGGAGCTTTTTGAGACCTTCGCCGACCAGGCGGCCATCGCGATCGAGAACGCGCAGCTGCACGGAGAGATCGTCAAACAGGAAAAAGCCAAGCAGGCCCTGAAGATCGCCCATGAGATCCAGCAGAATTTCCTTCCCGACCTCACGAGCCGCCGTTACGGCGTGGACATCTGCGCCCTGACGCTCCCTGCCTTTGATGTCGGCGGCGATCTTTACGACGTGATGGCGCTTGAAAAAGACCGCGTCAGCATCATTTTAGGCGACGTGTCCGGCAAAGGCGTTCCGGCCGCGCTTTACATGGTCCGCGCCATGTCGGAATACCGCTTCCTCGCCCCGCAGGCCAAGGACCCCGCGGAACTTCTGCACACGCTGAACCAGCGGCTTTCGGTCAACAGCCCGTTCGGAATGTTCCTCACGGCGATCTGCCTCGTGATCGACAAGCACATGAACACGGTCCAGTATTCTTCCGCCGGACATCTTCCGGTCCTTTTAAGAAAGACCGCGGAAGGTTCGCCCGAAGTCCTCAAAGGCGCGCAAAGCCCGCCGGTCGGACTCATGCCGGACACTTCTTTCTTCCTGAATACCGTCCACCTGGAACCCGGAGACGCTTTCTTTCTTTATACGGACGGCGTGGTGGAAGCGCGCGACAGGCACGGGAAGGAATATACGATCGACCGGCTCGCGGCCTGCGTGAAAGAGGAAGCCGATTCGGCTTCGGCCTACTCGGAGAGGATCTTCGAGGATGTGCGCAAGTTCACGACCGGCGCGGAACAGCATGACGACATTACCGCGCTGACGGTGGTTATCCCCTGAAGAGAACCTTCAAATTCGAAACTCTAAATACGAAATCCGAAACAAACACAAAATCCAAATGCTCAAACGGCCGGAATGAACTTTTTGGAATTTTAATAATTAGGATTTGTTTCGAGTTTCGGGTTTAGTGCTTCGGATTTCCGACTTTGACTTTATTTCGGGAATGTCCGGCGCAGCGTCAGAATGAATTTCGTTCCTACCCCGACCTGACTTTCGACCTTCACGGAACCTTGATGCATTTTTGCCGTGCGGGCCACGACCATCAGCCCGAGCCCGGTCCCGCGTTTGCCTTTTGTGGAAAAGAACGCCTCAAAAAGCCTGGCCCTCACTTCCTCGGGCATCCCGCAGGCGTTGTCTTCCACGACGATCTCATAATGTTCGTCATCTTTGACGCGCGCCCGGACCGCGATCCGGGCCTGGGGGTTATTGTCAAAAGCTTCGAAAGCGTTCTTCACCAGATTGAGGAGCGCGCGATAAACGGAACGCCCGTCCCCTTCCACCGAAGGAAATCCCGGATCCGCCTTGAAATCAAGTTTGACCTTGTACCCTTCCGCCCGCTCGGCAAGATCTTCCTGTAATTCTTTCAGGATCGCCGGCACATCCATCTTTTCGGGCTCGAGCTGATAATCCTTCGTGAGGCTCAGCATTTCCCAAATGAATCCGTCCATCTCCTTGAGCGTCTTGGTCATCTTGAAAAGTCCGGTCGTGAGGAATTTCTGGTTCTTCTCTTTGATGCCCATCCGGATCATTTCGTCGGAAAACTTCGCGAGCTGCATGATGTTCTTGATCTCGTGCACCACCATACCCATCGCCTGCCCCACCGCCGCGAGGCGCTCCATCTTGAGGTTTTCCTCGAAGAGAAGAATGTTCTTGAGCGCTCCGGAAAATTCCGATGCCAGATCAAAACCGATCTCCACTTCCTGTGCCGTAAAAGCAGCCTCCCCGGAAGCCCTTTCATGACAGGCAACCCCCATCACGCTATTCCGGGCGATCAGGGGCAAGTACATCCGCTGACGGAGCGCGACGGGTTTACCTTCCTCGAACATCTTCCTGGCTTCGGACGCAAGCTCTCCCGGGACATCTTTCATAAAGGGTACGGAAGCCTCGGCCAAAAGCGTCTTGTTCTGGGTCGCGATAAAAATATAACTTTGCCGGGCGGGGATAAAACGGGAAAGCGTGGTCAGAAAAAACTCCATCAGGATCTTGCTGTCCGTGATGGAATCGTAGACGCGGCCGAGTTCATGGGCCGCCTGGTACTGTTTTCCGGGATCGCTCATGGCAAGATATTAATCAATCCTGAGAAAGCTTGCAAGAACCCAAAATCCCACCTACGAGGTGTGGTGGATCCAATTTAAAAGGGGAAATGAACCAATCCGACCCCGGAGGTCGGACAGAGGTTAGACTTTTTCTTTGACGGTGACTTCGAAGATGGTACCACGAACACCGGTGAGAGCCGTCGGGGTGCGGACTTCGAATTTGGAACTGCCCTTGAGGGATTCCACTTTCACGAGGATCTTCCCGAGCGCGAGATCCAGGACCGTCCTCTTATCGCCTGTGGATGGATCGGTCTCGGCCTGCAGGATACGGAAGAGACTTCCTTCCTTGATCTCGACCTTACCGGTCTTTCCGCCATCCATCACCATTTCCACGGAACTGCTATCGGCGGTCTTTACCTGATCCCCCGGCAGGATCACCATCCCATCGGCCGCGGGCTGCCAATCCCCGCCCTGGCTCTTCACGAACACGTTCTTCCCGGGATTCTTGAGTGTTCCATAACGATCGCCCGAGACTGTCTCACGCATGACCACAGGAGCAGCGATCTTCCTCACCGGCTGCCCCACAACCGGCGTCGCCTCTGGTTCTTCCAGCACCTTTTGCGCCTTTGTTGAAGTCTTCTTTAACACTTCATCCATCGCTCGCTGCACTTTCTCACTCGCGGGAGCGATCTCAGGGGTGTTTTTCATCGTGGACTCCGGCATCAGGTCTGCTCTCTTGGCTATATCACCGGAGGAAGGTCCCTGCTGTTCGATGATCTTGGGAACAACAGGACGTCTCGACATCGGAGGTTTTCTCCTCTTGTAAAGAACCCTCATGAAATCTCCCATCCCCAGGAGCGACATCGCGTTCGCGCCGTCGATCACGTACACGGCGCCTTCGATCACACGCACATCCGTCAAGAACTTCCTGGGATCATCATTGCCGTCAAAGCCCGTGATCGGAACGTCACGCCAATTAATCGCTTTTTCATCCTGATTCGTTACGGCAGCATCTTCATTTTCAACGGCCGCTTCAGCTTTGACTTCTCCTTCGCTCTCGGAAGACGCATTTTCTCCGGATGAAGCTCCACCCTCGCTGCCTTTGTTCTCGGACGGCTGAGCGCTCCCTTCGCTCTTGGCATCAGAAGACCCTGCAGAAGAAGCATTGCCCTGATTTGAGACAGGTACCGGTTCACGCCCGGGAGGATTCGTCGCAAATGAGATCGACCCCGGTTCCGGTTCTTTTGTGGGGATCTCAACCTTCTGAGGCGCTGAAACAGGAGCCGCCGCAGGCGCCGTGACCGGAGGAGTAACAGGTGACGGGGTAGAAATCCCGCCGATCAGATTACTGAAAT
>CAZSFZ010000002.1:0-196462 GCA_964606385.1 uncultured bacterium
TAGAACGTGCTCGGATCGGTGTTGTAATAGGAGTTTGTAACGGTTCCGCTATCCGCACCCGCTAATGCGCCCGTCGAACTATTCACAAGTCCCGTGGCAAAACTTGAGGTGATGACGCCCGTAGTATCATTCAACCCGACTAAGGCGCCGACATTGCTGCCATTACTCTGCACATTCCCGGTGCTGTAAGAGTTACTGATGTTACCGCGGCTGTATCCCGCCAACCCGCCGATCGAACTGCCGTTCGCCGTGACGCTGGCCGTGCTATAGGAATCGCTGATATTCCCCGCATTGGTCCCCACCAAACCACCGGCATCCCAGATCCCTTCCGCGATCACGCTGCCCGTGCTATAGGAATCGGTGACGCTGGCCCCTTCATTGTTCAATCCCACTAATCCTCCCACCCAGCTTCCGCTGGCATGCAAAGACCCGGAGTAGCTTGAATTCGCGATACTGCCTTCATTGATTCCGACAAGACCCCCCACATCATCCGTGCCGGTCACATTGCCGGCAGCATAGGAATTTTGTATAGCGTCTTGGTTGCTGCCTACCAAACCGCCTACTTGTTGAGCCCCGCTGACGTTAGCAGTCGAATAAGAATTAAAAATCGGCCCCGTATTTCGTCCCACCAAACCTCCGGTTTCACCAGACATAGAGTAACCACCCGTGACAGCCCCCGAAGAATATACATTTTGGATATCCCCCTGATTCTGCCCAACTAAAGCGCCCACCATATCCCTGCCGGTCACTGAGGCATCAACGAGCCCGACATTCCGGATGGAGGCGGTGTGCTCATTGTTATAAAGGTAGGAGAAAAGACCTATGTAATCCTCGTTGGAACGATTGATCGTAAGCCCTGAGATCGTATGTCCATTCCCGTCAAAACTGGCACCATAACAACTGATATCCTGCCCGATCGGATCAAAACCATAATGACCACCCATGCCGTCGGAATTCCAACTCGCCGTTGAGGATGCGTCAATACTGTTTGCGAGTTCAAAATTGGTATAAAGATTCTGTTTCATGGCCTGAAGGTCATAGACATCACGAACCCAAAAAGCGTTTTCCATCACATCAAAAGCCCCAAAGCGATGGAAACTCCCATTCATGAACTGAGGGATACTAAAACTCCCACCCACTGAAAACGCGTGCATGGTCGGACTGTTATCAATAAATGTCCCGCTTTCCTGCACAAAATTACCTGTAATGGTTACATTTGCTTGTTGCTCAACTGTGCCCCAATAACCCGACACGATCGTGAAATTGACGACGGTGATATCCGTGTTGATTAAACTACCGTAGGAGGAATACATGTTATCGAATACTACTGAATCGGCAGCGGTGGGCACCAAACCGCTCGACCAGTTCGAGCCGATCGACCACCAGTTGTCCCCCATCCCATTGTAGATCCAGTAAAGAATCGAGCTCGGCGGCGGAGGATCAATCGGCGTGCCATAATTTTCCCATTGGAGATGCGGCAGAGAATCGCTATAGCCGTCCCAATTCCCGCCTTCCTGGAAATTCCAATTGGAATAGACTGCGTGGGTGTTTCCATAGAAAGCACTCGCGCCACCGGGTTCAAAGACCCCTTTGCCGGTCTGATCCCCATGACTATCATCCGTATAGAATGAATTGGTGATCGTTGCAGCGCTATATCCCACAAGACCGCCTACATTACTGTTCTGACCCGTTACTGTTCCGGTAGCAAAGGAATTTGAAATGGTGGAGGAAGCGGTGGCGCCAACAAGTCCGCCAGTAGAAAGACTCGACGCAATATTACCGGTCGCGTAAGAATTATTAACAGAAGAACCCCATAGATCACCCACAAGTCCTCCCGCGGAATCATACATACTTACATCGCCGCCCGCATAGGAGTCTTCAATGGTCGAAGAATAAAAAGTGCCCGCCAGGCCGCCTGCATCCTGGTCGCCGGTCCCCGTAACATTTACAATGGCATAAGAACGCAATATGCTGGAGGAGTCGCTGTAGCCGACGAGACCTCCGCCGGAATCTCCAGCAAAATTAATGCTGCCTGTCGCATAGCTTTCAATAATTGATGTGTTGGAAACCATTTGTCCGGCAAGGCCGCCGACGTAAGAAAGACCTCTAATATCTAAATCGGTAAGACCGACATTTCTGACTTCGGCATGATTCAGATGTCCAAAAAGACCTACGTTCCCTTCTGCGGACCGATTGATTGTGAGACCCGTTATCACATGGCCAGCTCCATCAAAAATACCGCTATAAGCGAACACCCCATCACCAACAGGATCAAAGCCGTAATAACCACCCATACCGTCAGAATTCCAGTTCGCGGTCGTGGAGGCATCAATGTCGTTAGCGAGAGCGAAATTAGAAGAGAGGAAGCCTTTCATAGCCTGAAGGCCATACACATCATGGATCACATAATTACCTGACATGTCGGGAGAATAACGGAAAAAAGTTCCCTGACCATATTCCGGCACACTAAAACTTCCGCCGACTGAAAAGTTACAAACTACCGGATCCCCTTGAAAAGTCCCGCTGGTCTGCGCGTAATCACCGGTCACGGTCACGCTACCGTTCTGAGAGATTGTGCCTGAATAACCATTTCCTATAGTGAAGTTCGTTACCGTAATATCGGCATCAATCAAAACGTCGTAGTTTGAATAAGATGAGTCAAAACCTACGGAGTCTGTGGCCGTGGGAACCAACCCGCCCGACCAGTTCGAGCCGATCGACCACCAGTTATCCCCCATCCCGTTATAGATCCAGTAGAGAATCGAGCCGACTGTCGGGGTGAAATTTTCGTATTTCAGATGCGGCAGGGCATTCGCGAAAGAGTCCCATGTATTCGTAAAATCCCAGGCCGGAGTTCCTCCCACGCTCCCGTTTTCCCAGTACACGGGATGGGTGTTACTATAAAAGGCGCTAACCCCGTTAGGCTCAAAGGCCCCTTTTCCGGTCTGGTCGCCATGGCTATTGTCCAGAAAGTACGAATTATCTATCGTAGATGATGAATAAGCATTGAGGCCAACCAAGCCTCCCGTATCACTTCCTCCAGAAACATTTCCAAGAGCATAAGAATTTGTGATCAATGATGAATTGGTTTGTCCCGCCAATCCGCCAACATAACCGTTCCCTGAAATATCGCCCTTTGCATAGGAGTTGGTTATAGATCCCCCGTCAAGCAAAGCTCCAACAAGACCCCCCGCATTAAAACCACCCGAAACTAGACCCTCGGCGTAAGAGTCAAAGATAGAGGCGCCGCTGTTCGTCCCTACCAACCCTCCCGTCTCATAATCACCATCCACATCACCTAAAGCATAAGATTGAACGATTGATCCGGAAGCGGCTTGGTAACCCACCAGCCCCCCAACATATTGAAACCCACTGACATTTCCGGTGGCATAAGAACGATTGATTCCTCCTTCATTTAAACCGACTAGGCCGCCAACCCTGTTTATGCCAGTTACAGCACCTAAAGCATAAGAATTTGCGATGCTGGAACCGCTTGTGCTTGCTCCCACCAAACCGCCAGCATTCGAACCTCCGCTGACACCGCCATTGCTATAGCTATTGGATATCGAAGAAGAATTGTTGTACCCGACCAAACCGCCAACCTCACTTCCGCCTGTCACACTACCGGTGCTGTAACTTTCAGAGATGGAAGAGAACTGACTCTCCCCGACCAAACCTCCCACCTCAGCGCCAGCGCCGCTCACATCGCCAGTATTATAACTCTTGGAGATAGATGAAAAATTAGTCGCATATCCCACCAATCCGCCCACCAAATAATCCCCGCTAATACTGCCCCCGACAAGGCCAACATTTTTAATCTCAGACCCATTCGTCTCACCAAACAATCCTACAAAAGGCATGCTCGGTCGGGAGATCGTAAGGCCTGTGATGGTATGTGAAGCGCCATTAAAGTGTCCGGTAAAATTGGACATATAATTTCCCACCGGCTCAAAGCCTGCGCCGCCATTCCAATTTACGGTAGAAGAAGCATCAATATCATTAGCGAGGATGTAGTTCGCAGCAAGATCCAGATACATCAATTGCAGCTGTATCGCATCGGTTATATTAGTGGAATACCGCATCTGAAGAAGAGGCAAGCCGCCGTTATTCCCCGACATCGCCCACACGGAACTATCACGCGTGGACGCGATGTCCCATGTTGAATAGATCCCGTAGGCCTTATTGAAAAAACTGGAAGTAAGATCATTGGATTCATAATCAACGGAACCGTTCGTTTCTCCAATGGCATATATCGCATTCCCCCCTGCAGGTGATCCAACGCCTGATATCCCGTACCAGCCGCTATTCGTGATCGTTCCCGTGCTGTAGCCGGCGAGCCCCCCGGCGATATCCCCGCTCACGGCTCCAACCGCATACGAATTATTAATAGATCCGAGGCCGGGCGCATACCCTACCAAACCGCCTACATAGCGTCCCCCTGTCGTCACATTCCCCGCAGCGTAAGAATTCGTGATCGAGGCATTGATATCCATCCCGCTATAACCAGCTAAACCGCCCACAAACCAGACGGAAGCACCGCCCGTCACATTCCCAACAGCGTATGAATCAGTAATAGCGCCTGCATTCTGTCCGACTAAACCCCCAATGGCCCAACCATTGCCTATGATGGACTCTGTCGTATACGCATTAGTGATAGAGCCCTGGCTTCTTCCTGCTAATACACCGCTGGTCCCTCCCGCAACAATATAAGTCACGGAGGGGTCCGTCCCGACGATGCCGATATTTTGAACGTCTCCATTTAAATTAGCAAAGAGACCTACATAACCCTGTGAAGGTCTATTGATGTAAAGATCACTGATAACGTTTCCGTTTCCTTCCAGCGCTCCATCAAACATTACCATTTGGCTTCCAATGGGCTCAAAGCCTGCGCCGCCATTCCAATTTACGGTAGAAGAAGCATCAATATCATTAGCGAGGATGTAGTTCGCAGCAAGATCCAGATACATCAATTGCAGCTGTATCGCATCGGTTATATTAGTGGAATAGCGCATCTGAAGAAGCGGAAACGCCCCGTTATTTCCCGACATCGCCCATGTGTGACCAAGCGCGGAACTGATATCCCAACCCGAAAATGTCATTGAATTCATCATTTCCGCGGTAGTCTTGCCTTCGACAGAACCTGAACCTTGCCCAGCGCTCGCCGTCTGTCCCGAGGTTTCGGTATTCCAGTAATTGTTGCTAAGCGCCCCCCCGTTAAATACTCCTATGAGACCGCCGACATTTGAAGAACCAGCCACATGTCCTGTCGAATAACTGTTCGAAAGCGTAGTGTTCCCATCGCCAAAGGATCCTGCAAAACCACCGACCTGATCACTCCCCGTAACATTCCCTGTCGCATAAGCATTCGTCAATCCGGTGGAGGATCCTACTGTGCCGACAAAACCGCCCACGTCCTGCGCTGTAGGAGCGTAAACATTGCCGGTAGCATAGGCACTGTTGACAGAACTTCCTTCCGTCATGGTCCCCGCGAAACCGCCAATGCCCCAGCTAGTACCCGTTACATCCCCGGTCGCATAAACGTTCGTAAAGGTGGTACCGCGGCCCTGACCGCCGAATCCGCCGACCCCGGTACGGCCGTGAACATCAGCGCCGGAAAAAGCGTTTGTGAACGAACTGCCGTAGTGGAACCATCCAACAAGCCCTCCCACATTGTCTTGGCCTGTAACGCTCCCGCCTACAAGACCCACATTTTGGACAGAAGCCCCGTCCGTAATGCTGAAAAGACCTACGGAATCCATGGCGGGGCGGTTGATCGTAAGGCCTGAAATCGTATAACCTTGCCCGTCGAATGTTCCCGTAAAATAAGGCGAAGATCCTATCGGTTCAAACCCAAGCCCGCCGTTCCAGTTCGCGGTTTCCGAGGCATCAACGTTGTTGGCGAGGGTGTAGTCCGCCGCAAGATCGAGGAACATCAATTGAAGAGAGGTCGAATCGGTAATATTTGTGGAATAGCGCATCTGGAGAAGAGGCAGGCCGCCGTTATTTCCCGACATCGCCCAAGTCGAGCCGAGTGTCGACCCCACGCTCCATGGAGTCCCGGCCGTATAAACACTATGGGCCGGATTCATGAACGCCGCAACACCACCCGATTCATAATTCGCGCTAGTCCAGGTACCGTATGTGTTATCAGTGTAGTAGGAGTTGTTCACATAAACAGAGTAACCACCATAACCCGCGAATGGATCGGCAGAAGATCCCTCCAATAAATTAAAAGTGCTTGTCGTAAATGAGTTATCAATGGAGGTATACCCGGCCCAACCCACCAATCCTCCTACAGCGCCGCCGCCTTCCTGTACCGAGTTCACCGTAATACTTCCCGTGGCGTAGGAATTGGTGATCGAGGAACCGTAATCATTTCCCACCAACCCTCCCATATCGCTGGAATCCCCTCCAGAGATATTTCCTGTAGCGTAGGAATTAGTGATCGAGGAGGATTCAGACGCTCCCACCAATCCCCCCACAGCACTCCCCCCCGCAACATTCCCCGTGCTATATGAGCTTGCTATCATCCCGCCGTTATATCCGGCAAGACCTCCGCAATATTCGCCGCTACACGTGACGGCGCCCGTAGAATAAGAGTTGTCGATGGAACTATTATTGTTACCCACCAGTCCACCAGTGGCAATGGCTGCCCCGCTTACGTCCCCGGTCGCAAAAGAGTTAACGATCGAGCCAAGATTCGTTCCGACCAACCCCCCTGCCGTGCTGTCAAAATCCCCGGGACTTGAAACGCTCGCTGTGGAATAGCTGTTACTAATGGAGGCTCCATAATAATTGTCACCCACCAACCCGCCCGCCTGAGCACCTAAAATACTTCCCGTAACATAGGCATTCATGACAGCGCCCTTGTTCAACCCGACCAAACCTCCGGTCTTATGGTCACTTGTGCCGATGAATGGATGTTCGATGCTGACATCGACTAATCCGACATTGATAAGCACCGCGCTCTCTGATGTCGCACCAAACAATCCGGCAAGGTAATCGCTGTAAGCAAAATTTCGGTTGATCGTAAGGCCTGTGATCGTGTGGCCCTCGCCATCAAACGCGCCGGTGAACGGGTGAAGATTCATTCCCGCGTCATAACTCCCCACCGGTTCAAAACCTAAGCCACCGTTCCAGCTGGCAGTAGCGGAAGCGTTGATGTTGTTGGCGAGGGTGTAATTCGCAGCAAGATCCAGATACATCAATTGCAGCTGCGTCGCATCGGTAATATTCGTGGAATACCGCATCTGAAGAAGAGGCAGGCCGCCGTTATTTCCCGACATCGCCCACGTGTGCCCCAACGTTGAACCCATATCCCATCCAGTAAGCCCCCATCCATTTGCCCCAGGATCGGCATAAACACCATAATCGGCATCAAAAAATTCACCTACCGTCGCGAACCGGTTCTCAACATTCCAGCCCTCTCCAACATCGTAAACAGCATTACCTCCTGAGCCCGTCCATACACCATTGCTGATCACATCTCCAGAAACGGGAGTGCTGTTGTAGCCGATCAATCGCCCGACCGAACTAGTCGCCCCCACCCCCGTAACATTGCCGATCGCAAAACTGCTCCACACATCCCCGTCCGTATTGGAACCGACTAAACCTCCCACATGGCCTCCGTCGACTCCCCCGTAAACATTGCCCGCCGCATAAGAATTAAAGATACGCGTCCCGGAACCATAATTCACCCCCACCAATCCTCCCACGTCGGCAGCCGTTTCGCTCGTAACGTTCCCAAGGGCATATGTATTTTGAATAAGCGCCCCGGTCGAATTCCATGCGACCAGGCCCGCGGCCGGACCCGCTGTTTTTGATTCTACCGAGACATTCGTATAAGAATTCTGAACCGTCCCCGTATTGGACCCTACAAGACCGGCCACGGATTCACCGCCCAGCACGGACCCGCCTGAAACATAAGCATTGGTAATGATCCCCCCGTTGTTCGTGGCTACAAGCGCTCCCACGCTATCAAGACCCGTCACATCTACATCACGCAGTCCCACGTTTGAAATCATCCCGTTGTTGACCGTTCCAAAGAGGCCGACCGGCGATTGATTGGGACGGTTGATATACAGGTCAGAAATTGCAAAACTCTGACCATCAAAAGAGCCGGAGAAACCTTCGACAGGAGCAAAGCCCTGATAGGGCATGTTTTCACCTGTCCAATTCTCCGGTGTATTATCTGCGATCCAGTTCCAGCTCGTTGTCGATGAGGCGTCAACGTTGTTAGCCAAGGTGTAAGAAGCAAAGAGATCATTCGACATTCCCTGAAGCTGGGTCACATCGTAGATGAGATAAGGATCGAGGGCTGTGCCGCTGCCGACGGTTTTGGAAAATGTCACGCCGTTCTCTGTTTTGAAAGTCACGACATCGATATCGTCCACATTGGTTTGCGAACTAAAGATCACATCATTCGGGCCATTCCGGCCAAGCGTCAAGGTCCCGATACCGCTCATGGGAGTAATGACTGAATTCTCTCCGGCGCGGATGGTCAGGTCATATCCGTTCCCCGTAATAAGATCGTAATCCTGTCCCAGCCAGAAATAGCCCATTCCATCCCCGTCGCTATCGGCATTAAAAACGGTGTTGCCGCCCAGCGTGACATGGTTGGGTTCGCTGCCGTCCGAAAAACTCCCGGTGGCGTTCAAGATCACCTCGCCCAAAAAGGTCACGTCTCCTAAAAAAGAATAATTCTCGTCAAAATATTCTCCGCCCTCGATCGTACCGCTTAAGGTCGCGGCAAGGTCGATGTTGTCAAAATAAGCCCTGGAAACTCCAAGATAGCCGCTAGTGTGGAACGTGTAGCCGCTTTCGCGAAGCACTTCGGCCTTGATCGTTCCCTCGTTCACGACCGATCCGGTCCCGGCATCGATCTCAATCGATCCCCCCGTCGCGTCCATCGTTCCGGCATTAATAACCGATCCGACCCCGGAGGTCGGATTGGGTTCGATATCCCGTTCCTCGTTCCCCGTTCCCCGTGCAGTATCGATCTTGATCTGCCCATTCATGGCCTGAATAATAGCCTCATTGTAGATATCGTCCATCGACTGGAATTCGATCGTGCCGTCATCCGCCCGAACCACGGAGACCGCATTCGCGTTCTTTTCGAGATGGATCGCTTTCTCAAAAAGTCCGTCGACCGCTTGGGCGTTCAGGACCACTTTGCCGCCATCTGCCGTAATGCTGCCGGAGTTCTTGATCTGGTCCTGGAGCCCCATGGCGTTGGCCGTTGCTTCGTCCACGCCAATCGAGACCATGCCGTCGGGTGAGATCCCGACCGTCACGGTGTTGCCCGCGGCGAGCGCCACGGTGCCCATCGGGACTTCAATACTGCCCTGGTTCTCGATGGCGTTCGCGACCAGCGCGACAAGATCAGCGTTATTCCCAACAATACGTCCCTCATTCATCAGGAATCCTGTGTTCCCCTCGAACTGATACTGGCGGGCCAGGAAGTTGGTTAGGGAAAGATTGAGAGGCAGCGTCGAGGCGATGAGGGACGCGTTGTTGAGATTGATAAGACCGGTGGAACCGATATTGATCCCCGCGATGTTTTGCAGGATAAAGTCCAGGTTGGATAAATTCATGGTGCCGAAAATGTTCGAAGCCTGGCCGCCGTTCACGAGAAGCGCGAGGCTCGCGTTCTGGCTGAGGCCTGAGATGTTATAAATATTATTCTGAGGGACATTGAACTCGGGGACGTTCCACACGGGGTTGCCTGTGACGTTCCAGCTCGTGGTATTGTCCTGGACATTCACTTCGACCGAGCCGCCCTCCAGGTTGATCGTCTCGGCCATCACAGGACTGACACACATGGACCAGGTAAAAACGAACGCAACCAGTGACGCCGTCACTTTCCGCAAGCCCGCCCAACCTCGGGTGTTGGATTGGCAGGTCACGGATGTTTTTCTTTCCCGTTTTTGAGTTAAAAAATCTTCTCTGTCCATGTCTTTTATCCCCTTCCGTCTCTTATATATAGCAAAAGCTATGCCAAGATGACTTTGGAGAATAAAAAAATGGCGTTTTTAACTTATTTAAAACAAAGGAGTTATGGCATGAAAAAAACGATTTTTTAGGACGTTCGGATGGAGGCTAAAAAAGGAGGATTTTTATGTTCATTTTTTGAGCAAATAGCGGCGTTTGCCCAAAATTTGAACAGATTGAAATGTTGTAATTTCAGGCTTCCAAGCCGCCCCAAAGCCCGTATTTTTTCATGCGGACACGCAAAGTGTTGCGGCTGATACCGAGCATTTCCGAGGCGCGAAGCTGGTTCCCTTCGGTCCTTTCAAGAGCCAGTTCGATCAGAAATTTGTCGAAACGCTCCGCCATATGCTGGAAAAAGGCCGGATCTTTCGCGCACGCGGAATCTTTGATGACCGGCATGAGAGCGTTTTTCAGGATCGTATCGCAGTCCAGGCCAATGGTGGATGCCGGAACCGAAGCAGGCTCGGCAGCCTGGTCCGCGGAAAGCAACGGGAAATTTTCGATGAGCAATACGTCTTTCTTGCTCATGACGACCGCGGTCTGGATCGCGTTCTCGAGCTCCCGGACATTTCCCGGCCATGTATAGTTCATGAGATGTTCCATGACTTCCGGGGAGATCTTCTTGATGTCCTTTTTATACTCCGCGTTGAATTTCCGCACGAAGTATTCGGCCAGTAAAGGGATATCATCTTTCCGGTGGCGGAGCGGCGGCAGATAGATCGTGACGACTTTCAGGCGGTAATAAAGGTCTTCGCGGAATTCTTTTTTCTCGATCGATTTCCAGAGGTCTTTATGGGTCGAAGCGATCAGCCGCACATCGACTTTGACGGTCGCTTCGCTGCCCACGGGCGAGAAGGTCTGCTCCTGCAGGACCCGCAGCACCTTGGCCTGAGTGGCAAGCGTCATGTCCCCCACTTCGTCCAGGAAAAAAGTCCCCCCATCGCATTGCTGGAATTTTCCTACCCGTTTCTGAAGCGCTCCGGTGAAGGCCCCTTTTTCATGACCGAAAAGCTCGCTTTCAAGGAGTGTCTCCGGGATCGCGGCGCAATTCACAGCCAAAAACGGTTTGTCCCTGCGAAGCGAGTGCTGGTAAATGGCGCGGGCCACCAGCTCTTTCCCGGTCCCGCTCTCCCCGCGAATCAGGACCGTGGCGTTGCTCTCCGCCACCTTGCCGATCGTCTTGTAGACCTCGAGCATTTCCGGGCTTTTTCCGATGATACAGACCCCGCCCGAAACATCTTCCGCAGGAGCCTGATAGGCCACGGATTCCCGCATCAAGCGCCCGGCGTCGAGCGCCCTCTGCACAAAGGCGATCATTTCATTCGCCTTGAACGGCTTGGTCACATAATCATAGGCCCCGAGCCGCATGGCCTCGATCGCTGTCTCGGTCGAGCCCTGCCCAGTCATCACGATAACCGAAAGCTTGGGGTCCCTCTTCTTGATCTCGGCAAGGATATCCAGACCGTTCTTGTCCCCGAACCGGACGTCGAGAAGCACCACGTCCGGAGATTCTTTTTCGATCAGAGGCATTACTTCTCCAGCCTCAGCCGTGGTGACCACTTTGGCACCTTCTTTTTTAAAATAAGTCTCGAGAATGGTGAGAAGCTCCGGGGTATCATCCGCGACCAGTATTTTTGATTTTTTCATGATCTTTTCCGCTTTCCCCTGACCCTCAGATCACTTTAAACTGCTCCGGATCTTTTCGATCAGGATATCGATCTCAAAAGGTTTTTTAAGTGTCCCCGTCACGCCTCCGAGCTCCAGGATGCCCTGGGGGACCTTGTCGTTCACGCTCGCCACGATCACCGGAACTTTTCCCCACTTCTCCTGGCCGCGCAGCCACTGGTAGAAGGCCTCGCCGTCCATCACCGGCATAATGAGGTCCAGGATGATCAGGTCCGGAGTTTCTTTTTCCAGGACCCCGATCGCCTCCTTGCCGTTCAGGGCCGTCAGGACCTGGTAGGATTCCCCTTGCAGGTACAGCTGGTAAATATCCTGAAAGTCCGTGTCATCTTCCACGATCAATATTTTTTTCATAATTCCTTTCTTGATAACGGCGTCATGCCGCAGCCCTTAAGTGTTCTTGGTGATAAATTGATAAGATGGAAATACGACTTTAAAGACACTGCCGAGGCCGGCGCCTTCGCTTTCAGCCCAGATCTCCCCCTCATGCAGGGCCACGATCTCTTTGGAAATGGTCAGGCCGACCCCGATCCCAAGCGTCGAGGGGGTTTTTTGAAAGAACGCCTCGAAGATCTTCTGGAGGTTCTCGGGTTCGATCCCGATCCCCGTATCCGCCACTTCGGCAAAGACGTCGTTCCCGCGAAAAGCGGAGGATACCGTGATCGTTCCGTCGGGCGTGAATTTCGTGGCGTTCGTGATCAGGTTCACGAACACCCGGTAGAGCATGTCCGGGTCCCCGACCATCTTGAGGGGCGTCGGCGAAAGCCTGGTTTCAAGCTTCAGGTGATGCTGCTCAACCAGGGGGCGGATGTCTTCCGTGACGAGCCTGAGCACATCGTTCAGATCCAGCTCCTGTTTTTTGATATCGGACATGCCCGACTCCACTTTGGAGAGGTCCATGATGCTTGAGATCGTGCGCATCAGGCGGTCCGCATTCTCGGTCAGCATCCGAATGATGGGAACGAACTTCTCCTTTTCGGGATTGTTCGCCATCTGCCGTGACAGAAGCTGCGTCGTCATGATGAATTTGGCCGTGGGGGTCTTGAGCTCGTGCGCCACATCGCGCACCAGTGTTTCTTTCATCATTTCCACGCGCCGGAGGTCCGTGATATCACGCATGACCCCCTGGATCAGCCGCAATTTCCCCTCATAGTCCACGACCGGCGTCAGGTTCGTTTGGTAATAGATCTCGGCGTGATGCAGGCGATGGAAATGTTTGGTGTTCAGATGTTCCACGGGTTTCTTGGTGCGAACGATCGTCTCAAGGGCTTCCTGAAATTTTTGCGCCTCCCCCGGCGCGTGCATCAGAAAAAAGAGCGGCAACCCTTCCGCCAGGATCTCTTCGCGCGTATAGCCCGAAAAACCGCGGTTCAGGATCATGAGCTCGCCTTCCGGCGTGATGGAAAAAATGATGTCGCTCACTTCGTTCACGATGGAACGGTACTTCTCTTCCGATTCCTCGAGAGCCTGGCTTCGCGCGCGCAGGTGCTCAAAACTTTGCACAAGACGGCTCACCACCTTATTAAACGCCTCGCCGACTTCCTGGATCTCGTCATGGGAGCGGATGTTGGCCCGCGCCTCGAGGTCCCCGGCGAGGATATTGCGCGCGGTCTTTTGGAGCAGGGTGAGCGGCCGCATGACAAGCCAGGTGATCCAGGCGATCACAAGCGTCGCGATGATCACCAGGATAAAGGCGACAAAGAACTTTTCGATAAAGATCTTCCGGAGTTCCTTTTCGAACTCCATTCTGGAAAAAACAATGATCAGACGTCCAAGGGTTTCTTCCCCGGCGATGATCGGCGCGACGGCCGCGTAAGTATCGTCGTTGATCTTTTCAACCCCGAAAAAGTCCTGCTTATAGAACAAACCGGGTAGGAATTCACTTTCCAGGCGGCTGCTGCCGATGATCTTCCCCTCGGCATCTTCCACGCGGACTTCTTCCACGTCGGATTGCTCGGCCAAAAGCTGGATATAAGCCCGGAGGGAACGCTGGTCTTTCGCTTCCAACGGGATCTTGAGTGTTTCCGAAAAAATCTCCGTAATGATCTGGAAACGTCCTTCCATGTTTTTGGCCCTCATATCGCCAAAAACATTGAAGGTGGTGAAAAGGACGAAAAAAATGATCCCGAGGACCAGGATGAGCACCGGGAGCGCTAGTTTATAGCGGATCGGCAAACGCCACCCGGGACGCGGGGATAGTTCCTCGCGGCCTTCCGGGATCTTGGCTTGCTTGGCCATACTGATCTTCAAGATTTCCGTTCTCCTGTGCCGGATGCCTGCTTTAACTAAAAACCACGCCCTGCAAGAATCACTCCGTATTATCGGCCACTTTTTCAGGTTTTGAAATATTCTTCCCAGTGAAGGACCAGATCTTCAAGGACCTCCAGGTCCCCCGGAAGCAACTTGTAATCGCGGATCGACTCACGGGAGACCCAGCGGAAATCCTTGCAGTCGAGCGCGCGGGGTTCTCCTTCCATCCATTTGCAGAAAAAAAAGAAGAGGGAGATCTTGCGGTCCGGCGCGCCATGGACCCGGTTGCAAAGCAGTCTTTCGGGCCGGATCCGGATCCCGAGTTCCTCATAGGCTTCGCGCTCAAGACACGCCTCGATCGTTTCCTGCGACTCGCGCTTGCCGCCCGGAAATTCCCAGTAGCCGCCAAAACTGTCATGGAGGTGGCGCTGGGCGATCAGGATGCTCCCGTTTTTGTGGATAATGGCACAGCCGACTTCGATCATGCCCGGCATATTGCTCCGACCCGCGGGGGCTCTTGGAAGAATCCCAAAGCCTTAAAGGCGGTATGAGTTTTGAAGGTCTGAAACCTTTTTTAAAAAATCGAAATGGCGAAAAACTCTAACATATTGTACCCAACAGGGTTAGCCGATGGAACCTTTTTATCCGCAAAATGAGCCTGAAGCCATCTATGCTAACCCCTTATCTTTATTGACTTTGAAGCTTTTCTTCCTATAATAACCGCCTATGTCCAACACCTCCTATTTCTATCAATACCTCTTTGTGGGTATTTTTTTCGTTTTCGCGCTGATCTTCGCCTTGATCCCCCTGGTCCTGGCCTGGTTCTTGGCCCCCAAGAAGCCTTCAGTCGAAAAGCAGGCGACTTATGAGTGCGGCCTGGCATCCAAGGGCGACCCTTGGATGCAATACCATGTGCAATACTACCTTTTCGCCCTGATCTTCGTGATCTTCGATATTGAAACGGTCTTCATTTATCCGTGGGCCGTCGCGTTTAAAAAGCTGGGCCTTTTTGCGTTCGTGGAAATGGCCATCTTCATCGCCATCCTCGCGTTTGGCCTCATTTACGTCTGGAAGAAGAAAATGCTCGAGTGGGAATAACCCGGGCAGCTTCCCTTCTTCTTTAACCGGTCCAAAAAAACCTTATGGCATTCATAAAAAACAAGTCTGCGGTCGATGAAAAACTTCGCGCGGATCTCGCCAAAAAAGGCGTGATCCTGACGAGTCTGGACTTTCTCTATAACTGGGGACGGCGCTCGTCAATCTGGCCGATGCAGTTCGGCCTCGCCTGCTGCGCCTTCGAGATGATCGCGGCGGCCTGCGCCCGTTACGATATCGCGCGTTTCGGCGCCGAGCTTTTCCGCGCCTCGCCCCGTCAAGCGGACCTCATGATCATTTCCGGAACCGTCACGAAGAAAATGGCCCCGCAGGTCGTCCGTCTCTACAACCAGATGCCGGAACCCAAATACGTGCTGACGATGGGCGCCTGCGCGATCTCGGGCGGCCCGTTCATCGATGGTTACAATGTGCTTCGCGGGATCGACCGGTACATCCCGGTCGACGTGCACCTCCCCGGATGCCCGCCGCGCCCCGAAGCCCTGCTTCACGGGCTCATACAGCTCCAGAAAAAGATCGCTTCGCAGGAGATCCTGAAGGCGGAGTGGTATCAGAAAGGTCTGAAACGCGAGTTCCCGATCCCGGAATACGGGCCGAACGGCCTTGTTCCAAAATTCAACCCGGAGGTCTGGAAGCCGGCCCAACGAAACCCCCGGCGGGAACATTATGGACAAACGATCCTGACCGGAAAAAAAGTGAAGGCCCCCGATCTGGAACTGGTCGCCGCAACGCCGAAACCGGCCGCCCCGGGAGCCGCCGCCTGATATGACCCTTTGTATAGAAGACGTTAAAAAAGAGCTCGAAGCGCGACTTCCGGACGTGAAGCTCCGTCTTGTCCGGGATTCGATCCTCCTTGAGAACGCGGAAGACCTGACGCGCGTCGCGCTCTTCCTCAAGGAAAGCCCGAAATTCCTGATGGATTATCTGTCTTCTGTCACAGGCGCCGATTACCTGACTTATCTGGAATCGGTTTACCATCTTTATTCGATGGCGAAAAAGCAGGGCCCGGTGGTCTTGCGGGTCCGCGTCATGAAAAATAATCCGAAAGTCCCCTCTCTTGTGCCCGTTTACCGGAGCGCGGATCTTCAGGAACGCGAAGCCTACGACACGTTCGGCATCCTTTATGAAGGACATCCCGACCTGCGGCGCCTTTTCATGTGGGAGGAATTCGAAGGCCATCCCCTCCGCAAGGATTACGCGCAGGAAGATACGGAAACACTGGAAACCGCGGATATCGCGTGGCTTGAAGCCCGCGGCATCCGGATCCCTGATGAAATGAAGGAAAAAGCGAAAGCGCTTCAGGCCGCCGGCCAGCGCGCCGTCGCCCAAAAACCGGAAAAACCGAGAGCCGGATGACGAACATGACTGAAATTAAAAAAGACGGTGCAGACATCCTCGACATCAATTTCGGGCCTCAGCACCCGTCCACCCACGGCGTGTTCCGCATGGAGATCAAGCTGGAGGGAGAAAAGGTCTGCAGTCTGAAACCCGTTTTCGGGTACCTGCACCGCAATCATGAGCAGATCGCCGAGAACCTTCCCTACGCCGCGATCATGGCTTACACGGACCGCCTGGATTACGTGAACGCGCTCGCGAATAATTTCGGCTACGCGATCGCGGTCGAGAAACTCGCGGGACTGGAAGTCCCGGAACGCGCGGAATACATCCGCGTCATCATGGCGGAACTCGCGCGCATCGTGAACCACATCACCGTGATCGGCTTCATGTTGAACGATCTCGGCGCGTTCTTTACGCCGCTTCTTTACGCCTTCCGCGAACGGGAAAGGATCCTCGACCTTTTTGAAGAGATCACCGGCTCGCGCCTGATGAATAATTTTTTCCGTTTCGGCGGCATGAAGCGCGACCTCACGGCCGAAAACCTCGCGGCGATCCAGAAGATCGTCTCGAAATTCCCGGCCTTCCTCGAGGAGTTTGAGGCCCTGCTCACGAAAAACGAGATCCTCTGCATGCGCTGCCAGAATATCGGCGTCCTTCCCCCGGACCTCGCGGTGAACGCCGGCATCACGGGCCCGACGCTTCGCGCCTCGGGCGTGAATTACGATATCCGCAAGGTGGACGGCTACAGTATTTATAACCGTTTTGATTTCAAGATACCGCTCGGCGAAAAAGGCGACGTGTACGACCGTTATTATGTCCGCATCCTCGAACTCCGTGAAAGTTTGAAGATCCTCGACCAGGCGCTCAAAGGGATCCCGCAGGGAGAAATTATTAGCAAGAAAACCCTTCCCTTCCTTAAAATGCCGCGAAACCTCAAGCCGCCGGTCGGCGAGGCGTACGGACGCGTGGAATCGCCGAAGGGCGAGCTCGGTTACTACCTGGTAAGCGACGGCACGCCGCAGCCTTGGCGCTATCATGTACGCGCCCCTTCACTCATCAACCTGACCGTCCTGGAGGACATGTGCCTTGGGCAGAAGGTCGCCGACGCCATCATCATCCTGGGAAGCATCGATATTGTGCTCGGGGAGACGGACCGATGAAACGGGTAGTTTGTCATTGCGAGGAGCGCTTTTTGCGACGCGGCAATCTCAAAAACAGATTGCTTCGCTCCCTTCGGTCGCTCGCAAGGACATTAGAGGGGCTTCTATGATCTTCGGATGGGGCGTTTTCAAGGGCATGATGGTCACGTTCAAGAACTTCGCGACTTCTTATTTTTGCAAGCGCGATAACGGCGGCATCTTCACGGTCCAGTACCCGGAAGAACGCGAACGCGAGATCGAAAATTTCAGGAACTTCCCGTTCCTGGTCTATGACGGGTCTCCGGAAAAGATCCGCTGCGTGGCCTGCGGGATCTGCGAGCGCGAATGCCCGCCCAAGTGCATTCATATTGAAATGGAGCTCGACGCGGCGGGAAAACCGGCCCGCAAGCCCGCGGTTTTCGATATCGATTACAGCCTTTGCATGAATTGCGGAATGTGCGAAGAGGTTTGTCCTTTTGACTCGATCTTTATGGACCACGCTTTTGAGGTCACGGCGCCTGGACGAAACGAAAGTTTGGTGCGTCATAAAAAAGAGCTCGCGAAATCAAACGAATATTTTCAAAAAGTGCGGCCGTCGCTGGCGACCGCCATCGATCAAAAACGCAAAGCCGCGGAAGAGAAGAAAAAAGCAGCGGCGCAGGCCCAACCGCCCGCGGCCCAGGAACCGAAATGATAAGAAGCCTTGAATTCCATATCGACATGATCTTTGTAACGGCGAAGGCCTGGATCCTGACCCTTTTGGGCCACTTCCTGCCCGACTGGGTCATCGTGCTCGCGTCGATCACGATCAGCGGCGTCGCGATCCTGTGCCTCGGCCCCCTCGTCATGATGTACCTGACGCTTCTTGAAAGAAAACTGATCGGTCGCATCCAGAACCGTTACGGCCCGAACCGCGTGGGAATATGGGGGCTCCTCCAGCCGATCGCCGACGGCATTAAAATGTTCACCAAAGAAGACATCGTCCCCGCGAACGCGGACAAGGTCGTTCATCTTCTGGCGCCCATCGCGATCGTGGTGCCGGCACTGATGCTTTTTCTGGTGGTGCCGTTCGGCGAACGCATGATCGCGGTCAACCTCAATATCGGCCTTCTTTATTTTATCGCCGTCTCTTCCATCACCATCCTCCCGATCTTTATGGGAAGCTGGGCTTCGCGGAACAAATATTCGCTCCTAGGCGGCATGCGCACGGCGGCACAGATGATCTCCTATGAGATCCCGATGACGCTGGCGGTGGTCCCGGCCATCATGATGAGCCAGAGCCTCTCGACCCATACGATCGTCCTGGCACAAACCGGCGACCTGGACCTCCATTGGTTCATCTTCACGCCGTGGGGCATCGTGGGCTTCATCGTATTCTTTCTTTGCGCGACGGCGGAATGCAACCGGCCTCCGTTCGACCTTCCGGAAGCGGAATCGGAGCTCGTCGCGGGATTCCATACCGAATACAGCGGGATGAAATTCGCCCTTTTTTACATGGCGGAATACATGAACGCGTTCACGCTTTGCGGCATTGCCGCAACGCTTTTCCTGGGCGGCTGGCAGGGGCCTTTCCTTCCCTCCTGGCTCTGGTTCTTCGGAAAAACGTTCCTCCTGATCTGCGTTATGATCTGGTTCCGCGGCACGTTCCCCCGCTTCCGCGTCGACCAATTGATGGGGTTCGCCTGGAAATACCTTCTGCCGCTCACGCTTGTGAACATCCTGCTGGCGGGGCTTTGGCAATTCACGTCGAACCTGAACGCCTGGATCCTTTCGGCGCTCATCCTCGCCGTCACGCTCTGGATGCTCGCAAAACTCAACCGGACCTTCGTCCCTGAAAAACGTCATTACCGTTTGGAAAGCTGATCATGCCGATCCTTGAGCTGGCCGCAAAATTCGGAATGTATGCTGTGATGGCCGCGATCCTCATCTTCGCGCTCGGGGTCGTGACGCTCCGGAACCTTTTCCATTGCGCGCTTTGCCTCGCGGCGGCGCTGATCGGGATCGCGGGGGTCTACTGGGTCCTGCAGGCGGATTACCTCGCGGCGATCCAGATCCTTCTTTATGTGGGCGCGGTGGTCACACTCGTGATCTTCGCCATTATGCTCACGGAACATATCGCGCAAAAGACCGTCCGCCAGAATAACTCCCAGAGCCCGCTCGCGATCGCGGCGCTGCTGGCTTTTACGGCGCTCCTCGCGGCGGTGATCCTGAAAACCCCTTGGCCGGTCAACCCCAAGATGCTCAATCTCAAGGTCTCGGTCATGGGGCTCGGCAAGGCGCTCATGGGGGTCTATGTGTTCCCGTTCGAGGTGATCTCGGTCGTTTTGATCGCGGCCCTGATCGGCGCGGTGGTCATCGCCAAAAAAGATGAAGAGGAAAAAATCTGATGGTCATCATCCCCTTGTCCCATATTTTGATCTTCTCGCTGCTTCTCTTCGTGATCGGCATCTACGGCGCGCTGGTGCGGCGGAACATCATCGGCATCCTCATCTCGATCGAATTGATGCTCAATGCCGCGAATATCAACCTGATCGCGTTCTCAAAATACACGTCTCTTGCTCCGGAAACCGGCCAGATCTTCGCGTTGTTCGTCATGGCGATCGCGGCAGCCGCCGCCGCGGTGGGCCTTGCGATCGTTCTCGCGCTTTACCGGACCCGTAAAACCGTCTATACCGATGAGGTTAACTTACTGAAATGGTAACTTTTCATAAAACTCTAAATCCTAAATCCGAAACTCAAAATAAATCAAAATTCTTAAAATCAAAATTTTTCTGTTTTTTGTTTGTAATTTTGGAACTTTTGAATTTTGAGTTTATTTCGGGTTTCGAGTTTCGAGTTTCGAGTTTGGGGAGAATTTCATGACCTCCGACCAGATCATCCTCGTTCCTTTGCTTCCTTTCGCGGCCTTTGTCATCAACATCCTTTTCGGAGCCCGTTTCCTGAAAGAACGGGCGTCGTGGCTTTCGATCGCCACGAGCGCCGCCGCCTGTGTGATCGCGCTTCCGGTGTGCTGGGCGGTTTTTAAGGGCGCTCATTTCGCGAACCAGGGGACCTGGCTCATGCTGGGTTCGGTGCCGCTTAAATTCGGCTACCTGATGGATCCCCTTTCCGCGACGCTGCTTTTCATGGTCGTGATCGTCGGCACCCTGATCCAGATCTACGCTTCCGGTTACATGCACGGCGACCCGCGTTACAGCCGGTTCTTCGCGTACGTGTCGCTTTTCATGTTCGCGATGCTCACGCTCGTGATCTCGGACAACTACCTTCTCTTTTTCATGGCCTGGGAGATCATGGGCCTTTGCTCTTATCTTTTGATCGGTTTTTATTTTGAAAAGGCATCCGCCGCGAATGCTTCGCTAAAGGCCTTCCTCACCACGCGCATCGGGGACGTCGGTTTCCTGCTCGGGTTTTTGACGCTCTTTACGGCGATCGGAACGCTGAATTTTTCAGAGATGAACACGCTTCTCGCCGGATCCCATGGCGGTCACACGGCTTTGAACACCAGCCTTTTAGCCATGGCAGGGCTTTTCATTTTCTGCGGCACGATCGGAAAATCCGCCCAGTTCCCTCTACATGTGTGGCTTCCGGACGCCATGGAAGGCCCGACGCCTGTGAGCGCGCTGATCCACGCGGCCACCATGGTCGCGGCCGGCGTTTTCCTCGTCGCGCGGTCCTTCAATCTTTACATGACCGTCCCGAACATCATGCCGGTTATCGCGGCGATCGGAACCGTTACGGCCTTCATGGCCGCTTTTATCGCGCTGACACAGAATGATATCAAACGGATCCTGGCTTATTCGACGATCTCTCAATTGGGTTACATGGTGACCGCCCTCGGGCTCCAGGGACTCGGCGCGGGAACTTTTCACCTCATCACGCACGCCTTCTTCAAGGCCCTGCTTTTCCTGGGAGCCGGTAGTGTGATCCACGGCACGCATGTCCAGGATATCCGCGAAATGGGCGGGCTGTTCAAGAAAATGCCGCACACGGCGGTCACATTCATCATCGCGAGCCTCGCGCTCGCGGGCGTTCCCCCGCTCTCCGGCTTCTGGTCCAAGGACGAGATCCTGCTTTCCGCGTTCGGGTCCGGGAATTTCGTGGTGTTCGGGATCCTGCTCCTGACGGCTTTTATGACGGCCTTCTATATGTTCCGTCTCATTTTCATGACCTTTTTCGGCGAAGTGCGCGACCCCAAGGTCCACGCGCATGAATCCCCCGCCGTCATGACCCTGCCGCTCTGGTGCCTTGCGATCGGTTCCGTCGTGATCGGGATCCCCGGCTCGCCCTTCATGCATCACTGGTTCCAGAAATTCATGGAACACATGGCTCATTATCCGGAGTACGCTCCCTCGGCGCTCGTCATGGGCTGTTCCGTGGCCGCCGCGGTCGGCGGGATCACGCTCGCGGGCGTCATGTACCTCAAGCAGAAACATTGGGCCGGTGCCGTCGCCAAGGCCTTCCCGCTCCTTTACCGCCTTTCATTTCATAAATTTTATTTTGATGAACTCTATACCATCTACATCACGACGCCTTTCCGGGCGATCGGCGGCAAGCTGTTCCGTTTTGACGAAACCGTGATCGACGGCACCGTAAACGGCACGGGACGCAACACCCTGTTCGTGAGCGAGCTCAAGAACTGGATCGACAAATACATCGTGGACGGCGCCGTGAATTTCATGGGGACCCTGGTCTATTTCCTGAATTCGCTTGTGAAGCGCCTTCAGACAGGTTTTGTGCAGAATTATCTTTTGATCGTATTTCTTGTCGTGATCGCTTTTCTTATTTGGGAATTAAAATTAGCGTAGTGCGACGCAGGGCTTCCGGGGCTTTCAGGCCCCCGCGGCCGGCGCATCGCGCTCCGTATTAAAAAGGAGTTTTTATGGCATCTCATATTCTGTCCTGGATCATTTTCACGCCCCTGATCGGCGCGATCGCGGTGCTTTTTGTGCCGAAAACCCTGTCGCACTGGATCAAGTGGATCGCGCTGGCGACCACCGGCATCGTCACGGCCATGACCGGTTACGCCCTGACGATCTTTAACCCCGCGAAGGCCGGGTTTCAGATGGTGGAACGCGCCTCCTGGATCCCCCAATTTAACGTCCAATACCTGCTCGGCACGGACGGGATCAGTTTTCCGATGGTCTTCCTGACGGCGATCATTTCGCTCATCGCCTGCTACGCGTCGTTCCCTCATGTGCGCGTGAAGGACGCCCGCGAAAAGGAATATTATTTCCTTTATCTTCTGCTCGAGACCGGCATGATGGGGACCTTCCTCGCGCTGGACCTGGTCCTTTTCTACGTGTTCTGGGAGATCGTGCTGGTCCCGATGTATTTCCTGATCGGGATCTGGGGCGGGCCGCGCCGTGAATACGCCGCGATCAAATTCTTCCTTTATACTCTTGCGGGCAGTCTTTTCATGCTGCTCGGGATCCTCGCCGTTTATTTCACGGCGAACCCGCAGACATTCGACATGACACAGCTGGTGGGCATGCCGCGCGGCCTTCTCTTTCAGCAGATCGTGTTCATGGCGTTCTTCCTGGGATTCGCGATCAAGGTGCCGATCTTCCCGTTCCATACCTGGCTCCCGGACGCGCACGTGGAAGCCCCGACCCCGATCAGCGTGATCCTCGCGGGCGTACTGCTCAAAATGGGCACCTACGGCTTTTTCCGGTTCAGTTATCCCCTCTTCCCCGAAGCGACGGTCTGGTTCCAGCCCGCGATGGCGGTCCTGGCGATCATCGGGATCATCTATGGCGGTTTTGTCGCGCTCGCGCAGACGGACTTCAAAAAAATGGTCGCCTATTCGAGCGTAAGCCACATGGGTTTCGTCCTGCTCGGGCTCGCGGCGCTGAACGCGAACGGTTTCCGCGGCGCCATGCTCCAGATGTTCACGCACGGCACGATCACCGGCGGGCTCTTCTTATTGGTCGGCGTGCTTTATGACCGTGCGCATACCCGCGACCTGAACGATTTCGGCGGGCTCGGCGCCAAAATGCCGGCCTACGCGGGATTCCTGACCTTTTTCGCCCTTGCCTCGCTCGGCCTTCCGGGACTTTCCGGTTTCGTCAGCGAATTCCTGGCGCTTCTGGGTTCTTACCAGTATTCGAAGCTCGTGACCGGCCTTTCCACGATCGGGATCATTCTGGCAGCGACGTACCTGCTTTACATGATCCAGCGCGTCCTGCTCGGAAAATTCAATACGAAATGGTCCACGCTCGCCGATATCAAGCTTCCGGAGATCCTCACCTTAGCGCCGCTCATGGTCCTGATCCTCGGGATCGGCGTTTATCCGAAGATCATCTTGGATTACATGATCCCGACGCTGGACGGATTACTTAAAATGATGAAGGTCTCGTAAATGAACGCTATTGAAAGTCTTCGGCATTTTGTTCCCGAGCTCATTTTGCTGAGCGGGGCTTTTCTCGCTTTGACGTTCGATTTTTTTATGAAGCAGAAAAAGCTCGTGGGGGAATTTTCTCTTTTTGTGATCGTGGCGGCGCTTTGCGCCGTCAAAGCCCCGGCCCAGCCGCTTCCCCTCTTTTTCGGGCTTTTCCAGCTGGACGCTTTCGCGCATTTTTTCCGCTACCTGGCGCTTGCCGCCGTAGGCATCACCCTCCTGATCTCGCTCGGCTACACGCCGCTCCAGAAACGTTACGCCGGAGAGTTCTACGGCCTGTTCCTTTTCATGGCCTTCGCCCTGATCCTGGTCGCTGCGGCGAATAGCCTTTTAATGATCTTCCTCTCGGTGGAATTTGTTTCCCTGCTTTCGTACTTGCTGGTGGGATTCCTGAAAAACGACGCCCGATCCAAGGAAGCGGCCATTAAATACCTCCTTTTCGGCAGCGTTTGTTCCGCCGTCATGCTCTACGGCATGTCGCTCCTGTACGGCGTCACCGGCTCGATGGGTCTTACCGCGGTCGGGAACGCCCTCTTTTACGCTCCTTTTAAACCCTTGATGATCACGGCGGTGCTTTTCTTTTTTGTCGGGCTGGGTTTTAAGATCTCGATGGCGCCTTTCCATATGTGGGCCCCCGACGTGTATGAAGGCGCGCCGACCCCTGTGACAGCCTTCCTGACGGTCGCGCCCAAGGCGCTCGGCTTCGCGGTCCTGATCCGGGTGCTGGACCTCGCGTTCGGTCATTACGTGCATCTCTGGAGCCCTATCCTCGTGATCCTGTCGATCCTGACCATGACGGTTGGCAATATCACCGCGGTTTCTCAATCGAACATCAAACGGTTCCTCGCCTATTCTTCGATCGCGCAGGCGGGATACATCCTGATGGGCCTTGCGGTGTTTTCGATCCTGGGACGGGCCGCGATCCTGATCTATCTTCTCGCTTATCTTTTGACGAATCTCGGCGCCTTCGCGGTCGTTCTGTTTGTCGGCGGAGAGACCCAGAGTGATTCCCTGGACTCTTACGCGGGACTCTCCGAACGCTCTCCCGTCGCTGCGGCGCTCCTTACTGTTTTTCTTCTTTCGCTCGCCGGCCTGCCGCCGCTTGCCGGATTCATCGGAAAATATTACGTCTTCGCAGCCGCCATCCAGGGCAATTTTATTACTCTTACCATTGTCGCCGCCGTCAATAGCGTCATCGCGGCCTATTATTATTTCCGCGTCATTCGTCTCATGTACCTTACGCCCGCCGCGGGCCCCGCCTTCCCGGCCCCTTCCAAAGCCCTGACCACGGCTTTGTGGCTCCTGTTCCTGGGCGTGCTGGCCATGGGTATTTTCCCATCCTTTTTCATCACCCGCATCCTGGGATAGCCAGCACCGTCTATAATTAAATCTATGGGTTGACGGTGCGCGGTACTGCCCAAGTCTTATTGTTTTTTTAAAGATGTCGACTTGGGCTGCACTTGTTATACTTTAAATCTGATGAGAACAAGTGCTGTTAACCCCAAAAAGTAAATGGAGAACAGTATACGTGCGTAAGTTTTCCGTCGCGGAAGAGACATTCCTTCAGGATTTCCTCTTCAAGAACCTCGCTGACCTTAAAAAAACCAGGATCAAACAGATCCTCAAGTTCGGTTCCGTCTGCGTGAACGGCCGGGTCACCACCTGGTACCAGCACCCTCTAAAACCGGGTGATCAGATCGAGATCTTAAGCAAGCAATCTGCCTCCGTGGAACGGTCCAAAGCCGCATTAGGGCTCACGATCGTCTATGAAGATAGCGATCTCATCGTGGTGGAAAAGCCGTCTGGGCTTCTCACGATGGGAACGGCGCGGGAAAAAGAAGCGACGCTTTATTTCATGCTGAATGAATACGAACGCGCTAAAACAAAAGATGAAAGCGGACGCGTTTATATCGTGCATCGGCTGGACCGGGACGCGTCAGGTTTGATCGTTTTCGCGAAAAGCGATGCCGCCAAGCGCTGGCTGCAAAGTCACTGGAAGCTTGCCGTTAAGAAGTACTACGCCATCACGGAGGGCACACCGAAAGAGCGCTCAGGGACGATCGAGAATTATCTCAGAGAAGATGATTTTAAGCGGGTCTATACCGTTTCCAAAGGCCATCCTGAAGCCCAGCATGCCGTCACCCATTACCGTGTTTTGAGCGAGAACGGCGGTTATGCGCTTTTGGAAGTCACCCTCGAGACCGGCCGCAAGAACCAGATCCGGGTCCATCTCTCGGGCCTTGGGTACCCCATCATGGGTGACGAGAAATATGGGGCCAAATCCGACCCCTTCCGCCGCCTGGCGCTTCACGCCTTTTACCTTTCCTTCCCCCATCCGGTCACCGGCGAACTCAAAACCTTCAAGTCCGCCCTGCCCACTCCCTTCAAAAAGATCTTCCCCGCGGCTTAAGAGGCTACGGGAAGGCCGTCGCAGATGACGGCTCGCCTTCTTAACTCGAAATAACATTTGGCACAGCAGAGCACATCCGAAGCGGCATTGTGCTGGTCCTCAAAATCCACATCAAAAAGCTTGATGTGCAACTCGGAAAGTTTCGGCCACTTGTCGCCATAAGGCCCCGGGATCTTGCAATATTTCGTGGCTGCTTTCATGGTGCATATTTTCGGGATCGCGGCAAATATATCCGGCATCCCCAGGCGCAGTAACTCCACCCGGACCATTTTTTCATCAAAGTCCAGATTGTGCGCAATAAGGCATGCGGCATTCTGGAGAAATCCGGAAAATCCCTTTAAAACCTCGGCGGCAGGTTTTCCTTCTTTTAAGGCTTTCGCAGTACTGATGCCATGGATCGCCGTCGCGCTCTCGGGGATCACAAAACCTTCGGGCTTGATGATATGATCTTGGAACGCGAGTTGTTTTCCAGCATCATTAAAAACCGCCCAAGCGATCTGAACAATATGCGGCCAGTTGTTGGTATCCGAAACCGGCGCCTTCCAGCTTTTCGGCAAGCCGGTCGTCTCTGTGTCAAAAAAAAGGTATGTCCGACCCGCTGCGTTCTCTGCTCCGGTTTTATTCTGCGGCATGATCTTTCTTTTAGCCTGCTCTTACAGCCCAGCGCAATATGGCACTTTTGGACCTTGGGTTATCGTAGCGTTCCTTGGGCGTTGCCCGAATGGGCTCGCGCCCTACAGCCTCATAAATACCCGCCTTGGCTCCTTCCTCGAGGGAACGAACCACGCGGTTATCTTCTCCGGAATGAAAGGTCAAGACCGCAACCCGGCCATGGGGCCTGAGGCAGAAGGGCAGGTTCCTCAAAAACTGCTCGAGCGCCGAAAACTCGTCATTGACCGCGATCCGCAAAGCCTGAAAGGTCCTCCGGATCGATCGCGTGACCTCTTCCTCGGGATCTGAAAGTGAGACCCGGGACATCGCCTTCCGAACGGCCTCGGCCAATGCCGTGGTCGTGGAGATCTCTGCCCGCCCCTTATAAATCACTTTCGCGATCACGTGGGCGTGAGGCTCATCGGAATGATCCCGAAGCATGGCCTCAAGAGCCTCTTCCGGAAGTGATCGAAGAAGGGTGGAGGCCGGTTGGCCTCTTTGAGGGTTCAACCTGAGATCAAGGGGTCCTTCCACCTTATAGGTAAAACCCCGGGCGGGGTTATCCAGTTGCATCGAGGAAACTCCGAGATCCACTAAAATAAAATCGAAACCTCCCCCGGCATCCATGAGAAGCTTGGGGACCCCTGCAAAATTAGTGCGCCTGACGATCAATTCCTTTTCGGTAAAACCCATCCCCCGGAGACGCGTCTCGGTCTTTACGATCTCGATGGGATCTATATCGATGGCAAAGAGACGCCCTCCCGGAGCGATACGTCTGAGAATCTCCCGGGCATGCCCCCCGAACCCCAGCGTCGCATCCAGACCTGTTTGGCCAGGCTTTGGATCCAGAACCTCCAGGATCTCCTGGACACAAATGGGGCGATGCGATCCCGCCGGTGTTTTTCCGCTCTTTAATATTTTTTCGATATCCTGAGCGTATTGCTCCCCGTGATGTTCCTTGTATTTTTCCTCAAACCGGCGCGGATGCGTGCCCTTGTAGCGCGGCCGTCGTTTTTTAGGAGATTCTGCAGGACTCATCGGGTTCTCATCCATGGGAGGCCGCCCTAGAAGCGATCCAGCCGAATCTGGTTGGAGGCATGATGAAGATAAATTTCAGGCAAAAAAGATTCGTTTGGCATTATTTTCTTAATGGAGCCGCTATCCACCTTGGGATCCCAAAGCGGTGTCGTGCTGAGATCGTGGATGACATAGAGGGCCTTCGGGTCTTTGCCCCCATCTTTCAGGATTTTTTTCACAAGGGCTCCGACGGGATCTTCCGATAATTTCTTTTGTTTCGCCCCTTTGCCCAGGAGTGCGTCCCGGACGCTTTCTTCCGTCGCCTCCCCCGAAGCGGCTTGCGGGGTAAAGAAATCCACATGGGTCTTCACTTCGACCTTGCCCCACTCGGCGGGGGCGCGGTAATGCAAAAGACCGAAAAGCTGCCCGTAGCGGATGAGTTTTTTCTCGCCCGGCCCAAGTTCCCTTGCATGATTGATCCAAAGCTGACTCAAAGCTTTGGGGTCGAAATTGCGAAGGCCCTCCTGGATATCCACGGTCAGAACATCGAAACCAAAAAATCCCCGCATGCTGTTCTGAGCGATCATGGCGGTATGATCCAGGACTTGCTGGAAGGATTGCCAGGCCGTTTTTTCATCCCGGGAGATCACGGACGCGAGATAAAGAGACCCTAGAGCTTCCCCGTCCTGGACCTCGAATTGAAGGACCTTAGGCGTGATCTCTTTTTGATAAACGATGGACTTCCAGGAAGAGAATCCCGAAAAGATCCTGGCTTGGAGAAGGTCTTTCATTGGGAACCGGTGATCTCCCGGAACGCCGCGGTATACACTTCGAGGTCCCGGTCCGAAAAAAGAACGAAGTGGACCTTTTCCGGGATCCCGGGATTAGCCTCCAGAAAGGACAGGACGGTCTTGATGGCAATTCGCGCGGCCTGATCGATCGGGAAACGGTAAGCCCCAGTGGAAATGGAGGGAAATGCCACCGTTTTTAGGGAATGCGCTTTCGCCAGTTCCAGCGAACTTTTGTAGCAGGAGGCCAGGAGCTCATGTTCGCGGCGCGTCCCGCCGTGCCAAACGGGCCCCACGGTGTGGATCACATGGGAAGACGAAAGGTTGTGCCCTTTTGTGATCTTCGCTTCGCCGGTCTTGCAGCCGCCAAGCTTGACGCATTCCGCCAAAAGCATCGGGCCCGCCGCGCGATGGATCGCCCCGTCCACTCCCCCGCCGCCCAAAAGCGTTGTGTTCGCGGCGTTCACGATCGCATCCGCCGTAACGCGGGTGATGTCCCCTTGAATGAATTCGATCCGGTCTTTCATGATCAGCGCCCCGCGATGAATTCGAGCACGGCGTCCGCCTGTTTGGCCGCGGCAATGCTGACGCGCGGCGATAAAGCCGGCGCCTTTTCGATATCAGAAGCAAGGTCCCCGATCAGGATGAGGTTGGGCTTGAGTTTGCGGACCTTGATCTCATCACTCGCGCCATACCCGCCAAGGCCGGAGGCCGATACGATCAGCTTGCCCAACGGAAGAAGCCCTTCGACCAGCATGCGTTTGGAAGCGGCTTGATCAAGGCATTCCACTAACACATCACAATCCTTGAAGGTCTCAAGGAGGTTCGACGTTTCCAGCTTCACGGGAAGCGCCCGGATCTCCAAAGCGGAATTGATCCTTAAGAGGTTCACTTCCAGGGCTTCGACCTTGGGCATCCCGACCTGGTCCTCAAAATAGAACTGGCGATCGAGGTTCGTCGCGTCCACAAGATCGAAATCCGCGATCGTAAAACGTTTAAAACCTACCCGCACGAGACAGGCCGCGCAATTCGAGCCCAAGCCGCCCGCGCCGGCGATGCCGATCCTCGCCTTTTCGATCTTCGCGAGTTTCCCTTCGCCGAGTTTTTGAATAAGGTCCTGCCGGAAGACGTCCATCATAACTGCATCCAATCCTTTAAGACGGGCTGGTATCCTTTGGCGGCAAGCATGGCTTTCATTTCTTCAACATCCCGTGGGTCTGAGATCTCAAATTGAGGTTCATTTTCCTCCTCAGGCGAGGCGATCGTATGACCGCCCACCCGTGTCGTGGAACCCGCGGACATGCGCGTGATCCCAAGCGGCAGAAGGTTTTCCCTTAAGCAAGCGCTTTCCCGCGTTGAAAGGGCGATCCCCAGGCGCGGCAGGAAAAGCCTCAAGGCCATGAGCGCTTGCGTAATATTTTTATCGCTGACAGGCGTAACGTCCTTGAAATCCCCACTATGAGGGCGTAGACGCGGAAGCGAAACCCCGATCTCGACTTCGCCGTAACGGTCCTGCAAGTATTGAGCATGAAGGCCCATCCAGAAGACCTCCTTGCGCCAATCGTTTAGCCCCAAAAGCGTCCCGATATTCACGTTCCTCATGCCGCTCCGCGCGGCGTGTTCCGGAGCGTCCAGCCGAAACCGGAAATCCTTCTTCGGACCCGACCGGTGTACACGGTCATAGACCGCTTCATCGTAGGTTTCCTGATAGATCGTCAATCCATCGATCCCGGAATCAACCAGGTCCCGGTATTCGTCTTCGGTAAGCGCATAGATCTCCGCCGAGATCGAACTGAAATATTTCTTCAAAACCTGCAGGCATTCCTTGATATAGGACAGTGGGCTGCTTTTGCGGGAATCCCCTGTCAGGATGAGTAAATGCTCGATCCCCGTCGATGCGATATAGGCGGCTTCTTTTTCGACTTCCTCAAGCGCCAGTTTTTTGCGCGGCATTTTATGGCGCGCGTTGAAACCGCAATACGCGCACTCGTTCTCGCAGAAATTCGAAAGATACATGGGCGTGTAAAGCTGGATCGTCCGGCCAAAGTGCTGGAGGGTCAGGGCATGGGCTTTCTGGGCCATGGGCTCCAGGAAGTCCTCCGCGGCCGGAGAAAGCAGGGCGAGGAACCGTTCAGGGCTCGCGTCACTGCTCGCGATCAAACGTTCCGCTTCTTCAGGCCTGATCTCCCGGAAGATCTTTTTGAAAGGAAGGTCTTTGGTTTTTAGAAGAAGGTCGTAGTAGCTCATCGTTTAATTTTTATCCTGTCATTGCGAGGAGCCTCGCAGAGGCGACGCCTGGCCCTCGATAATTTTTAAATTGGAAGCCAGTGCTGTACTTGCCAACCGTTTTTTAAAAACGATCAGGGCAAGTACGCGGCAATCTCAATTCAGATTGCTTTGCTTCGCTCGCAATGACCCAGCGCTGCTATTGCGAAAGTTTTTCTAGCGTGTTTCATCACGGAGAAAACCGGTCAGAGGCGAAGATGCGCTTGCCTCGCTACCCGACGACGCGAGGCCCGCGAGATACGCGGTACGGCCGGCGATCACGGCATCTTTGAAGGCCCGCGCCATCGCCACCGGGTCTTTCGCGATCGCGATGGCGGTATTGACAAGCACCGCGGCGCAGCCCATCTCCATGCATTCACACGCGTCGGAAGGGCTTCCGAGGCCCGCGTCTACGATCACGGGCGCTTTGATCTCGCGCACCAGGATCTTCACCAGTTCGCGGGTCTTCACGCCGCGATTACTCCCGATCGGCGACCCAAGCGGCATCACGGCCGCGGCTCCCGCGTCCGCCATCCGTCTGGCCATCGAAAGGTCCGGGCTCATGTAAGGCAATACGGTGAAGCCTTCCTTCACAAGGGTCTCCACGGCCTTCAACGTTTCGAGGTTGTCCGGCAAAAGGTACTTTTGGTCCTGAACCACTTCGATCTTGATCCAGTTCCCCGCGCCGCTCGCCTTGGCCAGCCGGGCGATCCGCACAGCTTCGTCCGCGTTCCGGGCCCCCGAGGTATTCGCCATCAGGACGCAGGACTGCGGGATATGATCCAGGATATTATCGGTCTTGGAACCGGCGTCGACGCGGCGCAAGGCCACGGTCACAATGTCCGGCTGCGCGGCCTCCAGGGCCTTGCGCATCACCGGGTAGCTGGGAAATTTCCCGGTCCCGATCAAAAGACGGCTTTTAAACGAACGGCCGCCGAGCATGAGAATATCTTCCATGATCACCCGCCTCCCACAAAACTGACGATCTCGACCGTATCCTGATCCTTCAAAGCGACCTTCGGCCAATCGTTCCTGGCGACGATCTTGAAATTATGTTCCACCACGATCTTCTCCGGGCATAACCCTTTTTCGGCCACGAGCGCGGCGAGCGTCAGGGCTTTTACGATCGATTCCTGTTTACCGTTGAGCGTCAGGATCATTTTTTTGTCTCTTTTTTGTCCCCAAAACCAAATACCGCCTTCACGAAACGCCACAAAAGGCGTATCAGCAGGAAGGCCAGGACCAATAACCCGATGATTATAACGCAGGCCAGAACCGGATGCCTGATGAAAAACCAGTACAGGAAGATCACCAGCCCCTGCTCCGCCGTGCTCGCCGCGATATTCGAAAAAGGTTCCGGCGAGGTGTTGATGGCCAAACGTTCCGCCGCTTTTGCCGTATGGGTGTTCAGCGTCAGGGTCCCCGCGAACATCGCGTAAACCGCCTGGATCACGGGTCCGTGTTCGGAACCGGCCAAATAGCCGATCGCGAACGCGCCGGCCGGCCGGATGAACGTATGGACCGAATCCCAGACCGAGTCCACATACGGGACTTTGTCCGCGATGAATTCGATCGAGAAAACGATGAAAGCACACGAAAAAACGATCGGGTTCTCAAAGACCGCGAGCTCCCCCGGCAAATGGAACCAGCCAAAATGCCCGCAGAGCCCCAGCAGGCCGATCGTCAGGTATAAACTGATCCCCGCGGACCATCCGGCGAGGATCAGGACCAGAAGTTCTTTGGAGGGGTTCGAAAAGAATTTCTGGACCGCTCCTTCGATACCTTCAATATTCAAGGGAGATAGCAGCTATAGACCGGTTCATAGATCTGGGTTTCGAGATAAGCCCGGAGGTCCTTGGGCTTCGGCAACGCCGCGAGGCCTTCGCGATAAGCCAGCGAGGCCACCGCTTCCGCGATCGCGAGTGAAACTTTACGGATGTCTTTAAGCGGCGGATAAATGGTCCCGTTCGCGAAGTCCTCCGGCGACACCTTCTCCGCCAAGGTCTTCGCGGCCACAAAGAACATCTCATCCGTCACATGCTTGACGCGGCAGGCCGTGACCCCCAGCCCTACGCCTGGAAAAATATAAGCGTTATTGCACTGCCCCGGCACGAGGCGTTTCCCTTGATACTCCACCGGCAGAAAAGGGCTCCCGCTTGAAAAAATGCCGCGCCCCTGCGTATGCTGATATGCCTGTTCCGCCGTGCATTCGGCGTGACTGGTGGGATTCGACATCGCGAAAATGATCGGCCGTTCGTTGATCCGGGCCATCGCCTCTAGGACCTCTTTGGTAAAGGTCCCGGGTTTTCCGGAAGCTCCCACGATCATGGTCGGTTTCACGAGTTCCACCGCGCTCAGGCAATCCGGGGCGCCGGATCCTTCCACGGCAAACGCGCGTTTGCGCTCATCCAGGTCCTTGCGGCTCGTGACGATTAATCCTTTGGAATCCACGAAGAAACACCGGCCGCGGGCTTCTTTCTCCGTGAGGCCTTCCTTCATCATGGCGCCCATCACCAAATTTCCCGTCCCAAGTCCCGCTTCACCGGCGCCGATAAAAAGGATCTTTTCATCCTTTAACCGGCCGCCCTTGAGCTTCACAGCGGAATAAAAGCCGGCCAAGGCCACACTCGCGGTGCCCTGGATATCATCGTTAAAAGTACAGATACGGTCCCGGTACTTTTTCAAAAGGAGGAAGGCGTTTTCATTGACAAAATCCTCGAACTGGATCAAGACGTTCGGGAATACTTCATTCGCCGCGGCGACGAATTCCTCCACAAGGTCCTCATATTCCTTGCCTCGGATGCGCGGTTGCTGCAGGCCGAGATAACGGGGATCTTTGAGCTTTGTTTCATTGTTGGTCCCGACATCGATCACGACCGGCAGGCAATACTGAGGATGGACGCCGGCGCAGGCGTTATAAAGCATGAGCTTGCCCACTGGGATCCCCATCCCGTCAGCGCCGAGGTCGCCGAGACCGAGGATCCGTTCCCCGTCGGTCACCACGATGATCCGGATATCCTTCCGGGGCCAATTTTTCAGGACCTCTTTCATCCGGCCTTTAAAAGAGGCGGCCATAAAAAGCCCCTCATGGCTGCTCCGGAAAATATGGCTGTATTCCTGACAGGCCTTCCCCACAGTCGGCGTGTACACGATCGGCATGACCTCCGCCATATGGTCGATCAACACGCGGAAAAAAAGCGTCTTATTGCGCTCATGGATGCCGGTCAGATAGATATATTTCTCCAGGTCGGAGGGCTTGGCGCGGACGTTCTCGATCACGCGCTGGACCTGCGCCTGCAAAGAAAAGACGTGGACCGGAAGCAGTCCCTCAAGTCTCAAGGCTTTTCGCTCTTCAGGCGTGAACGCCAACCCTTTGTTGAGCATGGGATCACGCAAAAGATCCCGGCCTTGGGGAAGATCCTCGGTTGCCTTCTTTTTCATCATCGCTTTAAAACTCCTGATCTTGATGCCACCGTTTCGGTCCGCTCCGCAGAAGTTTCTTTTATATCAAAAAAGGTCGTTTTTTAGTAGCTAAAAAGGTCCCGGTGCGCGAACTTTTTTTCGGGGAGTGCCAAGTGCAACGCGTTCAAGACCTTTGTCTTGGTTTTGGGCGTCAGACGCCTCCCCTTGCGTGCTTTTTGAACGACTTTATGGGAAAGCTGTTCCGTCGAGGCCGCGACCAAAGCGTGGTTCGTCAGGCCGTATTTTACCATGAGAGCGTCCAAAGGCTGCGCGCCAAGATCGTTCGTCTGGGTCATTGTAATTTATTCACGGCCTTCAAAAGATCTTTCGTGACCGGATATTTTTTGAGCTGTTCAATGAGCGCACTGACGGCCTCGATGGGTTTCAGCCCCGCCAGCGCGCGGCGGATCCTGCGCGCGGGTTCCAATTCGTCCGCTGAAAACAGAAGTTCTTCCTTTCGTGTTCCGCTCCGCGAGATATCAACCGCCGGATAGATGCGCTGGTTCGAGATCTCCCTCGAAAGAAAGATCTCCATATTCCCCGTGCCTTTGAACTCTTCAAAAATAAGCTGGTCCATGCGGCTTCCGGTATCCACCAGGATCGTCGCGAGGATCGTGAGCGACCCTCCGTGCTCGATCTTGCGGGCGGAACCAAAAATGCGCCGCGGTACTTCCATGGAACGCGCATCCACCCCGCCGGAAAGCGTGCGGCCACTGGAGCGCTGTTCCGCGTTATGCACACGCGCCAAACGCGTCAGAGAATCCACCAGGACCATCACATTCGCTCCTGCCCCGACCTCCTGATACACCTGCTTCATCAATTCGCGGGCAGTTTCGATATGATGCTCGTAAGGCTGATCGGAGGAAGACCACCGGACCTCGGCCGTCACGCTCCGGCGGAAATCCGTCACTTCCTCAGGCCGTTCGTCGATCAGAAGCACGTAAAGTTTTATTTCAGGATGGCTTTTTGCGACCGATTGGCAAATATGTTTCAAAAAGGTCGTTTTCCCGGATCCTGGAGGCGCCACGATCAGCCCCCGCTGCCCCATCCCGATCGGACAGATCAGATCCATAACGCGCATCGTCATTTCCTGAGAACCATCCTCGAGCCGGATGCGGGGAGAAGGATCGATAGCGGTACTCGCGAAGAACTTCTGTTCCTCTTCATTGACGGTACGATGCGGCTCGGCATGGGCCGGCCGGTGAAACGAACGATGCGGGTGCGGGGCGGGTCTTCCACGTCCTGAGTGGCGCTCCCGGCGGGGACCGCGATGATCGAAATTTCTCATGATTAAAGTTTTCCTATTTTCTTTTCCAATGAATTCCACTCCGCCTCGGCGGTCTCGATCTGGATCTGGACTTCTTTCAAACGCGCGTTGCGTTCCTTGGAATAATGGAGGGGGTTTTTCGCCATCTCCGCGAGGATCTTGTCGCGCTCCTCCGTAAAATGCCGCGCGCGACCCTCGGCCTTCTCCATTTGTTTGCGCAGTTTGTTCAATTCCGCTTTTTGGTCGTTCTTTTTAGGTTTAGGAGCTTCCGCGGGAGCGGCCGGAATATCCTTGGCGATAGTGGAGGGCAAGCCCTCATCTTCGCGGTCTTCCTCCTCGCCCCGGGCCACCTGTTCCAGATGGTAAACGTAATCTTCATAACTTCCGGGATAGTGAAGGACACGGCCTTTTTTGATCTCAAGGATGTCCGTCGCCAGAAGGTTCACGAAAGTCCGGTCGTGGCTGATAAAAACGACTGTGCCGGAAAAAGACCGGAGGGCGTTCGCGAGGGCCTCGACCGTCTCAAAATCCAGATGGTTCGTCGGTTCGTCGAGGAGCAGCACATGGCTTTTGGAAAGCAGGATCCCCGCGAGCACGAGCCTTGCCCGTTCGCCGCCGCTCAGTACTTTGACCTTCTTTTCAACGTCATCGCCCTTAAAAAGAAAGCATCCGGCCATATCGAGCACGTCTTGGCGGGTCACACCGTCGGCGCTTTCGCGCGACAGGTACGTGTAAATATCATCCTCCGGATCCAGCACCGAGAACACATGCTGCGCGTAATAGGCGATCTTGAGCCCTGTCCCCCAGCGAAAGCTTCCGCCCTTGGCGGCCAGGCTTCCCGCGAGCGTCCGGAGGAACGTAGTTTTCCCTTCGCCGTTATTCCCGAGCACGGCAACATGTTTTCCGCGTTCGATCTCCAGGCCGATATTCCGCGCGATATCTTTTTCCGGATAACCGATCGTAAGGTTCTCGCAAGCCACGGCCACGCCCGCCTTGGGTTCCACCGGCGGGATGCGGATCTTGACCCCGCTCATCGGGTGAGCGATCTCGATCGTTTTAAGCTTCGCGAGCTGTTTCATTTTGGATTGAGCCCGGGTCGCGGTCGAGGCCTTCGCTTTGAACCGGTCGATAAAGGTCTGAAGCTGTTCCCGTTTTTTGTCGACCCCGCGGTTATAGGCCTCTTTTTGAGCGAGCTGTTCTTCCTTGAACTCGAAATATTCTTCGATATCTCCCGGATACAGGGCCAGTTCGCCGTTCTCGACCTCCAGGGTATGGTCACAGGTCCGCTTCAGGAATTCCCGGTCGTGGGAAACAACAAGATACCCGCCTTTGAAGTTCAGCAGAAAATTCTCGAGCAGGATCAGGGTCGCGAGGTCCAGGTAATTACTCGGCTCGTCCAGGATCAGGAAGTTCGGATCCCCCAGGAGCATCGCCGCGAGCTTCACGCGCGTCTGAAAACCACCCGGAAGATTCCGCACCGATTCTTCGAGCATCTTGTTCTTGAGCTGGAACCGGGCAGCCATTTGGGCGCATTCCCAGTGCTCGCACCGTGTCGTCCGCATCAGAAAAGCCAAAACGCTTTCCCCCGGCTTGAACGTATCGTGCTGTTCCAGATAACTTAGGCGCAGGGCGGTGTTGCGGATGATCGACCCGCTATCGGCAGACTCATGGCCCGTGATGATGCGGCAAAGCGTGGACTTCCCGGCACCGTTACGGCCGATCACGCCGATCTTCTGGTCGTCACCGAAAGACGCCGTCGCGGAATCCAGAATGGTCACAGCCCCGTAAGCCTTGTGGAGCTCATTGACTTGTAGAAGAACGGTCATGATCTAAAATTCTTTTTTATGAAGATTGATTATGATTTTTTAAAAATAGCGGGGCAATATTTTTCTATGACGACGATGAAATTTTAAGCTCGAGAGGCGATGATCTTCGCCACGGCTTCCGGCGTGATGTCGTTATGCTCGCCGAACACGGAATCCCGTTCCGCGAAACGCTCGCGCACCTTGCGAGCGGCTTCCTTGGCCTGGATCTTGTAATCCCCCAGCCGCGTCGGCATCTTCAGGGAATGGAAAAAGGCTTCGGTCTTCACGATGGCTTCTTTGGCGGTCTTGACATTCCACACGCGCCGTCCGTATTGCTCCAGCTTCTTTTTCTTGGCGGTTAGTTTGTATTGCCACACCCCCGGCAGCACGATCGCGAGCGTCTCGGCATGGTCCAGACCGTAAAAAGCGGTAAGTTCATGAGCGATCATGTGCGTGGACCAGTCCTGCGGCACGCCGCAGCCGATCAGGTTGTTCAGGGCAAGCGTCGCGCTCCACATGAAGGTCGTGCGAGCTTCGTAGTCTTTCGGCTTTTTCAGGGTCACGGCCGCGACTTCAATCAAGGTTTGAAGGATCGACTCCGCCATCCGGTCCTGAAGCGGGGCCTCGGCCGGGTAGGTCATGTATTGTTCCATCACATGGACAAAAGCGTCGACGATCCCGTTACGCGTCTGTTTTTCCGGTAAAGAAAAAGTCGTTTCCGGATCGAGCACGGAGAACACCGGGAAAACATGTTTCGACGCGAAATAAAGTTTTTCCTGGGTGGCTTTGCGCGAAATCACGGAATTCCCGTTTGATTCGGATCCGGTCGCGGGAAGCGTGAGTACGGTCCCGACGGGAATCGCTGTTTTTACATTAGCCCCGCATTCTTTGAGGATGGCCCAAGGGTCCGCGCCTTCAAAACGGGCCGCGGCCGCGATGAATTTCGCGGCATCCAGCACCGAACCGCCGCCAACCGCCAGAATAAAACCGATCTTGTCTTTTTTGACGGTCTCAACAGCCTTCAGGCACGTTTCGTAAAACGGGTTCGGTTCGATCCCCGCGAACTCGGTCACGCGAAAGCCCTTCAAAGCCGCCTTCACCTGTTCATAGACGCCGTTCTTCTTGATCGACCCCCCGCCGTAGAGAAAAAGCACGGGCAGTTCTTTCGGAATACGGTTGGTGATCTCACGGATCATGCCTTTGCCGAAGAGGATCTCGGTGGGATTTTTGTAAGTGAAGTTCTGCATGTTCAGCTCCTATGAAAAGACACCACGGCCCTGGACCGTTACGGAAGGCGGCTTCAGGATCTCATGCCGCCAAGGGCCCTGCGCGCCCGATCAATACTTGTAATGTTCGGGCTTGAAGGGACCTTCGACAGGAACGTCAAGGTATTCGGACTGTTTTTTCGTGAGTTTCGTGAGCCGGGCACCCAATTTATCAAGATGCAACCGGGCCACTTCCTCATCGAGCTTCTTATCCAGGCGGTAGACCCCGGGTTTTTTCGGGTTCAGGGCCAGATCGATCTGCGCGAGCGTCTGGTTCGTGAAAGAATTCGACATCACGAAACTCGGATGCCCCGTGGCACAGCCCAGGTTCACAAGACGGCCTTCGGCGAGCAGGATGATCGAATGTCCGTCCGGAAATACGTACTTGTCGACCTGCGGCTTGATATTGATCCGCTTGATCCCCGGCCATTTCTGGAGCTTGGAAACTTCGATCTCATTGTCAAAATGTCCGATGTTGCAGACGATCGCCTCGTCTTTCATCCTGGACATGTGTTCAGCCGTGATCACGTCGATATTGCCTGTCGTGGTCACGTAAATATCGCCGATATCAAGCACATCCTCGAGGCGCGCGACCTGGTAGCCGGCCATGGACGCCTGAAGGGCGCAGATCGGATCGATCTCCGTCACGATCACGCGGGCTTTAAGTTCCGCCAGGGACTGGGCGCTGCCTTTTCCAACATCGCCATAGCCCAAGACCACCGCGACTTTCCCGGCGATCATGACGTCCGTCGCGCGTTTGATACCGTCCACAAGGGACTCGCGGCAGCCGTAAAGATTATCGAACTTGGATTTGGTCACGGAATCGTTCACGTTGATCGCGGGAACCAGGAGTTTTCCCTGTTCCTGCATTTTGTAAAGACGGTGAACGCCCGTCGTCGTTTCTTCCGAAACGCCTTCCCATTCCTTCACAACACCATGCCACTTCTTGGGTTCGCTCTTGAGGACTTGCTTGAGCAGCTTGAAAAGCTCGATCTCATCCTGCGTCTCGACTTTCTTATCAAGGAGCTTCGGGTTCTTTTCCGCATCATAACCCAGATGGATCATGAGCGTCGCATCCCCGCCGTCATCCACGATCAGGTTCGGCCCCTTGCCCCCCGGAAAATTGAGCGCCTGGAGCGTGCACCACCAGTAATCGGCGAGCGTCTCCCCTTTCCACGCGAAGACCGGAATGCCTTTGGCCGCAATGGCCGCGGCAGCATGGTCCTGGGTGGAGAAGATATTGCAGGAACACCACCGCACGTCCGCCCCGAGTTCCACGAGCGTCTCGATCAGGACCGCGGTCTGGATGGTCATGTGGAGACTGCCCATGATCCGCTTGCCATTGAGCGGCTTTTTCGGCCCGTACTTCGCGCGGGTCGCCATGAGCCCCGGCATTTCTTTCTCGGCCATAACGATCTCTTTACGGCCCCAATCAGCCAGCGAGAGATCGGCGACCTTGAAGTCCTGCGTTTTCTTGGAAGAAACCTTCTTTTTCATGGTTTTCTCTTTTTTCTCCAGCGTTAGCATGCCGCCCCTACCTTGGTGCAGGCGCAGCCGCCCTTGAGCTTCAGAGCCTTCCGGAGCTCGTCGACCTTATCCGTTTTTTCCCAGGTGAACCCGGCTTCGCTGCGGCCAAAATGACCGTAAGCGGCGGTCTTGTTATAGATCGGACGACGAAGGTCCAAAGTGCTGATGATCCCGCGCGGCGTGAAATCGAACACCTTCGTGACGGCATCCGTGATCGCTTCTTCGCTGACCTTGTTCGTCCCGAACGTGTCCACGCGGATCGAAACGGGCTTGGCCACGCCGATCGCGTAAGAAACCTGGATCTCGCAGCTGCCCGCGAGGCCCGCGGCGACGATGTTCTTCGCCACGTAACGCGCGAAATAGGCAGCCGAACGGTCGACCTTGGACGGATCTTTGCCGCTGAACGCGCCGCCGCCATGACGTCCCATGCCGCCATAGGTGTCGACAATGATCTTGCGGCCCGTGAGACCGGTATCGCCATGGGGACCACCGACTTCAAAGCGGCCTGTCGGATTGATGAAGATCTTGGTATTCTTATCCATGAGCTTCGCGGGGATCACTTTTTTGATCACTTTTTCCGTGAGGTCTCTTTGGATGGTCGAGAGCTGGACGTCGCCGTCATGCTGGGAAGAAAGCACCACCGCTTCCACGCGCACCGGCTTTTCATTATCGTATTCGACCGTGACCTGGCTCTTGGAGTCCGGCCGCAGGTACTTGATCTCGCCTTTTTTACGGACCGCCGTAAGATAGCGGACCAGTTTTTGCGCCAACATGATCGGAAGCGGCATCAGCTCTTCAGTCTCATCCGTCGCATAACCGAACATCATGCCCTGGTCCCCGGCGCCGCCGGTATCCACGCCCATCGCGATATCGGGCGACTGCGTGTGCAGTGCGACATCGATCTTGCAGGTCTTGTAGTCAAAGCCGATCTTGGAATCCACATAACCGATCTTCTTGATCACATCGCGCGCGACTTTTTCCGCGTCGACCTTGCCTTTGCTCGTGATCTCACCGGCGATGGTCATGCGGTCCGTCGTGGCAAGGCATTCGCAGGCCACGCGGGAGGCCGGGTCCTGGGCCAGATAAGCGTCCAGGATCGCGTCCGAGACCTGGTCGCAAACCTTGTCCGGATGCCCTTCAGAAACCGATTCGGAAGTGAAGAAATAGTGCCCTTTTTTCATGATAGTCTTACTCCTTTGGATTTGTTGGGGTATTGACGATGGCGTTGGCTTTCTGATAAGAGACGAGGTCACCGATATCCAACCATTTTCCCTTAAGAGAAAAAGCAAAAAGGCCCGATGTTTCCGCCAGCCAACGCATATAATGGCCAGGTTGGTCGGTATTATGGCCGCTTGAGATATACCTGTCAAGCAGGCTGAAAGTCTCCTTGGGAAGCCAGTAAATGCCGCTCGAGGCGAGCGTGGTGGTCGGCTGGGGCGGTTTTTCCTGGAACTCCAGGATCTTCCCTTCCTGATCGGTCCGGACGAGGCCGTACCGTTTGGCGAGCTCCTTGTCCCCGACGTCATAGACGGCGATGACCCCGTGCGGACGCTTCTTTTGGCCGAAATCCACAAAAGAGGCCAGGTCAAAATCGAAGAAATTATCGCCCGCGATCACCAAAAGATCGCAGGGATCGACCTTTTCCGTCTTAATGACGTAGGCCAGGTCCCCGATCGCCCCGAGCCGGGTCTCATTACTCGTCGTCTGATCGTTCACGACCTTGACCGGCCAGGGATATTTCGCCTTCGAGACCCAGGATTCGAAATGTCCGGCAAACTTCTGATTGCTTACAAGATACACCGTCTCCACGCCAGAAACCTTCTGCACGCGTTCGAGGATCCATTCGAGAATGGGTTTATTCCCCACGGGAAGTAAAGGCTTGGGGGTGTTTTCGGTCAAAGGATAAAGACGCGTCGCGTATCCCGCGCAAAGAATAATGACTTTCATTTCATCGCCTCCTTGATCCGGTCGATCATGCAGATGGACATCGGATCGACCTTATAAAGTTTCGCGAGCTCGCAGCTCGCCCAGTCCCCGAGAAGGATCATGGAAAAGATACGGGCCAGGGCCCCTTCCCCGCGCGCCTTGAACTCAACAACTTCGGCGCCCTGTTCCCGGATCGCCTGCATCGCGACCTTCTTCTTCCTGCGAAGCCAATCCGGCTCATTGCGGTCCGTCAGGAAAATGGCGGCCGATCGCGCGATCTTGAATTTCGGGAATCCCCACCCTTCGATCTCATGGTGGAACATCTCGGGCAACGCCTCGCAGGAGGCAAGCGTTTTCGCGTTCTCCGCGAATTGCGTGCGCCAACGGAGCGCCACCGACTGCATCAGGCCCCCGCCATAGATCGCGATATTCTTGTTCAAGAGCCGTTTCGCGAGTTTGCGCGCTTCCGCGGCCGGGAAATGATGGACCTCTTGAAGTACTTCCCGGATCTCTTGGGTGGAAACGGAGAACCACCGATAACGCATAAAAAGAAAAAGCAACGAGAAGGTGGTGTAGCCGATCGCAAAACGCGGCGGGTAGCCCTGAGGCAGACGAAAGAAAGGGATCTTTCTTTTCAGCGCTTCCTTGGCGAGCCATCCCCCCGAAGCCACCACAAGAAAATGCGCCTTGCGTGCAACCGCCTGTTCAAAGATCGCCTCCACTTCGTGCGTGTTCCCCGAGTAGCTCGAAAGAATCACGATCGTCCTGGAATCGACCCATTCGGGAAGCCGCGATGTCCGGTTCACGGTCCAATGAATGCGCGAACGGCTCTGCGCGATCGTCCCGAGGATATCGCCGCTAATGGCGGAACCGCCCATCCCGCAATAAAGGACCTTTTCCGGTCTTTTGATAAACGAGGCCGGCAGGCTGATCCCCTTGGCGATCGCGCGGGCCTTGGTGATCTGGTGGGCTAAATCTTTTAGATACACTTCCATTATTCGTCGGCAAGCTCCTCACAAACGTCTTTGAGCTTTTCCCTGAGAAACGCGTAGGTCTCTTTCCCCGTGCGGAACGCGAGGGCCCGCTGGGCGAATTCCGTCGCGTCGGCATACCGGATCGAACGGATCGCTTTTTTGATCTTGGGGAGCATGACCGGGCTCGCGCTGATCTCGTCGATCCCGAGCCCCACAAGCAGGATCGCGATCGCGGGGTCCGAAGACATCTCCCCGCAGCTTCCCACCCAGATATTGTGGCCGTGACCGTTCCGGATCGTGATATCGATCAATCTCAGGATCGCCGGATGGGTCGGCTCGTAAAGATGCGCGATCTTTTCGTTCATGCGGTCGATCGCGAGCACGTACTGGATCAGGTCGTTCGTCCCCAGCGAAAAAAAATCCACTTCCTTGGCGAGCACATCGCTCGCGAGGGCCGCCGAAGGGATCTCGATCATCGCCCCGACCTGGATCTCCTTATTGAACGGAATGCCTTCCTTTTCAAGTTCGGCTTTGGCGGCGTCCAGGATCTCGCGCGCCGCGCGCACCTCGTAAACCCCCGTTACCATCGGATACATGATCTTCAGATTGCCGTGAACGCTCGCGCGCAGGATCGCCCGCAACTGCGTCTTGAAAATGTCCGTGCGGGTCAGGCAAAACCGGATCGCCCGCCATCCCAGGTAAGGGTTCATTTCATGAGGGATCTCCAGCGTGGAAGCGAACTTGTCGCCGCCGAGGTCGAGCGTGCGGATCACCACCGGATGCGGGTGCATCGATTCCGCGATCTTGCGGTAGGCCTCGTATTGTTCTTGCTCGGTCGGGAGCGTCGAGCGGTTCATATAAAAATATTCCGTCCTGAAAAGGCCAACCCCTTCGCCGCCATGGGAAGTGACCGATGCTGCTTCATGATGAAACTCGATATTCGCGGCCAGCGTGATGCGCTTTCCGTCGAGCGTTTCCGCCGGCAGGTCGCGCAGTTTTTCGAGCTCCCCGCTTAACTGATGGAAGCGGGTCTCCTGGGAATTGAACTTGTTGATCGTGGCCTGGTCGGGATTGATGACAACGACCCCGTGCGTTCCGTCCACGATGATCGTGTCGCCGTCCTGAAGTTCGTTCACGATCTTCTCGAGGCCTACCACGGCAGGGATCTCAAGCGAACGCCCGAGGATCGCGGTATGTGATGTGGCCCCGCCGATCTCCGTCACGAACGCCATCACCTTGTTCCTGTCGAGCGAAGCCGTATCGGAAGGCGAAAGATCGTGCGAAGCGATGATTACTTTGCCTTCAAATTCTTCAAGGCGTTTTTTCTCTTCCCCGCAGAGATTGGAAAGCAGGCGCTTGCCCACGTCGCGGATATCGGAGATACGTTCCTTCAGGTATTCATCATTGATCTGGGAAAAAGCCTGGAAATAGCGCTGGATCACGGCCGCGAAGGCGTACTCCGCCCCCACTTTTTCGTTCTTGATCACCTCGATCACGTCTTCGATCAGGGTCCGGTCTTCGAGGATCAAAAGGTGCGCGGTAAAGATGTCCGAACTTTCGCGGCCGATCTGGTCGGAAAGTTTCCGGCGAATGCCGAGGATCTCGGTGCGGGTGCGCGTCAGCGCTTCCTCGAACCGGGCGATCTCGTTGGAGATCTGCTCGGGCCCGACCGATCTTTTGGGAAGGTTAAAGGAGCCCCCGCTATGCAGCACGAACACCTTGCCGATCGCGATGCCGGGAGAGACCCCGATCCCCTTGTAGTCCGTCATTGGTTTATTCTCCGAAATTCGATTCGATCAATTTGGCAAGGGCTTCCATGGCCGCTTCGGCGTCCTTGCCGGTCACCCGCACGGTGATCGAGGAACCCATTTCCGCCGCGAGCGTCATGATGCCCATGATCGACTTGCCGTCGATCTTGAGATCTTCTTTTTGAACTTCCACCGAAGCCTCGAACCGGTTCGCGGTCTGGACAAAGACCGCGGCGGGACGGGCGTGAAGCCCTAATTTATTCCCGATCACAAAGGTCCTTTCGACCGGCTCCGGGCCGGATCTCTTTTTCCGTTTGTTCATACCCGCGTCATTCTTCGGCATGTTCGATATGCTCCTGGTAATGCTCCAGCACGAGTTTCATCAGAAGTTCGGCGTTGTGGCGGACCTGTTCCCCCTCCTGAAGCACGTCTCCCTGGATGACCTGATAACCCTTTTCCCGGATCTTTTCGATATCCAGCTTGACCGGCACGGATCCCTGTTTGGCATAACGCTGCAACAGGACCGGCGGGATGACCGCCGTGTTCACAAAACACGCGTCCACGATCCTCGGGTCCGTATGCTCCAGGATCACGTTCAGGTGGTCGAGGGCGCTCATCCCGGTCGTTTCGCCCGGCTGCGTCATCGTGTTCATGATATAGACTTTATAGGCATCCGACCGGAGCACGGCATCCCGGATATCCTTGATCAAAAGGTTCGGCAAAATACTGGTATAAAGGCTTCCCGGCCCCATCAGCACGATATCCGCGATCTCGATCGCATCCAAAGCTTCCTGACAGGCCCTGCAATCATCCGGCCGGAGACGGATACTGCGAAGCGGTTTTTTCAGGTCCGTGATGTTCGTTTCGCCCTCGGCGGAGGTCCCGTCCATGAATTCGCCCACGAGGGTCACTTTTTCAAGCGTTGAAGGAAGCACGCGCCCCCGGATCGCCAAAACCTTGCTCGACTCCGCGATCGCCTTTTCGAAATCGCCCGTTACCATCGAGAGCGCCGTGATAAAAAGATTCCCGAAGCTATGCCCTTTCAAACCCTCGCCCAGGTCAAAGCGGTACTGAAAAAGATCGCGGATCAGCGGTCCCGCGTCGGCCAGCGCCACCAGGCAGTTCCGGATATCGCCCGGAGGCAGGATATCCATTTCGTCGCGCAGACGCCCCGAACTCCCGCCCGTGTCCGTGACGGTCACGATCGCCGTGATGTTGCTCGTAACGGTCTTGATCCCCGAAAGCATCGTGCTCAGGCCCGTCCCGCCTCCGATCGCCACGATCCGCGGCCCGTGGAGGAGCGATTCCCCGCGGCGCTTCTGGTAGACGATATCCACCAACGAATCATTTCCATTCAGGGGCATCAGGGCGCGCACAAAGATCCGCACCATGTTCTTGATCGAGGTATAAATAAGAAAGATCCCGAGGATCAGCAGGGCCGTCGCGAACGACGCGAGCAGCACGCTCGTCTTGGACATCGTCTGCACGGTCAGAAGGGCCACGACCACGATGAACCCAAGCCCCAACGAGCAGAGGATGATCCACCGTTTGATCCCGATCCCGGGGTAGAACCATTTGAAGAATTTCATAAAAGTGCCGGCAAAAAGCGGGGCCGGATCAGGCCTTGCGGTTCTCTTCTTTGGAGATCAGGTCGTAGATGTCCTTCGGCGTCTTGCATTTCCGGATCAGCTCGCAGAAATAGGTGTCGCGCAAAAGCCTTGAGATCTGGGCAAGCGCCTTGAGGTGCGGCCCGGCCGTATCTTTGGGCGCGACCAGCAGGAAGAGGATGTAAACGGGTTCCCCGTCGAGGGCTTCAAAATTCACGCCCTTGCGGCTCACGCCGAGCACAGCCACCAGGCCGTCGACCTTGTCGGTCTTTCCGTGCGGAATGGCGATCCCCTGCCCGATCCCCGTGGAGCCCAGGTTCTCGCGTTCGATCAGGGCGCGCAGGATATTTTTCTTATCCCCCACATCCTTGACCTCGGCCAGCAGGTCGACCATCTCTTTTAAAATGCCTTCTTTGTCGGTCGCTTCCAGATCGACCTTGATGCCCTTCACGCTCAAAAAATCTGTGATCTTCATGGATATTTCCTCCGGATTAAAAAAGGTTGCGGATCAGAATCCCGGCTCGATAAGCCCGTGACTCCCGTCCTTGCGTTTATGGATGACATTCACCGCGTTCGTGTCCTGATTCATGAAAACAAGAAAGGTGTCCGGAGAGATCTCCAGCTGCAGGCTGGCCTCTTCGACCGACATCGGCTTCGCCGCGAAGGCCGGCGAGCGGACGATCTTCGGATGATCGGCGGGCAAAATGCTCTCCGCCTCGATCATTCCGAAAGCGCGTGCGACCTTGGCCGATGTCCTGGAATTTTTCTTATGATGCCCTTTGGTCTTGGAGCGGAATTTCTTCAGCTGCTTCTCGACCCGGGCATACGCTTCATCCATCGCCGCGAAGATATTCTCCTTCGCCTCGCCCAAACCGAACGCGTGAAAATTCTTGGCGGAAAGCGTGATCTCGGCCTTGAAGATATATTTTTCTTTTTTAAGGAACACATGCGCCTCCACGAGCCGGGGCGCGTATTTTTCGAATTTAGGGAGGCGTTCTTCCAGATGTTCCTTCATGCCTTCCGTGATCTTGAGATTCTGCCCTGAAAAACGGATATCCACTTTAAATGTCCTCCTTGAAAGTGCTTCGATGGATTACTTGAGAAAAGCGGTGTCGGATTACGCTAGCGTGAACCTTTCGCCGAGATAGATCTCCCGGGCTTTGGCGTCGGAAGCGAGGAACTCCGAGGTCCCGGAGACCTCGACCTTGCCCTCGAAAAGAAGATAAGAACGGTCCGTAATGGAAAGCGTTTCTCGGACGCTGTGATCCGTGAGCAGGATGCTCAAGCCCTGGGCTTTGAGCCGCTGCAGGATCTTCTGCACTTCAAAAACGGCGATCGGGTCCACGCCACTAAAGGGCTCGTCCAGAAGGATCAGCGAAGGGTTCGTGACCAGCGCCCGCGTGATCTCAAGGCGCCGCCTTTCGCCGCCGGAAAGCGTGTAAGCCTTGTTCTTGGCAAGATAAGCGATATCGAGATCGTTCAAAAGCCTCTTGAGGCGCCGGTCCCGCTCTTCCTGCGGGATCTCCAGCGTTTCCAGGATCGCCATGATATTCTCTTCCACCGTCAGCTTTCGGAAGATCGAGGGTTCCTGAGAAAGGTAACCGATCCCGAGACGCGCCCGCTCGAACATCGGAAGGTTCGTAATCTCCTCACCCCGGAAAAAGATCTGTCCGGCTTCCGGACGGATCACGCCGACCACCATGTAAAACGACGTGGTCTTTCCGGCGCCATTCGGACCCAAAAGCCCGACGATCTCGCCGCGGGAGATCTGGATATTGACGCCGTTGACGACGGTCCGTCCCTTATAACTTTTAGTGAGCTGCCTTGTCTCAAGTAAATTCATGACTAAAGCACTCCTTTTTCTAAGTTGCTGGCATCCCCGCTGAAATAAAGGGCCTCCGTGTCCCCGCCCAGGATGATACGTCCTTCGTCCGCCAGATAGATCACACTATCCGAATAAGTCTTGTTGCCGTCGGGATTCTCGATCACGACATCTCCCGCGGAAACGATCTTGGAAACGCGGCGGCTGACGCGGTTGTAATAAACGTCCATGGTGTCAGCGGTCAGCTTGCCCCGGGAATCCTGCGCCACCACATTGTCCCGGAAATGAGCGATGTTCTTTTCGTAGTCCACGACAAGCGGTCCGTCACAGGTGATCGTTGTGGGCCCGGTTTCCTTGTCCTCGGCGTTCTGCACGATCACGGTCACGTTTTTATGGAATTTTACTTTTTTGAGGTTCGTCTCAGCGCGGGCTCCGGTGCCTTCCACATTGATATTGTCCTTCTTGACCTGCGCCGGAAGATCCGTCTCCACGATATGTTCGGAGGGGCTCATATCCAGGGCCTCGGTCACAAGGCGCGTCCCGTCATCGGTCGTGGCGACCACGTTCTTTTCAAGGCGGACCTTGTTGTTCTTTTTATCGTAATTACCATGGTCCGCCGTCACGGTCACGGGAACTTCTTCGGCATAGGCCTTGGCCATCACGTTCATGAGCTGTACGTTATTGGAAAGGATGTCCGCGGAATCCCCCTCGATCTCGATCTCCCGCTGGCCCTCGGGTGTGTATTTAGTAAAAGAGAAAGAAAAGATCCTCTGGGGTTTTTGTTCAGACGCTTTTTCGGTGCCCTTCGCGGCCCTGTGTTTCCGGGTGATGACCACCTGGACCTGCACAAAGAAAACATAAAAAACCACAAGCGCGGCAAAAATAAGAACCAGACGTTTCATCATGAGCGTTTCACTATCTCCCTAAGACTGCGCACCTTAAAATGAATATTGGCGCAGCATTGTACCGTTGACCCTTAAAATTGAATATCAAACGGTGTTAAGTTCCGCTTGAGCCACGTGTTCCGGCTTTGTTTTCCAGCGGTCATGCATCCACCCCCACTGTTCGGGGTAACGGCGGATCAACACTTCAAAATCACTCATCCAGGCTTCCGTATACTTCCGGATCGAGGCTGTCCGGTCGCCGCCTTCGATCTTCGGCCGCATCAAAGTCCCCAAAAGGAGTTTGTAGCGATTCCCGGGCATCCGGACCATACAAGCCGGCAGGATCGGCGCCCCCAGCGCCATGGCGAATTTCACCGGTGCCACCGAAGTGTAAGCGGGTTTCCCGAAAAAATCTACGAAAACGCCGCGCACCCGGTCCATATCCTGATCGGGCAAAAGACCGACGATCTCGCCGGCTTTTAAATGCTTATGGATCTGCCGGGCCGCCTCATCTTGGTAGATCGTCTGGACCCCTACCGATCTCCTGAGCCCCACGATCCATTGATTATACGGCTCGTAATAGATCCGCCGGCCGACCACCGCGCCCTGAAAACCCTGAAGGCCGAAAATGCCGGCCAGGAGCTCCCAGTTGCCCATGTGTGGGGTCATTATAATGAGCCCCTTCCCTTCTTGCAAAATATCTTTGCAAAAAGAATAGGCGTCGCCGACTTCCACGAACGAGGCGGCCTTGTCACGGGACAGCGTGGCAAACCGGAGGAAATCCACGGCGGTCCGGAGCATATGCCCCATCACCCCGCGCCCGATCGTTTCTAATTCCTCGAAACTCTTTGTGTCGCCGTAGGCAAACTTCAGATTTTCAAGAACCTTCGTTCTCTGCCGGGCGACCAGCCGGTACCCCAGGCTTCCGGCCCAGTCCGCAAGCGCTAAAGCCATCCCCCGCGGCAAAAGCAGCAACAAGCTCGCGCCGAGCCGGGTCAGGAGATAAAGCGGATAACGGTAGAACTTTCTCTTGGCCATAGTCCCAATACTTATCAATTTTAACGAAGTTGAAATTGGGGCAATCCCAACTGCCCTTCATGTAAAAAAATCTAACGTTGGGATAGGCGGGTTAAACCCGGCCCGCCCTCATCAGGTCCTGAACGTCCAGTAGGCCCACAACGCGGCGGTTCCTGTCCACCACAGGTAATTCGTCGATCCGGAGGGATTCCATGATATGGAACGCCTCTTCCGCGAGTTTTTCCCTCTGGATATACCGGGGCTTGAGCGTGGCAAATTCCGCGACAGGACGATTCAGGATCTTTTCCCCGCCTGTTTTAAGATGACGCCTGAGATCCCCGTCGGTAAATACGCCCACCAATTTCCCATCCCGGTCAACGATCGTGCAGCTTCCCGCCCGGGAAGCGGTGATCTTAAGAAGCGCCTGACGCACCGGGGTTTTGATCCCCACGAGCGGATTGGCTTTACCCGTGCGCATGATCTCCGAAACTTTCAGCAATCGCTTACCGAGACTTCCCGCCGGATGAAGCTCCGCGAAATCCTCGGAGCGGAATCCTTTTTTCTTGAGAAGCGCGAACGCGAGCGCGTCTCCTATGGCAAGCGAGGCGGTTGTCGAAGCCGAAGGTGCCAGGTTCAACGGACAGGCCTCGCGCCGCACGCCGAGGTCCAATACCTTATCCGCATTTTTTCCGAGCGTGGAGGACGGGACGCTCGTCAGCGCGACAAGCTTCACGCCTTTCTTCTTCAAAAGAGGGATCAGCCTCACGATCTCTTCGCTTTCGCCGCTTTGCGAGATCGCGATTACAAGGTCCTTGGACGTGACCATCCCGAAATCACCGTGCACCGCTTCCGCCGGATGGAGGAAGAACGTGGGAGTTCCCGTCGAGGCCATGGTCGCGGCGATCTTGCGGGCGATAAAACCGGGCTTCCCCATCCCCGTCAGGATCACGCGGCCCCTGCAATCCGCCAGCCATTGCACCACGGTCTCGAAATCCCTGCCGATCCTGGAACGGAGGCGCGAGATCGCGAGCGCTTCCATCCGGAGCACTTCTTTGGCGAGCTTGACGACGTTCGATTTTTTCATGTTCAGGACTCTCCGCCGGCGCATTTTTTAAAGGCGAGCAGTTTTTGAAGCAAGGGTTTCAGCTTGGAAAACGCGAGCGCATTGGGCCCGTCCGAAAGCGCCCGGGCCGGATTTTCATGGATCTCCATGAACACGGCATCCGCTCCGGCCGCCACGGCGCAGCACGCGAGCGTGGGAATGAATTCAGACATGCCGCCGGACGCCGTTCCCTTCCCGCCGGGCACCTGGACCGAATGCGTGGCGTCATAGACTACGGGATATCCGAAGCCCCGCATGATCGGGATCGCGCGAAAATCATTCACGAGATTATTGTAGCCAAAACTCGTGCCGCGTTCGGTGAGAAGGATCTTCTTGCACCCAACCTCCTCCAGCTTATCGATCATATTCTTCGCTTCCCAAGGAGAGAGAAATTGCCCCTTTTTCACATTCACGATCTTCCCCGTCGCCGCGGCCGCAAAGAGAAGGTCGGTCTGACGGCAAAGGAACGCGGGGACCTGCAGGATATCCGCGACTTCGGCCACGGGCGCCGCCTGTTCGGGCGTGTGGAAATCCGTCAACACGGGCAGCTTGAACTCCTTTTTGACCCGCGCGAGGATCTTTAATCCCTTCTCGATGCCCGGGCCTCGGAACGAACGGATCGACGAACGGTTAGCCTTGTCAAAACTTGCCTTAAATACATAAGGCACTTTGAGTGAACGCGCGACACCCGAGATCTTTTCCGCAAGCCGGAGCGTGCCTTTTTCGTCCTCGATTACGCAGGGCCCGCCGATCAGCACAAGCTTGCGGGGATCCCCAAAAACGATTGAACCCAGAGCGACTTTATGCATGGATCTCATTCATCTCCTGTGCTGGTGTTTCCGGTTTTGCGAGCTCCGGTTTTTGGTGGACGGGAACTTCCAAACCGCATTCTTCCTGAAAAGCGAGGGCGTGACGAATGAACTCCCGGAAAAGCGGGTGCGCCCGGTCCGGCTTGGATTTGAATTCGGGATGGAACTGAACGGCGAGAAACCACGGATGATCTTCCAGTTCGATCATTTCGACGAGCTTCCCATTCGGAGAGATCCCCGAAAGCTTCATGCCGGCCTTCTGGAATTTTTCGCGGTATTCGTTGTTGAATTCATAACGGTGACGGTGACGTTCCGAGATCTCTTCCGCCTTGTAAGCCTTGTAAGCCAACGTTTCTTTCTTGACCTGGCAAGGATACGCGCCCAAACGCATCGTGCCTCCCAAGTCCTTCACATTCTGCTGCTCCTCGAGAAGGCTGATCACCGGGAAAAGCGTCTTTTTGTTGAATTCGGTGGAGTGCGCGCCTTTCATGTCCAGGACATTGCGGGCAAACTCGATCGCCGCGCACTGCATCCCGAGACAGATGCCGAAAAAAGGGACTTTCTTCTCGCGGCAATACTGGATCGCCTTGAGCTTGCCTTCGATCCCCCGGCTGCCGAACCCTCCGGGCACGAGAACCCCCGAAACCCCTCTGAGCTGCTGTTCCATCGAACGGCTCGTCTCAAGCTTTTCGGAATTGATCCTCTTGATCACAACACCCGAGTCGTTGGCGATCCCGCCATGCTTCAAAGATTCATAAATGGACTTGTAAGCATCCTGCAACTCGATGTACTTCCCCACCACGGCGATCTTGACCATGTGTTTGGGATGGAGCGTGATATCGACCACGCTCTTTTTCCACTCGTGAAGACTTCCTGACTTGTATTCGATCTTGAGCTTCTGACAGATGACCTTGTCGATCCCCTCTTGTTTGAAGGTAAGGGGGCATTCATAGATCGAAGCCACATCCCGCGCCTCGATCACGGCCTCGGGCTCCACGTTGCAAAAAAGCGCGATCTTGTCCTTCATCGCCTGGTCGATCTTTTTTTCCGTGCGGCAGATCAGAATGTCCGGCTGGATCCCGATCTCGCGAAGCGTTCCGACGCTGTGTTGCGTGGGCTTCGTCTTAAGTTCCCCCGCGGCCCGGATGTAAGGGACAAGCGTCAAATGGATGAAAAGGGAGTTTTCGCGGCCGACTTCATGACGGTATTGGCGGGCCGCTTCGAGGAACGGCAGGGACTCAATATCGCCGGCCGTGCCTCCGACTTCCGAAATGACAATATCGTAGCGCTTGTTGCGGGAAACGTTCCGGATGCGCTCCTTGATCTCGTTGGTGATATGCGGCACGACCTGCACGGTCCCGCCCAAATAATCCCCGCGGCGTTCTTTGGTGATCACGCTGTAATAGACCTGACCACTCGTGACGTTGTTCTCGCGCCCCAACGTCGTATGCGTAAAGCGTTCGTAATGGCCGAGATCGAGGTCCGTTTCGGCGCCGTCATCGGTGACATACACCTCGCCGTGCTGGAAAGGATTCATGGTCCCCGGATCGACGTTGAGGTAAGGGTCCAGCTTCTGGATCGCGACCTTGAGGCCCTTCGCTTCCAGGATCTTCGCGATCGACGCGGACGCGATCCCCTTTCCAAGGGATGAAACCACACCTCCAGTCACAAAAATATGTTTCGGCATATTCAATTCCTCACGGGGTTGACCTGCAATCGTTTTTCGACCTCACGCAGGTCCTCTTCCGTGTCCACGCTGATGAAATCATACGCCGTTTCGATCACGCGAATGGAACGGCCCCTTTCGAGGACCCTTAATTGTTCCAACTTTTCGATGTTTTCCAGAACGCCCGGTTTCCAGTTCACGAACTCCAGAAGAAAATCGCGGCGATACCCGTAAACCCCCAGATGCTTTAAAAAGCTGAAGGCGCCATCCTGCTTGCCCTGGCTTCCATTTTCTTTTCTCAAAGGATTGCCAGGACTAGCCCGATTAACCTTTGAATCTTGCAATGGAGAATTGGGCTTGCCTTGAAAAAAGGGGATCGTCGCCCGCGAAAAATAAAGCGCGTTCCCGTCCTCGCCGCAAACCACTTTAACAACATTCGGATTCTCATAGCTTTCCCGGTCGGTCATGCGCACGGCCAGGGTCAGCATGTCCATATTTTTCGATCTTTCGAAAATGCCGACCATCTCATCCAGCGCTTTCGGGTCCACGAGCGGCTGGTCGCCCTGGATATTGATCACCAGCTCCTGCTTGAAATGTCCCATCACTTCCGCGATGCGCGACGTGCCGTTCGGATGGTCCTTGCGGGTCATAAAAGCCTTGCCCCCGAACCCTTCCACGCATTGCTGGATGCGGGCGTCATCGGTCGCGACGATCACATCCTCGAGTTTTTTCGCCTGCCGGGCGCGCTCCCAAACATGCTGGATCATGGGTTTCCCGGCGATCACACGCAGGATCTTCTCGGACAATCTTGTGGAGCCTAAACGCGCGGGAATAACGCCAAGGGCTTTCATGCTTTTCGGATCGCTTCCTCAAGTTCTTCGGGGGTCACCGTCGCGGTCCCGAGCTTCCCGACCACGATCCCGGCGGCAAGATTAGCGAGTTTCGCGGCTTCCTGCATTTTAGCGCCTGCCGCCAGGGCAAGTGCGAGCGTCGCGATCACTGTATCCCCGGCACCTGAAACGTCATAAACTTCGCGCGCGGCGGTCGGAACCCGGGTCAGCTTTTTATTTTTCTCAAAAAGAGCCATGCCGTCCTCGCCCAGCGTGATCAACACGGAATCAAGTTTCAATTTTTTCATGAGTCCCCAACCCACCGTTTCCAATTCCGGGGCTTTGTAGCAGGCTCCATGCGTCCGCTCATAGCCGGTGTAAGCCTCGCTGCGGTTCGGGGTAATGCAGGTCACGCCCTGATAATAAACAAAGTTCTTTTCTTTGGGGTCCACCAGCACGGGTTTTTTGAACTTCTTGGCAAGACGAACGATCTCTTTCAACAGGAAGGGCTGCATCACACCTTTGCCGTAATCCTCCAGGATCACGACATCCATGCGTTTGATATTCTCACGCACGAATTTGAGGATCTTGAGAAGATCCGTTTTGGAAACATCGTCCGTTTTCTCACGGTCAAATCGGACCACCTGCTGGGAATGTGCGATCACGCGGGTCTTAAGGGACGTCGGACGTTCCGGGTCATAAACGATCCCGCCGATTTCGATCCCTTGCTGGCGCATCGCCTTGAGCAGCATGCGTCCGTAGAGATCACGGCCCACGACCCCGCAGGGACAGACCTGCCCCTGGAGAGAACGGATGTTGTTCGCCACATTGAGCGATCCCCCCGGCATGAAGGATTCCCGCTCAACCTTGACCACCGGAACCGGCGCTTCGGGGGAAATACGCTTCACGCTTCCCCATACAAATTGGTCCAGGATGAAATCACCGATCACGAGCACACGGCCTCCTTGAAACCTTTCCAGGATCTCGAGAAAGCGTCTTTTTTCCAGACTGCTCAACGGTAAGGATACGGTCTTCATAGTCCCCCTAAATAACGAGGACAGGCTTATTTTTCTACAAGAGCCTGTCCTCTTCCATCTTGAATTTTAGGACTGCATTCTAGCATCAGCGCTGAGCAGTGTCAATTAAAGGAATTTTTTATAACCTATTGCTATATAACAGGTTATAAATAAATTTAACCCCAAAATCTTATTTTTTCTTAGTCTCGCAGGATGAACAGTCCCCGGAGCAACCGGAAGAAGAGGGCTTGTCCTTTTGGGCGGCTTCCTTGTAGCCTTTGGAGCGATAGTCCGTCTGGTAGAAACCGCTTCCCTTAAAGAGTACCCCGGCCCCGCCCGAGATCATGCGCTCCGCCTTGGATTTCCCGCACTTGGGGCACTTCTTGATGGCTTTTTCCGTCATGGACTGATATTTCTCGAATCGGTGGCCGCAGGCCCCGCATTCGTATTCATAGGTCGGCATGGATCATTTTCCTTTCAAAAAGCTTACGCTTCAAAAAGACTGACGGTGGAAAAATCAGTATCGCTTGTAACATTGATCCCGAGACGCTTGAGCCCCTTGTCGTCTCCGGAGGTCGGAATGTGCGTCATATGCGCCTCACATCCGTTCAGCTCCTTTAACTTCGACATGGCCGCCTCCGCGGAAGGGTTGGTCGCGGCGCTGATACTCAGAGCCACCAGGATCTCGTCCAAATTGAGGCTCACGGCGTGGGCCCCCATGATGTCCTGCTTCATACGGCCGATGGATTCGATCACGCCGAGCGACAAGAGATGGATCTGGTCGGGGATCCCGGCGAGTTTCTTCACGGCATTCAGCACAAGGCTGGATGCGGCATGCATGAGCGGCGTGTTCTTCCCCGTCACGATCGACCCGTCATGAAGCTCGAGCGCGGCGCCGCAATAGATCCCCTTATTCCCTTCTCCGAGACGCTGGAGCTCCTGCGCGACTTCGCGCGCGGGAAGCACGACGCGCCGGTCCTCAATCTTCGCGTCGAGCTCGCGCATCAAAAGCTCGGTCCGCTGCGCGGCCTCTTTCTCCACGAATCCCATCACGTACTCGCAGGAATAACGGAAAAAACGCGAGATCACTTCCTGCGTCGCGGCCTTGCGGACCGCCTCATCGTCCACGATGCCGAAACCGGCGCAGTTGACCCCCATATCCGTGGGCGATTTATAGATCGAACGTTTCCCCATGATCTTTTTCAGGATGCGCTGAAGCACCGGGAAGATCTCGAGATCGCGGTTGTAATTGACCGTGGTCTTTTTGTAAGCCTCCAGATGGAACGAATCGATCATGTTGATATCGCCCAGGTCCGCCGTCGCCGCCTCATAAGCCACGTTCACGGGATGCTTGAGCGGCAAGTTCCAGATCGGAAAGGTCTCGAATTTCGAGTACCCGCTTTCGAGACCGCGTGTGTGATCATGATAAAGCTGTGAGAGGCAGGTCGCGAGCTTTCCGCTCCCCGGCCCGGGCCCCGTCACGATCACGATCGGATTTTTGGTTTGGATGTACTCGTTCGCCCCGTAACCTTCGGGACTCACGATGAGCTCCACATCCGTGGGATACCCTTTTGTGAAACGGTGGGTACAAACGCGGATCCCGCGGCGCTCCAGCTTGTTCTTGAAGATCTTGGCGGCCGGCTGTTCGTTAAAACGGGTGATCACGACGGCTGTGACCGATAACCCCCAGGTCTTGAGGTCATCGATCATTTTGAAGGCATCCGCATCATACGTGATGCCGAAATCCGCGCGCAGTTTCCGCCGCTCGATATCCCCGGCATGAATACAAAGGATGATATCGATCTGGTCTTTCAGCTTTTGCAGCAACCGCATCTTGACGTTCGGATCGTATCCCGGAAGGACGCGCGCCGCGTGATGATCGAAAAGAAGTTTCCCACCGAATTCGATATAAAGTTTGTTGCTGTATTTTTTGACCCGTTTCAGGATCGCTTCCGATTGTTCCTTAAGGTATTTATCGTTATCAAAACCGGCCTTCTTCATGCAAACCCCTCCCCTGGTCATGGCGACGTTGCCGTGTGATTTGCTGCGGGATCGATATTTAGGACGGACTGGATTCTACCATGGGAGGCGGAAAGAAAGAACGGCTTAATTCAGAAAAGGACCGGGAGGGGCTCGGTCAGGCGGCGTGGCCGGGTTCGTAAGCGGCAAGTTCGGCGACCACCTCGCCCAGCACGGGCACCTTGACCTTCATGAGAAGCGGGATGCGGCGCTCATCCAGGCTCATCCATCCCCTGACCTTGCCGCGCCGGACAAAAAACCCCTCGAAAAGCACTATCGGTTCGACCTCAACAGCCTGAAAAATACCCACATCATCGATCTTCATCTCCCGGACACCTTTCGTGGCCACCTCGAGATCCCAGTTCTTTTCATCCGCGTTCACCGGGATCATGACTTTGGAATCCGGTTTCAAGTCCTGCAGGCGGAGCCAGTAACAGCAGGAGATCTGGTCCTGAACGTCTTTCGGGATGAACATTTCCTTGCGGCTGTTGTCCTTGCGGGAATAGAAACGGCCGACATGCCCCTCCTGGTCATACTCCATGGATTCGTCGGTCCAGTAACGCCCTTCCTTGATCTTTTTTTCATACCGGAGGGAATGAAAACGCTCAACATCGATGTAGCTGTGATGCGTGTCCCGGACCTTGTAGATCCAGTCCAGGATCGCGCGGGAACGAACGTTGATCTCAATGTGATAGGCATCGCGATCGTTCACCTTGACGATCTCTTTGACCGTCGCCTCCGCTTCCCCGACGGGGAGCCCTGCGTAACGGACCTCAAATTTGATCTTTTCCCCGAGAAATATTTTTCCCGCGGAACTTTCGGAGGCCGGAAAAACCGTTTCCGCGTTTTCCGCAAAACCCGCGGGGATGAGCAACCCGCACAGGAAGAGGACCAGCACCGCTTTTTTCATAGACCTCAATTCCGGATCGTTCCGTCCAGGCCGATCACGATCCTTTTGACGGGAAGCTTGGTGCCGGAGAGTTCGACCGCTTCCTGGGCCATGCGGAAAAGGCCCGAACAGCAAGGCACTTCCATGATCACCACGGTCAGGGAATACACGGTATTGTTTTTCAGAAGTTCGGCGATCTTTTCGACATAACCGCCTGTGTCGTCGAGCTTGGGACAGGCGATGACCAGCCTTTTCCCCTTGAGCATGTCCTGATGAAAACTTCCGAGCGCGAAAGCTGTGCAATCCGCCGCGATCAGAAGATCGCACTCCTTGAAATAAGGCGCGACCGGCGAGATCAAATGCAGCTGGATCGGCCACTGACTGAGCTCGGAGGGGGCGCCTCCCGCGGCCGAAGCTTCCGGTCTGGCGGAAGCCTCTCTTTTAAATTCGCGCGCCATCGAACCCGGGCAACCGCCAAACGACGGTAAAGCCGGCGCTCCGTGAACTTTTTTTGCGGCTTCGGGGCCCTGGGTCTTCATCACATGTTGAAAAGCGGCCTTGGCATCGTATTCCGCGCTCTCACGCTCCACGATCTTGAGGGCGTCCACGGGACAAACATCCAGGCAGGCCCCCATCCCGTCGCAGAAGATCTCTTTAACGAGCACGGCCTTTTTATGTTCATCCAGCACCAGCGCGCCTTCCGCGCATGCCTGGGTGCAGAGCCCGCATCCGTTGCATTTTTCCCTGTCGATCTCAATGATCTTTCGTTTTGCCATGGAGGACCCCTTGGATTTTTGAAAAAACCTCGCCCGGACCCAATTCTTTAAGACAGGCGATCGTCGGACACTGTTTATTATAACGGAATTTGTAATAACAGGGGCGGCAATCAAGGCCCTCCTTAAAAACAGCCCGGGCATCTTCCACGGGCGGGTAAGGCCCGTAAACTTCCGGAGGAACGGGTCCGTAGAACGCCACGAGCGGGACGCGAAGCGCGCGCGCCAAATGCACAAGGCCCCCGTCATTCCCGATAAAAAGCGCCGACTTTTCAAGGACCTTCGCCGTTTGTGCCAGCTTCAGTTCCCCCGCCAGTACGATCGAGGGCGGCTTGATCATCGCCTGCAATTCCTCACAAAGCGCCCGTTCGGACCGACTTCCCAGGATCGCGACGCCGCGAAGGCCCCGCTCCGCCTGGATCTTCGCGATCAATGCCGCGAAGTTTTTCACGGGCCAGCGCTTGAAAGCGGCTTCCTTTCCCCAGGAATCCCCGCCTCCCGGAGCGACGGCGAGGAACCGTTCGGGAAGCAGTTTGAGCTTGTTCGCGACTTCCACCCCGATCAACGCGACGGGTTTCGGAAAATAATATTCCAGAAAACGGTCCTCGACGGGGATGCCGGCCCTTTCCGCGAGGTCACAATAAAAATCCGCCGCGTGTTTTTTCCAGAAAGCCTCCGGGAGCGGGTAGCGGATGTTATGAAAAACCGCCCGGTTCTTGTACGCGAACCCCGCGCATTTCGGGACCCCAAGCAAGAACCGGCCCAGGAAGGCGTGCTCACGCCGAAGCGAGTAGTCCAGGATCAGATCGTAGTGTTTTGCACGCAGCTTTCGCCCCAGCTCCCACAGGTCCCGAAGATTTTGGAACGCATTCTGGCGATGGGCACGGTCCTTGTCCACGACGAAAATCTCATTGATATGGGGATTGTTTTCCACGGCCTCGCGCGTCCGGGAACCCAAGAGCAGGTCCACGGTCTCGACCGTCGGGATCAATCGCAGGGCCCGCATGACCGGCGTCACGAAAAGAAGGTCCCCGATCCCGTAAGGATGAACGATGAGCACCCGCCGAAGCGTTCTCATTTAATGCATCTCCGGGACGGATCCGTGAAGAAGATCGCGCGCCGCGGCATAAACATCCTCCACGGCGATCTCATCGATGTAAGTGAATTTCCGCTCCGCCGCGGGAATATGAGAAACGTCTTTGGCGATCACCCGCCCGCGGCCTCCCAAAGGCCTCCAGCGTTCGGGTCCGAGCCCGGGTTCGTACCTTCCAAAAATGGAGACCACCGGCGTTTCGACGGCGGTCGCGATATGGACGGGCCCTGAATCATTCGAGATCAGCAGGGCTGCGCGTTTAAACAAGGCCCCAAGATGCCCGAGCGAAAGTTTACCGCTCAGGTCCACCACGGGAATGTTTGTCCCCGCTTTCAGTTTTTGGACGGTCTCCCGGTCTTTGGCCGTTCCGATCGCGAGAAAAACATACGATCTTTCTTTCGCCATTTTCGTCACAAGCGCCGCGAAACGTTCCGCGGGCCACATTTTGGTCGCGTCACTTGCCGAAGGATTAAGCACGATCCAGGGCCGGTCGTTCGGGATTTTATAAAATGCCAAAAGGTTTTCGAGCGAGCGGACCGCCCGGTTTGTCACAGGAAAAAAAAGACTTATTTTTTGCGGTGGAACGATCCCGAGAGGTTCCAGGAGGTCAAAAAGATATTCGGCCTCTTGTTTTTTCCCTTCTTTTTTGTCGTAGGGGTGGGCATGCGTGAGGGCCCAGGGAGCGCGGCGGGCATAACCGATGCGTACGGGGATCCCCGCGATCCAGGCGGCAAGGTGCATCCGATTCGTCCCGTGAGCGTGGATGACCAGGTCGAATTTTTTATTCCCGAGGCTCTGGCTGAAATCAAGCTGCCCCCAAAAACCCCGCTCCTTCCCTTTTTTATCGTAAAGGATCGCTTCGTTCAGATACGGGTTCTCTTCGACGATCTCCCGGTGCTCGAGGAATACCAGGGCCGCGATCCATGCCCGCGGAAATTTTTCGCGCAGGGCTTTAAAAAGCGGGGTCGTGAGGACCAGGTCCCCGATACGGTCCGTCCGTGTGACGAGAATACGCGGAGCGTCAGGCAGCTTGATCGGCATTCAGAAGCTCCAGCGAGAGCCGGACCACTTTTTCGGGTTTCAGACCGTGAAAACAGCTGCGCTCGGCGTAGGGCAATTTATCGGAACCGCAGGAACAGGCTGCGGCTTCTTCGCGCGCGATGCGGAATTTCGGTCCTTCATGCCCGTATTTTTCGTGGTTCGTCGGGCCGAAGATCCCGACGGTCGGCGTCCCCATCTCGGATCCAAGATGCATGATCGCGCTGTCGTTGGCGATCACGAGCGCCGCGTTCGCGATCAGGGCCGCCGTTTCAGGGAGGATCAGTTCACCGCAAAGAACGCTCACAACTCCGGGAAGTTCGGACTCGATGCTGTCCGCGACCGGTTTTTCATTCAGCGTCCCGACCAAAAGGACTTTTTTTCCCGTTTTTTCATGAAGCGCCTTAATGACCTCTTTAAAGTATTTGACGGGCCAGCGCTTCCGTTCACTCGCGGCTCCCGCCGCCACCAGGATCCACCCGTTCTTTTCCGTCACCCCGAAGACTTCCAGCGTCCGCATGGCGAACACTTCATCCGCTTTATTGAAGAAAAGAAAAGTGGGCGGGACGGAAATGCCGGGCTCAACGGCCTCGAGCATTTCAAGATGGCGTTCCCGCATGTTGACCCGCGTGAATTTCCTGAAAAGAGGCGTTCGCTTCTTGCAGGAAACCAGGAACGGGATCGCGGTATTGCGAAGATCCACGACGAGGTCATACCGGGCTTTCCGAAGTTCCCCGATAAATTTCAGTTTTTTCCAAAAAGAGGCTTTTTTGTCGTAGATCACGATCTTGTGGATGTCCGGACTCCGTTGCAGGACGCTTTGGGCGCGGGGACCGACCACCACCGTAAGACGCGCTTCGGGATACTTCTTCGAAAGCGCCATGATCACGGGAGTCGTCAGGATCACATCCCCAAAATTACTTAAGGTCACCACAAGAATGTTCATGGCCGCCTCAGGACCCTTTCGATCGCGTCAAAAACTTCTTCGGGAACAATATGGGAAAGCCAGCCTTCTTCCGGAAGATCTTTGCCGAAAAAAGGCACCGGATATCCCGTCGGGACGTATTGTAACACGAGACTTTCGCCGCTCCCACGGGGTCCGGTGAGTTTGGGGTCCGTGGGGCCGAACAGGGCAACGACCGGAGCCCCGACGCCGGAGGCGATATGCATGGGCCCGGAGTCTCCCGTCACAAGGCACGCGGCGTGTTTATAGACAGCCGCCGAAACGCGCAACCCCGTTTTCCCGACCAGGGAGATCACTTTGGCATTTCGGACCGAAGTGGCCAGCGCCTCCCAAAGCAGTTCGTCCTGGGAGGATCCCGTGACCACGACCGGAAGTTTCCACCTCATTTCGATCATCTCGGCAAGTGCCGCAAAATGTCCGACCGGCCAGCGCTTGGGCTCCCAATTGGCGCCTAAATGAAAACAAATATACCGAGAGTGTTTCCCGACACCGTGGGATTCAAGGATGCTCCGCGCGGCTTGCTCATCTTCTTCTTTGTAAAAAAACTGGTATTCTTTTTTGTCGGGAAGCTCAAATCCCGCCCCGCGCATCATATTGAAGAAATAATCCAGCTGATGCATCAGTTGAGCGGGCTCCTGGACCGCCCGCGTCATAAACATCTTCCGCCCTTTTCCGTAGCCGATACGCTCTTTGACGCCCGCCATCGCTAAAAGCGCCGCGCGGGAACGGGAGCGATGGAAAAGATATCCTTGCTCCCAAGGCCCTTGTTTCCTTAACTCCATTAAAAATCCGGCCCGGGAGAGCCAGGAGCGGTGCGTGCTTTTTTCATCGAAACTTAAAAAACCCGAAACCGCAGGATGCGCTTCAAGGATCTCCCGGCAGCGCTCCGGGGCCATGCAAACGATCGAAGCCTCGGGATATTTTTTTTTGATGAGATCGAGCGCCGGCATCTGAAAAAGCAGGTCGCCGAGCCAATTCTTCATCACCGCAAGGATCTTCATGACGCGAGAACCCTCTGGCAGTGTTCAAAAACTTCTTCCACGGAAATATGCTTGAGGCAGGCCAGGGTCTCTTTGGCCTTGCAAACGCCGTTGTAACACGGCTGGCACGGCAGATGATGCGAAAGCACATCGATCTTTTTTCCGGGCGGCACATGGCGCTTGGCGTCCGTCGGACCAAAAAGCGCAACGATCGGGACGTTCATGGCGGCCGCCATATGAAGCGGCGCCGTATCCCCGGTCACGACCAGATGGAATTGTTTAAAAAATGCCGGTAATTCGTTCAGCTCGGTTTTGCCCATAAGGTCCAGGATCTTGCCGGTCCCGAAAGAATAAAAAGGCTGTCCCAGGTCGGCCTCCTCGGAAGAGCCGATCAGCACGATCCTCGCGTCATATTTTTCCAGAAGCCGTTTGGCCAAAGCGACAAAATGTTCCGACGGCCAGCGTTTGCTCGGCCAGTTCGGACTGGACCCCATCACGAACCCGATGATCCGTGTAGATTCCTTCGGTTCAAGCGTCGCGATCATTTGTTTTGCTTTTTCAAGGTCCGCGGCCTTAGGCCAGAGTTCCAGGGCGTCATCGAATTTAACGACGCCGGCCTTGGACAGAACACGGAATTGATGGCGCAGGGGCGAATCACCGACCTCAAAGGTCCTGTCGGGCCGGTTCAGCAGAAAACCCCATTGCCCGCGTTCGAAACCGAAACGCTGGACCGCTCCCCCGAGATAAGCGAGGAGATGCGTCCATTTATTATTATGGAGATCGACGGACATATCGAAACCTTCACGGCGCACGCGGCGGGCGGTTTTCAGAAGATAAAAAAGATTCGAAAGTTTCTTCCGGTCCACCAGGATCATGTCATCCAGATACGGGCAGGATGAAACGATCGGCGCGAGTTTACGGTCCACCAGAAGCGTGATCGCCGCGTCCGGATAACGCTCCTTAAGCATCCGGAGGCTCGGCACGACCAGGATCAGGTCCCCCATCGCCCCCAGCTTGATCACCAGGATCCGCCGGCGTTTGCGGACTTCCTGATAAACGTCGAGCGTTTTCTTGACCATTTGCTCGAGGTTGAACTGCTCCTCCACTTTTTTCCTCAATTTCACCGCAAACGATTTGGCCTTTTCCCGGTCCGTCAGAAGCTCGTACATGGCCTCCGCCATGGCGGGAATATTGCGCGGGGGGAACAAAAGCCCCGTCTCATGGTGCTCAATAATGTCCCGAACGCCACCCAGCCATGTCGCTACCACAGGCGTTCCCACCGCTCCCGCTTCAATGACAACACGGCCGAAGGGCTCGGGGATCAGCGAGGAAAGAACCAACAGGTCGGATGCCGCCAAAAGGCCGGGAACGTCGCGGGTCGGGGGCAGGATCTTGACACAAGATTCAAGTCCAAATTGATGGACCGTTTTTTTCATCAGGTCTGTGTAACGGTGCCGACCGCGTCCTTCGGACCCTACGATCCAGACTTCAAAATGGGAAAGCCGGCTTCGGAGCAGGTGCACGGCCTTAAGGAATTCCACCTGTCCTTTGCCGGCGGAAAATCTTCCCATCTGAAGGATCCGCATGGGACCTTTATGTTTTTCGAATTTTGCGAAGGAAAAGGTGAATTGAGAAAGGTCGACGCCCCGAGGGATCAGCCGGATGCGATCCGGCGGCACGTTGAATTCGTCGATCATTCGCCGCCCGATCGCGTGTGAAGCCACGATCACGCGTTTGCCCCATCCCATGACATAACTCATGGGATGCACGGAATAGTGGCCGTGGCAGGTTGTGATGAACGGAACGCCGGTCTTGCGTGCCGCAAGCCACCCGAGCCACGCCGGGACGCGGCTTCGCGCGTGAATGATATCCACACGCTCGCGCTGAATGATCTTCACGAGTTCTTCGACCAGAAAAAGTCCGGCCAATGATTTCTGATGAACGGGAAGCCCGTAATGAGGGATACCGATCTTTTGGAGCTCGGCCACGAGCGACCCGCCGGATGAGACGACTACCGTCGCGTGGCCTTCCTTTTTCATGGCGCGCGCGAGGTCCACGACCCCGCGTTCGGTCCCGCCGAGTTCGAGTCCCGGCAAAAGCTGCATTACCTTCATATCATGGCCCCCAACTTCTCAACCAATGCGCCTTTTTCGCGCTGAAGGACCGCCGTCGCGGGTTTTTTAACGAGTTCCGTGATATTCTTTTCCAAATCCGCCAAACCGCTCAAGGTCACGAGCCCGCGCTGCGCGAGGATCTGGTGAAAACGGTAATGTTTCGCGGGAAGGTCGCCTTCGCCGCAGCTTAGCACGATCACATGCTTCCCAGTCCCTACGGCTTCCGAGATCATAGCGAGACTGTCTTCCGTCACGATCAGAAGCTCCGCAAGCCCCATCATGCCGCCCGCGGCGTAGGGCGGGTTTTCCTCGTTCGCCGCCACAAAAAATCTGCAGCCCGGATGCTGGACAAGTGTGTTTTTAAGAAAACGTTCCGCGGGCGCGGAGGTCCGGCGTGAAGTGGTGATCATGTAATCCCCCGCGTGAGTACTGACGCGCTTCAAAACCGAACAGAGTTTTTCCATATCAGAAACGGTCAGGTCATAACCCCGCGTGGCGCCGCCGATAAAGACCGCTATCTTCGGGCGCGCACTTTCCTCAAGCTTTGCGAGAAGTTCTTTCACATCCGATTCGCGGTCCATGATTTTATAACCGCTTGGCATGATCACGCAGCGAAGCGTCCTCTTCGGTACTTTGCCTCCATCATGCGCCGGCACGATCGCAAGATCGTAGTGCGTCAGGGAGTAGGGAAAAGGCGGCTTCATGATGACGATCTTTTTGGCGCCGGTTTCTTTCGCGAGAAGCATCTGGATGGGCGCAAGGCCGGAACCCGCCGCGATCAGGTAGTCCGCGCTCACCGGCTCGATCGCCTGAAAAGTTTCCGCCGTCAGAAAGGGCTTGAGCCAGGAAAGTCGCCCCTGGATCCAGGGTTTCATCAAAAAAGCCAATCCGAAAAGAGCCATCCTGTGGAAAGCTGAACGGTATTCGACATGGATCCGTTCCGTCTCGAATTTAAGGCCGGGACGGCCGTGGAATTCCTTGAACTCCGAAAGCATCTCGGCCACAACTTCGGACTGCTTAAAATGGCCCGCCTTCCCGTCTGAAAGGATCACGATCTTCCGGTCCCAGGAATATTTCCAGCGTTTGTTCTCCCAGAGCCATTGATTCGGAAATTTGCGGATAAAACCTTCGAGCAATTCAATATATTGCCGGGCCTGGAACTCGATACGCGCTTGCGGCTCAAGGGAGGGGTCATCTTTCAGGACCTCCTCGGAATACACCTCATGCTCACGTCCTCCGGTCCTCACAATAAAGAACGGCATGATGAACGCGTCCGTCCGGTGCGCTAACTGGAAAGCCCCGATCGGGACCGTGGTTCTCCTCCCAAAGAACGGAAGGATGATCCCCTCGGTTTTTCCGGCCGATTGGTCGCCAAGCACCCCTACCATTTTTTTCTCCCGGAGCGCGCGGATCAGACCGCGGATACCCGCGCCGCGGCTGATCGAGACCGATCCGTGACTCTCGCGAAGTTCATTGATCAATCCGTTAAGCTTGGGATATTTCTGATCGCGCGCCAGCACATAGATCGGTGTGCCGCGAAGCCCGGACCAGACCTGCAAAAGTTCCCAATTCCCGAAATGGGCGGTGAGAAGCACCCCGCCGTGCCCCGAACGCAGAAGCGCTTCATAGCGTTCCAGGTGGTGGATCTTGACATCGAGATCATGGTGCTTGCGTTTCATCTTCCTGAACGACATGATCTCTACCACATTTTGTCCCATGAACCCGAAGTGATCGCGCACGGCTTTCCATCGCTCGCGTGGCGTCAATTGGCTCCCAAGCGCCGCCTTCATGTTGATGTAAGCCACGCGGCGCTTCTTTGAAACATAGAAGATTCCGCGGCCCAAAAGATCACCGATCTTCAGTCCCGCGGAAAAGGGGATGCGTTCAAAAATAAAAATGAGTATGTGGGCGACGGAACAAGCCGCCCGGTCAAGCAGGTCATTCATCAGTTCTTGACTCCCAAGAGACGGAACAGCCGGTCCGTCAGGATCTCCTCCCCCGACACGACCTTGAGGCGCGCGGCCAGGACGAGAGGGTTAAGCGTTTCCGCGATAAGCTGGCGGGAACGGTAAAAATCCTTTTCCGTCGTGATGATCTCTTCCGCGCCAGCGGATTGCGCGACTTCCTTGACCTTCAGAAGTTCTTCTTTGGTGTATTCATGATGGTCCAGGAATTCAAAGTTCCGGACCGTTTTGAGCTGGTAACGCTGCAGGACGAGCTGGAAAGACCGTGGCGTTCCGACCGCCGCAAAGGAGGCGACGCGCCGGCCGTTCATTTTTTCGATCGCCATCCGGACCTTGGTCTTCGCGCGATAGAGGAAAAGCACCTCCATCATGGTCTCGATGATCCTGGCCTGGGGCGCCAGCGCGGCGATCTTTTCTTTGAGCTTTTTAAGCTCTTCCGGGGTCACCAGGTTCACATGGGTAAGCACAATGATGGCCGCGCGGTTTAAAACGCCGAGCGGTTCGCGCAGAATGCCTCGAGGGATAAGCTTTCCGTTCCCAAAAGGATTGAGCGAGTTGATGACGATGATATCCACATCGCGGTGAAGGACCTGGTGCTGAAGACCGTCATCCAGGATGGCGATGTCCACGTGCCTTTTTTCTTCTTTGACGCGCTGGGCGACTTTCGCGCGGTCTTTTCCGACCCCGATCACCGCGGCTGGAAGATGATTCTGGAGTTCTAGGGCTTCGTCATGACTGTAACCGCGCGTAAGGACCAGAGGAACACGCCGGTGCATGCCGATCTTGCGCGCCAGGTACTCCACAAAAGGGGTTTTGCCGGTCCCGCCCCAGGTCAGATTCCCGACACTGATCACGGGATAAGGAAGATGTTTTCGCTTCAGGACCTTTTTTTCATAGAGCCTGCGGAACGTCTGGACTCCGAGCCCGTAACCCCATGCCGCGAACGAAAGAAAGCCCGAAAGCACGCCGCCCGTCGGGTCATTTTGCTTGTCCTCCGCCAAGAGACGGAAGTAATTCTTCATGCTGTCCATTGCCTAAAATCCTTTCTTGGGTACGCCGGCCCTTCAGGAACGTCAGGATCCACCCGGCCTGACGTTTGCTGGCACCCCGTAAACGGTTAACGATCTGAAAAGCTTTTTGCCCCATCGTACAACGCTTGCCCTCATTCGCGAGGAGCTCTGCCGCCGCGGACGACAATTCGTCCGGGGCCGAGATCCTGAGAGCGCCGCCGTCATGATCGAGCTGGTGGTAGATCTTGTGAAAGTTAAAAACGTGCGGTCCATGGATGACCGCCTTGCTGAAACGCGCGGGCTCGATCGGGTTCTGACCCCCGTGAGGGATCAGGCTCCCGCCCATGAACACGAGATCCGCGATTCCGTACAGATTTTTGAGAACTCCCAACTGGTCCAGGATCTGCACCTGAGGGGCGATCCATTGTCCCTCCGGCCCGGAACCTTCTTGCTTCTTTGATGATGATAAGACCATACTGAAACCGAATTTTTCTAATTGCCTCAAAAGACCTTCCGAGCGTTCAATGTGGCGCGGCGCGAGGACCAGCTTGAGAGCCGGGAACCGCTCACGCAGTATTTTGAAGGATGTCAGAAGCGCTTCTTCTTCTCCCGGATGCGTGCTGCCCGCGATCCACACGATATCTTCCGGCGCATAGCCCCAGGCCTGCCGTAATTCCGCGGGATGGACCGCGTTGTCTCCCAGCCATTCCGCTTGGTCGAACTTCATGTTCCCCATATCCCGCACGGATTCCGCGGTGATGCCCAATTGGCGGAAGCGGTCCGCGTCGTCCGGGGATTGCGCCAGCACAAAATCAAGCTTCCCCCAGAGCGGCGTGAAAAGCCAAGGGAAAACCCGGTACCGCTTGAAGGAACGTTGGGACAACCGGGCATTGATCACGCCAACCGGGATATCCCTTCGTTTGGCTTCCGTCAAAAGGTTCGGCCAGATCTCGGTTTCGACCAGCAAAAGACAGACCGGCTGGAAGAGATCCAAAAAGCGTTTGACCACGGCGGTCAGATCGAACGGAAAATAACAGACATGGACCCGTTCCCCCGCGAACTTTTTCGCGATCCTCTGGCCCGTGGGTGTCACCGTCGTGAGTAATAGATCGAATTCCGGCGCCGAAGCCAGCCACTCCTGGATGAATTTCTCGACCGCCATCACTTCCCCAACGCTCACGGCATGAAGCCAGATTATTTTTTTACCTTTAAATTTCCCAGCCCAATCCTTCGGAAAAATCCCGCGGCGCTCACGCCAAAGCGCGGAGGGATCTTCGGCCTGACGAAGCTTCATTAGGAAGATGGGCGCATAAAAGATCCCGAAAACGATAAACGCCAAATTATAGAGAATATTTCTGATCATTTTCTGTCTTCTTTTAAGATTTCCAATTTAAATTCAAAATAAAATCTCACGCCCTCGGATGCGCCGCCGCGTAAGCATCCTTCAAGCGCTGGGTCGTCACGTGCGTGTAGATCTGTGTGGTCGAAAGATTCGCGTGCCCCAAAAGCTCCTGAACACTCCGAAGGTCCGCCCCGCGATCCAGCATGTGCGTCGCGAACGAATGGCGGAACGTGTGAGGCGAGATCTCTTTCCCGAGCCCCGTCCGTTTCACATATTTCAGGATCATCCTCCGGACGCTCCGGTCCGTGAGACGGCTCCCGATCCGGCTGATGAACAAAGGTTTCTTGATCGCGTTCGCGGCTTCGCGCGGAGCCTTCATGTCCAGGTAAGCGCGCAAAACGTTCAGAGCCGTTTGTCCCACGGGCACGATCCGTTCCTTTTTCCCTTTACCTCGCACCCGGACAAGCCCCTGAAAAAAATCGAGATCATCATGATTGAGCCCCGCGAGTTCGCTCACGCGAAGACCGGAGCTATAGAGCATCTCGAGGATCGCCTTGTCGCGCTTCTCCTCCCAATTGTTTCTGGAGGGGGCTTCCAGAAGTTTCGTGATTTCATCGGGATTCATGAACGAAGGAAGTTTCTTTTCCTTCTTGGGGGTCGCAATCCCCGCCGCGGGGTTCTGCGTCAGGATGTTTTCTCGCACCAGGTATTTGAAGAATGAACGGAGGCAGGCGAGTTTGCGGGAAATGGAGCTTTTGCTGTAATCTCGGGTCTTCAAGAACGCCAAAAAAGAGCGGATGTCTAGGTACGTCAGGTCCTTGAAATCCTTTTCGGCGATGAATTTCCCGAATTCCCGGAGGTCGATCCCGTAGTTCTTGACCGTGTGCTCGGAAGCGCCCTTTTCGGTCGCGAGAAAACCCAGGAAGTCTTCGACGTTTTTACTCATGGTCTGCGGCTCAAGGAGCTTCAGAGGCTTCGACGTCGTCTTCTTTTTTCGGCAGTTCGTTCACCACATACGTGCACTTCGGGTAGTTCGAACAGCCGTAAAAAGCCCGGCGTCCTTTCGCGCGGCGCTTGACCAGTTCCCCGCCGCAGCCCGGCACGGAACAAAAGAAGCCGGTCGGAATGGAACGCGTGTATTTGCATTCCGGAAAACCGGAGCACGCCATGAACTTGCCGAATCGTCCGAACTTGATCATGACCTGCTTGCCGCACAACGCGCACTTGAGCTCCGTGGGGATCGGGGCCTGTTTCACGCTCTTCATCTCGGTCTGCGCGCGCACCAGAAGCTCTCCGAAAGGCGCGTAAAAATCTTTCAGCACTTTCACCCACTCCATCTTTCCTTCTTCGATCTCATCAAGCTCTTCTTCCATAAGCGCCGTAAACTCGGTGTCCAGGATCGTCGGAAAATGTTTGACCAGAATATCCACGACCGTTTCTCCGAGCTCGGTCGGCATGAGCGCGCCGCCTTTGCGTTCGGCATACACGCGGCTCAGGATGGTCGAGATCGTCGGGGCGTAGGTGCTCGGCCGGCCGATGCCTTTTTCTTCGAGCAGTTTGATCAAGCTGGCGTCGTTGAAACGCGGCGGCGGTTTCGTGAAATGCTGTTCGCCCGCGAGTTCGTGAAGCTTGAGAGCCTGTCCGGCTTTAAGGTCCGGAAGCTCTGCCGCCTCGGGCGCTTCTTCCTCTTCATTCTCCTTGCTATTATCTTTTTCCGTCTTGATCTCGCCGAAGGCGGCCGTAAATCCCAGGAAAAGGCTTTTTTTGCCGGTCGTTCGGAATTCGTATTTCTCGCCCGCGTGGATCGCGATAGCTGTGTGTTCGTCGATGGCCGGCGTCATCTGGGACGCCAGGAATTTTCTCCAGATCAGCTCATAAACCTTGAGCTCATCACTTTCGAGGAATTGCCGCACGGACTCCGGAGTACGGAAAGCCGAGGTCGGACGGACCGCTTCATGGGCCTCCTGCGCGCCTTTCCGGGATTTATAGACGGGCGGTTTTTCGGGGAGGTAATCTTTGCCGAATTTTTCGAGAATATAGCGGGAGGCCTCTTCCTGCGCGCTCGCAGCGATGTTCACCGAATCGGTTCTCATGTAGGTGATCAGACCGACGCTTCCTTCCTCACCGAGCTCAACACCTTCGTAAAGTTTCTGCGCGATGCGCATCGTGTTCGCGGCCGAAAACCCGAGCCGGCTGTACGCTTCCTGTTGAAGTTTGCTCGTGGTATAAGGCGCCTGGGGCTTGCGGCGCTTTTCGGTCTTATCCACCGTCGCGACCTTAAAGGGGAGCTGTTCCAGTTCCTTTTTGGTTTTTTCCGTTTCTTCTAAATTTTTCAGTTCCGGCTTGGTTTTATCGATCTGGACCAATCGGGAGAGAAAGATCCTGGAGGCGTCAGGGCCTTCGGAAGCAGAAAGCTTCGCGTCGATCGTCCAATATTCCTGGGAAACGAACTTTCGGATCTCGCGCTCGCGGTCCACGACGAACCTCAAGGCCACCGACTGCACGCGGCCCGCGCTCAAGCCGCGGCCCACGTTCTTCCAAAGAAGCGGACTCAGTTGATACCCGACCACGCGGTCCAGAACGCGGCGCGCCTGCTGGGCGTTCACAAGGTTCATATCGATGGCGCGCGGATGATCAAAAGCTTTCAGCACCGCGGACTGGGTGATCTCGTTGAATTCCACACGGAGGATCTTCGGCCCGTGGCCTTCCTCGGAAAAAATATGCGCCAAGTGCCAGCTGATGGCTTCCCCTTCACGGTCCGGATCGGGGGCCACATAGATCGTTTCTTTTTCCTTGGCGTCTTGTTTGAGCTGTTTGACCGTCTTGGTCGCCCGGCGGATGATGATGTACTCGGGCGCGAAATCATGTTCCAGGTCCACCCCCATCCGGCTCTTCGGAAGGTCCCGGACGTGGCCCATGGACGCCACGACCTGAAAGTCGCGGCCGAGGAACTTATTGATGGTTTTAGCCTTGGCGGGTGATTCTACGATCACCAAGTACTTAGGACCCTTCGAGGTTTTGGATGCTTTTTCCGCCTTTGAGGATTTCACACTCTTCTTTGCTTTGACCACAAGGCCTCCCTACGGATTAAAGACAAGGTCTGGACTATGTAAATTGAGGGTGAATTCTAAACAAAATGAAGGGGATTGTAAACGGCAAGTTTATCGGACGCTTGTAACTCTAGGGCCCAAAACAGATTATGAGATCTGGTCCCAGGGATCCCCTTTAGGCTTCGCGCCGGCAGGCGGGCTTTTTTTGACATTCCCGTGAGGGAGCTTGTAGAGGGATTCCAGCTCCATGATCTGGGAATCACGCACCGCTTCCTTCTCGACCCGGCGGACCAAGCGCTTTAAAGCGCCGACGCGCATGCCGAATTTCTCGATACAAAGCGTGGTCAGCAAACGCGCCAGGATGTTCATGTGGACCTCAAGGTCGGTTAACCGTTCATCCACCCTTTCTCCCTCTTCGTTGGCTTTACTTACGTCCTTTTTGAGCTCTGCCAGTTTTGTATAGAGGGAAAGGACCTCCTTAAACACCCCGGCTGTTTTATGAGCCCCAGTCCTTTTGTTTTTAGCGCGCTTCCTCTTGGGCATTTTCACCACCTTTCGATTCAAGTCTAACACACAAAACCGTCCTTGGGAAAAGGCCAAAAAAAAGGGGCAAGCGATTTAACGCTTGCCCCTTTTCCAGTAAAAACCAGGTTTTAACTAAGCTTCAACAACCTGCGTCTTGGCCCAATTATCCGCGAGACGGTGCCCCTTGACGATGAGCATCACGATCTCGATCAGATACCCCAGCACCAGCACGAACGGAATGATCAAAAGGATGTTCCTCAAGAAAGCCTGGAGCCAAGTCACTTTCTCCCCCGTCAAACTGACGATCTTGACCTTAACCATCGCGCGTCCGGGAGAATAAACCGCATCACGGAACATCAACCAAAGGACGTTCACGATCACAAGGACCACGCTGCGGACCACATCCGGTGCCGCCAAAAGAACGATGCCGATCACCACACCAAGAACAATGGGAATGACGACCAGATCGATCAGACCTGCCGCAAATCTTTTTCCCTTACTTGCTGGAACCAATCCGTCCATCTTTGACTCCTTTCGGTTAAGCAATGCGTCCTTAACAAGACATGTTTTCACATAAAACTCTATAGAGAAAACATCCGCCTGTCAAAACTTTTTATTACGAACCGTTAGATTAATAACGGCTTCCTCCCCCCGGAGCTTAACACGGCAAAGCGTATCTCCCGTCCTGGTTCCTTCGGACCTTTTTTGTCAATTCCAGCCTCAGGAGGAGGGATGGCAATTTCGAGGATTCAAGACCCGTGAATTCAAGGATCTCCTCCTGGGCAAGTGGGCCCTCCTCTTTCAAGAGTTCTTCGATCACACAGCCTTCTTCAACGGACAAAGATACTTCCTCTTTTTCCGGAGAGGTAAAAAAACGCGCCTCTGGGTCGACAGGATCAGAAGTCCCGTGGAGAACGGGCTCCGCTTTGTTTTCGAGCTTTAACCGGTCCGCCAACGCCAAAAGGATATCCTCCGCTGACTCCGCAAGACAGGCGCCCTCCTTGATCAGTTGATGCGTTCCACGGGAAGTGAGCTGGTCTACGGGTCCCGGAAGCGCGAATACTTCCCGCCCTTGCTCGACAGCCTGGTGCGCCGTGATCAGGGATCCGCTCCGCGAGTGGGCTTCCACCACGAAAGTCGCGTACGAGAGACCGGAAAGGATCCGGTTCCGTCGCGGAAAATTTTCCGGCAGGGGCGGTGTGCCAAGCGGATATTCGCTCAACACGGTTCCCCGTTCCGAAATCCTTCGAGAAAGGTCCTCGTGTTCCTTGGGATAGACAATGTCGAGGCCGCATCCTAGAACCGCGATCGTACGGCCGTAGGACACCTGCAACGCCGCCTCATGCGCGATCTGGTCGATCCCGCGCGCGAGACCTGAAACGATCGTAAGGCCCCTTGCCGCCAATTCCTGAGCGAATTTTTTCGCCTGCATCCGGCCGTAGAAACTTGGGTGCCGCGTCCCCACGATCGCAATGGCATTCCGGTCATTTTCAACAAGCGTTCCTTTTTTATAAAGGAGAAGCGGAGGATCCGGGATCTCTTTGAGGCCTGCCGGATAATCCGGGTCCGTGTATAGAAGAAAACCGATCCCCTTTTGGGCGCAGAGCTCCGCTTCTTTTTTCGGATCAAAAGAGCCGCCCTCTTTTATCGATACCGGAAGCTCTTTGAGAAGATTCTCTGCCTCCATAAGCGTGATGATCTCCCGGGCACACTTCCCTTCCGAGAGCCATATCGCCGCTTTTCGTCTTCCGTCGATCCGGAGCCTGTTCAGAATTAAAAAAGCTTTTATTTCGTCCGCCTCTGCGTTGGTCATGGATGAAATCCGATCAGGGGCTTTTTCCGAACAGGAGGATTTGCCAGCCTCCGAATGGCCTTATAGAGAACCCGAAAATTAGCGTCATAATTTATCCGCATTTCCTCGATCTTCCGAGATAGATCTTTATGAGTCGCAAGGATCTCTCTTAATTTTACAAACGCTCGGACCACCTGCAGACTCATCTGAACCGCTAGCTTTGTATTGAGCACGCTCGCCAGCATCATGGCACCATATTCTGTAAAAGCATAAGGAAGCGCTGTTGAAAATTTGAGCTGCCGGAGGTGGTCGCAATTTGCGACCACCTCCTTCTTTTCTTTTTGAGTCAAACGGAACATAAAGTCCTGCGGAAAACGATCTTTATTCCTGCGCACTTGTTCATTGAGCCGCTTGGTGCTAACCCCATAAAGACCCGCAAGGTCAGCATCCAACATAACCTTTTGTCCTCGAAGGAATAGGATTGTTCCGAAGATTCTTTCGAAGGGGATAGGGCTGTTTTGTCTTTTCATGAATATAAACTAATAAAATATTGATAAAAATGCAATAATTATTTTTTAAAACACCCATGAAAAGCGCTCTATTAGATGGATTGCAGAAGATTACTTCGCGCCGGCGAGGCGGAGGATCGTGCGGACGTTCTCGAGAGGAATGTTCTTTTCGACGGTGACTTTGCCGATCCGGCGCGGCAGGACAAAACGCAGGGCCCCCCGGCTTTTTTTCTTATCCGTCATCATGACTTTCAATATGTCCGCGGCTTTCAAATTATACTTTTTAATCGAAACCGGAAGCTTCATGGAAACCAAGAGCCTCATCTGACGCCAAGGAAGGTCTTGGGAGCAAAGCCCGAGGTCCGCGGCCAACTGCGCCGCCATCATCATGCCGATCGCGACCGCTTCCCCATGCACAAGATCCTGAAAGCGGAGCGCTCCTTCGATCCCATGGGCAAAAGTGTGCCCGTAATTCAGCATGGCGCGTTGACCTTTTGTTTCGAACTCATCCCGGCTGACCACGCCAGCCTTGGTCTTCGCGCAGGCCAACACGATCTTCTCGGTCGCGCGAATGTCTTTTCGTAAAATATGTTTCGCGTTTTTCTCCAAGAATTTGAAAAGCACCGGATCGCTGATCACGCCGTATTTCACGACCTCTCCCAATGCCGCGCAAAGCTCCCGCGGCGGCAATGAGCGCAGCGTATCCACGTCCGAGATCACAAGCGCCGGCGGCCAAAAGGCCCCCATAAGATTTTTTCCCTCTTTAAGATCGATCGCGGTTTTTCCGCCGATCGCGCTGTCGACTTGGGCAAGAAGGGTCGTCGCCACGTTCACATAACGGATCCCGCGCAGATAGACCGCCGCCGCGAACCCCGCGAGGTCACTCACGACGCCCCCGCCTACCGCCACGATCCCGTCCCGGCGTTCAAATCCCTTGGCAAGAAGCGCGTACGCAAGGCGGAAAAGTTCCGCGCCTGATTTCGCGATCTCCCCGTCAGGAAGCGTATGGGAATAGACCTGAAACCCTTTTTTGGAAAGCGAGGCGCTGATCACCTTAAGATAAGGAGCGAGATTTTTCTGGGACACGATCATGAGCTTCGCGCCGGGAGTAAAGATCCCGGACGCCAGGGCTCCGGTCCGGGGCAACAAACCCCGGCCGACGCAGATCCCGTAATTCCCTTTCAGGCTTTTCACCTGGATGGTTTTCATGTTCTTGTCCTCAACATCTCCTGGATCTCTCCTGCCACATCTTCTGCGATCTTGCCGTCCGTCAACACGGAAAAATGACAGGCGTTTTCATAAAAAATTTCCCGGTCGCTCAGGATCTGTTTCAACGCCCCGAACGGGTCCGGCTTATTCAGAAGCGGCCGGTCTTTGGAATACCGCACCCTTTGCCACAAGGATTCCGCCGTCGCTTTAAGGAGCACCACTTTCCCGGTCTTCTTCATGCGCCGCACATTCTCTTCGCGAAGCACGATACCGCCGCCCGTCGCGACCACCTGGCCTTTTTGTTTGGAGATATGCTCCAGGACCTGGGACTCCACATCCCGGAAATAGGGCTCTCCTGATGACGCAAAGATCTCGGGGATCGTCCGTTTTTCCTTGGCCTGGATCTCGGCATCGAGATCCACGAACCGGAAGCCCAGCCGAGCCGCCAGATCTTCCCCGGTCACGGTCTTGCCGGACCCCATCATGCCGATCAGATAGACGTTGTCAGTACCGTTATTCATAGATAAATACGGGTTAACGGTACGACACTGTGAACCCTTAAAATGAATCGCAACACAGTGTCAGGCACGGATCTGTTTTAAATAACCTTCGTAATTGCGGCGGATCTCACGGACGGAATCGCCGCCGAATTTCTCAAGAAAGGCATCAGCCAGCGTATAAGCTACGAGCGCTTCCCCGATCACACTCCCCGCCGGTACCGCGCAGGAATCGCTGCGTTCAAAGTCCGCCTTTTCCATCTTCTTGGTTCTCATGTTCACCGAAGCGAGCGGCTTCGCGAGCGTCGAGATCGGTTTCATCGTGAGACGGACCACCAGATCCGCCCCGTTGGTCATGCCCCCTTCAAGACCGCCGGCATGGTTCGTTTTATGGAAATAGCCGCGAGCTTTTCCGTAGAAGATCTCGTCATGCGCTTCGGAACCCGGAATGCCGGCCAGCGCCACACCTTCCCCGATCTCCACCGCCTTGGCGGATTGCTGGCTCATCAGGATCATGGCAAGCCGCGCGTCGAGCTTTCTTTCAAAATGGACATAAGAACCCAGGCCGATCGGAAGTCCCGTGGCACGGACTTCATATTTTCCGCCCAACGAATCCCCGTGCTTCATGGCTTTTGTGATCGCCTGCATCATGGCTTTTTCGGTTTTTCTGCAAACGCAGCGAACGGGAGAATCCTTGGTCCCCTGGCGGATCTCCGCCACGGAAATATCGCACGCGGGAAGCGAGACGGAACCGATCTGGACCACATGCGCCGCGATATCGATCCCAAACGTTTTGAGCAGAAGCTTGCAGGCCGCGCCGACCGCGACACGCATGGACGTTTCACGGGCACTTGAGCGCTCCAGCACCGCGCGAATCCCCTGATCGTATTTCAGGGCACCGGCGAGGTCCGCGTGCCCCGGACGGGGACGGAAAAGCTCCGGCATCTCTTCGATCTTGAAATCCTTATTCGTCAGAAGGAATCCCAACGGCGCGCCGGTCGTGACCTTTTTGATCACGCCGCCCATGATCTCCACAGCATCCGTTTCGATCTTCTGCCTGCCCCCGCGGCCGTAACCTCCCTGGCGGCGGCGCATCTCCGCGTTGATAAAATCCAGGTCGAGCGCGAGGCCGCTCGGAAACCCTTCCAAAATAGCGGCCATGTAATGGCCGTGCGATTCTCCCGTTGTGATGTATCGAAGCATCTTAGTGAACTCCGTAGGTTTTTGCTAAAAATCGGAGGACTTCATCCCCCATCATGAACATGAACGCCCCGGCCAGCGCCAGGAAAGGGCCGAACGGGATCGTTTCCTCTTTTTTCACAAAACGCTGCCAAAGCGCGAACGGCAAAGCCGGAAAAGGCGCCAGAAGGAACACCAGGCCCACTTTGGTCACGCCGATAAAAGCGCCGATCATGGCAAGAAGCTTCACGTCGCCGCCGCCCATACTGTCTTTTTTGAAAGCCAGCTTCCCCAGCCATCCAACCAAAATCAGGATCCCGCCCCCGGCGACAAGGCCGGCCAGGGAGGCAATAAACTTTTGATACCAAAGCGCCTGTTCAAAATGCCCGTGCCCGGTAACGCTCAGAGCAAGTCCGGCGATCATCCCGCCGATCGTGATCTCGTCCGGGATCAGGCCGGTCTCAAAATCCGTCATGGTCGCCACGATGATCATGGCGAAAAAGATACAAGAAGACACGAACTCCGCCGACAGGCCGTACTGCCGCCACAAAAGCCACGCGATCAGGGCCGCGGTCAACTCTACCAGAAAATAGCGGAACGCGATCGGGCGGCGGCAACGGAAACATTTACCCTGAAGCAAAAGATAGCTCAAAAGCGGAATGTTTTCATACCAGGGGATCTTGGCTTTGCAATGCGGACAAAAAGACCTCGGGACAACGACCGAAAGATCGCGCGGCATCCGGTGAATGCACACGTTCAGGAAGCTCCCCACGACGGCCCCCATGACAAAAACGAACCATGGTGTTATCGGGTCCATATTATTCCCCTTTTCCTGCAAGCGCTTGAAGCAACGCCTTACGCATGACTTCGACCGGTGCCCTCTTCCCTGTCCAGTGTTCCAAGGCGCGGGCCCCCTGATAAAGCAGCATCCCGAGCCCGTTCAAGGTTTTATGCCCTTTCCTCTTCGCTCCACGAAGAAAAGGCGTCATCGCCGGATTGTAGATCAGGTCCATGAAAAATATTTTTTTCGTGCTGCGGCGGGGGATCCATGCGTCCGGCATCACCCGCGGATCCCTGGGCTTGAGTCCCAACGGCGTCGCATTAATGATAACATCGGCTTTTTGAACGGCCTCCTTGACCTCCTCCGTTCCGGCCAAAACAGCCCTGAAAAGCACCTTTTTAAATAGCTTACGCATGTCCTGAGCGATCTTTCGCGCTTTTTCAGGAAAACAGTCCGTGATCAGGACCTCCCGAGCGCCCTCCCGCGCAAGACCGTAAACAACCGCCCGTGCCGCGCCGCCGGCCCCAAGCACCACGGCCCGCTTCCCCGCCGGACGGAACCCGCCGTCCTTCATGAGCGCGAGAAGGAAACCTTCCATGTCGGTATTTGTTCCGACCCATCGCTTCCCGCTCTTGAAAACCGTGTTCACCGCGCCGATCGCCCGGGCTTCCGGCCGTACCTGATGCAGATACTTCAGGACGGTTTCTTTATAGGGCACCGTCACATTGAAACCGGAAAGAACGAGCTTCGAGGCCTGCTTCATGAGTTTTTTAAAAGCGGCGGGTGCGAGGTCCAGGACGATGTAGTTCGCGTCGATCCCGAGCTTCCGGAACGCGGCCTCGTGCATGAAGGGTGACAGCGTATGAGAAAGGGGGTGACCGAAGATCCCGTAAAGTTTGAAGGACTTTACCGTTTTCACACCGGAGAGGGCTGGCTCGGGGCCCGTTGGGAATTCGCCGAAACTTTATTGAGCGCGAAAAGATACGCCCGGACGCTGGCCTCAATGATATCGGTGCTTGTGCCGCGGCCGGTCACTTCTTTAGAACCGATCTCCAATTTGACCAGCACTTCGCCCAAAGCGTCCTTACCGCCCGTGACCGATTGAAGGCCGTAATGGATCAATTTAGCCTTGGAGTTCACGATCTTTTCGATCGCTTTATAACAGGCATCCACGGGACCGTCCCCGGTCGAGGTCGCCTCTTTGACTTTACCTTCATACGAAAGCTTGATCTGGGCGCAGGGCTTCGAACCGGTCTCCGAGACGACTTTCATGGACACCAGTTTCCACGTCTCCGGGATCTTGGCGATCTCGCTTTGCAGGATCGCCTCGAGGTCCTCGTCAAAAATATATTTTTTCTTGTCCGCCAGGGCCTTGAATTGGACGAATGCCTGATCGAGCTCCTTGGGCGCCAAACGGAACCCGAGTTTTTTCACGCGAACTTCAAACGCATGTTTTCCGGAAAGTTTTCCGAGCATCAGCTGGCTCCCCGAAAGCCCGATCTTTTTTGGATCCATGATCTCGTAGGTCTGGCGTTTCTTGAGCACGCCGTCCTGATGGATCCCGGAAGCGTGCCAAAAGGCGTTCCGCCCGACGATCGCCTTGTTGGGCTGGACGACCATACCCGTCAAGTTGGACACCAAGCGCGACGCCTTCGTGATCTCCGAAAGCTTGATGTCTGTATAACAGTGCATGAAATCCGGACGCGTATCGATCGTCATGGCGATCTCTTCGATGGAGGCGTTCCCCGCCCGTTCGCCGATGCCGTTCACGGTACATTCGACCTGGTTCGCTCCGGCCAACACCGCGGCTAGGGAATTCGCGGTCGCGAGCCCGAGATCGTTGTGGCAGTGGACTGAAAGCACGACCCTTTTGCCGAGGCCCGGGTTTTTCTTGATCAGGAACCGGATCAACTCCGTGAATTCCTGCGGCACGGTATACCCCACCGTATCGGGGATATTGATCGAAGTCGCTCCGGCGTGGATCGCGGCCCGGACCGTTTCGGCCAAAAACTCACGCTCAGTACGGGACGCGTCCTCGGGAGAAAATTCGATATATTTGAAATCCTTGGCGGCGGATTTGATCTGCTGCTCCACCATCGCAAGGATCTCTTTTTTGTTTTTCTTGAGCTTGAACTCGCGATGGATCTGCGAGGTCGCGAGAAATACATGAAGGCGTTTTTTCGCCGCGCCCTCGAGCGCCCTGCGGCAGGCATCGATATCCCTCGGGATCATCCTGGAAAGACCGCAGATCACGGGTTTGCGCACACTTTCCGCGATCATCGAGACGGCCTTCATCTCTCCCGGCGAGGAGGCCGGAAAACCCGCTTCAATCACATCGACATTCAGCCGCTCAAGCTGGCGCGCGATCTTCAGCTTCTCGTCGGGCGTGAGCGATGCCCCGGGCGACTGTTCGCCGTCCCTGAGCGTGGTGTCGAATATATATATCTTACGTTTGTTTTTCATATTCGTTTTTGATCATTGCTGACCCGTCCAACTTGAAACGGGGCCATGGGCCACGTCTTCCGGGCCACGAAAACGCTTTTTCGTGGTCCGTGTCCCGTGGCCCTTTTAATTTATTTCGCTTTTTTGATGAATTCCATCATCCCGCGGAGCTGCGCGCCGACCTTCTCGATCCCGTGCTGTTCGCAGGCTTCGCGCATTTTCTTGAAGTTCGGACGGCCTTTCTTGTTCTCTTCCATCCATTCCTTCGCGAATTTCCCGTCCACGATCTCCTTCAGCATCTTTTTCATTTCCTTGTGGGTCTCTTTCGTGATCACGCGAGGCCCGCGGGTGTAGCCGCCGTATTCCGCGGTATCCGACACGCGTTTGTACATGCCGCTGATCCCGTGCACGAACATCGCATCCACGATGAGCTTCACTTCGTGGAGGCATTCAAAATACGCCATCTCGGGCTGGTATCCGGCTTCGACCAGCGTGTCGTAACCGGCCGTGATGAGGTCGCTCAAACCGCCGCAAAGAACCGCCTGCTCGCCGAAAAGATCCGTTTCGGTCTCTTCCTTGAACGTGGTTTCGATCACACCCGCGCGGGCGCCGCCGATCGCTTTCGCGTACGCGAGGCCGACCTGGAGCGCTTTGCCGCTGGGGTTCTGTTTCACGGCCACCAGGCACGGCACGCCGCCGCCTTCGACGAACTGGGAACGCACGAGCGAGCCCGGGCCTTTCGGCGCGACCATGAACACGTCGATCTCTTTCGCCGGCTGGATATAACCGAAATGGATATTGAACCCGTGGGAAAAACAGAGCGCTTTCCCCGCCTTCATGTGAGGGGCGATATGTTTTTCATAGATCTCGGCCTGGAGATGGTCCTGCGTCAGGATCTGGATGATGTCCGCCTGCTGGGCCGCTTCGCTCGCGGAGATAGGTTTGAAACCGTCTTTGACCGCCTGTTCGTAGTTCGGCGTTCCGGGGATCTCGGACACGATCACGTCCACACCCGAATCGCGGAGGTTCAGGCCCTGACCGCGGCCCTGGATCCCGTAACCGATGATGGCGACTTTTTTTCCTTTGAGAAGGTTCAGGTCCGCGTCTTTATCGTAATAAATTTTAACTGCCATTTTATTTTCCTTTCGTTTGTGACGATGTTGAGATTATTTCTTTTTTGATTTTTTTGTTTTCTTGCAACCGCCGCTCTTACCGCCGCATTTGGCGGGGGCCTTGAGCGCTCCCCGGCGGGCCATGGCGATCTGCCCCGTCCGGACGACTTCCTTAAGGTCAAAAGGACGCAGCAGCTCCAGCATCGCGTCGATCTTGCCTTCACTGCCCGTGACCTCGATCGTCAGGGTTTCCGGGCTCACGTCCACGATCTTCGCGCGGAACGTGTTCACGACATGCATGATGTCGTTACGGTTGGAGGCGTTCGCTCCGATCTTGATCAACACCAGCTCGCGCGCGATCATGTCCTGGATCGTCAGGTCCTCCACGCGGATCACGTCCACAAGCTTGTTGAGCTGTTTCATGATCTGCTCGACCACACGGTCGTCCCCGTTCGCGATCACGGTCATACGCGACACCTCGGGATCCTGGGTCTCCCCGACCGCGAGGCTGTCGATATTGAATCCGCGCGCCGAAAAAAGTCCCGCCACGCGCGCCAGAACGCCAAAATGATTTTCCACCAACACTGAGATCGTATGTTGCATGACTATTTTCCTCGCTGTTTAAGCCATATCCATGATCTGGTCCAGGGCATTCCCGGCCGGCACCATGGGATACACATTCGCTTCTTTGGAAACAAGACATTGGACAACGACAGGGCCCTTGTGGGCCAGCGCCTTTTTGATCGCCGGCACGACTTCGCTTTTCTTCCGGACCTTAAGCGCCAGAATGCCGTAGGCCCCCACCAGTTTCACGAAATCGGGATTGGACGGACCGATCACGGAACCCGAATAACGCCGCTTGTAAAAAAGTTGCTGCCATTGACGGACCATCCCGTAGTACCCGTTATCCAGGACAAAAGTCTTTACCGGCACTTTGTTGTAAGCCGCGGTCGCGAGCTCCGTCATGGTCATCTGGAACGATCCGTCCCCTTCAATGCAGACCACCGTCTCTTTGGGTTTTCCGATCTGGGCCCCCACCGCCGCGGGGAAACCATACCCCATCGTTCCCAGCCCGCCGGAGGTGAGCATCGTACGCGGCCGGTCGAATTGATACCATTGCGCTGTCCACATCTGATGCTGCCCGACGCCCGTCACCACGATCGCCCGGTGCTTCGTCAGTTCCCCGATCTTTTCGATCACATACGCCGGATGGATCGCTTGGCCCGCGCTTTCGTACTTCATCGGATGTTTTTGTTTCCAGGCGGCGATCTGGGAAAGCCATTCCTTCAGCTCCGGACGCTTGTCCGCCACGAGCGCGTTCAGCCTTTCCATCGCCTGTTTTACATCGCTCACCACGGGCACATGCACCCGCACGGTCTTGGAGATCGACGCGGGATCGATGTCGATATGAATGATCTTCGCGTGCGGCGCGAATTTCGCCACATTGCCGGTCACGCGGTCGTCAAAACGCGCGCCGACGCCGATCAGGACGTCCGAATTCTGCACCGCGTAATTGGCGAAATGCGTGCCGTGCATCCCGAGCATTCTCAAAGAGGACGCGTGCGTTTCCGGAAAAATCCCGAGGCCCAGGATCGTCGTCGTGACCGGGATCCCCGTTCTTTCGGCGAATTCCAGGATCGTTTTTTCCGCGCCGGAGATGATCGCGCCACCGCCCACATAAAGCACGGGCCGCTTGCTCGCGCGGATCAATTCGGCCGCCTTGGAGATCTGTTCCTCCACGCCTGGACATTCCACATCCGGCTGGTAACTTCGGATAAAAACATCCTTCGGCCACACGAACTCCGTTTGGGCGCGGCTGATGTCGACCGGGAAATCGATCAACACGGGACCGGGCTTTCCGGTCGTCGCGATATAGAACGCTTCGCGCACGGTCTTCGCGATGTCGCGGACATCCTTGATCAAAAAATTGTGTTTGGTCACGGGACGCGTGATCCCGACGATGTCGACTTCCTGGAACGCGTCGCTTCCGATCGCGTTCGTGGTCACCTGCCCGGTGATGCAGACCATCGGCACGGAATCCATGTATGCCGTCGCAAGGCCCGTCACGGTATTCGTCGCCGCCGGCCCCGAGGTTACGAGACAAACGCCTGGACGTCCCGTCGCGCGGGCATAACCATCGGCCATGTGCGTGGCGCCCTGTTCGTGCTTGGTCAGGATCAGCTTGATCTTGGAATCATAGAGCACATCGTAGGTAGGCAGAATAACCCCGCCCGGGAGCCCGAACACATGCTCCACGCCCTCTTTTTCAAGACACTTGATCAGGATCTGCGCGCCTGTTAATTTCATCCTTTGTTTTCCTCTTGGATCTGCGGAAATGTCCCGCTTGAGCTACGGAAGGAATTTAAACCGCGAAAAAGTCTTTAACGCCCTTCTTGAATTTTCCCTTCCAGGTCTTCTGATTTTGCGCCACGGTGACCTCCCAGCTTTGCCCCATGGATTCCATCCAGTCAAAGGCCGCCTTTTTAAATTCCAGATCGTTCGCTTCTTCATCGGTCTTGTATTCCACCAGATGGATCGGATAGCCCTTCTGCTGGAGTTTGTCGAACCAGGCCTGATTCTTGGCCCGTGCATCGCTATCCGCTTTCAAGGCGACATAGAACGGCACTTGGTCCGCCGCGTCGGAGTGTGGGTCGATCAGCTGATAAAAAGGCCCATCCCACGCCTGCCCGATCAGCGTGGCAGCCGTGAATTCCTTGGGATATTTGACCGCTAAATAGGCCGCGTAATGAGCGCCGAGGTCCTTGCCGACGATATAAACCCTCTTTTTGCTGATCGGAAAACGTTCGATCATATCGTTCTTCAAAGACAACATCCATTCATCCAGCCGGTAGGGCGTGTCCCCTTCCTTCGGCCAAAGAGAATAGGGCGCCAGAAGGAAAATGCTTTTGCGCTGCGCCAACCCCGTCAGGTATTCGATCTGCTGCTCCGCTTTCGCGTCTTCGGCCGGGGCGATGATGACGAGCGGATAAGTCCGGTCGGTTTTATAATCCTTCGGCGCGAAAAGAAAAACAGGATATTTGTATCCGCTTACTTCCACCAATCCGGAAGGATTCGAGGCCGTAAACACCTGGGTTTCCGGCATGTCCCTGGAGGCGTCTTGAGACGCTGCTGTAGCGGGCACTGCCGGCATTAAAGGGGCGACAGCAGCCGCAACCGGCTGGCTCTCGGAAACCGGCAAAGCCACGCTTTGCGCGGACTGGGCCTCCGCGGCAGCTACCACATCTTCCAGCACCTGTTCTTCTTCCTGCTGGGGCAAGGATTCATCATAATTGGCCGCGGCTTTTTGCTCTTCCACGGGCGTTAAAGCGCGCACGGAGACGCTCCCCACAAAAAGAAATAATCCTAAAAAAAAGAAAAAAATACTCTTGCGATAGTTTTCCATTTGAGACCTCTTGATCTCGTCTGCCCGCACAGGCAGTTGGGGACCTGAATTGACGTAACTTGCTGGAACAAAAGAGGTTATTATTATATGGATAAGCTCCGGAATGTCAACGCAGCTGAAAATCGCGGGAAATCGCCTTTTTTATGAAAAAAGCGGGGTCAAACTGCCGGCTTGACGGTTTTCTTCTTGGAGGATTTCGGAGCCGTATCTGCAAGCGCGGTCGCGACTGCCATGGGGGATATCTTCGTCTTTGTCGGAGCCGTGGCTGAAACAACGGAAGTGCTTTTATTATCAGCAGTTACAGCAGGTTCCAAAGACGCGGCGGAAGGCGTGGAAGGGTTCTTTTTTGTCACCAATTCGTAAACGATCTCACCCGGCTTCACGAACCCTAATTCTTCCCGGATAACCTTTTCGAGATAGGCCACATCCGTCTGAAGGAGATGCCGCTCATCCGCCAGCGTTTTAATCTGCGCGTCGATCTCCTCAATCCGCTTATTAAGCCGTTCCTCTTCCCCCTTCAATTCGCGATAACGGGTGATCGAGGGCAGGTAGATCCAGCACAGGACCAGAACGACCGCCAGGATGATCGCGAGAAGAACGAAAAACTTCTTCAGCATCGGGTCGCGCCGAGCTTCGGACCTGCGTACACCGCGCGGGATCCCAGGGCTTCTTCGATCCTGAGCAGGCGGTTGTACTTGCAAATACGGTCCGTGCGTGAAGTCGACCCGGTCTTGATCTGCCCGGTGCACAAGGCGACCGCGAGGTCCGCGATCGTGGTGTCTTCCGTTTCGCCGCTCCGGTGGCTCATGACCGCCGTGTAATTGTTCTTCTGGGCCATACGCACCGCCGCGATCGTCTCGCTCAGGGTCCCGATCTGGTTCACTTTGATCAGGATCGAGTTCGCGGTCTGGGACTGGATCCCCATTTCAAGGCGCTTCGTGTTCGTCACGAAAAGATCATCCCCCACGAGCTGGACCTTGGAGCCCAGCCTTTCCGTGAGTTTTTTCCATCCGTCCCAATCGTCTTCCGCGAGACCGTCCTCGATCGAGAAGATCGGGTACTTTTCGCAAAGGCCGGCGTAGAACTCCACCATTTCATCCGCCGTCTTCACCTGCTGCTGTTCGGCGCAAAGAACATATTTTCCGGGATTCGGGTTGCCGCCGAACTTGTCCTTGCCGTAAAAACTGGAGCTTGCGGGATCCAGCGCGATCTTCACATCTTTTCCGGCCTGATAACCCGCCTTCGCGATCGCTTCCATGATGACATCCAGGGCTTCGTTGTTCGACCCGAGATTCGGCGCGAATCCGCCTTCATCCCCCACCGCGGTGGAAAGCTTTTTGTCATGCAGGATCTTTTTGAGGTTATGGAACACCTCGGCCCCCATGCGAAGCGCGTTCGAGAACGTGTCCGCGCCGAACGGCATGATCATGAATTCCTGAAGGTCGACATTGTTGTCCGCGTGCACGCCGCCGTTGATGATATTCATCATCGGGACCGGCAGAAGGTTCGCCGCTTCACCGCCCAGGTACTGATAAAGCGGGATCCCCCGGGAACTCGACACCGCGCGGGCGCAGGCCAGGGAAACGCCCAGGATGGCGTTCGCGCCAAGGCGCGCTTTATTCGGGGTCCCGTCGAGGACGATCATGAACCGGTCGATCTCTTCCTGCTGGGAGGCGTCTTTCCCCTTGAGGGCCTTCTGGATCTCCGTGTTCACGTTCTCCACGGCTTTCAGAACGCCTTTTCCGAGGTAACGGGATTTATCCCCGTCCCGGAGCTCCACAGCTTCGTGTTCGCCGGTGGAGGCGCCACTCGGGACCGCCGCGCGGCCGACAATGCCGTCACGGAGTTTCACGTCGACTTCGACGGTCGGATTCCCTCGGGAATCCAGGATTTCACGGGCTAGGATCTTTTCAATAATGGCTCGGGTCATGTCAGAACTCCCTGCCTGCCGGCAGGCAGGCTTTATGTTAGGTTGTACTAGTGAAAGCGATGAAAAACAGGCCGTGATTATAGCAAATCCCCGAGGGGTGTCCAGCGGCTTAGGGGAATGCCTTCCCCATGACGACAAGGTTGAGCGCTTCGGGATATACCTCATATTCAGTCTGATGGACGCGGACTTCCAGGGTTTCGAGGGTGTCGGAAGGCAATACCGGCACTTTTTTTTGAAGGATGATCGGCCCCGTATCCACACCAGGATCCACGAAATGGACCGTCACGCCGGTCTCTTTAACTTTCGCTTCCCACGCGTCCTTGATCCCGTGCGCTCCGGGAAAGGCCGGCAAAAGCGCGGGATGGATGTTGATCAGACGCCCGTAATATTTTTTAACGAATCCTTCGGTCAGCACGCGCATGAACCCGGCCAACACGATGATGTCGATCTTGTGAGAATCAATGCACTGCGCCAGCGCTTCGTCAAAAAGTTCCCGCGTCGCGTAATCTTTGTGAGAAATGACTTTCGACGGCACGCCGAGTTCTTTAGCGCGATCGAGCGCCTTCACGCCGGGTTTATTGGAGATCACGATCGCGGCTTCCGCGCGGATCTCCCCCGATTTGATCTTCTGGATCAAATTCTGCATGTTAGTGCCGCTGCCAGACACCAAAAAGGCAATACGCTTCATTCAGATCTCCTTTTGGGCAATACGCTCTTCCGGTCCTTCCCCGCGACCAGAACCACCATTTCGCCCTTCCGGGGCTTACGTGTCATATCCTGAATAAGTTCGGACAAACGGCCCCGCAACACTTCTTCGAATTTTTTCGTGAGCTCGCGCGCGACCGCGCCTTCGCGGTCGCCGAAAACCTCCAGCATGTCCTGAAGCGCTTTCACGATACGGAAAGGCGATTCAAAGAATATCAGTGTTTCCTCGCGGCCCGCAAGCGCTTCGAGCTCATGCCGCCGGCGTTGCCCCTTATTTGAAAGAAAACCGAGAAAGCTGAAACTGTCGGTCGGAAGACCGCTCAAGACCAGCGCCGTTGTGACGGCGGAAGGCCCAGGCAGGACCTCCATCGGCAGTCCTTGTGCCAGCGCTTCATGGACGATCTGGAACCCAGGATCGGACACAAGCGGTGTCCCGCCGTCCGAAACCAGGGCCAGGCGCTTTCCTTCTTTTAAAAGAGCCGTAAGCCCCGCGGTTTTTTGCGGAGCACTGTGGTCGTGATAGCTGAGAAGCGGCTTCGAAATTTCATAATGATGTAACAGCTTCTGCGTCTGCCGCGTATCTTCGCAAACAATGATGTCCGCCTGCTTCAAGGCCTCCAGCGCCCGCAAGGTGATATCGGAAAGATTGCCGATCGGGGTCGGGACAACGGTCAGCATAAGGCTCAGTGATTCCTTTCAAGCACGTAATCCGCGAGCTGTTCCAGGCTGGTTCTAAAAACGGACGGCGGAAAGATCTCGAGCTCGCGTTTGGCCAGCGTCATGAAGGTTCTGGCTTTTCCGAGGGCGTAATCCAGGGCCCCGCTCTTCTGGAGGGTTTCCCGCAATATCGAAAGACGCCTGGACTGGCTCCGGGAGTAAAGGATGCGGACCACTTTATCGCGCTCCCCGGACGCGAGGCAGTGGATCACCGGCAGCGTGTAGACCCCTTCTTCAAGGTCCGAACCGAGGGTCTTGCCGAATTCGCTTTCGGTTCCGTAAAAATCCAACGCGTCGTCCGTGATCTGGAACGCCATCCCGAAAAAAGTCCCGAACCGGCCGAGCGCTTCGGCTTTTTCGGGCTCGATCCCCCAGATGAGCGCCCCGGTCTGAAGCGCGCACGCGAGTAGTGAAGCGGTCTTCTTTCGAATGATCTCAAGATGAATCTCTTCGGTCAGATTGATGTTCTTTTTTTCGCTGATCTCCTGAACCTCTCCTTCGCAGATCTCGCCGGCGGTCTTCAGGAAAAGCGGGATGATCTTGTCGTTCCCGTAACGGAAGATCGTGACGATCGCGCGGTCGTGGAAATAATCCCCCGCAAGAACCGCAGCCTGCGGCCCTGATTTCACATGAAGCGCGGAGACGCCGCGCCGCAAAGGCGCCGAATCAATGATATCGTCATGGATCAATGTCGCAGCGTGAAAGATCTCGGTCGCGGCAGCCAGATAAAGCTCCGCGGTTTCGTTGCGTTCGGAAGGGATCTCCTGTCCGGGTTTCAGAGAGCGGGCGAGGCCGGCGCCCAGAAGGATCAGGGCGGGCCTCAGGAGTTTTCCGTTTTTGGAGAAAAAATGGTCGACCATCTCGCGCATCTTGCCGATGGGCGTGTCCAGCGTCTCCCGGACCAGAGAAGGGACCCGCAAAATACCGGACTGAATGGGGGCGTAAATGTCTTTAAGCGTCAGCGTGGTTCTCATAGGAGGCTGTATTATAACAAAAAGGTCTTTTCCCCTGAGGGATATTTCCGGTCACGGATTCTGAGGGTCCAGCGCTTCTGCCAGGCGGAGGAATTGTTCGAGCGAAAGGGTTTCGCCGCGAAGCTTGGGGGGGAAACCGAGTTTCCCGAAAAGGGCCTCAAGCTCTTCCCGGTTTCGTCGGGGCTTAAGGGCCTGGGTGAACAGCGCCAAAAGGGTCTTACGGCGCTGGCTGAACGCGATGCGGACAACCTCGAGAAGAAATGCTTCGTTTTTCACCCCGACAGAACTTTTAAAATCGTACCGGATGACCCGCGACATCACCTCCGGCGGAGGCAGAAAACATTTAGGGGAAACGTCAAAAAGGAACTCGGTATCCCCGTAAAGTTTGCCCGTAACGCTCAGGCGTCCATAGTCTTTTTCCCCGGCCTTCGCAGTAAGGCGTGCCGCGACTTCTTTTTGAAGCATCAAAACGGCGCTGGAAAAGACCTTCGCGTGCTCCACGAGATGAAAAAGAATGGGTGTGCTGATGTAGTAAGGAAGATTCCCGATCACTTTGATTTTAGGGACACGTCCGTCGGGACACGGACACGCGAAGGGATCCCGTGGCCCGTGGCCCGTGGCCCGTGGCGCCAATAACTCTGTCAAGTTGGTCTTAAGGATATCAGCATGGATCAATTGAAACCGGTCCGGGTGTTCCGGCAAAAGTTCCCGGGTCAAAATATCAACAAATTTGGGATCCGTCTCCACCGCTAAAAGCGGAAAGCCCCGGCCCAACACTTCGCGCGTAACGGCTCCGAGCCCCGGTCCGATCTCGAGGACGCGCTCCCCCGGCCGAAGGTCCAGCGCGTCCACGATCTTGCGGATCGTATTGGGATCCATGAGAAGATGTTGCCCCAAGTGGCCGCGGATCCGGAGGTTGTATTTTTTGAGTAGTTCTATTTGCGTGAGCATTTCGCGAGAACGGCTGTCTTGGCAAGACGGAGCGCCGCGAGCATCGAAGAGGCGTCCGCTTTGCCCTGGTAGGCGATATCGAAAGCCGTCCCGTGGTCCGGAGAAGTGCGGATGTAAGGAAGCCCGAGCGTCACGTTCACACCGTCATGGAACGCCACAAGCTTGAACGCCGTGAGGGCCTGATCGTGATACATGGCGATCACGCCGTCGTATTTACCGTGATAGGCAGCATGAAAAAGAAGGTCCGCCGAAAAAGGACCGCAAGCGTGAACGCCTTTCCGGCAGGCGGCGCGGACCGCGGGCGCGATGACTTTTTCTTCTTCACCCCCGAATTCCTTCCCATGAGGATTCAGCGCGCAGACGGCGATCTTTGGTTTTTTGATGGCAAGCCCGTGCCTGAGCATTTCCTCCGTTAAAAGGATCTTTTCCAGGATCCCTTTGGAGGTGAGATGGGCACTCACTTTTTTGAGCGGTACATGGATCGTGGCAAGCGTCACGTTCAGACGGGGGCTTACGAACATCATGGCAAAACGCCGGGCCTTGGCCGTTTCGGCGAGGAATTCTGTGTGCCCGATGAATTTTTTATCCAATAGACGGATCGCAGCCTTGTTCACAGGCGCTGTCACGATCGCATCCACGACACCTTTTTGAGCCAACGAAGCGGCCTTCTCGACCGCGGCAAGCGCCTGACGACCGTTCTCGCGGCAGAGCTTCCCCGTTTGAAAGGTTCCCCCGCCCGGAAGCTCCTCTGAAATGTCATAAAAATAAATATTCCCGGGACGAAAGGTTCCGGAAGTGACGGACGAAACGGTTTTGAAAGGAAGCCAGAGACCTGTTTTTTGGCATAGGGTCTTAAACGCCTGACGGGAGCCCAGAAGAAGGTACGCGAAACGCCTGGAAGGTTTTTCTTTTTGGAGGGCCTTCACGACAATCTCAGGACCAATGCCTCCCGGATCGCCCATCGTCACTGCCAGCACGGGACAGTTCATTTGATCGAAATGTAAGCCGCCTTTTTCACTTCTTCCATCCAGTCGCGGAACCTTGCGGCGCTTTTCTCCTGGAAAAGGTATCCCGCGATCTGGTCTTTCACTTCCTCGAAATAACGGATTTTCTCGGGCTCGCGCGCTTCGATGCGGAACATATGGTAGCCGACCGGTGTTTCCACGATCTCCGTCACCTCGCCGATAGAGGCCTTGAAGATCACGTTGTCCACCGATTCGATCATGGCGCCGCGGTCGATCCATTCCCCGACACCCCCCTGTTTAGCGTGGCTGTCTTCGGAAAAATCCTTCACGATCTGGTCGAAATTCCGGTACATGCGGATCTTTTGCGCCAAGAGCTCGATCCGCTGTTTGGCCTCTTCGTCTGTCAGGCCTTTTTCGCGCGCCTCACCGCTTTTCTTGATCGTAAGCGATTTCACCTGAACGCGTTCCTTGGTCTTGAACTGATCGGGATTATTCTTGTAGAACTCCTCGACTTCGGCCGGAGACACGATCACTTTGGAGCGGATCTCCCGGTCCTGGAGCTGGCGGACCATCGCCTGCTTTTTAAGGCGTTCCCGGAGGGCTTTCATGGTCAAGCCTTCCCGTTCGAGCAATTCATCCAGCGCCTCGGGTTTTTCCATTTTGGATTTGAAGGTCTGGAGCTCTTTTTCAACTTCCTCGTCCTTGACCTCGATCCCCATCGCGACCGCTTCCTGGTACACAAGCTTATCCTCGATCATCTGGCTCAACATCTTGTGCCGGATCTCGCCCATCACCTGGACAAGCTCCTGGCCGCTGTATTCCTTGCTGTATTGTTCATAGAGCGGTCTTAAAAAAGTATCCAGCTCCGCTTGCGTGATGACTTCATCATTAACGACCGCCACCACCCGGTCCAGGAGCTCTTCCTGGGCCGCATAGGCCGGGGACACGGAGAGCGCCATAGATAATATAAGGAGGAAAATGAGCTTTTTCATGAGGCCGGTATTATACAACAAATAGAAGAACTCGGGGAACGGGAAGCGTTTAACGCCGGCGGACCACCCCACCTACGAGGTGGGGTGGGTTGATGTTCACTGTTAACCGGCTTTCACCTCTTCCACCGATTTTTTGAGCATCCGGCAATAGAGGTCGAAACCGACGGCGTGGATGAAACCGCTTTGCTCATGTCCGAGGAGGTTCCCGGCGCCGCGGATCTCGAGATCTTCCATGGCGATCTTGAACCCCGATCCCAGTTGCGTGAATTTTTCGATCGCGTGAAGCCGTTTTTCCGCGTCCTGCGTCATGACCCAATTCTTGGGGATCAGGAAGTAGGCGTACGCCTGCCGCTTTTCCTTGAACCGGCCCACGCGGCCCCGCAATTGGTAAAGGTCCGCAAGCCCAAAACAGTCGGCGCGGTCCACGATGAGCGTATTCACATTCGGAATATCGATCCCGGACTCCACAATGCAGGTCGAGATCAGGCAGTCGATCTCGCCTTTCAGGAACCTTTTCATCACATTTTCCAGCATGTCGACATGCATCTGTCCGTGCATCACACCGAAGCGTACCCCCGGCAAAAGCTTCGTCAACCGGTCATGGACCCGGTCGATCGATTGCACGCGGTTATGCACAAAATAGATCTGCCCTTGGCGCGCGAGCTCCCGCTCGATCGCCTGTTTGATGATATTCTCGTGATATTCCATCACAAAGGTCTCGACCGGCATGCGGCTCTTGGGCGGAGTATCGATCACGGACATGTCGCGCACGCCGAGAAGCGCCATGTGAAGCGTCCGCGGGATCGGCGTGGCCGTAAGCGTCAGCACATCCACCTGGGTACGCATCTGCTTGAGTTTTTCCTTGTGCCGCACGCCGAAGCGCTGCTCCTCGTCAATGACAACGAGCCCCAGGTCCTTGAAGCGGATATCCCGGGAAAGAAGCCGGTGCGTTCCGATCACCACATCCGTCGCGCCTTCCTGGAGAGACTTTACAATCGCCTTTTGCTGTTTGGGTGTCTGGAACCTCGAGAGAAGTTCGACCGTCACGGGGAAATTTTTCGCGCGCTCCTTTAAAAGCACGTAATGCTGCTCCGCCAGGATCGTGGTGGGCACAAGAAAAGCGGCCTGCTTCCCGCCCATGACCGCCTTGAAAGCCGCCCGCATCGCGACTTCGGTTTTGCCGTACCCCACGTCTCCACAGAGCAGGCGGTCCATCGGACCAGTGGATTCCATGTCCTTTTTGACCTCTTCGATCGCGCGTCTTTGCCCCGGCGTTTCTTCGAAAGGGAATTCTGATTCAAATTCCTCCTGCCACGGCGTGTCCTTGGGAAACGCGAGCCCTTGAAGCAGGCTGCGCTTGGCCTGGATCTCGAGGAGGTCTTTGGCGACCTTATGGAGCGCCGCCTTCGTCCTTTGCTTGGTCCGTTCCCATTCCTGGGTGTTGAGCTTGGTGAGTTTTGGCTCGGCCCCGGACCCGCCAATATACCGCTCCACGGGCTCTTCAAGGGAAAGATAGAGGATCTCGCGTTCGGCGTATTCGATCGCCATGCAGCGGGTGCGCGCCCCTTGCATCTGAATGACTTTGGTGCCGAGGAAGCGGCCGATGCCGTACTTGAGGTGGACGATGATATCGCCGCGTTCAAGGCCTTTCGTACCCGCCACCGGCTCAAAGGTCTCGAACCTTTCCTCCATGCGCCGGAGTTTTTTGCGGAAGAGGTCCGAGATCTCGATCAGGAAGACTTCGTCAAACGTGGTCGTGCTTTCACCCGTCGTGAGTGAAAAATCGCGGATCTGGACAGGCACGTCCCCCTGGAACTGAACGCGGACCGGAAGACGGTAGGTCGCAGGATAGATGTCCACCACCCCGCCGCGCACGGCGAACTCCCCCGGAAGCGCGACATGCTCCCTCTTCTGATAGCGAAGCCCGGCGAGAAGCTCCTGGAGCGCTTCGATCCCGATCGGGGCGTGGGTCTTAAGGCGTCTGATCTCCATGACGTGTTATTTTAACACAAAATGAAGACACCCATTCCGCGGAAGAGAGGCAACTTGAAGAGGAGAATTATTTGAAGATCTTGGCGATGCGCTGGACGGCAGTTTCGATATCTTTTTCGGAACAAGCGTAGCTCATGCGGATGTGCTGCGGGCTGCCGAAAGGTTCGCAAGGAATGACGGCGACATGGACTTCGTCGAGAAGCCTTTTCGCGACCTCAAAACCCTTAAGGCCCGTTCCCGAGATATCCACAAAGAGATAGAAGGCCCCGTTCGATTTGAAGGGCTTGAAGGACTTCACGGCCTTGAGTTTTTCAATGAAAAGGTCGCGGCGTTTCTGGAACACCTCGCACATTTTTTCGGCTTCCGCGTCTCCCTGATCCAAAGCGACCACGGCACCGGGCTGCGTGAAAGAAACAGGATTGGAGGTCGAATGGCTCTGGATGCTTTCGACGGCCTTGGCCAGGGTTTTGTCCGGGAACGCGGCATAACCAAGCCGCCATCCCGTCATCGCGTAAGCCTTGCTGTGCCCGTTGACGATCACCGTGCGTTTGGCGATCTCGGGGTCGAGCGACGCGATCGAGGCGTGCTTCCGGCCGTCAAAAACAAGCTTCTCGTAGATCTCATCGCTTAACACGATCACATTCGGGAATTTTTTGAGCACCGCGCAAAGGGCCTTGAGCTCTTCGGCGGTATAGACCGCGCCTGTCGGGTTCGATGGCGAATTGAGGATGAGGATCTTGGACTTGGGCGTAAGCGCTTTTTCAAGCACTTCAGGGGTGATCTTGAAATCCGTCTTTTCCGTGGAAGACAGAAAAACGCTTGTCCCGCCGAGTACCGTCACCATCTCCGGATAGCTCAGCCAATACGGCACCGGGATCAACACTTCATCGCCGGAGTTCAGGAGCGCGAAAAGCACATTAAAGATGACGTGCTTGGCGCCGCAGCCGACCACGATCTGTTCCGGCGTGAAATCCAGCCCCTGGTCGCGCTTGAGTTTGCGGCAGATGGCCTGACGGAGCTCTACGGTCCCCGGGACGGGAGTGTACTTGGTGTTCCCTTTTTTGAGGGATTCGATCGCGGCGTCCTTGATGAAAGCGGGCGTGTCAAAATCCGGCTCGCCGGCGGAGAGGGAGATCACGTCGATCCCCTGCGCCTTCATCGCTTTCGCCTTGGCAGCGATCTCAAGCGTGACCGAAGGCTTGACCGACAAAACTCGCGCGGAAAGCTCCATCATCTTCTCCGAAAATTAATTTTCGTCGCCTTTGAGGAATTTTCTGAGCTTGCCCAGGAACCCGCCCTTTTTCTCCGAATCCTTCTTCTCTTCTTTCTTCGGAGCCTCGGATTCCTTTTTAGCCTCGACGGCTTTAGGGGATTCCTTGGCCGGCGTTTTTTCCGAAGCTTTTTCGGCAGGCTTTGCGGCTTTTTTCTTTTTGGCCTTTTTGGCGGGAGCCTCGAACACGGCGGTCCATTCCAAAAGCGCCATTTGAGCGCCGTCGCCGGCGCGATAGCCCATGCGAAGCACGCGGGTATAGCCGCCCTTACGGTCCTTGAAAAGCGGGGCGATCTGCGTGACCAGGATGCGCGCGATCTCGGGATCCCGGACCTTGGAGATCAGAAGCCGGCGGGCATGAAGCCCGTCGCGCTTCGCGATCGTGATCATCTTGTCCGCGAGCGCGCTGGTCTCTTTGGCCTTGGCGTGCGTCGTCTCGATGCGTTTTTTCAAGACAAGCGCCCGCACGAGGTTCCGGAGCTTCGCGGTGCGGTGTGAGGTAACGACCCCTAATGTCCTTCTACGGCGTTGATGGCGCATGGCGGATCCTTATAATTCTGAAGGGGCTGCGGCGGCCGCGCCCTTGTTCGGCACAGAGTCCTCAATGTTCATCCCGAGATGCAGGTTCATCCCGGTCAGGATGGCATTGATCTCGTTTAAGGACTTCTTTCCGAAGTTTTTGTATTTGAGCATTTGCCCTTCGGTCTTCTGGATCAGGTCGCCGATCGTCTTGATGTTGGCGGCTTCCAGGCAGTTGGCGCTGCGGACCGAAAGTTCGAGCTCGCTGATCGGCTTGTGGATCATGTCCAGGAACTCCTTGTCCTCGACCTCTTCCTCTTCCTCTTCTTCCGGAAGTTCGCCGTAGTTCACGAACACATCGAGATGGCGCTGAAGGATGTTCGACGCGTAAAGAAGGGCTTCTTCCGGGCCCATGGCGCCGTTCGTCCAGATCTCGAGGAGCAGGCGGTCATAATCGGTGGTCTGTCCCACACGGGTGTCTTCCACGTAGAAGTTCACCTTGGTGACGGGCGAGAAGGAAGAATCGACGGTCACCACCCCGATCGAAGCGTCTTCCTGCTTGTTCTTCTCGGCGGACACATAACCGCGGCCCCGGCCGACTTCCATTTCCATCTTGAAGTTCTGGTTCTTGCTCAGCGTGCAGATCACAAGGTCCGGGTTCACGATCTCGACGGTCTCATCCGCCTGGATGTCGCCCGCCTTGACCGGCCCCTGTTTCTTGACGTCAATGAAGATCTTCTTCGGCCCTTTGCCGTGATAGCGGAGCACGAGTTTTTTCACGTTCATGACGATCTGGGCGCCGTCTTCGACCACGCCGTCGATCGCGGAAAATTCGTGCAGCATCCCTTCGATCTTGATCGAGGTCACCGCGGCCCCGTCGATCGAGGAGATCAACACGCGGCGAAGCGCGTTCCCGATCGTGGTCCCGTAACCGCGTTCGAACGGTTCGGCAACGAACTTGCCGTAATTGGGCGTCAGCGACCCTTGTTCCGCTTCGAGGCGCTTCGGCATTTCAAAAGTTTTCCAGCGAATACCCATGGTGTTTCCTCCTTATGCGAGTCCAGTAAAAAACTTCTTCAAAACAGCCCGTTGTGTTATTTCGAGTACAATTCGACGATCAGCGCTTCTTCCACGGGGATCCCCGCGTCCGCTTTGGTGGGCAGCCGGGTGATCGTTCCGGTCAATTTTTCGCGATCGAGCGCGAGCCATTCCGGCGCGCTCAGGTCTTTCCACTTCTCGAGGCTCGCCTGGATCCTCTTGATCGTCGCTTCTTTCTGCTTTACGGTAATCTTGTCCCCGACCTTGCAGATATAGGACGGGATGTTCACTTTCTTGCCGTTCACCGTGATGTGCCCGTGCCCGACCATCTGGCGCGCTTCCCTGCGGGAACCGCCAAACAGGAGCCGGAACACGACGTTGTCCAAACGGCGTTCGTGAAGCTGGATCAGCATTTCACCTGTAACGCCCTGCATCCGGACCGCGCGAGCAAAAAATACGCGGAACTGACGCTCCGTCACGCCATAGATCCTTTTCATTTTCTGTTTTTCGCGAAGCTGAACGCCGTAGTCGGAGATCTTCTGGCGGGCCAAACCGTGCTGGCCGGGCGGCTTCGATAAACGCTTGTCATGCTTCTCATCGGTCGTACGGCGACCTTTGAGGCCGAGGTTCACGCCCTCGCGACGGTGCAACCGGATAACTGGACCGCGGTATCTTCCCATAAATTACACTCTCCTCTTTTTCGGCGGACGGCAGCCGTTATGCGGCACCGGCGTAATATCGTGGATCGCGCTGATCATGAGCCCGGCGGCCTGAAGCGCGCGGATCGCCGATTCGCGTCCCGCGCCCGGACCCTTGATATAGACTTCCACTTCCTTCATCCCGTATTCCATGGCCTTCTTGGCGGCCTTCTCGGAAGCCATCTGGGCGGCAAAAGGCGTCGATTTCTTCGAACCTTTAAAGCCCGCGGAACCCGAGGACTCCCAGCAGATGCAGTTGCCGCCGGCATCCGTGATCGTGATGATCGTGTTGTTGAAACTGGCCGCGATGTGCGCGACGCCGCGGGCGATGTGTTTGATCTTTTTCTTTTTTGCCATATCAGTTCCTTATCCCGGTGATGAGTCCGTATTATTTAGGCGCGGGGGCCCCTTTAGCGAGTCCGCCCACGGTTTTGCGTTTTCCTTTGCGCGTGCGCGCGTTCGTATGGGTCCTCTGCCCGCGGCAGGGAAGCCCTTTCAAGTGCCTCGACCCGCGATAGCAGCGGATATCCATCAGGCGCTTGATGTTCATCTGGATCTCGCGGCGCAGGTCCCCTTCCACCTTGGTGGTGCGCTGGATGATCGTCGTCAGCGCGGACACCTCGCCCTCGGTCAGGTCCTTGGCGCGTTTCGCCGGATCGATCTTGGCTTCCGCCAGGATCTGCGTCGAAAGCGTTTTGCCGACCCCGTACAGATAGGTCAGCGCTACATCCACTCTTTTCTCTCTCGGGATATCTACCCCAATGATACGCGGCATACTCTCGTTCCTTTCTTAAAAAAGCAATTAACCTTGTCGCTGCTTGTGTTTCGGATTACTGCAGATCACGTACACGTAGCCTTTGCGACGTACGATCTTGCAATTCTCACAGATTCTTCGGACTGAACTTCGGACTTTCATTTTTCACCTCAAAGGATTTACTTCACTCGAAACGTAATTCTTCCCCGTGTCAGGTCATACGGAGAAAGCTCCATCTTGACCTTATCCCCCGGAAGGATGCGGATGTAGTGCATCCTCATTTTCCCGGAGATGTGCGCCAGCACTTTGTGACCGTTGTCCAGCTCCACGCGGAACATCGCGTTGGGCAAAGGCTCGATCACGGTCCCTTCTACTTCGATCGCATCTTCTTTCGGCATCGTCTGATCCTGATTCTTACTCTGTTAAATTTATAAAACCATCTTCCATAAAAACGATCGTATTTTCGTAATGACTGGCGTTCCTTCGGTCCTTCGTGATCACCGTCCAGCCGTCCTCGAGCGTCTCGACCGCGTAATGCCCCTCGGTCACCATCGGCTCGATCGCGAGCACCAGGCCCGGCTCGATCTTGGCCCCCCGTCCGGCTTTCCCGTAATTGGGCACCTGCGGGTCCTCGTGAAGCTGCCGGCCGATCCCGTGTCCCGCGTAATCGCGCACGAGCTGAAACCCTCGGTCTTCCACATACCGCTGGATCGCTTCCGAAATATCGCCGATCCGCCACCCCGGCTTGTAGGCCGCGAGCGCCGCATCCAAGGACTCTTTGGCGGTATCGATCAATTTCTGTTTCTGCGGATCCGCCGCTCCGACGAGCCAGGTCCTGGCCGCATCGGCATAAAAACCCTTCCATTTCACCCCGACATCGAAGCTCACCAGGTCGCCGTCTTTTAAACGGCGCGCGTCCGGGATCCCGTGGACCACGGCTTCGTTGATCGAGATGCAGGCGGTTCGCGGAAAACCGCGATACCCCTTGAACGCCGGTTCCCCGCCGTTTTCCAGGATCACTTTTTCCGCCGCGCTATCCAGCGCTTCGGTCGTCACTCCCGGAACGATCATGGGCCTGACAGCCTCGAACACCTTTTTCAGGATCTTTCCCGCTTCTGCGATCAGTTGAATTTCGCGTTTCGATTTCAACTCGATCATGCGAGTTCAGCGGATCTTTTCAAAGAGCTTTTCCAGGACCTTCTGGACCTCGGGGGCATCCCCTTCGGCCGGAATGTCGTGCAATAGATTTTTCTTACGGTAAAAGTCCACGAGCGGCTTGGTCGACTCGTGATAGACCTTCAAACGGTTCAGGATCGTCTCCGGCTCGTCATCCTTGCGGGTCGTCAGCTTTTCCCCGTCAAGATCGCAAACGCCGTCCTGCTTCGGCGGCATGTTGCGCACATGATAGATCTTCCCGCATTTAGGGCAGCCGCGGCGGCCCGAAAGCCGGTCCACCAGCACCTTCTCCGACGCCATGAAATTGATCGCGGCCGTCAGAACGATCTTTTCTGTCGCGAGGAACTTCTCCAGGGCTTCCGCCTGGACAATCGTCCTCGGGTATCCGTCTAAAATAAAACCTTTGGAATTTTTCAGTTTCCGGATCTCATCGAACATCATATTGTTCACGAGTTCGTCCGACACCAGCTCGCCGCGCTCCATCACAGCCTTGGCCTGTACTCCGAGGGGTGTACCTTCCTTGACGTTCTTTCTCAGGATGTCCCCTGCCGCCAACTGGATCACGCCGTACTTTGCGCAGACCACTTTAGCGTGCGTGCCTTTTCCCGCTCCCGGGGGCCCCAAAAAGATCAGGTTCATCAGCGACGACCTTTTAACTTGCCGCGCTTGATGAACCCGTCATAATGCCGCATGACCAGCTGCGATTCGACGGCCTTCATTACGTCCAGCACCACGCCGACGATGATGAGAAGCCCGGTCCCGCCGAAAAAGCTCGCAATGAGAAACGGGATGTTCAGCACATGCTGCGACGAAACAATGTTCGGGAACAGCGCGATCAAGGCGAGGATCAGCGCGCCCGCCGTCGCGATCCGGGTCATGAGGTAGTCCAGATATTCCGCCGTATTCTTTCCCGGACGGATCCCCGGCACGAAACCGCCGTATTTCTGGAGGTTGTCGCTCACCTCGATCGGGTTGAACGTGATCGCCGTATAAAAGTACGTAAAAAACACGATCAGAAGCGCGTCAATCAGCATGTAGCCGCCGCTCCCGTAACTGATCGATTGGGCAATTCTCGTAAGCGCGCCCGCATTCGGAAAGAACCCCGCGATCGTCGCCGGAAAAAGAATAACGGATTGCGCGAAAATGATCGGGATCACGCCGGCCTGGTTCACCTTAAGCGGCAGGTACGTACTCTGCCCGCCATAGGTCCGATGGCCCCGGATCTGTTTGGCGTACTGGACCGGGATCTTCCGCTGTCCCTGGATGATCAGGATCAAAAAGATCACCGCCCCCACGAACAAACCGCACATAATGACGAATTTCCACCACGCCAGCTGCTGGCGCGAAGGATCAAGCGGTGAAAGCAGGACCCAGGTCTGCCGCAGGGCTTCCGGCAGGGATTCGATAATACCCGCCGTAATGATGACCGACATACCGTTCCCGATGCCGTAAGCGTCGATCTGTTCGCCGAGCCACATGATGAACGCCGTTCCGGTCGTCATCGTGAGCATACACATCAGGCGAAACCCCCAGCCCGGGTTCGGGACGATCACCGTACCGCCGAACGCCGCTGGATTCTCAAGCCAAAGAGCGATAAAAAAGGTCTGTAAAATACTCAGGACGATCGTGCCGTAGCGCGTGTACTGGATGATCTTCTTGCGCCCTTCCTCGCCTTCCTTGGCGAGTTTTTCAAGGGCCGGGATGACCACCGTCAAAAGCTGCAGGATGATCGATGCCGAGATGTAAGGCATGATCCCCAGCGCGAAGATCGTCGCTTTCTGAAGCGCGCCGCCGGTGAACATGCCCATGAAGCCGAGCAAGGATCCGCCGGACATGTGCTGCTGGAAAAAGCGGGCGAGCGCCACGCCGTCGATCCCCGGGGTCGGGATCCAGGTCCCAACACGGTAGACAGCAATGATCATCAGCGTAAAAAGGATCTTTTTACGCAAGTCCGGGATCTTAAGGATGTTTCCGAACGCTTGCAGCACCAGAACTCCGTTCTTTTTTGTTACTTGCCGATGAGGATGGCCTGGCCGCCTTTAGACTCGATCTTGGTCTTGGCGGAGGCGCTAAAGAGATGGGCCTTGACGGTCACAGCCCTTTTTAATTCTCCGGAACCGAGGACTTTGAGTCCGTCGTGAAGTTCCTTCACAATGCCCTTGGCGAGCAAAATCTCGGGAGTGATCTCTTTTTCTTCGAGCTCCGTCAGCTGCGTAAGATTCACGATCCCGTAAACTTTTCTGAAAGCGCTGCGGTTAAAACCGCGTTTCGGGAGACGGCGGTAAAGAGGGTTCTGTCCGCCCTCAAATCCCGGTTTCAGTCTGAAGCCCGAGCGGGCACGCTGGCCTTTGTGACCTTTGCTCGAGGTCTTCCCGTGGCCGGAACCAATCCCGCAACCCAAACGTTTTTTGCGCTTCTTATAAGGCGTTTTGTGTCTCATGCTGCTTTTTCGCTTTCTGCGTCATAGCGGACCTTCCGGTCCACGAGCGCCGTCAATCCATTGATCGCGGCCTTCAGAACATTGATGGAATTATCGCTGCCGAGGCTCTTGGTCAAAATATCCTTGATCCCGCAGGCTTCGCACGCCGCGCGGACCGAACCGCCCGCGATGATCCCCGTCCCGGGAGATGCGGGCTTCAAAAGAACTTTCGCCGCGCCGTAACGCCCGATCACTTCGTGAGGGATCGTCGTGCCCTTCAGGGTCACATTAATGATGTTCTTGCGCGCGGCTACAAGCGCCTTGCGGATCGCGTCCGCGACCTCGTTCGCCTTGCCTTGCGCGTATCCCAACTGGGCCGTCCCGCTTCCCACCACCACCAGCGCGCTGAATGAAAAGCGTTTTCCGCCTTTCACGACCTTGGCGCAGCGGTTGACCTGGATGACTTTTTCGTACGTTGTGGAACCATCCGCCGACATGGAAGGCGTCCGGGAAGAACGCGAAGAACCCTGAGGGGCCCTCGCTCCGGCTTTAGTCTGTGTTTTCGGCACTGCGCTTGTTTTTTCCATGCTTCGTGGATTTCCTTTCGGCTCGTCCCGTTCTACGGGATAAACTCTTTAAAATTGAATTCCGTTCTTACGGATCGCTTCGGCCAAAGCTTTCACGCGACCGTGATAAAGATAACCGCCGCGGTCGAACGCTATTTTCTGAACGCCCTTTTTCTTGAGCTGGTCGGCAAAAAGCTTCCCCAACTGCTCGGAAACGGGGATCTTCCCTTTTTTAGGGGCGGCCTTGGCCACTTCTTTATCCAGCGAAGAAAGTGACGCGACCGTTTTTTGCGAAACATCGTCGATCGCCTGAACAAAAATATTGCTCAGGGAGCGGTGAACGACCACCCGGGGCCTGTCGGCCGAACCGGTGATCTTTTTACGGACCCGGCGATGCCTCTGGATCCTGCCCCACTCTTTAGCTTGAACCATAGTTCTAAACTCCTCTAATACCCGGATTAACTGACCGTTTTACCTTGTTTGCGGCGCACGTGTTCATCGATATACCGGATCCCCTTGCCTTTGTAAGGTTCGGGTTTCATGAAGCTGCGAATCTCCGCGGCCGCCTGCCCCACGTGTTGTTTGTCCGCGCCAGAAATGACGATTGACGTCGGTTTGGGACATTTGATCTCCAGGTCCTTACCGAAGGTATAATCGATCGGATGCGTGAAGCCTAGCAAGAGGCTCAGCACATGGTCCTTCACGGAAGCTTTCATCCCGACTCCCACGATCTCGAGTTCCTTGGTATACCCTTGGGTCACGCCCACAACCATGTTCTGGATCAAGCTGCGTGTAAGGCCATGGAGCGCGCGGTCCGTACGGATGTCCGTCGGACGGGTGATCTTCACCTCGACCCCTTCGACCTTGACCGTGATCCGGGGATGCACGGCCAGAGTCAACTCCCCTTTGGGCCCCTGGACCTTGACGGTCGAACCCTGAACCGCGACTTTGACTTTTTCAGGTATCGTGACTGGCTTTTTTCCGATGCGTGACATAATTCCCTTATCCGCTGATTAGTTCGTTACCAAACCGTGCAAAGAATCTCGCCGCCGGCCTTGGCCTCACGGGCCTGCCGTCCGGTCAAAACGCCTTTCGACGTCGAAAGGATCGCGACCCCGAATCCCCCGAGCACTTTCGGGATTTCTTCATACCCCACATAACGGCGAAGCCCCGGGGTTGAAACACGCTTGAGCCCCTGGATCGCCGGCTTTTTGCCCCCGGCAAGATATTTCAAATGAATACGGACAAAATTCTTATTGCCGTCGTTAAAGGGTTTCACGTTCTCGATAAAACCCTCGTTCTTCAAAAGCTCCGCGATCCGGACCGTGATCACGGAAGCCGGCATCGTCACTTTATCCTTCTTCGCCTTTGAGGCGTTCCGGATCGACGTCAAAAAATCTCCGATAAAATCATAGCGTGACATGAAAACCTTTCCTCCCGATTACCAGCTGGATTTGACCACGCCCGGCAGCATGCCCGTGTTGGCTAATTCCCGGAAACAAATACGGCAGATAGAGAATTTCCGGATGTAGCCGCGCGGACGCCCGCATCGCTGGCAGCGGTTGTATTTTCTGACCTTGAACTTCGGTTCCAATCTCTGTTTAACGATCAAGCAAGTCTTTGCCATGAAAGATCCTTATTTCCTGAAGGGAAAGCCCAAAAGCTCCAGGAGCCGCTTTCCTTCTTTGCTGTTCTGGGCTGTCGTCACAAACGTGATGTCCATGCCCTGGGTCTTTTTCATCTTGTCGAACTCCACTTCCGCGAAGATCGTCTGCTCGGTGAGCCCGATCGTAAAATTCCCGCGCTGGTCAAAGCTTTTGTCCCCAAACCCGCGAAAGTCACGGATGCGCGGCATCGCGAAATTGAAGAGCCGGTCCATGAATTCGTACATGCGGCTTTTCCGGAGCGTCACTTTGAGCCCGATCGGGGAACCCTGGCGGAGCTTGAAAGCCGAAATGGATTTTTTCGCGCGCGTCACGACCGGTTTCTGGCCGACAATACGCGAAAGCTCGACCGCCAGCTGGTCCAGGATCTTGATATCCTCCTGGCCTTCCTTGACGCCCATGTTCACCACGATCTTGTCCATGCGGGGAGCCTGCATCGGGTTCTTGTACCCGAACTCCTTCTGCATTTCCGGCACGACTTCGTTTCGGTACTTTTCGAGCAGCCTGGGAAGATTGGCGACCTTTTGATTCATGATCTTTATAAAACCTCGCCTGATGCTTTAACGATACGGTGCTTGGTCCCGTCCGCGAGGATCGAATAGCCCACGCGGGAGGGTTTGCCGCTGCGGGGGCAAACAAGCTTCACGTTGGAAACGTGGAGCTTCCCTTCCATCTTGGTGATCCCGCCCTTGGGATTGTCCTGGCTCTTACGCAGATAACAGGTCCGGTAATTGATCTTTTCGATCAGGATCTTCCCCTCTTTCGGGAAGGCACGCATCACGCGCCCCTGCTTGCCGGCATCCTTGCCCTTGGTCACAATAACTTGATCGCCTTTACGGATCTTCATGACTTAAACGACCTCCGGCGCGAGCGAGATGATCTTGGAAAAATCACAATCACGGAGCTCACGCGCCACGGGGCCGAAAATACGGGTCCCACGCGGGTTTTTCTGGTTATCGATCAACACGATCGCGTTCGATGAAAACTTGACGGAAGAACCGTCCCGGCGACGGATCGGGGATTTGGTCCTCACCACCACCGCTTTGACGACTTCCCCTTTTTTGACCGCTCCGGCCGGAAGGGCTTCTTTCACGGAGGCGGTGATGATGTCTCCCACTTCCGCGGTGCGCTTGCCGTGACGGCCGATCACACCGATCATGGCCGCTTTTTTGGCGCCGCTGTTATCGGCAATCTCGAGAACGCTTCTCATCTGGATCATGACGGCAACACCTTCACGAGGCGCCAACGCTTGGTCTTGGAGAGCGGCCGGGTCTCGACGATCTGGACGCGGTTGCCTTCCTTGGCCTCATTTTTTTCATCATGCGCGGAGTACTTGATGTGGCGCTTGATGATCTTGTTGAACTTGGGATGCTTCAAGAGACGCGTCACGAGCACGGTAATGGTCTTGTTCATCTTGGAGCTCACGACCACCCCTTCACGGACACGTTTGCTTTGAACTTCAGCGGCCTTTTCGGTCATGACTTTTTCTCGCCTTTCTTCTTTTCGGTGATCACGGTCAACACCCGGGCGATATCCCGCTTGGCTTCCCCGAGCGCCGACTGGCGTTCGAGCTTGCCGGTCTTGTGCTGGAACCGGAGCTGCATCAGCCCCTTTTTGAGGGTACTGACCTTTTCGTTCAGCTCCTCGACGCTGAGTTCTTTTAATTCCGCGATCTTTAACATATTAGACGGCGACCTCACGTTTTACGAATTTGGTACGGAACGGGAGCTTGAAGGCGCAAAGCCTTAAAGCGGATTTGGCCATTTCTTCCGGGATCCCGCCCATTTCAAAAAGGATCCGTCCCGGCTTGATCACCGCGACGTAATGCGACGGAGCGGCCTTGCCTTTTCCCATGCGGGTTTCGGCCGGTTTCTTGGAAACCGATTTGTCCGGGAACACGCGCAGCCAGATCTTGCCGCCGCGCTTGACGTGACGCGTCAAGGCTACGCGGGCCGCTTCGATCTGAACGCCGGTCAGCCAGTGACAGTCCAGCGCCTTGAGTCCGAACTCTCCGAACGCCAGGCTGCTGCCGCGCGTCGAAACGCCGCGCATCCAGCCGCGTTGCTGCTTGCGGAATTTAACCCTGCTAGGCTGTAGGGGCATCGCTCTTATTCTCCTGTGCTCCGCCGTCCTGGGATGCTTCCCCGGCGGGCTTTTCCGTTTCCTTATTTTCCGTTTTCTGGAGCTCTTCCTCGACCGTTTTGAATTTCTTCTCGAGCTCTAGCTTCTGGGCTTCCTGCTCTTTCTTCACGAGCACATCGCCCTTGTAGATCCAGGTCTTGCAGCCGATCGTTCCGTACGTGGTGAACGCTTCCGCGAACCCGAAATCGATGTCCGCGCGGAACGTGCTGAGCGGCACTTTGCCTTCATGATATTTCTCTTCGCGCGCGATCTCGGCGCCGCCGAGGCGGCCCTTGCAAAGCACCTTGATCCCCAAAGCGCCCTTCTGCATCGCGAGCTGCATGGCTTTTTTCATCGCGCGGCGGAACCCGATGCGTTTTTCAAGCTGCAGCGCGATGTTCTCGGCCACCAGCTGCGCGTCGATCTGAGGCATCTTGACCTCTTTAATATCGAGGAACACTTCGTTCTTGGTCAGGGCCGCAAGGTCTTCCTTGATCTTGTCGATCTCCTGGCCGCGGCGCCCGATGATCACGCCCGGCTTGGCCGCGAAAATACGGATACGGACACGGTTCGAAGCGCGGTCGATCTCGATCGAAGAGATCCCCGCGATCGCGAGCTTCTTTTTCAGGTACGCCCGGATCTTGAGATCCTCCATCAGGATGGTCCCGGCGTCGCGCTTGGCGAACCACCGCGCCTTCCAGGGCTTGATGTACCCGACTCTTAAACCGTAAGGATGAACTTTCTGACCCAAAATAACCCCCTTTTAAGCCGCCGCGGCGGCCTTTTTCTTGTTCTTCTCTTTGGCGTCTTCCGGTGATCTTCCGCCCCAGATCTTGTTTCCCTCACGGACTTCCACCGTCAGATGGGTGGTCCGCTTCAGGAGCTTGTCCGCGCGTCCCATGGACCGGGTCAGGAACCGCTTGAAGACCGGTCCCCCGTCCGCGCGCACATTCGAAACATAAAGACGATTTTCGTCCAGACCGAGGTTCTTGGCGTTCGCGATCGCGCTCTTTAGGGTCTTGACCGCCATCTTCGCGCCTTTTTTCTTAAGGAGCATCAGGATCCCGACCGCTTCCTGCGCCGGCTGCCTGCGGATCGTATCGATCACGACGCGCATCTTGCGCGGGGCGATCCGGAGGTGCTTTGTCAGCGCTCTCACAACGCGGGGGGACGGTGCCGCGATGCCTTTTGATTTTTTATCTTCTTTAACCATGATGTGCTTTCAGATCAGGTCGTTGCGCCAGCGGCAAGGGCTTTTGCTTTATCGCCCGAAGCGCTGTGTTTTTTGAAAATACGGGTGGGGGAGAATTCCCCGACCTTATGTCCGATCATGCTCTCGGTCACGAATACGTTCGTGAAAGTCTTTCCGTTATGCACGGAAAGCGTCACTCCGATGAAATCCGGGGTGATCGTCGAGCGACGCGACCAGGTCTTGATCGGCCGGCGATCTTTCTTCTGGTTCGCGGTCTTTACCTTGCCCAACAATCTCTCGTCAACGTAGACGCCTTTTTTTGCCGAACGGCTCATTTTCTGCGATCCTTCACGATATATTTGTTCGATGCCTTGTACTTGCTCCGGGTCTTGAAGCCCTTGGACCTCACACCCGTCGGACTCTGAGGATGATTGCCGCCTTTGGATTTTCCTTCACCACCGCCGAGCGGATGGTCAACCGGGTTCCGCGCGACGCCGCGCGACACGGGACGGCGTCCCAGCCAGCGGGCGCGTCCGGCTTTCCCAAGCACGATATTCTCATGATCGATATTGGAGCACTGCCCGATCGTCGCATAGGACTTCGCGGGGACAAGCCTCACTTCCCCCGAAGGAAGCTTGATATGCGCCATATCGTTTTCTTTGGCAAGGATCTGCGCCACGACGCCTCCGGCGCGGGCAAGTTTCCCGCCCAATCCGGGACGAAGCTCGACATTATGGATCATCGAACCCTCCGGGATCTTTTCAAGCGGCAGATGATTCCCGATCTTGACTTCCACATCTGGTCCGCTCACCACCTTGTCGCCCACCTTAAGTCCGTCCGGGCAAAGAATGTAACTTTTGAGACCGTCCGCGTACTGCACAAGCGCGATACGCGCGCTGCGGTTCGGATCATACTCCACGGTCAAAACCGTCGCTTCAAGACCGATGCGATTTCTTCTAAAGTCGATCAGACGGAGACGGCGCTTATGCCCGCCCCCGATACGACGAGAAGTCACATGTCCGTGATTGTTGCGGCCGCCTGTCCTCTTTTTGATATAGGTCAAGGGCCGGTACGGACGGTCCGTGGTGATCTCGGAATAATCTGAGACGTTCCCGTATCGCCGCGTCGGTGTTGTTGGTTTAAACTTGATGAGTCCCATAGGTCCTTTTCTTCTTTCTTACTTCGTCAGATCGATCTTTTCGCCCTTTTTCAAGGTCACGATAGCCTTTTTCCAGGCCATGGTCTTCCCGGGAACATAACGCACGCGGCGCCATTTTCCCGAAACATTCATCGTATGGACTTTTTCCACATGCACGTCAAAAACCTTCTCGACGGCAGCCTTCACTTCTTTTTTATTGGCCTGCACATGCACGCGAAAACCATACTGGCTTGCGGCCTCGGCGGCCTTCGAAAGCTTTTCGGTGATAAGCGGCTCGATGATCACATCATAAACATTAAGCTTCATTCGATTTCTCCTTCGATGCCACCGCCAGACGCTTTTCGATCAATTCCAGCGCCGCTTCATCGATCACAAGCTTTTCGCGCTGCATCACGTCATAAGCCGTGAAATCCGCCGCTTCTTTTACTTCGACGCGCTCCCGCATGTTGCGGCTCGCGCGCTTGAGGGTCGGCGTGGCTTCTTTCACCACATAAAGAGCTCTCTTCTTGAGTACCGGCAACGCTTTCACGATCGCCGCAAACTCCTTGGTTTTCGGAGCTTCCAACTTCACGGGCTCCAAAAGCATCAGGTTCTTCTCCCCGGCCCGCTTGCTGAGCATCACTCGCAGGGCCTGGTTCCGGATCGCCTTGGACAGATTGACCGTATAATCCCTCTGATGCGGGCCGAACGTCGTGCCGCCACCCACCCAGATCGGAGAACGGGTCGAACCGTGACGGGCGCGACCGGTCCCTTTTTGCTTCCAGGGTTTCTTGCCGCCGCCGCTCACTTCGCCGCGGGTTTTCGTGTCCACGGTCCCCTTGCGGAGGTTGCCGGAATACGCGTTCCTTACGAGCTCTAAAAGACGCGGGTTCGTCCGGACCCCGTAAATCTCGGGATTCAGCACCACTTCCTGTTTCTTCTTACCCTCTTTTGAGTAAAGAAGCACTTTCATTTCTCACGCCTTTCTTGCGATCTTTACGATCGTCCGGCTGGTGCCGGTTGCTACGCCTGAGGATTTTCAGCTTTCGAAGTTTCCGAGGAGGTTTCCTTCGGGGACTCCTGCTTACTGTTTCTCACTTTCCAGGAACCTTTTTTTCCGCGCTTGAACGAGTTGCGGATGATCAAATAGCCGCCTTCCGCGCCCGGCACGCTGCCGCTAAGCGCCAAAAGGTTGTTCTCGGAATCTACTTTCATGACTTTAAGATTATGAATACAGATCTTTTCATCGCCCATATGACCGGGAAGCCCCTTACCTTTGCGGACTTTTTTACGGCAGCCCACGCCGCCCGCCATCGAGCCGATACCGCCCGGGACGCGTCCGAACATGGAACCGTGGCTCTTGCTCGCGCCGCCCTTGTAATTCAGGCGCTTCACGACCCCCTGAAAACCTTTCCCGATGGAAATGCCTTCGATGTCCACGTACTGCCCGACCTCAAAATTTTCGGCGTTAAGCTCGCTGCCAACGCTCAGGTTCTTGATGTCTTCTGTGCGGATCTCCCGGATGAATCTCACCGGGGGCACGCTCGCCTTTTTAAGCGCTCCCAACTTAGCCTTGTTTAAAGTTTTTTCCCGGGCGGCGTCAAACCCCAGCTGAACCCCCAGATACCCATTCTTCTCTTTGGTGCGAAGCGCCGTCACGTAGCACGGCCCGACTTCAAGCACCGTAACGGGAACTTGGTGCCCTTCCCCGTCGAAGATCTGGGACATTCCGATTTTTTTACCTAATAGACCGATCATGATGTTCTCTTAAAGTTTGATCTCCACATCCACGCCAGCCGGCAGGTCGAGCTTCATCAGCGCGTCCACGGTGCGTGAAGTGGGTTCTTCCAGTTCAATAAGACGCTTATGGGTCCGGATCTCAAATTGATCGCGCGCCTTTTTATCGATATGCGGGCCGCGAAGTACCGTTGTCTTCCAGACATGCGTCGGAAGCGGGATCGGGCCGATCACCTTGGCGCCGGTTTTCTTGGCGGTTCCCACGATCTCCTGGACCGACTGGTCCAGCACGCGGTGGTCATACGCTTTCAATTTGATACGGATCTTTTCTTTGATTTGGGCCATTGTTTATCCTGCCATGATCTTGTCGGCCACCATCTTCGGAACTTCCTGGTAGCTGTGGGGTTCCATGGTGTACGTCGCACGTCCCTGTGAAAGCGAACGCACCGAAGTCGCGTATCCGAACATCTCGGAAAGAGGCACGAGCCCCTTGATGGCCTTCAAATGGCCACGGTTCGTGAGCTCCTGGATCACACAACGGCGGGAGTTCAGATCGCCGATAACGTCCCCCATGTATTCCTCAGGGACCAACACTTCCACGAACATGATCGGTTCCAAAAGGACCGGCTTGGCCTTTTTGAAGGCTTCCTTGAAGGCGAAAATGGCGGCCATTTTAAACGCAATTTCCGAAGAGTCAACATCGTGGTAGCTGCCGTCATAAACGATCGCCTTAACGTCCGTCACGGGATATCCGGCAAGCACGCCGTTATCACAAGCATCCTCCACACCGGCTTCAACGGCCGGTATGTATTCGCGGGGAATCGTCCCGCCCTTGACTTCATCTTCGAAAGCATTCCCTGTCCCGCGGGGCAAAGGTTCAATCTTGAGGTAGCAGTGACCGTATTGACCGCGGCCGCCGGTTTGCTTGATGAACTTCCCTTCGGCCTCGGCAGGCGCCTGGATCGTCTCTTTATAAGCGACCTGGGGCTTCCCGACATTCACCTGAACGTTGTATTCACGCTTCATGATGTCGACCTTGATATCCAGATGAAGCTCCCCCATGCCGCCGATCAGGGTCTGCACCGTTTCCTGGTCCGTCTTCACACGGAAGGTCGGATCTTCATTCACGAGTTTTCCGATAGCGTCTGAGAGACGGTCACGGTCAGCCTTGGTTTTCGGCTCCACCGCCATCCAGATCACAGGCTCCGGCACGAACATCGTCTCCAAAAGGATCGGATCGTTCTCCGCGCAGAGAGAATCGCCTGTTTTTACTTCCTTAAGACCGACCGCCGCTACAATGTTCCCGGCGCCCGCCTCATCGATCTCTTCACGCTTGTTGGCGTGCATAAGAAGGAGCCGGCCGATACGCTCGGTTTTCCCCGTGCGGACATTGTAAATATAAGAGCTGGAAGAAAGCGTTCCCGCGTAAATACGGATATAGGTCAAGGATCCCACGAACTTGTCGCTCGCAATTTTAAAGGCGTAGCAGGTCAACGGGGCTTTATCATCCGCATCACGATGGATCTCCGTCTCCGTCCCGGGCTCCGTGCCCTTCACGGGAGGAATATCTTTCGGCGAAGGCAAATAGTCCACCACGGCATCCAACAATTGCTGGATGCCCTTGTGCTTGAGTGCGGAGCCTACGATCACGGGCGCCATCTTGAGGCTGATCGTCCCCTTGCGGATCGCGGACTTGATCTCAGCCACCGCAGGCGTCTGTCCTTCAATAAATTTGTGCATGAGAGCGTCATCATATTCGGAGACTTTCTCGATCATGAACTCGCGGTATTTTTTAGCCTGCTCCATATATTCCGCGGGAATCTCCTGAACTTCGAATTTGGCGCCAAGGCTCTCATCATGAAAAACATAGGCTTTCATTTCGACCAGATCGATGATGCCCTTATGCTTCTCCTCAAGGCCCAGCGGTATCTGGATCGGAACCGCATTCGCGCCCAATTGATCACGCATCTGCTGGACGTTCTTTTCAAATTCGGCGCCTGTGCGGTCCATCTTATTAATGAAGGCAATGCGCGGCACGTGATAGCGGTCGGCCTGACGCCACACGGTCTCCGACTGCGGCTCCACGCCTTCCACCGCGCCAAAAACCGCAACGCAGCCATCCAGCACACGCAGGGAACGTTCGACCTCGATCGTAAAATCCACGTGTCCCGGGGTATCGATGAGATTAATGCGACAATCTTTCCAAAAACAGGTCGTCGCGGCGGACGTGATCGTGATCCCGCGCTCCTGCTCCTGCTCCATCCAGTCCATGACCGCGGTCCCTTCGTGCACTTCCCCGATCTTGTACGTGCGACCGGTGTAGTAGAGAATGCGCTCGGAGGTAGTCGTCTTCCCGGCGTCAATATGGGCTGCAATGCCGATATTGCGTATCCTGTCTATCGGATAATGAATTTTTTTATCGTCTGCCATAATTCCCGTTATGCGCTCAACGCGCAATGCTCAACGTTAAAATAACTACTTTTGGTTTTCGTTGCGCTTCGCACGCTGTGCGTTGCGCCGTCTTTCTACCAGCGATAATGCGCGAAAGCCCTGTTCGCTTCCGCCATTTTATGCATATCTTCACGCTTCTTGATCGAAGGCCCCGTCTTATTAAAACCGTCGATGATCTCCTGAGCCAGCTTCTCATGCATAGGCTTCCCCTTACGTTCACGGGAATAGCTCCGGATCCATCGAAGAGCCAGGGAGTAACCGCGATCTTCAGAAACGCTGACCGGCACCTGATACGTCGCCCCACCTACGCGCCGGGATTTTGTCTCCAGGAGAGGGCGCACATTATCTAACGAGGCGCGAAAAACTTCAAGTGCTTCTTTTGATGTTTTTTCTTTGACGATATCCAGGGCATCATAGACGATCCGCTCGGCGATGGACTTCTTGCCGCGCTCCATGACGATATTGATCAGTTTGGCGACCAAGAGGTCCCCGTACCGCGGGTCCGGATCGATCTTTCTTTTTTGCGCGCGTCTTCTTCTCATTTCTTAGCATCCTTTTTCGGGGTTTTCGCGCCGTATTTTGAACGCGATTTCGTGCGATCCGCAACACCGGCAGCATCCAGTTTTCCACGGACGATATGATAACGGACCCCCGGAAGGTCTTTCACGCGGCCGCCCCTCACGAGCACGATCGAGTGCTCCTGAAGATTATGCCCCACGCCCGGGATGTAGGCCGTGACTTCCTGGCCGTTCGTAAGACGCACACGGGCGATCTTGCGAAGTGCCGAGTTCGGTTTTTTCGGGGTCTGGGTCCTGACGATCAGGCACACACCTTTGCGGAATGGCGAGTTCTGCAACGCCGGCGACTTTGATTTCCCCTTGAATTTATTCCTTCCAAAACGGATCAACTGATTGATGGTCGGCGCCATTATGCTTTCTCCTTGGATGCGCTGGTCTCTTCTGAGGCTTTTTCGTCCTTGGCTTCTTCAGGGTCCGGAAGGACATCGGTCAGGTCTTTTTTAAGCTCGATGTCATGGTGGATCTTGAAACCGGTCCCCGCCGGGATCAAATGCCCCATGATCACGTTCTCCTTGAGGCCCTGGAGCATATCGCGTTTTCCGGCGGAAGCGGCTTCCGTGAGCACACGGGTCGTTTCCTGGAAGCTTGCGGCCGAAATAAAGCTGTCGGTGGTCAGGGACGCCTTGGTGATCCCGAGAAGGATCGAGGTGCCCTTGGCGGGTTCCTTGCCCTTCTTGATCATCTTGGCGTTCTCTTCCGCGAACTTAAGCTTCTCCACATGGGAACCCACGAGAAATTCCGTGTCGCCTGATTCTTCGATGCGAACCTTGCGGAGCATCTGACGGACGATACATTCCACATGTTTATCGTTCAACCGCACACCCTGCAGACGGTAAACTTCCTGAACTTCGTCCACGAGATATTGCTGAAGGCTTCTTTCGCCCGAAACGCGGAGGATGTCCTGCAACACGACCGGCCCGTCCACAAGCTGCTGGCCGGCGAGCACGCGGTCGCCTTTGTAAACGTTCAGATGTTTGCCGTGCGGGATCAAGTATTCTTTGGCCATTCCGGTCGAGCTTTTCACGATGATCTGGCGCTGACCTTTGACGATCTCGCCGATCTCGACCACACCGTCGATCTCCGAGATCACGGCGGGATTCTTCGGCTTGCGGGCCTCAAAAAGCTCGGCGACGCGCGGCAGACCGCCCGTGATATCGCGGGTCTTGGCGACTTTGCGCGGCGTCTTCGCGAGAAGCGTACCGCCGGTGATCGACTGGCCGTCTTTGACCACGATATGAGCGCCGGTCGGGATCGGATAGAACGCGAGGATCTCATCCTTGTCGCCGACCAAAAGCAACTGCGGGTGCATGTCTTCTTTGTGTTCGATGATCACGCGCTCGGTCAACCCGGTCGTGGCGTCCACTTCCTCGTTCATCGTGACGCCCGCCTTGATGTCTTCAAAGCGAACTTTTCCAGAAACCTCGGTCAAGATCGGAACCGTGTACGGGTCCCATTTCACAAAGATCTCGCCCTTCTTGACCTTTTCCCCGTCCTTGTAATGAATGATACCGCCGGTCGGGATCGTATAGCGTTCCAGTTCGCGGCCCGTCGGATCATGCAAGGAGAGTTGTCCGTTGCGGTTCAAAACGACAATTTCGTTCGTCTTGGTCACAACGGTTTTCAGGTTGTGGTACTGGAGCACCCCTTCGTTGCGGGCGCGATAATAAGATTGTTCGACCACGCGGGACGCCGTACCGCCGATGTGGAACGTACGCATGGTGAGCTGGGTACCCGGCTCGCCGATGGATTGCGCGGCAATGATGCCCACCGCGGTCCCCTGCTCGACAAGGCGGCGCGTCGCGAGATCGCGGCCGTAGCATTTCGCGCAGATCCCTTTGGTGGATTCGCAGCAAAGGACGGAACGGACGCGGATCTTCTCGATCCCGGCTTCTTCGATCTTCTTCACGGTAGCTTCATCGATGAGATCGCCGGACTTCACGATCACTTGGTCGGTAATGACGTCCACCACGTTATCGAGCGCCACGCGGCCGAGGATCCTGTCGGAGAGGGACACGATCACTTCTTCGCCCTCATAGACCGGTTCCATCACGATACCGTTCAGGGTGCCGCAGTCTTCCATATTGATGATCACATCCTGCGCCACGTCCACCAGACGGCGGGTCAGGTATCCCGAGTCGGCGGTCTTGAGCGCGGTATCCGCCAAACCTTTGCGGGCGCCGTGCGTGGAGATGAAGTATTCGAGCACCGTGAGGCCTTCACGGAAGTTCGCCGTGATCGGGCTTTCAATGATCTCGCCCGAAGGTTTGGCCATCAAACCGCGCATCCCGGCAAGCTGACGGATCTGCTGCTTGGAACCGCGGGCGCCGGAGTCGGCCATCATGAAAATAGGATTGAAGGCGTCGAGCGCTTCGAACATCACGTCGGACACGCGGTCCGTCGTGTGCGTCCAGATATCGATCACCTTATTATAACGCTCACCGTCCGTGATCACGCCCTGCTTGTACTGGCTTTCGATGGATTTCACTTCCTTGCGCGCTTCGTTCAGGATGCCTTCCTTCGCGTCGGGGATCTGGATGTCATCGATCCCGATCGAAAGGCCGGCCTTGGTCGCTTCCGTGAAACCGAGGGCTTTCAACCGGTCGAGAAGGCTCACAACCTCCTCGTGACCGAACGTGTTGTAACATTCGGCGATGATCTTCGAAAGCTTGCCTTTGTTCACAATGTCGTTGACGTAACGGAACCCCTTCGGCAAAACCTCATTCAAAAGAATGCGCCCCATGGTCGTTTCGACGATCTCGCCGCTCGCAAGACGCAGTTTGCATTTCGCGTGACGATGGATCTGCCCGTCCTGATAGGCCAGGATCGCTTCCTGCGGACCACTGAACGACAGGCCTTCGCCGAGCACCTTTTCGCGTAACTTGGTCAAATAATAGATCCCGAGCACGATATCCTGCGTCGGGGTCATGATCGGCTGGCCGCTCGCGGGTGAAAAGATGTTGTTGGCGGAAAGCATCAGGATACGCGCTTCCATCACGGCTTCCATGGAAAGCGGCACGTGAACGGCCATCTGGTCGCCGTCAAAGTCGGCGTTAAAAGCCGTACAAACGAGCGGGTGAATGCGGATGGCGTTCCCCTCGATGAGCATCGGTTCGAAAGCTTGGATGCCGAGACGATGGAGCGTCGGCGCGCGGTTGAGAAGCACCGGATGTTCCTTGATGACCTCTTCAAGAATGTCCCAAACTTCGGGCTTCACGCGTTCAACCATCTTCTTGGCGGAACGAATCGTGTGGACATGGCCGCGTTCTTTAAGTTTCCGGATGATGAAAGGCTCGAAAAGTTCGAGCGCCATCTTTTTTGGCAACCCGCATTGATTGAGCTTGAGTTCGGGACCGATGACGATCACGGAACGGCCGGAATAGTCGACGCGTTTTCCGAGAAGGTTCTGACGGAAACGGCCTTGTTTCCCCTTAAGCATGTCGCTCAGGGATTTGAGCGGGCGGTTACCGGCACCGAGCACCGGGCGGCCATGGCGGCCGTTATCGAAAAGCGCGTCCACAGCTTCCTGGAGCATGCGTTTTTCATTGCGGATGATAACATCCGGGGCCTTGAGCTCGAGAAGTTTACGCAAACGGTTGTTACGATTGATGACCCGGCGATAGAGGTCGTTCAGGTCGCTTGTCGCGAAACGTCCGCCGTCCAAAGCCACGAGCGGGCGAAGATCGGGCGGAATGACCGGGATCACTTTGAGGATCATCCATTCAGGATGATTCCCTGATTTATAGAAGGCTTCGACGATCTTCAGGATCTTGACGGCGCGGGCGCGGGACTGTTTGGATTTAGCGGCCTTGAGCTGGCGATGATATTTCGCGGTCAATTTGTCGAGTTCGAGTTCCGACAAGAGCGTCTGGACAGCTTCAGCACCCATCTGGGCCGTGAAATTCTCGGGGCCGTACTGTTCCTGTGCTTTCAGGTATTCGTCTTCCGTCAGAAGCTGACGCGGCTTCAAAGGCGTCTGCTTCGGATCAATCACGATGTACTCTTCATAGTAGAGCACTTTTTCAAGAGCGCGAACGCTCAGATCGAGAAGGTTCCCGATACGCGACGGCATGGTCTTGAAGAACCAAATGTGGGAGACCGGTGTCACGAGATCGATATGCCCCATCCGCTCACGACGAACGCGGGCCTGCGTCACTTCGACGCCGCAGCGGTCGCAGACGATCCCTTTATGCTTGATGCGCTTGTACTTGCCGCACGCGCATTCATAGTCTTTTGTGGGGCCGAAAATACGTTCGCAAAAAAGACCGTCTTTTTCGGGCTTCAGCGTCCGGTAATTGATGGTCTCGGGCTTTTTCACCTCACCCTTCGACCATTTGCGGATGGACTCGGGGGACGCGATGCGGATCGCAACGGAATCAAAAGTATTCACGCTATAGTTCATACTTTTAGTCTCTCCCTGGCTTCTTCCTGTTTGTCTTCCGCGGATTTTTCCTTGGTTTCGGAGATCGCCAATTTACCACCCGCCGTTCGCTCGGGCTCGATATCGAGTCCAAGCGCCTGAAGTTCTTTGACAAGCACGTTAAAAGATTCAGGCGTTCCGGCATGCAGCGCGGGCTCGCCTTTGACAATCGCTTCATAGACGCGGGTTCTTCCGACCACATCGTCCGATTTCACAGTGAGAAGCTCCTGCAGCGTGAAGGCCGCGCCATAAGCCTCAAGCGCCCACACTTCCATCTCGCCGAAACGCTGTCCGCCGAACTGCGCTTTACCGCCGAGGGGCTGCTGCGTGACGAGAGAGTAAGGACCGATCGAGCGCGCGTGGATCTTGTCATCCGCGAGGTGCGCGAGTTTCAGCATGTAGATGTAACCGACCGTGATCTTCTCATCGAACTTGTCACCGGTACGGCCGTCATAGAGTGCGATCTTCCCGTCGTTCGGGATCTTCGCATCTTTCATGACCTGACGGATCTCTTCTTCCGTCGCGCCGCTGAACACCGGGGTTTCCACATGGAATCCAAGCGTCTTCGCCGCCCATCCGAGATGGGTCTCAAGGATCTGACCGACGTTCATACGGGAAGGCACGCCGAGCGGGTTCAGGATGATCTCAACCGGGGTTCCGTCCGCGAGGAACGGCATATCCTCTTCAGGAAGGACCTTCGCGATGACACCTTTGTTCCCGTGACGGCCGGCCATTTTGTCACCGACCGAGATCTTGCGCTTGGAACAAACATACACAACGACTTTTTTGATAACGCCCGGAGGAAGCTCGTCACCTTTGCGCACGCGATCGATCTCACGCGTCCGCTCCGCCACAAGCTCGTCGATCTCATCGCCCCAGACGCGGGCGATCTTCTTGATGCTTTCCTCGAGGTCCGGGTCTTCATCGATCCGGAGAGAGTCCCAATCACAGCCATCCAGCTTCTTCAGGTCGCCCTTCGTGATCACGTGACCGCTTTTCATCAGCACTTCGCCGAGCACGTCATCGAGAAGGTCTTCGGAAAGCTTACGGCCGATCACCATGTCGGCGACCTTGTGCAGGCGTTCGCGCTTCAAAAGCTCGATGCGCTCGTTGTAGCGTTCTTTGATCTCATTGATATCTTTATTTTCCTGGCGACGCTCTTCTTTGGTCTTCGCGGCCGATTCCTTGCGTGCAAACACCTTCACATCCACCACCACGCCCTCCACGCCCGGGGGCACGGTCAGGGACGCGTCGCGCACATCGCCGGCTTTTTCGCCGAAAATCGCGCGCAGCAGTTTTTCTTCCGGAGAAAGCTCGATCTCGGACTTCGGAGTGATCTTCCCGACAAGAATATCGCCGGGCTTCACTTCCGCGCCAACGCGGATCACGCCTTCTTTATCAAGATCTTTCAGGGCTTCTTCGCTCACGTTCGGGATGTCGCAGGTGATCTCTTCGTTCCCGAGCTTTGTGTCGCGCGCTTCGATCTCGAATTCTTCGATGTGAAGCGAGGTGTAAACGTCATCTTTGCAGAGTTTTTCGCTGACGATGATGGCGTCTTCGAAGTTGTACCCGCGCCACGGCATGAACGCCACGAGCACGTTCCTTCCGAGGGCCAATTCCCCGCCCTGGGTCGCCGCACCGTCCGCGATGATGTCGCCGCGCTTGACCTTATCGCCGATCTCAACGAGCGGACGCTGGTTAATGCAGGTGCCGGCATTCGAGCGTTTGAATTTGCGAAGCTTATAAACAAAATCATCGATCACGATCTCTTCGGCGGAAACCGCTTTGACGGTCCCGCGGGATTTCGCCTGCAGCACCGCGCCAGAATCCTTCGCCACATGGCGTTCCATCCCGGTCCCCACGAACGGAGCTTCAGGGATGAGAAGCGGTACGGCCTGGCGCTGCATGTTCGAACCCATAAGGGCGCGGTTTGCGTCGTCGTGTTCAAGGAACGGGATCAGCGCCGCGGCTACTGACACGAGCTGGCGGGGCGACACGTCCATATAATCGATCTCTTCGGGTTTCTTTTTCGGATAATCTTCGCGAAAACGGCAGGAGATCGCATCCGAAGTGAAATGCCCGTGTTTGTCGAGCGGCGCGTTCGCCTGCGCGATCACGTATTTATCTTCTTCGTCGGCAGTCAGATAATCGATCTGGTCCGTCACGCGGCCCTTCACGACCTTGCGGTACGGGCTTTCGAGAAAACCGATATCATTGACGCGCGCGAAAGTGCTCAAAGAAGAGATTAAACCGATGTTCGGACCTTCCGGCGTCTCGATCGGGCAAACGCGGCCGTAATGGGAAGGATGCACGTCGCGGACTTCAAAACCCGCGCGTTCACGGGAAAGACCGCCGGGACCGAGCGCGGAAAGACGGCGTTTGTGCGTTAACTCCGCAAGCGGGTTCGTCTGGTCCATGAATTGAGACAGCTGGCTGCGGCCGAAGAAATCCTTGATCGCGGCCGAGATCAGCTTCGGGTTGATCAGGTTGTGCGGCATCGCGGCTTCCAGGTCATAGATTGACATGCGCTCGATGCAGGAGCGTTTCATGCGCGCGAGACCCACGCGGAACTGGTTCTGCAAAAGTTCCCCTACGGAACGCACGCGACGGTTCCCGAGGTGGTCGATATCATCGATACTGACCTCCCCGGAGCGGAGCTTGAGGAGCTTGCCGATCACTTTCATCACGTCATCGGGCTTCAGGGTCGTATTCTTCGTATCCGCGGCGCTTGTGCCGAGGCCAAGCTTCTTGTTCAGCATGAAACGGCCGACATGACCGAGGTCATAACGCTGGGGATCAAAAAAGAGCTTCTGGATCAGGTCTTTGGCGCTTGCTTCCGTCGGCGGATCGCCGGGACGGACGCGGCGGTAGATCGCGAGCTGCGCGTCCTGGGAATTACGGTAAGGATCGCGTTCAAGCGTATTGACGAGCGAGCGGTCCTCTTTCGAAAGCTTCACGATCGAAAAGGTCGTGACATCGTTCGAGAGGAGCGTGGAAATGACTTCTTTGGTAAGCTTCGTCGCGGCCGCGGCGATCAATTCCTTGCTCGTCGGATGGAACACGTCATCGGCGAGGATCTCATCTTCGACCTCTCTCGCCTTGGATTTATCAAAGGCGCGGATCTTTTCGACCGGATAGAGCTCTTTGCAGATATCGTAAGTGGAAGAATAGCCCAACGCCCTCAGGAGCGCGGTCGCGAGGATCTTGCGGCGGCGGTCGATATAGGCGTAAAGGACATCGTTCGCGTCGGATTCGAATTCCAGCCACGCGCCGCGGTACGGGATGATGCGCACACTATACATCTTCTTGCCGCTGGGATGGAGGCTTTCCTCAAGCGACATGCCCGGTGAACGGTGCAGCTGGCTGACGATGACGCGCTCGGCGCCGTTGATAATGAAGGTCCCCGTCTCGGTCATGAGCGGGAGTTCCCCGATATAGACTTCCTGTTCCTTGGCGATGCCCTTGCGGACAAGGCGCAACTTCACCTTGAGCGGCGCGGCGTACGTCATCCCGCGCTTCTGGCATTCCGGAATGGAATATTTGGGTTTCCCAAGCGAATAGCCTTGATACTCGAGCCGGCAAGTCCCGTCAAAACTTTCGATGGGAAAGCAATCCGCGAACGCCGCTTCGAGCCCCTGGCTCTTGCGACGGCGGTTAGAGCGGCCGCTCTGCAAAAATTCCTCGTACGACTTGATCTGGATCTCCACCAAATTGGGCAGATCCATCGTATCTTGAATCTTCGTAAAGCTTTTTCTCTTGATCAAAGGCATCATACTGGATTGTCCTCCTTAAGGACAGCGTTCCTGATTCGCCTGGTTCAAACGGGAACTTACTTGATCTCGACCTTCGCGCCCTGAGCTTCCAGGACCTTCTTGATCTTTTCAGCTTCTTCTTTATTCACATCTTCTTTGATCGTCTTCGGAGCGCCTTCGACGAGGTCCTTGGCTTCTTTCAAGCCCAGGCTCGTGACCGTGCGGATCTCCTTGATCACGTTGATCTTCTTGTCACCCGCGTTGGCGAGAATGACCGTAAAACTGGTCTTCTCTTCCGCCGCTGCCGCGCCGCCGCCCGCTGCCGCCGCGCCGCCTGCCGCGACCATCATCGGAGCTGCCGCCGCCGCGCTGACGCCGAACTTCGCTTCGAGGGCCTTGACCAGGTCCGCGAGCTCGAGCACGGTGAGCGTTTCGATCGACGTAAGGATCGATTGCAATTTTTCGGAAACTTTCACTTCAGTTGCTTCTGTCATTTTGCTGCCTCCTTGATTGAATTTCCCTTATCAGGACATTCGTTTTGTCTGTACTGTTCTCTGTTTAATTTTAGGGGTTAACAGTACTGTACCGCATACCCCCTATTTCAAATATAATGCGGCACTGGTGTTCTTAAGACGCAGCGCCAGTCGCTGCTTTTTTCTTACGGACCTCTTCCAAAGCGACCACGAAATTGCGCGTGAGAGCTCCGAGGACGTTCGCAAACCCCTGAAGCGGCGAGTTCATGCGCAGCACCAGCTGCGTCAGGAGCTCTTTGCGCGACGGGAGTTTTGCAAGCTGTTTCAGGAAATCCTCGCCGTAGACCTGACCTTCGAAGATCACGCCGGCGGGCTTCCATTTTTCGTTCGTCTTTGCGAAATCGATGAGCTTCTTGGAGATCTCCTGCGGGTCCTTGTCCCCGAAAGTGATCACGACCGAACCGCTCAGGTACTTGTCGGCCCCCGCGACGCTGAACTGCGCGAAGATCTTGCGCGCCATCGCATGTTTGACCATGAGGGAGCGCCGGGACACTTTTTCAAGACTGCGGCGCGCGTCGGAGATATCCAGCACCGAAACTCCGTTCAAATTAGAGATGAAAGCGTAAGGGCTCTTCTCGAACTCTTTGACGATCTCCTGATACATCAATTCTTTTTCTAAGGAAGGCATGGCTTAAAGGGCTCCCGTATTGAGCTTGAGACCCGGTCCGTGGGTCGTCGCGATATGGATCGTCTTGAGGTACTCGCCTTTGCTCGTGGCGGGCTTGGAATCTTTCACGGCTTTGATCACGGTGCGCGCGTTCTCAAGGATCGCTTCTTCACCGAACGATAATTTACCGCACACAGCGTGAAGCCCGGCGGTCTTGTCGCTCTTGAACTCGATGCGGCCGCCCTTCACTTCTTTGACGGCCCGGCCGACCTGAGGCGTCACGGTGCCGGTTTTCGGCGTCGGCATCAATCCTTTGGGACCGAGCACGCGCCCGAGCTTGGAGACTTCCCGCATCATATCGGGATGGGCAACCACAACGTCAAAATCAAGAAAACCGTTCTTTACTCTTTCCACGAGTTCTTCGGCCCCGACAAAATCCGCTCCCGCGGCTTCAGCATCCTTGGCGCCCTCCCCCTTCGCAAAACAAAGCACGCGCTGCGTACGGCCGCTGCCATGAGGAAGGCTCACGGTGCCGCGCACGTTCTCGTCACCCGCTTCGGACTTGATCCCGAGCTGGAAACTCAGGGAGACCGTTTCGTCAGCCTTGCCCATTTCAACTTTTTTCAGGATCTTCACGGCTTCCGGCAAAGAATAGATCTTGCCTTCTTCCACCAGCGCTGCTCTTTTTTGATACCGTTTGCTGCGTTTCATTGTCTTTTCCGTTCTTACTTTGATTTGACGACTTCGATACCCATGCTGCGGGCCGCGCCTTCGACGATGCGGCAGGCGCTTTCGATCTTGGTCGTATTGAGGTCAACCATTTTCTTGCGCGCGATCTCAAGGACCTGATCGCGGGTGATCTTACCGATGATGGTCCGGCCGGGTTCCCCGGAGGCCTTTGCGAGCCCGACGGCTTTCTTGATCTCGGCCGCGACCGGCGGCGATTTCAGGATAAAGGTAAAGGATTTGTCCTTGTAAACCGTGAGCACCGCCGGAAGGATCGTGCCCGGGCGGTCTTTGGTACGCTCGTTGAACTGCTTGCAGAACTCCATAATGTTGACGCCGTGTTGGCCGAGCGCGGGGCCGATCGGAGGAGCGGGATTCGCTTGTCCGCCCGGGATCTGCAATTTGATCTTTACTTTGATTTCTTTTGCCATGGTTTAGATCTTTTCTACTTGCCAGTATTCAAGTTCTACGGGTGTCGGCCGGCCGAAGATCGTGACCATCACGCGCATCTTGCCGCGGTCCGGATTGATCTGTTCGATCGTACCGTTAAAATTAGCGAAAGAGCCCTCTTTGACGCGGACGCTTTCACCCTCTTCGAATTCTACTTTCGGTTTCGGCTTGGTCTGCTTCTCTTCCTGTTCCTTGATGATCGCGCCGACCTCACGCTCCGTCAGCGGGATCGGGTTCTTCCCCGATCCAATGAAGCCCGAGATCCCCGGCGTGTTCCGCACGAGGTACCAGCTCTCGTCGGTCAATTCCATCTTGACCAGGATGTAACCCGGAAAGAATTTCCGTTCGCTGATCCGTTTTTTGCCGCCCTTCACCTCGCTCACTTTTTCGAGCGGGATCAACACTTCATGGATCAGGTGCGAAAGACCCGCGGTCTCCGCGTGGCTGATCAAGCTGGCGCGGGCTTTGGTTTCCACGCCCGTCTGCGTATGGACTACATACCACTTAGCGTCGGCCATGATCTTAACTAATGACGATCCGGAGGAGCGTCGAAATGCAGAAATCGACAGCCGCAATGAACGCCGAAGCGAAAAGGGTGACCACGATCACGACAAGCGTCGCCTGCCAAAGTTCGTTCCAGGTCGGCCACGTGACTTTTTTCAGCTCCTGCATCGTTTCTTGAAAAAAATTCGCTGCTTTCTGCACCATAACTTCCTCTTTGTTATTTCGAGTCCGCACCCATCGCCTTAAAAATCCAGGCCTGGCAGGACTCGAACCTGCAACATGCGGTTTTGGAGACCGCCGCTCTACCAATTGGAGCTACAGGCCTCTGTTCCGCTTCGCTCCGAAAAAGGTTATTTCTTCTCCCGGAAAAGAACGCGCTTACGGCAAGCCGGACAGTACTTTTTCCGTTCGATCTTGTCCGGATTCTGTTTCTTATTCTTACGCGTCCAATACGTCGACTTGTGATCGCACGACGACACGAGGGAAATAATCTCTTGCATTGAAATAAAACCTTTTCCTTTGTCTTAAAAAAACCGCGGAAAACGCACGGCTTTCAAAAATGATTTTCGGCTTGCAAGGCTTCTTACGGCGAAAATAAACGCCTTACAGCCAGCAGGGCTTCGCCAAAAAATGCTAGGATTTGTGGCCGAACGAGATGTTACGCGATGATCTCGCTGACAACGCCGGCGCCGACCGTCCTTCCGCCTTCGCGGATGGCAAATCGGAGCTCTTTTTCCATTGCAACCGGCATGATCAGTTCCGCTTCGATCGACACGTTATCGCCCGGCATAACCATTTCAACGCCGGCCGGCAAAGTCACGATCCCCGTAACATCGGTGGTGCGGAAATAAAACTGAGGCCGATACCCTTTAAAGAACGGCGTGTGACGGCCGCCCTCTTCCTTGCTTAACACATAGATCTGAGCTTTGAACTTCTTGTGAGGCGTCACCGAACCCGGCTTCGCGATGACCATCCCTCTTTCGATCTGGTCTTTTTCGACGCCGCGGAGGAGGAGACCTACGTTGTCGCCCGCGCGCCCTTCATCAAGCAGCTTGCGGAACATCTCGACGCCCGTTACCACAGATTTCATAGCGCCTTCACGCAACCCGATGATCTCGACTTCTTCGTTCACTTTGATGACCCCGCGCTCGATACGACCCGTCGCGACCGTTCCGCGGCCGGAGATCGAGAAAACGTCTTCGACCGGCATCAGGAAGGGTTTTTCGGTATCGCGTTTCGGTTCGGGAATGCTTTCATCCAGGGCCTTGACGAGATCCATGATGCACTGATTCGACGCCGCATCGGTGGGGTTCTGGACAGCCGGAAGGCTCGAACCGCGGATGACGGGGATCTTATCGCCGGGGAAATCGTATTTCTTGAGGAGGTCTCTGACTTCCATTTCGACGAGGTCAAGGAGCTCTTTGTCTTCGACGAGGTCGCATTTATTGAGGAATACCACGATCGCGGGAACGCCAACCTGACGGGCAAGCAGGATGTGCTCGCGGGTCTGGGGCATCGGCCCATCCACAGCGGAAACGACCAGGATCGCACCGTCCATCTGCGCGGCACCCGTGATCATGTTCTTGATGTAGTCCGCGTGTCCCGGACAGTCGACGTGCGCGTAATGGCGCTTTTCGGATTCGTACTCGACGTGGGAAACGGCAATCGTCACGATCTTGGAATCGTCACGGACCGTGCCGCCCTTGGCGATATCCGCATATTCGCGGACGGTGGCCATCCCCTTCGCCGACAACACCTTGGTCATGGCGCAGGTCAAAGTGGTTTTACCGTGGTCCACGTGTCCGATCGTTCCGACGTTCACGTGAGGTTTGCTGCGCTTGAATTGTTCTTTTGCCATTGGGATTCTCCCTTATGATTGAAGTTTCGTTTTCACATCCTAAGCTGGAGATGGGAATTGAACCCATGACCTCATCCTTACCAAGGATGTGCTCTACCGACTGAGCTACTCCAGCGCTAAGCTTTTCCCAGCGCTTTCGATCGCTCGCTTCGACATCCGTGACACAAAAAGCGCGTCACAAAAAAAATAAAAAACCTGTTTTCCAACGGAAAAACATCTGCGCTTGAAGACAGAAACCACCTTAAGCAGAGACAGCTCTCCTACGGAAAGAGTGCACATTCTATTAAAAAAGAAAACCGTGTCAAGCTTTTTTAAAAAATCTTTTTTACTTTTTGGGAGGGATGGGGGCCACTTCTCCGGTCCATGGACCTACGATCGATCCTGATCTTGTACCCCGCTATATAAGGAAGATCGCTCAGCAAGAACTTACAAAACAACCTAACCTATTTAATTAAAATGAGTTAGGTGTTAATTTGAGGCGTCCCCGCCAAAGGTGGAGAGAATCTGACCCCAAAAGCCGCTTTTCTTGGCGATCGAAGAGACCGCCTTACCTTGGAGCTGTTGAAGCTGGGACTCAAGATAACCAAAGCCCATTTTTTTCAAGGCCTCGCCGACGAGGATCGCCATGACATCCCGGGTCCCCCGGATATCGTAATAGGTCGCTCCGCGGATCCCGGCATTGAAATGCGTTTCCTTTAAAGACGGCCCGGTGGCATCCAAATAACGGATCTCCCCTATAGAAAAAACAAATTCATCGATAAAAAGTTCCGGTATGTACTTTTTGACGGAACCGGGACCCGATCCCCCGGAAGGGGCCTCGCTTTCCTCTTTGCTTTTCTTGAAAGGTTTCAGTTCCAGGACATTCAGGCCCTTCCTCGGAACATTCATGACCTGGAGCTCCCTGAGATCGATCCCGAGGCCTTTAAGACGCAATTTCCCCTCGGGGAGGGACGGAAGATCGACCGAAACGATCACCAGCGGGATATTCGCCATGATCCCCTTCGGAAAACTGTACGGATTCCCGATCTCAAGGCCCTGGACCTCAAAGCCCGTATTCTTCCAGTCCATTTTGACGTTTCGGACCGACACGTCCGCGCCTAATTGATAGCTCATGGAAAAAGTGATCGCCTGCTTGATCGCCCAGGTGTGAAAAATCAATATCAGGATCAAAAGGATAATCGCGAGGCGTATAAGACCGAACAGGAACTTAAAAAGACCTTTGAACATAAGACTCCTTTTGTGTCAGAACCGGCTTCTTTTTTATCGGCCAAAGAGTCAAAAACCATACTCCCTTTTGCCCCGCCCACCACTCCATGCAAGTTCCTTGACAATGAAAGAAGCTTTGCCAGATAATGTCGGCCATCGTTCCATGAACAACCTGGCTGGCAGGGTGTGGACCCACCCCGATCCTTTGAACACCGCCAAGAAAGATCTTCAACGGCTTTTCTGGATGCTCGGATTGGCCCTTACTTTGCCCATGGTGCTTCTAAGCGGCCCTTTCGTGGGGTATTTGGTAAGCCAGTGGCTGATCGGAAAGTGGGGCTGGCCCTCCGGCACCACCCTGGTCCTAACGCTCCTGGGACTTGCGGGTTCGGTCACCCAGACCGTCAAGATCCTGAGACTTCTATATAAAGGAAGCGAAAACAAGACATGAACATGACAGAAGGTCACGTAACGGCCGCCGTACAGACCGCCGCCCAGAGGCATGCGGCCGAAGAGCTTCCGAATTTTATCACCCTCCTGGAGCATCTTTTCCCTAAGTCGCACTTTGTTCATTTCCTTTTCACGTGGGAAAATATTATTTTTTCGCTTCTCGTGCTGGGTTTTATCGCCGTCCGTTCGATCACCGCGGCGCGAAAAAATGAATTCCTTCCGAAGGGCATCCAAAACCGCTGGGAGATCTGCGTCGAAGGTCTTTCGGAATTCGTCACCGGCATCCTCGGCCCCAGGGGCATGGAACATGTCCCCTTCCTCGGCACGATGTTCCTTTACATTCTTTTCCAGAACCTTCTCGGGCTTCTTCCGTTAATGAAATCGCCCACAAGCGCCTGGAGCACCACGATCGCCCTGGCCCTGCTCACGACGGTCTATATCCAATGGGTCGGGATCAAAGAGCACGGCCTCTTTAACTACTTCAAACACCTCGCCGGCAATCCGGTGGGTTTTCTCGGGCTGCTGCTCGTCCCGCTCATGCTCGTGATCAACATGAGCATCGAATTCTTCGCGGTGCCTTTGAGCCTCTCGCTTCGTCTTTTCGCGAACATCTCCAGCGAAGACAAGCTGCTTTACAAATTCGCGGAACTGAACGTGATGTATTACTGGGTGTTCTTCATCTTTCAGCTTTTTGCCAATATCCTCGTGATCCTTTTCAGCTTCATCCAGGCTTTTGTTTTCCTTTTGCTTTCGACCGTGTATATTTCACTGGTCATGCCGCACGACCATGACGAAGAACACGCGACGGAAGCCAAAGACCCAACCAACGTCGTTCATTCAACTCAACCGTAAGGAGAATCAAAAATGGATTCACACGTCGCATTAGGTTTCGCACTTCCGCTCGGCCTTGCCATCACGGCATTCGGGTCGGCGCTGGGCCTCGGGAAAGCCGTCGCCTCCGCCATGGACGCCACGGGCCGCCAGCCCGAAGCTTCCGGAAAGATCCTGGTCAACATGATGGCCGGATGCGCCCTGATCGAAGCCTTGACGCTTTATGTCCTGATCTTCGGTTTCGTATTGATGGGAAAGATCTAAGCCGGAAATCCCCATGGAATTCTTTCAAGAGAACATCCATCTCGCGGAGGTTGGGGTCCAGCTCGCCGCCTTTCTGATCGTCTTCTTCACGCTCAAGAAATTCGCCTGGAAACCGCTCCTGGAGATCATCCGGGCGCGGCGGGAACGCTTCGAGGACGAATGGAGCGGGATCGAGAAAACCAAGCAGAGCGTCGCGGCGCTGGAAAAGGATTACCGCCTGCATCTCCAGAAGATCGAGGAAGAGGCCCGCGCCAAGATGCAAGAAGCCGTCCAGGAAGGCCGCCGCCTCGCGCGGGAGATCCAGGAGAAAGCGCGCTTAGAATCCCAAGCCACATTCGAAAAGGCGAAGACCAATATCGACCTTGAGATCGAAAAAGCCCGGGTGACGCTCCGCCAGGAGATCGCGGGTCTCTCGATCCGCGTGGCGGAAAAGGTGCTCGCGGAAAGGATCGACGGTTCCCAGCAGGAGAAAAAGGCTTTAGAGATCCTCGGGGAGCTTGAGAAAAAACTATGAGCGACGTGATCGCCGCGGCCCGTTACACCCGCGCTCTTTTTGAACTCGCCGGAAAAGACGGTCGCCTTCCCGAGATCGACAAGGGGCTCCACGCGCTCGTCAAGGTCCTGCGCGAACAGCCCAAGGTTTTCCTTCTGATGGCGAATCCCACGCTCACGGAAGCGGAAAAATTTTCTTTGGCGATGAGCGCCCTTCCCGATCCCAGGCCGGGGCTTCTGGAAAGGTTCCTTCGGGTCCTGATCGAAAAAAAACGCTTCGCGCTTCTTCCGGAGATCCAGAAAGATTTTCACGACCGCTTCGAGAAGCAACAGGGCATCCGGGAGATCGAGCTCTTCTCGGCCGTGCCGTTCTCAAGCGGGGTCCAGGAGAAATTCAAATCCATGCTTACTAAAAAACTCCGTTCCGAGATCCGGTTGATCCCCAGGACCGATCGCGGCCTGCTCGGAGGTTTTATCCTGCGCTTTGACGGAAAAGAGATCGACTGCAGTTTCCGGAACCGTCTTCATGAGATCCAACAAAAACTTTTCAGCTCCGCCGAGGAAGGAATGATCTGATGCTTAAGCCTGAAGAAGTCACGCAAGCCATTCAAAAAGAGATCCAGAAATACGAGACCAAGCTTGAGATGCAATCGGTCGGTTACGTGCTGCAGGTGGGCGACGGGATCGCGCGCGTCTACGGTCTGGATGAGGTCATGGCCGGAGAACTGGTCACCTTCCGCGACGGCACGACGGGCCTTGTGCTCAATCTCGAGCCGAATTACGTCGGCGTCGTGATCCTCGGCGAAGACCGGACCATCAAGGAAGGCGATCAGGTCAAACGCACGGGCAAGATCGCCCAGGTGCCCGTCGGCGATGCCCTGAAGGGCCGTGTCATCAATCCACTCGGGGAGCCGCTTGACGGCAAAGGCCCGATCGTCTCAAAAAAAACACGTCCGATCGAATCCCTGCCTCCTTCCGTCGTCCAGCGCCAGCCCGTCAAGGAACCACTCCAGACCGGCATCAAATCCATCGATGCCATGATCCCGATCGGCCGCGGCCAGCGCGAACTCATTATCGGCGACCGCCAAACGGGTAAAACGGCCATCCTGATCGACACGATCCTCAATCAAAAGACCACGGGGGTCCACTGCATTTATGTCGCGATCGGCCAAAAACTTTCAAGCGTGGTCGCGCTCGCCGAAACGCTCCGTAAATACGGGGCCATGGAATACACCACGATCGTGTCCGCCTCTTCGGAAGATCCGGCGCCGCTTCAATACCTCGCGCCTTATGCCGGCGCCGCGATCGGCGAAGAATCCCTCTTCACGGGGAAACACGCTCTCGTGGTCTATGACGATCTTTCCAAACACGCGGTCGCTTACCGCCAGCTTTCGCTTCTCCTGCAGCGTCCCCCGGGCCGCGAAGCGTATCCGGGCGATGTGTTCTACCTTCATTCCCGTCTGCTGGAACGCGCGGCCAAATTGCGCGACGACCTGGGGGGCGGCTCGCTCACCGCGCTGCCTGTGATCGAAACGCAGCTCGGCGATATTTCAGCCTACATCCCGACGAACGTGATCTCCATCACGGACGGTCAGATCTATCTGGAAAGCGATCTTTTTTACGCGGGCGTCCGGCCGGCCATCAACGTCGGCCTTTCGGTCTCGCGCGTCGGCGGCAACGCCCAGACCAAAGCCATGAAGCAGGTCGCCGGCATGCTCCGCCTTTCACTGGCCCAGTACCGTGAGCTCCAGGCCTTCGCCCAGCTCGCGACCGATCTGGATAAAGCCACCAAAGACCAGCTCACCCGCGGTGAACGCATGGTCGAGATCCTGAAGCAAACGGACCTTAACCCGCTGCCGCTTGAACGCCAGATCGTCAGCATTTTCGCGGGCAATGAGGGTTTTCTGGATGACATTCCGGCCTCCGGGGTCCGGGATTTTGAAAAAAACCTCCTGGAATTCATCGATAAGAGCTATCACGAGATCTTTATGGAGATCGCGGAGAAAAAGGTTCTTTCGGATGCCCTGAAAGAGAGTCTCAAGAAAGCGATCACAAAATTTAAACAAACGGAGGAAACAACTCAAAAACCATGAGCGGTCAACTTCGAGTACTCAAGAACCGGATCCGCGGGGTCGAGAACACCCAGAAGATCACCAAGGCCATGGAAATGGTGTCGGCGGCGAAACTCAAGCGCTTCCAGAAACTGCGCGAGCAGACCACCCCTTACGTCCGGTCTCTGGAAGGGATTCTCAACCGGCTGTTGGGGACGGATATTCCGCTCCGCCATCCCCTGCTTGAAACACGCGAAGAAAAAGAGGTCGCGCTGTTGGTGATCACTTCCGACACCGGCCTTTGCGGTTCTTACAATCAGTCCCTGGTCGAAGAAGCCAGAAAATTCATGAAGGGACGGTCCCGGGCCCCGCTTCTCATCGGCGTCGGAAAGAACGGCGTCAACGCCCTCGCACGCTCGGGCTTCGTCTGGCACAAGGCCTTCACGGACACCAAGACCTCCCAGTTCGAGTCCGTGATGACGCAGGCCTGTGATCTTTTGCAAACACTTTTCACGGAAAAGAAGATCGACGCGGCCTATGTGATTTACACCCATTTCACGGGGAAGTTTGTTTATCGTCCCTTCACCGAGAAGATCTTGCCCTTCCAGTTAGAAAAAACCGGCGAGGGCCCGCGGGAACATGAAGACCTCTACCTCATGGAACCCGGACCCGAGGTGTTGTTCTCACGGCTTGTCCCGCTGGTGTTCGCCGCAAAGACACGGATGATCTTCACGGAAGCTTTGATCACGGAACAGATGGCGCGCATGAACGCCATGTACCAGGCGACCGAGAACGCGAAAGAATTGATCGATACGCTCGTCCTTTTAAGGAACAAGGTGCGGCAGGCCGCGATCACCAAAGAACTTATTGAAATCGTATCGGGCTCAAAAGCCCTAAAAGCCGGGTAACGGGTAACGCGGAACGAAAACGTTCATCGTTCCCCGCGGACCGTTCCCCGCGAATGGAGGAGTCATTTATGTCATCCGGTAAGATCATTCAGGTCATGGGTCCCAGCGTCGACGTCGAATTTCCGACCGACCATCTGCCTCAGATTTTGAACGCTCTCGAAGTCAACGTGAACGGCCGACCTCTCATTCTCGAAGTCGCGCAGCACATCGGGGACAACAACATCCGTGCGATAGCGATGGCTTCCACGGACGGACTGGTGCGCGGCATGGAGGTCAAGGACACCGGCGCGCCGATCTCGGTCCCCGTGGGCGAGCAAACTCTCGGACGCATCTTCAACCTTCTGGGACAGCCGATCGATGAACAAGGGGCCGTCAAGGACCCTGCGAAGAAACACGGCATCCATCATTCCCCTCCCTCTTTCGAGGAGCTCTTGCCCGTCACGGCGATCCTTGAAACGGGGATCAAGGTCATCGATCTCCTCGCGCCTTATCCGAAGGGCGGCAAGGTAGGCCTTTTCGGCGGTGCGGGCGTCGGCAAGACCGTGGTCGTGATGGAACTCATCCATTCGATCGCTAATGAGCACGGCGGGGTGTCGGTTTTCTGCGGCGTCGGGGAACGCACACGCGAAGGGAACGACCTCTGGCTGGAACTCAAGGAATCCGGCGTCATTAAAAAAACGGCGATGGTCTTCGGCCAGATGAATGAACCGCCCGGCGCGCGTCTCCGCGTGGCCTTGTCGGGCCTCACCATGGCGGAGTATTTCCGCGATGAGGCGCATCAGGATGTCCTGCTTTTTGTGGATAATATTTTCCGTTTCACGCAGGCGGGTTCCGAGGTTTCTGCGCTCTTGGGCCGCATGCCTTCCGCGGTCGGTTATCAGCCCAACCTCGCGACGGAAATGGCGACCCTGCAGGAACGTATCGCCTCCACCAAATCAGGCTCGATCACTTCCGTTCAGGCTATTTACGTCCCAGCCGACGACCTGACCGACCCCGCTCCGGCCACGGCTTTTTCACATCTCGACGGCGTGACGGTGCTTTCGCGTCAGATCGTGGAGCAAGGTATTTACCCGGCGGTGGATCCCCTGGCATCAACCTCGCGCATGCTCGACCCGCGCGTCGTCGGTCAGGAACATTACGACATCGCCCGCGAAGTCCAGCGCATCCTCCAACGCTACAAGGACCTGAAGGACATTATCGCGATCCTCGGGATCAACGAGCTTTCGCAGGAAGACAAAGAACTCGTGATGCGCGCCCGGAAGATCGAGCGTTTCTTCTCGCAGCCCTTTTTCGTCGCGGAGGCTTTCACCGGACGCAAAGGACGCTACGTGCATCTGAAAGACACGATCGAGAGCTTCAAGAAGCTCCTCGCCGGGGAGCTCGATCATGTCCCGGAACAATGCTTTTATATGGCGGGCGGCGTCGAGGACGTTCTGGAAGCTTATGAAAAAATAAAGGCGGCCGCCTGATGGCCGCTTATTCGCTCAAGATCATCACACCTCAGGGAATCGCGTACGAGGGAAGCGTTTATCACGCGCTTGTCCCCGCGGAGAGCGGATTTGTGGGGGTCCTGGCCCATCACGCGCCCTATCTTTTATCTTCCAAAGGCGGGCGGATGGTCGTCAAAGAAAGTATCGGGCTGGAGAGGGATTTCGAGGTCGGCCCTGGATTTTTCGAGGTCCAGCACGACCAGGCTGTGTTCCTAACACAGACCTGTTCGGGCGGAAATTAAAAAAAGAAAGCCATCACAAGAAGCGCCAAACCTACGGCGGCCGAACTCAGTACGACCGTGCGAAACGCGAGAGGCTCTGCCACAAGCGCCATCAGGAATTCCCGGGACTTCTTGTAATAGAAGACAAATGGCGCCGCTTTGGCCAGCCCGAGGCTCATGACAAGCGTCACCACAAAATTCTCCAGGCTCAAAGCCCTGAAAAATTCTCCCCAGGTCCATAAAACCAGCGCCAACACGATCACTCCGGCCGCGAACATCCACCGGGGGCGGACCTCCGGATAAGTCCGCACGATAAAACGTTTCATGCTTTCCAAGCCCCAAACGGCCCAAAGGCCCCCCAAAACCATCCACACCCCAAGAACGATCCCGAGAATTTTAAAATAGGTCATGAGACCTCCGTGAAACGGGGAACGTGGAACGGAAAACGAAAGCGTTCATCGTTCACTGTTCCCCGCGCCTTTTTTAAGGCGCTTACGTCCCTCAATGATCAGCGCTACCCCCGCCAAAAAGAACGAGAGAAACCCAACGAGCGCGAAGATCGTGCTGGGCAAGGTCCCGACCCAGAACGCGCATAAGATCAAAACCAGGCCCGGTAAAAAATATTTCCAAAGGTAGTCCTTCATAGCGAAGTCATTCTCGCAGAATCGCTCCCTAACCGCAAGCGGAAGGCTCCCGCCGCCTTGATTTTAGAGACATTCCCAAGTAGCATGTGTGCCCGTGAAAGGAGCGTGACGGAATGACCGAAGTGCTGCTGGATGCCTTGAAAGATACGCTGGCCATGGCCCCATGGCTTCTGGGGATCTATATCGCCCTCGAGGTCCTTGAGAACCGTTCGGAATCCTTTATCGGGGAAAAGATCAGCCACAGAATGGGAGCGGCGCCCTTGCTCGGAGCCCTTTTGGGGTGCATGCCGCAATGTGGATTTTCGGTGATTGCCGCAACGCTCTACGCACGTAAATGTATTTCCATCGGAACGCTCCTGGCTGTTTTTATTTCCACCTCCGATGAAGCCATCCCCGTGATCCTGGCCCAGCAAGACAAGGCCCCCCTGGTCTTCTGGCTTCTCTTTGTGAAGGTGATCCTCGCGACGATCGCTGGTTATGCGGTTGACCTCCTCTTAAAAACAAAAAAGGAGAAAGAACTTCACGCCCCGCATGGCCCCGTAATCCCCCAGGGAGGGCATCGGTCCTGCGATTGCCACGCTCACGGCAGCAATATCCCCCAATGGAAAACTTTTTTTCTATTCCCGCTAAAACACACGCTCAAAGTGCTGTTTTTTATTTTTCTGGTCTCGCTCCTGATCGGAGCCGTGATCTCAAGGTCCGGCGAGGAAGGACTGCACCGTTTGTTCCTGTCGGGAACTCCTTTTCAGCCGCTCGTCGCCGTATTGGTCGGCATGATCCCGAATTGCGCCGCGTCCGTGGCGGTAACCGAAGTTTACCTTAAAGGCGCGATCACTTTCGGCTCGGCTATCGCGGGCCTTTCCGCGGGAGCCGGATTGGGCCTCCTGGTGTTATGGAAAGAGAACAAGAACGGGAAAGAGAATGCCCTGGTGACAGGACTCCTCATCCTGATCAGTCTGACCGCCGGCATCCTCCTTAATCTTTTTCTTTAATTCCTTTCTCTCTTTTTCCGTTTACACTGTTCTCTACTAAATTTTAGAGGTTAACAGTGTTATACCGCATACCCATAAATTGAATATTATGCGGTATTAAGCTACAATTCAGTCCGATCATCATCTCCGAAGGAGGATTTATGGATCTAAAGGTTTTTCTGGCAACTTTAAGCGCCATTTTTTTTGCCGAGCTCGCGGACAAAACACAGCTCGTGGGCCTCACGATGGCCTCAAAGACCGGGAAGCCCCTTTCCGTGTTCCTGGGCTCCCTCGCCGGTTACGCCCTGGTCACCCTGATCTCGGTCGTGATCGGGACCCTCTTGGCAAAATACGTGAAGCCTGATTTTATCCGTTATGGCGGCGCCACCGCGTTCGTCGTGATCGGGATCCTGATGTTCTTCAACAAGCTTTAAACTTAAAAAAGGAGAGTGCCATGGCCTGTAAAACCAAGAAAGCCAAGAAAACAAAGAAAAAAGCAAAAAAAGCAGCAAAGAAATCCTGTTGCTGCTGCCGTTAACCCTTTCGCCGATCCTGGAGGCGGGTCTTCCCGCCTCCGGGATTGAAACGGGTTCTCTGCCGGCTCCATGACACAGCCTTCCTTCACTTCACACCCGGTCCTCTTCGAGGATGCAGATCTGATCGTTATTGATAAGCCCGAGAGAATTCTCTCACATCCCAATCCGGGGTCTCCCAAAGCCTCCTGCGCGTTCGAGGGGACTTACGACATGAATGAGCGGCGCTTTCAGACGCCGCAGGGGCCTTTATGGCTTATCCATCGCCTGGATCAGGACACTTCCGGCATCCTCCTGGCGGCCAAAAACAAGAAAAGCGCCGTGGCCTGCCGGGACGCCTTTGAAAAACGGTCCGTCAAAAAAAATTATCTCGCCCTCATTGCGAGGCGCCCCATGCCGCCTCAAGGCTTATGGCGTGATACCCTTATCGAAAAAAGAACGGGTGGTCATGTCCGGGCTATGATCGCGCGGTCAGGCGCTCCCAACGCTTTTTTGAATTACAAAATGAAGGAATATTTTCCGAAATTCAATCTAGCCCTGCTTGAGATCGGTCTTTTAAGCGGAAAAACACATCAGATCCGGGCGCAAGCGGCTTTCCGGGGACATTCGGTGGCGGGCGACCGGATCTACGGAAATTTCACGATCAATAAGGAGTTGCGTGAAGCCCTGGGGCTCCGCCGCCTGTTTCTTCACGCCTGGAGCCTCATCCTGCCGCATCCCGCAAGCGGTAAAATGCTAGAAATCACATCTCCATTGCCTGAAGATCTTGAAGATTTTTTATTCAAGTGCAACGCGCAACGCACAATGAAAAACGAAAAACGCGGACGTTGAACTTAGAACGTTGCCCGTTGAGCGAGCTTTTATGAAAGTCCTGCTTTTACAGCCCCCGATCGAGGATTTCTACAATACCGACATCCGTTTGCAGCCGATCGGCCTGGCTTACCTGAAAGCCGCCGCGGAAAAATACCTGCCCTGGGCCCGGATCACGGTCAGGGACTTTCACCATGGCTGGAGCCGCAAAACGATCCCCCTTCCAAGAGAATTAGCTTATTTAAAAGATTATTATTCCAAGGACGACCAAAGCCCGTTCTCGACGTTCCATCATTATTATCACTTTGGCGCGGATTTTGACCGCATCGCGAAGGAAGTCTCCCAAGAAAGGCCCGATCTGGTCGGCATCGCCTCCCTTTTCGCCCCCTATCACCGGGAAGTCCTGCGATGCGCGGAAGCGATCAAAAAACACTGCCGTGTCCCGATCCTTCTCGGGGGTTCCCAGGTTTCCGCCATGCCAGAAGCGATGCTGGCGCATCCCGCCGTGGATTTTGTGATCCAGGGGGAAGGCGAGAAACCGTTCGTGGAGCTTTTAAAGGCTCTTCAAAGAGGGAAAAGCTTCGAGAAGGCCCCCAATCTAGGCTATAAAAAAAACGGCCGTCTGATCCTGAATCCGCGGAAAGAGAATTTTCCGATCGAAGCGATCCCTTTTCCGGATCTTTCCGACCTGCCCCAACACCATTACCTTTTCGAAAAAAAGCCGCTGTGTTTTATCATTACGTCACGCGGTTGCCCCTATCGCTGCGCGTTCTGCTCCGTTCACAAGACTTTCGGGCATCAATGCCGCCGGCGCAGCGCGGCCCACATCCTTGCCGAGATCCGCGAGCGTTACGCTCAAGGTTATCGTGTCTTTGACTTTGAGGACGACAACCTTACGTTTGACCGCCAGGAGATGACCGCGGTCTGCGAGGAATTGATCCGGGCTTTCCCTAAAAAAGATATCCAGTTGCTTGCCATGAACGGAGTTTGTTATTGGACGCTGGACCTGAAGATCCTGAAGCTGATGCGGCGGGCGGGATTCACTCATTTGAACCTTTCGCTGGTGAGCACGAATGCCGCGCTGCTCAAAAAAGTCCGAAGACCGGCTTTTCCTCAAAAATACCGTCGGGTCGTAAAACAGGCAACGGCGCTCGGATTCAAGGTAGTCGCTTATCAGATCCTGGGGCTTCCGGGCGACACGCTTCCTTCGATGGTCCAAACCCTTCTTTTCAATGCCCGGCTTCCGGTGCTTCTAGGCGCCTCCCCTTTTTATTTGATCCCTCATTCGCCGATCGCAAAACAATTTAACGCTCCTTCCGAAGCGGATGTCTTCAAAGCGAGGCTGACGGCCATGGCGGTCGAAACCCGGGATTTTCAGCGGGGAGACCTCTACACGCTCCTGATCACGACCCGCATCCTGAATTTTTTGAAGGGGATCCCTCTCCAGACCCCCTCGACCTTCCTTTCCAGGGCGTTGGCCATCGCCTCAAAACAGGATCCTCGCTCCTCTTGGGGTGTTCGGATCCTGAAAAAGCTCCTGAAAGAAAAAAAATTGTACGCGGCAACCTCCCGGGGGCTTGAACCGCTTCCCCGCTTTAAGGCCGGGCTCTTCTTTCAATTGTGGCGAAAACTTGATAGGATTCAGACCCAGGAAGGAAAAACCATCAGAACCCGGGGAGGACGATCATGTTGATCAAAATTCTTTTTTCTACGGCTTTATGCCTGTCCGCAGGAGCGATTGGATCTGCTTTTACGATCGCGGCGATCCCTGAGTGGTACGCGACGCTCCAGAAACCTTCTTTCTCACCGCCCAACTGGATGTTCGGCCCGGTGTGGACGCTTCTCTATGTCCTGATGGCCGTGGCAGCAGCGATGGTGTGGCAAAAGGGGCTTCAAAATCCTCCCGTCCGGAAGGCTCTTACGGTCTTTTTGCTGCAACTGATCTTAAACACAGTCTGGTCCTACCTCTTCTTCGGGCTCCGTTCCCCGCTTTACGGCCTCGTCGATATTTTGTTCCTTTGGGCCATGATCTTGGTTACAATAGCGCAATTTTCCAAGGTCTCGGTCCCGGCCGCCTTGCTCCTTATTCCCTATCTCTTATGGGTAACGTTCGCGACGGGCCTGAACTTGGGAATTTTGCTTTTGAACCCTTAGACAATCCGCGGAAAGGTTCTCCGGTCTCATGCGAGCGATAGCTTTATTGGTGGTTTCCAACGTTTTTATGACGGCCGCCTGGTACGGCCATTTGAGGTTCAAGAACGCCTCGCTCTGGCTTGTCATTCTGATCAGCTGGCTGATCGCTTTTGTGGAATATTGTTTCCAGGTCCCCGCGAACCGGATCGGCTCAAACCAGTTCTCAACGGCTCAGCTGAAAACGATCCAGGAGATCATCACGCTCGTGGTTTTCTGCGGTTTTTCTGTTATTTATCTTAAGGAAGAATTAAAATGGAATTACCTGGTCGGCTTCGGATTCATGGTCCTGGCCGCCTTTTTTATTTTTAAAAAATGGTGAGATAATACCTCCCCGGGATCGGTTTTCCCGTTACAACGAAAGGTTCTTATGGCTCTCAAAGAAACGTATGAAAAACAGGGTGAATTCCTCTTCAAGCACCGGAGCTATCTTCCGCTTCTTACGGCTCCTTTGGTGATCGCGGCGCTGCTGGACCCACAGTATTCTCATCCCTTGTTCAGCGGTTTTTCGGGAGGTCTCTGGAAAACGATCTGTATCTGCATTTCCTTCGCAGGCCTCATGGTGCGCTGCCTCGTGGCGGGTTATGTCCCGCTGGGAACTTCGGGACGCAATACGGAACGCCAGGTGGCGAACAGCCTGAATACCAAAGGCATGTATTCCCTGGTCCGGAACCCCCTTTACCTCGGGAATTTCCTGATCATTCTGGGACTTCTTCTTTTTATCCAGGTCTGGTGGTTCGCGCTCGCGGGGATCGCTATTTTCTGGATCTTTTATGAGCGCATTATTTTCACGGAAGAAGAATTCCTCCGCGGCAAATTCGGCGCTGCTTATGTGGACTGGACCCTGAAAACACCTGTCTTCATTCCGAAATGCTCGGGCTGGCAGAAACCGGAGCTTCCGTACGCGTGGAAAACAGTTCTGAAGCGCGAGCACTCGACCCAATTCGGCATGGTCTCGGCGCTGACCGTGCTCGGGATCGCCTCGGACCTCTTTACAACCCCCGACCACAGGATCTCGAATTTCTGGTGGTTCTTCTGGGGAACTTCGCTTGTTGTTTATCTCGTGTTCCGCTTTTTGAAGAAAAAAACCAAGGTCCTCAACATCGAAGGCCGCTAACCTTTCACGGAGTGCTCTATGAAAAAATCGCTCGGCACCAAAACCCTTCTTTTTCCCACTCCTGTTTTGATCGTTTGCTCCTATGATGCCCAAGGCGTTCCCAACGCGATGAACGTAGCCTGGGGCGGTATCGCCTGCTCCGAACCCCCCTGCGTGGCCGTTTCGGTGCGCGACCACCGCAAGACCTACGAGAACATCCTGGCCAAAAAGGCTTTTACGGTGAACATTCCCTCCGAAAAATATATGAAGGAAGCGGATTATTTCGGGATCGTCTCCGGAAAAACCGAAGATAAATTCAAGGCGACGGGACTGACGCCCGTCAAAAGCGATCTTGTCGATGCCCCCTACATCAAGGAATTCCCTTTCGTATTGGAATGCGTCCTCCGGGAAACCCACAAGCTCGGCATCCACACGCAATTCATCGGGGAGATCAAGGATATCAAGGTGGAAGATGCCGCGCTCAATTCAAAAGGGTTCCCGGACCCCGAGAAAATGAAGGCCTTTATGTTCGACCCCGGCACGAGCTCTTATTACGCAACCGGGAAATTCCTCGGCCAGGCCTTTACCGTCGGCAAGAAGAAATAGCCATGACCAAGTGGCTGGGACTGGCGGCGGGCGGTCTTTTAGGGACTTTCGCGCGTTATTTCCTTGCCGGAGCCGTTCACCGATTTTGGGGGGCGACCTTTCCTTTCGGGACCCTGGTGGTCAATCTGACCGGTTGTTTCGCGATCGGCTTCCTCGCCGTGCTCGCGGAAGAAAAATTCCTCCTCGGGCCGACGGCACGCGTATTCCTTATGATCGGTTTTTGCGGGGCCTTTACGACTTTTTCGACTTTCATCTTTGAAACCGCCAATCTCACCAAAGACGGCGAAACTCTTTCCGCGCTGATGAATATCGTGCTCAGTGTGGTCTTGGGTTTTCTGGTCTTTCGCCTGGGTGTCATACTTGCAAGAGCGCTTTAATTCGAACCGGAGGCATTTATGAAAATACCTGAAGACGGCAAGCTTTTAAGGATTTTTATCGGTGAAGCGGACAAATGGGAAGGCCGGCCGCTCTATGAAGCGATCGTGCTCCTGGCCAAAAAAGAAGGCCTGGCCGGCGCCACGGCCATGAAAGGTTTTATGGGCTTTGGTTGTAAAAGCCATCTGCACACTACCAAGATCCTTCGGCTTTCCGAAGACCTCCCGATCGTGATCGAGATCGTAGATAGTGAGGAAAAGATCGCCAAGTTCCTCCCCCTTCTCAATCCGATGGTCAAAGAAGGGCTCATGACGCTTGAGAAGGCGAGTGTCCTTCTTTACCGCGCGGGATAAGACGCTTATCCCCTCTTTTTTCCCATGATTTTTCCGCACGCAGGAGCTCAAAAGTTTTTTTTGACAGCCGTTTTTACAGGATGCCTCGGCACGATTTCGATCCTGCCGCTTTCGGCCGAAACGGGGAAAAGCCCGGTGTTTTATGTCCGTGCTGAAAAACCGGCTCCGGTACTGAATACCGCTGATTTCAGTTCCACCTTTGGCGGAAAAGACGGAAAAACCCTGAAGCGCGACGCCCAGGGCCTTGTCCGTGAAGTGGAATTTATCGCGCTGCCCGGAACGGCCTTCATGGTCGAGGCCTCTTACGCCATGGACGGTTTCCGGATCTACCGGGTCCGCACCGCCGATTACCCTTCACCCCCGGAAGGACTCTTTGTGGACAGCCGTTTTGTTGCGACGGCTTCCCGCCCTTTTCCGCCTCGGCCCCAAAAAATACCTCCCCGGAAACAGATCCTGGACCGGATGGTAAGCCGCCAGGGCCTTCCCTATGTTTGGGGAGGCAATATCGCTGAAGGTGTCCCCGAGATTTTAAAGTTCTACCCTCCCGGCGGAAGGCTTTCGCCCGCTATCAAAAATATGTGGATGCTCCGCGGGCTGGATTGCTCGGGACTTTTATACGAAGCCTCGGATGGCGCCACTCCGCGCAACACTTCAGACCTCACCCGTTTCGGAAAACCCGTTCCGATCGCCGGGCTGGTTCCGTCTCAGATCGCGTCCAAACTTCAGCCTCTGGATCTGATCGTCTGGAAAGGGCATGTCATCATCGTGCTCGACCGGGAGCGCACGATCGAAAGCTGCATGGGGTGTTCGTCCAAAAGCGGCGTCACCATCAGAAAATTAGATGCCGTGCTCAAAGAGATCATGAAGACCCGTACTCCCATGAACACCTATCCTGAAAAAAACGCTCCGGGCGAAAAACCTTTTGTTATCCGCCGCTGGCATCACGGAGCCTAGCATGCCGATTTCTGATTACCTCTAAGAGGCCCGTTTAGCGTATACTTACACAAACTATTTGGATGTGTTCCAGGGGACAATATGCTGCTTTTTATTTTTATTTCTGTTTTAGTCCTTTTCTATGCCGCCTACCGCTTTTACGGAGCCCGTGTCCTTTCGAGGCTCTTCGGCATCAATGACCAGACCCCGACGCCCTCCCACGCCCAAAGCGACGGGGTGGATTATGTCCCCACCAAAAACATCATTTTGTTCGGACATCATTTTTCTTCCATCGCCGGCGCGGGACCGATCGTGGGACCGATCATCGTCGGGGTCGCGTTCGGCTGGCTTCCCGCCCTGATCTGGATCGTCATCGGGTCTATTTTGATCGGTGGGCCCCATGACATGGGGTCGATTATCGCCTCGGTCAGGCATCAAGGACGTTCTATCTCGGAGATCGCGCACCGCTACATTTCACCGCTTTCCTACAAACTCTTTTTGCTTTTCGTGTGGCTCGCGCTTATCTACATCCTGATCGTCTTCGCGGACCTGACCTCTACCTCTTTTGTCGAGGATGGCGCGACGGCCACTTCTTCATGTTTGTATATCTTTTTGGCCGTCTTGTTCGGCTTGGCTGTCTATAAGTTTCGCATGAAAGTTTCTCACGGCTCATGGATCTTCGTGCCCCTTGTTTTTTTGGGAATTTATCTTGGGGTCCAGTTCCCCATGGAAAATGTTCCCGAGCTTTTTGGTTCCGCAAACCGGTTTTTCAACGTAGCGCTCATGATCTATGTTTTTTTCGCCTCCACATTGCCCGTCTGGCTTCTTCTGCAGCCCCGGGATTACCTGAGCTCTTATCTTTTATATTTTTCCGTATTGGCCGGAGTCGTCGGTATCGCCCTGGGGGGATTCAGCGTTTCTTATCCCGCTTTTACTTCCTATCGATCGGATTATTTGGGCCCGATGTTTCCGCTCGTCTTCGTGACCATTGCCTGCGGGGCGGTGTCGGGATTTCACGCGCTGGTCGCTTCAGGCACCACTTCGAAGCAGATCAACAAAGAAAGCGATGCCGTCAAGATCGGCTACGGCGGCATGCTTGTGGAAGGGGTGGTCGCTGTGATCGCCCTCATGACCGTCATGATCCTGCTACCATCGCAGGGACTTTCGTCCCGCGACCCCCTTGATATTTACGCCGAAGGCATCGCGAAATTCCTCGCGATCTTCCACCTCCCGCTGCAGTTCGGGAAAACGTTCGGGCTGATGGCACTCGCGGCTTTCATCCTGACGACCCTCGATACGGCCACGAGGCTCGGCCGCTATGTTTTTCAGGAATTTTTTAACCTGACGGACGCCAAGCACCGGTGGACGGCTACGGCGGTAACCTTGATCTTTCCGGTCATCGGACTTTTTTCTACCCTAAGGGATCCCTTGTCCGGTAAGGTGCTTCCCGCCTGGAAAGTGATCTGGCCGCTTTTCGGCACCACCAACCAGCTCCTGGCGGGGCTTGTCTTGCTGGTCCTGTCGGTTTACCTGCTAAAAAAGCGCAAAAGCGTCCTCTACACCCTGATCCCTTGCATCTTCATGGTGATCATGAGCCTTTGGTCCCTGATGGAATTGATCACCCAATATCAATTTTCCATGATCGGGTGGATCGCCATCGCGATCCTTGCCCTGACCATCGTCATTATTTTCGACTCCGTCATCACTATCAGAAACCATCTAAGGACAAAAGAGGCTCAAGCGTGCCCTTCTCCAGGCGCCTGAGTCTTCTTCTGCGGTCGCGGATCCTGGGCTGCATTTAAAGATCCGGGAGGATAAGCTTTTGTCGTCGGGTCATTTCTACAGTAGAATGGAGGCCTCTCAAGCAGCGGGCCTTTGAAATAGCAGTGGGTTAAAAAGCAAAAAAGGAGAAACAGTCATGGGCACAAAAGGAAAAGAAATCGTCGGTGTGAACGTGGATGAATTGCTCAAGCTGATGAATAAGGCCTACGCGGATGAATGGCTTGCCTATTACCAGTACTGGGTCGGCGCCAAGGTCGCCGCGGGCCGGATGCGCGGGATCGTCGCGAAGGAACTCGAAGAGCACGCAGAAGAAGAACTGAAGCACGCCGGCATGCTGGTCGAACGCATGATCCAGCTCGGCGGAGCGCCGCTCCTCACACCGCAGGACATCCTCAAGGAAACGAATTGCGGGTATGACGCTCCTACGGACCCCTGCACCAAAAAACTCCTGGCGCAGAATATCAAGGGCGAGCAGTGCGCGATCGCGACCTATAAAAAGCTCTTCGACTTTGTGAAGGGCAAAGACCCGATCACGGAAAAGATCATCCTCGAGATCCTGGAAGATGAAGTGGAACACGAAGAAGATCTTGAGGCGATGCTCGCTGACATGAAGGCGCCGGTCGCTTAAAAGCATGTAATGCCTCGTAGGACAGGTTTAACCCTGTCCTACGAGGGATCCATCCCATCTTCTATGACCGACTCCCTGACCCAATATCCCGTCATCCTTCAGGCCTTCTTGGCCGGGCTCTTCACCTGGAGCATGACCGGTCTCGGCGCAGCGACGATCTTCATTTTTAAAAAAATCAACCAGAAGATCCTTGATGTCATGCTCGGTTTCGCGGCTGGCGTCATGATCGCCGCGAGTTTTTGGTCGCTCCTTACTCCCTCGATCGAAATGGCCCGTGACCAGGGCATGATCCCGTGGCTTCCGGCGCTTATCGGGTTTCTCCTGGGCGCTGCGTTCTTCCGCGTGATCGACAAGGTCCTCCCCCACCTTCACCCCCTCATGCCGGACGAAAAGATCGAGGGGATCAAAACCAAATTACCGAAGTGCACCCTGCTGGTGCTTGCGCTTACGATCCACAATATCCCTGAAGGCCTTGCGGTCGGCGTTGCGTTCGGGTCCACGGGGGCTGCCGCCAATCCCATGCCGATGATGGCCGCCCTGGCACTCGCAGTCGGGATCGGGATCCAGAATTTTCCGGAGGGACTCGCGGTTTCATTTCCGCTTCACCGGGACGGGTTTTCGAAGGGAAAAAGTTTTTGGTATGGGTGGCTCTCGGGCGCCGTAGAACCGGTCGCCGCGGTGATCGGCGCGGCGGTCGTGATGATGGTCCAGCCCCTGCTTCCCTACGCGCTCGCGTTCGCTGCCGGCGCCATGATCTTTGTGGTCGTGGAAGAAGTGATCCCGGAGTCCCAACAGAACGGGAATAGCGACCTCGCGACGACGGGCACCATCCTCGGCTTCGCTCTCATGATGCTGCTCGACGTCGCTTTCGGGAAATAACCGTCGGGATGGCTTTTTTTTAGATTTTCGACGCAGACGATCGGTCTCCGGCAAGACGGTCCAGGCCGCGGCGAAGAGACTCACGGAGTGAATAGAGACAGCCGCAATAGCGTTGGCGGTAGATCTGCTGTTCTTTCACGATCTTGTCCATAAGTGCCTGTCCGCCGCCCGCCCGCCAATCCTGATCCCAATAGATCAATCCTGGAAAAGGCGCCGCCGCCTTCTCTCCGGCGCGGTTGACCTGCGCGAGGTCCTTCCATCGGGAAATGCCGAGGCTCGTCGCGAAGATCTTGAAGTGATGCCGGGAAGCATATTCCGCCGTTTTTCCGAGCCGCATCTCAAAACAAAGATCGCAACGCTCTCCCCGCTCGGGATCCTCTTCATGGCCTTTGATCGCTTCAAACCACCGGTCGATCTCATGGTCCGCATCGATAAAAGGGGTTTCTTTTTGATGCGCAAAACGGATCACTTCTTGTTTGCGTTTTTCGTATTCCTCGCGGGGATAAATGTTGGGGTTATAAAAAAAGACCGTTAGCTCGATCTTGTTTTCGATCAGTCGTTGGATGATCGAACAGGAGCAAGGTGCGCAGCAGCAGTGAAGCAGGACTCTTTTTTCGCTGTTGGGAACTTGGAGATCCAGAAGACCTGTCATAAAGCGGCACCTCCAAAATAAAAAATTACAGATCTCGCTTTTAGAAATTTAAGCGTTATCTTCGTCGTCTGATTCAGATTCGACGGGGGTCGCTTCCGCATAATCGCCGGCAGGATTCGGGAGGAGGATCTCGCGCGGCTTGGCGCCGTCCTGGGGGCCGATCACGCCGGCGGCCTCCAGCTGATCCACCACGCGGGCCGCGCGGGAATAACCAAGCCGCAACCGGCGCTGCAGGTAGGAGGTCGAAGCCTGACGCGTCGTCAAAACGATACGCTTGGCCTCTTCAAAGATCTCGTCTTTTTCCCCCGCGCCGCCCGGCATGGAGGTATTCTGCGCGGCCTGGATCTCGGAGTGATATTCGGGTTTTCCCTGGGTTGCGGCAAACGCCACGATCTTGTTGATCTCTTCGTCTTCAATGAGAGGGGCTTGTCCGCGGATCATATTATCGCTCCCGGGCTGGATAAAGAGCATATCGCCACGGCCCAGGAGTTTGTCGGCGCCTTTGTTGTCGAGAATGGTCCGCGAATCCACGACCGAGGCTACCTTGAACGCGACGCGGGCCGGAAAATTCGCTTTGATGACACCGGTGATGACATCCACGGAGGGCCGCTGCGTCGCGAGGATCAAATGGATGCCGACCGCGCGGGAAAGCTGGGCCAGACGCGTGATCGCCGTTTCAACCTTGTCCTGCGCCACCAGCATCAGGTCCGCGAGTTCGTCGATAATGACCACAATATAAGGAATGGTCGCGGGAACCACGTTGTCCGAATCCCCCGCGGCCTCGACCTGTTTCACTCCTTCTTCAGAAATTTCGCGGGTGTTGAACCCGACGATATTCCTCACACCCACGGTGGCAAAAAGCCGGTAACGCTTTTCCATTTCCATCACGACCCAATTGAGCGTGTTGGCCGCCTTACGGACATCGGTCACGACCGGCGAAAGCATATGCGGGATCTTGTTGTAGACCGCAAGCTCCACCATCTTCGGGTCGACCATCACAAGTTTCAGCTGCGACGGCGTGCAGTGATAGAGAAATCCCGCAATAATGGAATTGATACAAACGGTTTTGCCGCTCCCCGTGGTCCCGGCGATCAGGATGTGCGGCATGGAAGCCAGGTCCGCGATCATCGGTTTCCCGCCCGTGTCTTTTCCCAGGATCAGGGGAAGCATGCATTTATGCGAACGGAAGTCGGAATTTTCGATCATCTCCCGGACCAGGATCGGGCGCGACACGGAATTCGGAACCTCGATCCCGATCGTCTGTTTGCCGGGGATCGGGATGATCATTCGGATGCTGGTCGCCTTCAAGGCCATGGAGATATCGTTTTCGTAGGTCGCGATCGAGTCGGCGCGCACGCCCGGCGCCGGAAGGAGCTCATAGAGCGTGATCTTAGGCCCCTGCTCCACTTCGACCACCTTGACCTCGATGCCAAACTCCGCAAGCGTCGCTTCGATCGCCTTGGAATTGGCCGCCAGATCGTCCCCTCCGCCCAAAGCGCCTTCTTTCGGCCTTTTCAGGAGATCGACCGAGGGGAACTGATAATTTTGATCGGCTTTGATTTGGGATCCGATGACGCCTTTAAAAGAAGCTTCATCCCCGGATGCCGGTTCGGCCGGTTTTTCTTTAGAGGCGATTTCGGTCTTGATCACCGGCGCCTGCGGGACCGGTTTTTTGACGGATTCTTTCGGTTCTTCTTTGGATTTTTTCTCAGCCTTCGTTTTGTCATCGGTCATGCCGGCCGTCGGCTGGTAGGTTTTGATCTTAAGCGGGATATCCGGGATCCGCGGTGCGGGCTTTTCTTTCTCTTTTTCCTTTTCGCGCTGCTTCAGCTCTTTCAGCTGACGTTCCTGTTCCTTTTTCAAGGCAGCGGCATTTCCGTTCTTTTTGGATTCGCGGGGGAACCGCTCGGCCATGCCTTCAAAAAGAGCCCGGCACTTTTCAACGATCGCCCGAAACAGAGGATAAAGAAGGAAATCCGTAGCCAAAAGAAATGCCAGAAGAAGCGCGAACCCGGAAACGAAATAGCTCCCGAGCCGTCCGAAGAGGCGTAAAAGATGGTTTCCTGCCAGATACCCGAGGGCTCCTCCGAAGACAAAGCGCTGTTCCGGGCTTACGGTGATCGTCACGATCGTCGAGATCGAGAAGAGCGCGAGGACAAGCCCGATGAATTTAAAGAGCTTCCGCTCGGGAACTTTTTGAAGAAAGAAGCACTCCGCCCACAGAAGGAAAACGAACGGGATCACGAACGCGCTGATGCCGAAAACGAGGAAAAGCCCGAACGCGATGTAGGCTCCGAAAACCCCCGTATAGTTCGCGACCGGTACCGTCGGTTGTGAGGAATAGAACGGAATGTCTTCGGCGTGGTAGAAGAAGAGGCTCGCGAAGGTAAAAAGCCCCAGCAGAAGGAAAAAAACACCCCAGATCTCGTTGACTCGTTCTTTTTTCATAATAACTTTAGGGTTTAGGGTATAGCGATAGGGGATAGAAAAACAGCGAAGAAATTAAGACGAAGGTGTCCTAAAACCTATACCCTATAAACTATACGCTATTAATGACCGGTATGGCCGAAACCGCCGGCACCCCGGCGTGTTGCTTCAAGATTATCGACTATCTCGAGCTTCGCCTTTACCACTTCAGCGAGGACCATTTGGGCGATCCGCATGCCGCGTGTCACGGTAAATGTCTCTTTCGCGAGATTGATTAGAATGATCTGGATCTCGCCGCGATAATCAGCATCGATCGTCCCGGGAGTGTTCAAAAGCGTGATGCCGTGCTTGATCGCCAGCCCGCTTCGCGGACGGATCTGGGCTTCGTAATGCGGCGGAAGCGCGATGATCATGCCGGTGGGAACAAGCGCCCGGTCCCCCGGCTGCAGCGTGATCGGGTCCTGGCAGGCCGCCAAAAGATCGATGCCGCTTGCACCTTCGGTGTGGTATTGCGGGAGGGGAAGCCCTTCAAAATGCGGCAGTGTTTTAACTTCGATGCGGATTTCTTTCATGGGGGAAATAAAAGAGGAAAGGCGGGGAATCCCCCGCCTTTCCTCCGAATTTATTTTTTAGTCCCGGCGACGGCCGCGGCCACGTCCCCCGCGATCATCCCGGTCGCGTCTCGGAGGGGCGGCTTCGACTACTGTTCGCTGATCTTCCGGCAGGATCGGGAGAGGTTCGGTCATGGCCTGCTTGATGCTAAGGCTGATCTTGCCCCGCTCATCGATGCTCAGGACCTTGACCTTCACCTTATCGCCAACGCGGAGATAATCCCCAGCGCTTTTCACGAATCCTTCGGTGATCTCGGAAACATGGCAAAGTCCGTCCTTGCCCGGCAGCACTTCGCAAAAAGCGCCGAAAGGCATGAGTTTCTGGACCGTGCTGTCGTAGATCTTACCGATCTCGGCGTCTTCGGTCATGGACTGAACGCGCGCGATCGCGGCTTCCGAGGACTGGCTGCTCACAGCGGCGATGAACACGCGGCCGTCGTCCTCGATATCGATCTTGGCGCCGGTCTCTTCGACGATCTTGCGGATGTTCTTGCCGCCAGGACCGATCAGGAGACCGATCTTTTCCGGATCGATCTTGAGGGTCGTGATGCGCGGCGCGTACTCGGAAAGCTCGTTCGGTTTCTTGATGCAATCCGCGATCAGGTCCAGGATCTTGAAGCGGGCCTGTTTGGCCTGTTCAAAAGCTTCCTTGAGCTGTTCCACGGTGATCCCGTCGATCTTCATATCCATCTGAAGGGCCGTTAAACCTTCGCGGGTCCCCGCGGCCTTGAAATCCATATCGCCCAAATGATCTTCCAATCCGGCGATATCGGTGACGACCTTCCAGCGGTTCTTATCGGTCACGAGACCAAGCGCGATCCCGGCCACCGGGGCTTTGATCGGCACGCCGGCATCCATCAGCGCGAGCGTTCCGCCGCAAACGGTCGCCATCGAGCTGGAACCGTTCGATTCCATGATCTCGGATACCAAGCGGATCGTGTACGGGAATTCCTCCTGCGAAGGGATCACAGCTTCAAGCGCCCGCGAGGCAAGCGCTCCGTGACCGATCTCGCGGCGGCCCGGCCCGCGGTTCGGCCCGGTTTCCCCGACGCTATAGGGAGGAAAGTTGTAATGGAGCATGAACCGCTTGATCAGGTCCCCTTCCAGGGCATCGATCCTTTGTTCGTCATCGCCGGTCCCGAGGGTTACAACGCTCAGGCTCTGGGTCTGTCCGCGGGTGAAAAGCGCGGAACCGTGCGTCCGGGGCAGGATCCCCGTTTCACAGGTGATCTTGCGGATCTCGCGCTCCGCGCGGCCATCCGCCCGTTTTCCGGTCGCGAGCATGATCTCACGGACCTTTTCATACTCAAGCCGCCCGAAGGCGATCTTGATGAGCACTTCGTTAAAATCGTCCGCTTTTTTATCGAACTGCGCGAGCGCTTTGTCATAAAGGCCTTTGAAATGCGCTTCCTGCTCTTCCTTGCTCTTCATGCTGAAGGCTTTTTCAAATTCGTTGCCGACCGCCGCGCGGATCTTGTCTTCCATTTCTTTCGTGATCCCGAGGGGCTTCACTTCTTTTTTTGTCTTGCCGGCTTTCTTCTGAAGATCCAGCTGAAGTTGGATGGCTTTCTTCACGGCCTCATGGCCGATCTGAAGGGCCTCCATCATCTGTTCTTCGGAAAGCTCCTTGGAACCGGATTCGATCATGACGATCTTTTCCATCGTCCCCGCCACCAAAAGGTCCAGCGCGCTCTGGTCGAGCTCCTGCTGGGTGGGATTCACGATGAACTGTCCGTCCACCAACCCGACGCGGGCGGCGCCCAAGGCCGTCGTGTACGGGATATCCGAGATCATGAGAGCGGCTGAAGCGCCGATCATGGCCAGGATCTCCGTCGGGTTCTCGCCGTCAAAGGAAAGAACGTTCGCGGTGATCTGGACTTCCGTGAGGTAATCTTCCGGAAAGAGGGGACGGATCGGACGGTCGATCAGACGCGACGTCAGGATCTCTTTTTCCGTGGGCTTGCTTTCCCGCTTGAAATAACCGCCGGGGATCTTCCCCGCGGCGTAGGTCCGTTCGCGGTAATCCACGGTCAGCGGAAAGAAGTCGCGGATCTCTTTGGATTCCGATCCGGAAACAGCAGCCACGAAGACCACCGTGCCGCCGCACTGAACGGTCACGGCGCCGTGCGCTTGTTTGGCCATACGGCCGGTTTCGATGGAGACCTCGCGGCCCCCGATTTCAAGAACAGCTTTTGAGATGTTTTTCATGTGAGATATCGCCTTTCGATTGTGAAGTTGGTCTTATCCAAGATAAGAAAAAAGGAAAGAGGAAATTACTTCCTCAGATCGAGGCGAGCGATGATCTGCTGGTATTTCTCGGGAGCCTCAGCCTGGAGGTGTTTCAGCAGCTTTTTACGGCGGCTGACCATCTTGATAAGCCCGTAGCGCGAATGGTGGTCTTTAACGTTCTTCTCAAAATGACCGGAAAGACCGTTGATGCGCTCGGTAAGGAGGGCTATCTGGACCTCGGCGGACCCTGTGTCGTTCTTGCTGACCTTGTAGTCGGATATGATCTTTTTCTTTTTCGTCTTTGCTAATGCCATTTTCTTCTCTAACTCCTTATTTCTCTTATGGTTATGTCGTTTTTCTCATCTCTGAGGTTGCGGAAGTATACCCCGACCCTTCCGTTTTGTCCAGATGTTACTCATTTTTACGGTTTAAGGCATGAATGCCCCGACCTTGCGCCCAAACAGAGAATATAAGGATCCTTTTAACGGCATGCAGAAACACCTGTCCACTGTTCGCAGGAAGTCCGCATGGCTTCGGGATCTTCATCGAAACGTAAGTCTTGACGGTTGAAAGGGTAGATCAAACATTCCACCAGACACGCATCAGGGAATGGCGCTTTAAAGTTATCTGTAAGCGCGCGTTTTCGATGATCTGGCGGTTCTGCTGGACCTTTAATATAATAATAATCCACATCAGGATAATGCTCGACACGATCGGCGCGGGATTGAAGCCAAGCCCTTATTTTGTTGCTTTTATCAGGATCCCCTATGGCCCTAGAAAATTTGATAACCAGCAGCCGACCAACCTCACTCAGGCGACCCAATGCCGACATATCATCTAAACCATAAAGAATCACTTTGGAATTTTGATAAACATAATAATCATCCCCGTTGGAACGGTTTCGCATCACAACCAAAGGGGAAATATTAGGCTCATCTAGATAGTACTGTATAGCATGTATGGCGGCCGGAGGCAGGATGACCGTGAAATCGACCGCATGGGGGTTCTTTTCAACAAAAGAAGCTATGCTGGGAAAATCCAGCGAGCTGTTCTGAATATAGTCCACAGGAACATAATAACGATCCGTCAAGCCTGCTCGAAAAAATCCATAAACACATAGTGGAATAAAAAAAACGAATGCCCCAGCGAAACGCACAAACCTTGAAGACCAAGAGGCGATCCCCGCGGCCGCCATGAGAAGAAAAAAGGGATAGCCGAACAAGAAATAACGGGGCGCTAGACTCATTCGGAACATCCAAACGCAAAACAAACAAAGACTGACGGGAACGACAATCAAAATCAGAAGGAGCAACGCCTGAGATTGTTTTTTTTGAAAAAACGAAACCCATAAAAAACTTAAAATAAATACAAGCCCTCCTAGTGGGAAAAACCCATGTATGCCACCAAAGTGATCCTGAAAAGACTCCAAAATCTCCCAACCCTGAAGTCCCCAGCTGTCCACTCCGTTCTGTCTAAATTGCAAGGCGCTATTTAATCGTTTTAGGATTGGAATGATCGCGATCAGAATCGATGCCGCCGAAATGAAGTATTGGCTTATTAACTTTTTTTGTTTTCGAAAAAAAAGAAAAAGCCAGCAAGCGTGAGCGGCTAGGAAAAACAGGCTTGGAAAAAACGCGTAGAAGGCAAGCGCTCCGGTCGCAGCATATAAAATCCAGTCCCTCGTTTTTAGGGTCTGAACGCTTCGGCATAAAAAAAAGCTGTTCGCGATTAGTAAAAAATAATAAAGAGGATAGTCTCTCGCGGATATTGCGTAATGGATATGCCAGACAGAGACTGCCATGAAAACGCTCGCAAGAAGCCCGGACCGCGCATCAAAAAGCAAAGCGCCTAAATAAAACAAAAAAAGGATGGAGGCGAGATCAAAAAAAAGCGATGGAAGAACCAGTAAGAACTCGCTACGGCCCAAATAAAGCACTGCGTGGAGGATAAAGTATTTCAAGGGCCCTTGATCAGGACAGATGCCTTCGATGATCTTTGACACGGGGGCTGATGCCGCAGCGATCGTGATGCCTTCCGAAAGACCAAGTTCTTCTCGAGGCAATTTTTCGAAGAAGTGAAGGCGTAGAAAAAGCGCGAATAAGGCAATCGCGCTTAAACTCAGAATGAATCTTACTTTTTTTGAAATAAAAGTTTCCTTCAAAAAAAGACCTTTTTGGGAGAATAATTTTTGGAATAAAAGCTTTTCGCCAATTTCACATCCGAACAAATTTGGATCTTTAAAGCGGTTTCATTGGGAAATTTTGCCTCGGGGCGAATAAAGCGATGAAGGGCGATCTCCATCATTTCCCCATAGACCTGTCCTTTGAAGTCCAAAAGATGAAGTTCCAGCACCGGACGGGGTGTTTCTGCCTTGGGATAGGTGGGACGCTTGCCAAAATTCATGACCCCCTGGAGCCAATCCCCCGGGACAGGGTCCGCGATCAACGGTCCATGCTTCATGCCCAAGTGATGGCGTGACTCACGGCCCTTGGCCCGTGGCCCAGCACTTAAAAACCTTGCCGAGGCGACATAAACCCCAAGCGGCAACAGGATCTCGGAGTGCACCTCCAGGTTCGCCGTCGGAAAACCGAGATGGAGCCCGTGGCCTTTCCCGTGAATGACCTTGCCGAACATGCTGAAGGGACGGCCGAGACATGCCCGGGCTTGTTCAACTTTTCCGTGCACGAGCAGTTCCCGCACACGGGAGCTTGAAACAGGTTTTTTACCGACCATGACCGGCTTCATTCTTTTGAAAAGGAATCCGTTGGACCGGGCAAGACGGGCCATGAGGTCCGTATCGCCTCTCCTGCCGCGTCCAAAATGCGCATCATATCCCATGCAAATCTCGCGAATATGCAGTTTTTTTACAAGGATCCTCTCAACAAAATCCCGCGGCATCATGCCGGCGAAAGACGGCGTGAAGGATTGCAAAAAACACAGATCGATCCCGGCCCGGGCCAGATAAAAGAGTTTTTGCTCGATGCTCATGAGCATCATGGGTTTCTGCTTGGGGTGAAGAATGCTGTGGGGATGCTCGGGGAATGTCAGGACCGCAGCCAGCGCGTGTTCTTTTTTTGCCTGCCGGACCACATAACGCAGGAGCTTTTGATGCCCCAGATGGAACCCGTCGAAATTTCCAAGCGCGAGAACGACCGGCCTGGCCGGACGGGCCTTATAGCTTTGAAGATCCGATATGATCTGCATGGAGAAGGGCGGCGCTTAATGGGATCACTTTATCGCGGAATTGTGCCGGTTGCATGTTCTTGAGCTCTTCGATCGTCACGCCTTGCTCCAGTTTAAAGGGACCGCTCCGGAGCCGGCGCAGCCTCGCCAGGGTCGCGTAACAGCCTAAAGCCTCACCGAGATCGTTCACGAGCGTGCGGACATAAGTGCCTTTCGATACATACGCCAAGAATTCGACGAACTTTCCTTCTTTTTTATCAAAACGGAATTCGTGGACTTTGACCGGCCGGCCTTCCCGGACCACGGTCTTGCCTTGACGCGCAAGCTTGTAAAGGCGCGTCCCTTCATGCTTCAGCGCCGAGACCATGGGCGGCACCTGAATAATGTCGCCCGTAAATTGCGCTTTCGCCTTTTCGCGGATCATTTCAAGCGTGATGTGCTCCCAGGGGGCTTCGGCCGTCACCTTCCCCTGCCGGTCATGGGAATCGGTCTGGACGCCAAGCTCCAGCGCACCGAAATATTCCTTGTCGCAGGCGCTTAATTGCATGGAATGTTTGGTGGACTTGCCGAGCAAAAGCACCAAGAGGCCGGTAGCCAGCGGGTCGAGCGTTCCGGCGTGGCCGACTTTTTTGATCCCGAACCGGCGGCGCACGAAGGCGCACACGTCATGCGAGGTCCATTGTTCGGGTTTATCGACCAACAGGACGCCATCGATAAAATTCGGATCAATCATGCGGATTCGCCCCATCCGCTTCCGGATCTTTGGACGCAGGGGGGTTGTCCTTTTCTTCGATCTTGCGGATCACTTGGCCGATCTCAAAGTCCTTGTCGAGGGAATCGTCCAGCTCAAATTGGAGCCTCGGGGTGTAGCGCATCTTGATCGCCAGACCGACTTCATGCTGAAGAAAGCCGGCGGCCCGTTCGAGCACTTTGAGGGATTCTTCCTTTTTCTTTTTTTCGCCCATGATGCTCACGAACACCACGGCGGATTTAAGGTCCGGCGTGATCTTGACGTGGGTCACGGTCACAAAACCCAGGCGCGGGTCTTTGACCCGTTCGAGAATGAGATTGCTGAGCTCCATTTGAAGCAGCGATGCGACGCGTTCCGTCCGTTTTCCTTGCATGAAACACCTCTTAAATTAAAAAAGCGTTACTGAAAGCGCCAGCACCGAAGTCCGGCTTCTTGGGTCAGTAACGCCTCAGCGGTCAATGATTACAATTTTGCGGCAAATTTGTCGATGCGGTAAGACTCCAGGATATCCCCTTCCCGAAGGTCGTTGAAACCTTCCAGGGCAACCCCGCACTCATACCCCTCGGCAACATCCTTCACATCATCCTTGAACCGCTTGAGAGAAGAAAGTTTCCCGTCAAAGATCACGACGTTATCGCGCACCAGCCTCACGCGGTGCTGCCGGGTGATGCGGCCTTTGATCACGATCGCCCCGCCGATATTCCCCACCCTCGAGGACTTGAAGATCTGGCGGATCTTGGTCTTCCCTTCGACAACTTCCTTGAGATCGGGCTCGAGGATCCCTTCCATGGCTTTACGGATCTTTTCGACCGCTTCGTAGATGATGCTGTAAAAATGAATGTCCACGCCTTCTTTTTCGGCCAAGACCTGCGCCTTGGGATCAGCTTTGACATGGAAACCGATGATGATCGCATCAGAGGCCGCCGCGAGCATCACGTCCGACTCGTTGATCCCGCCGACGATCCCGTGGATCACATGGAGCCGGCATTTCTCAGAACTGATCTTATCAAGCGATTGGGTCAGGGCTTCGATGGAACCCTGCACGTCCGCTTTAAGGATGATCTTGAGCTCCTTGAAATTCCCCTCCGAGATCTTGGAGTAGAGGCTTTCGAGGGACATATGTTTGGGCGTTCCCCGCATCTGCTTTTCACGAAGCTCGAGGATCTTCTGTTCGGTGATCGTTTTAGCGATCTTCTCATCCGCCACCGCGTAAACTGTTTCCCCGGCTTCCGGCACGCCGTTCAATCCGGAAAGTTCCACCGCGTAGGCGGGTCCGGCTTCGCGCACGGTCTTGCCAAGATCGTTCTTCATGGCGCGAACACGACCGGTATATTGCCCGGCCACAACGATATCGCCCAACTTCAGGGTTCCTTTTTGTACGATAATGCTTGCCACCGGTCCGCTCCCTTTAGAGATATGGCTTTCGATCACAACACCCACAGCCGGGCGGTCGGGATTTGCCTTGAGCTCCAGGACTTCCGATTCCAAAAGCAACATATCAAGAAGATCCTCGATGCCCTTGCCGGTCTTTGCGGAAACTTTGACCACGATCGTTTTCCCGCCCCACTCCTCGGGTACGAGTCCGATCTTTTGAAGTTCTCCAAGCACTTTGGCGGGATTCGCGACCGGAAGATCGATCTTGTTCATGGCCACCACGATCGGGCATCCGGCTTCGCGCGCGTGGTCGATCGCTTCGATCGTCTGAGGCATCACACCATCATCGGCCGCCACCACGAGCACAACCACATCGGTCACATTCGCGCCACGGGCGCGCATGGCCGTAAAGGCTTCATGGCCCGGGGTGTCCAGAAAGGTCACATGCCCTTTGCCGGGAATATCCACGCCGTAGGCCCCGATATGCTGCGTGATAAAGCCTTTTTCTTTGGCCGCCACGTTCGTGCTGCGGATCGCGTCCAAAAGCGACGTTTTTCCGTGGTCGACATGGCCCATCATGGTCACGACCGGCGGACGCGGCTTGAGTTTGGCAACGTCTTCATCTTCCCCGCGGTCAATGATCTCTTTAGCTTCGTCCTCCATCTTCTGGATCTCGATGCCCAGAGCCTCTCCGGCCGCGTAAACGATCTCTTCGTTCAAAAGCTGGTTCACATTCGCGAAAATGCCGATCCCCATCAGCGCCTTAATGACTTCCGGGATCCTCCGGCTCATCTTTTCCGCAAGATTCCCCACCGTGATCGGGAAACGGACCGAGACTACTGGTTTCACGGGTGGCGGAGGGGGAGCGGCCGGTTTCGGGGCCTCTTGGACGGGTGCCGGTTTGGGTGCTGCGGCCGGCGCCGGTTTACTTTCAACAGGCTTCGGCTCAGGTTTTTTCTCTACAACGGGAGCAACCGGCAACTCCGCCTTTTTAACCGGTTCGGCCACGGGAGCCTTGGGAGCGGCCGCAACTACTGGCTTAGGCGGCGCTGTTTTTACTTCCGGAGCAACTTTAACCTCGGAAGTAACCGGTTTTTCATGGATCTTGTTTTCTGCCGGAATTTTGGATTTGACCGCGGCCTTCACGGAAGCCTTTTTTTCTTTAACGGGTTTTGCTTCAGTGGTTTTTGCGGCGGCCTTCACAGTAGTTTTTTTAGGGGCAGTTTTCTTGACGGCGGGGGCTTTGACGGCTTTTTTGACCGCTTCTTTTTTTTCTTTGGCTTTCTCTTTTTTCTCGGTCATTTCACTCACCCGCTCCTTCTTGTCCCGTCTCCTCTTGAGAGGTCTTTCCTTCGCTTTCTGCCGGCGCTACCTCTTGACTCGCCGCTTCTTCAGGCGCCGGCGTTTTATCAGCGGCCTTATTCGCGACGTTCTTTTTCGAGGCAGCTTCTTTACCCGACGCGAGGATCTTTTCAGCCGTCTTGAGACCGATCCCGGGGATCTCAGCCAATTCTTCCGCCGTTTTCTTGAGAAGGTCCTTCAAGGCCAGGATACCCGCTCCGTTCAGGATCTGTTCTGTTTTTTCGCCTACGCCGTCGAGGGCGCTCAGGGCGACTTTTTGAGAAGTGCTGCGGACATCAAGCTCCCAGCCGATCAGCTTGGACGCAAGCCGCACGTTCTGTCCTTTTTTCCCGATCGCAAGCGACAGCTGGTCATCTTCCACAAGGATCTCGGCGCTTTGCCGTTCGGGGTTTAAAGTGATCTTTTTAAGCTCAGCGGGCGCCATCGCGTTCTTGATATAGGTTTCCACATCCTCGCTGTAACGGATGATGTCGATCTTTTCTCCGCCAAGTTCGCGAACGATGCTTTTCACGCGCTGCCCGCGAACTCCCACGCAGGAACCCACGCAGTCGATCTTTTCGTCGGAAGAAGTTACGGCGATCTTGGTGCGGGACCCGGCTTCGCGCGCCACCGCCTTGACCTTCACAAGACCATCATGGATCTCCGGCACTTCCATCGCGAAAAATTGCGTCACAAGGTCCGGATGAGTCCGGGACAGGATCACCTCGGGCCCTTTGGAGGTTTTCTTCACTTCCATCACATAGGCGCGTACCACATTCCCCTGCCTGAAACTGTCGAGAGGTGATTGCTCGCGCGCGGGAAGGATGCCTTCGGTTTTTCCGAAGTCCACGATAATGGCTTTCGATTCGATCCGGTGCACGCTGCCGGAGACGATATCGCCCTGCTTGTGGCTGTATTCGTTAAAAATGGATTCACGCTCGGCTTCGCGGATCTTTTGAATGATGACTTGCTTGGCGGTTTGCGCAGCAATACGCCCGAACCGGGCATCGTTGATCTCTTTGCCGTCCAACAGCATGGTGATACGAAAGGTCTTTGGATCGATCTGGACGTCAAAAACATCGCCTTTTTCGGGGAAGCTCTTGCGACAGGCAGAGATCAGGGCATGGCGAAGCGCGTCCAGGAGGACCTCTTTCGTAATCCCCTTTTCCTTCTCAATATATTCCAGTGAAGCCAGCAGATCCTGTGACATTTTGTCCCTGATTCCGTCCGTTTGATTAGAAAAAAAAGAAGTGGGTTTGTGCGCCCACTTCTTCGCATGCCTTGATTGATTTGTTTATTATAGGGAAAATCCTCCCAAAGTCAACGAGAGTGTCTGAAGGTTCGTAAATGGCGTTTTCATCCTAGCTCTCAGAAAAACCTGCAACTCATTTAATTAAAATAGGTTATGTAAAGCCTTGTCCTTCGGGGCGTAAGTATTGCGCTTCTTGCCCCAAGCATGTTATTCTCTCCCATGCCAAAACAAGACCTCCTGATCATCGCCTCAAGCGATAAAGATGCCGACCTTTATTACGCGACGAAATTCATTGCCCCCGACCCGTTCGTTTTTGTCCAAGTCCATGGGAAAAAATACATTCTTGTAAGCGACCTCGAGATCGACCGGGCAAGGAAACAGGCCCATGTGGACGATGTCTTCTCAAGTTCCCGTCTTGCCCTGGATTACAAACAAACCCACAAAAAAAAATGCTCCTTTATCGAGCTGGTCCTTTATTTCCTCAAAAAACTCGGGATCCATAGCGTTCTTGTCCCCGGAAATTTTCCCGTTCAATATTACGTGCCCTTACGCCATGCCGGCCTCAGGGTCCAATACAAGCACGGGATCTTCTTTGAAGAACGTCTGATCAAGAGCCGTCCGGAGATCGTCGCGATCACTCGGGCTTTGCGCGCTACGGAAAAAGCCGTTGATCAAGCCGTCAAGCTTTTGAGATCTTCGAAGATCCGGCGGAACAAACTTTATTTCCAGGGAAAATTACTCACGAGTGAAACCCTTCGCACCCTGATCCACCAAGCGCTTCTCGCGAACGGGTGCACCGGAGAACACACGATCGTCGCCTCCGGTCGTCACTCGATCGATCCTCACGACCAGGGATCGGGCCCGCTTGAAGCTCATCAACCGATCATCATGGATATTTTCCCGCGCAGTGAAAAAACGCTTTATTACGCGGATTTCACCCGCACGGTCGTCCGCGGCAAAGCCTCCCCGGCCCTCAAAAAGATGTATGCCGCGGTGAAAGAAGCTCAACGGATCGCTTTTAAAATGATCCGCCACGGCGCCCACGCGAAGAAGGTCCACGAGGCGATCCAGAACAGATTCGCGGAACTCGGATTTAAAACAGGCTTCAAAAACGGCCGGATGCAGGGATTTTTTCACAGCACGGGGCATGGGCTCGGCCTCGATATCCATGAACCGCCCCGCATCAGCGTCGGGGACGATGTGCTTAGAGAGGGCCAGGTTGTAACGGTAGAACCCGGCCTGTATTACAAAGGCGTCGGCGGCATTCGCTTGGAAGACGTGGTCGTCGTCACCCGAAACGGCTGCAACAATCTCACGAAATTCCCCAAACAACTCGAGATCTAAAAAACCATGGAAATCCTCTTAAAGATCAGCGCGCTGGCAGGAGCGATCCTTCCTCTTTTTAATATTCCCCTCATCATGCGGATCGTGAAACGCAAGTCCGCTGACGATATCAGTCTTGTTTGGGTATTCGGAGTTTGGATCTGCATCCTTCTCATGTCCCCTGCCGCACTCACTTCCCAAGATTTCGCCTTCAGGTCGTTCGGCTGGGCCAATGTTGTTTTCTTCACCGGCGTCGTCTTTGTCACCGTGAAGTATCATCATAAATTCAAAAAATAGGGCTACGTTCTACGGGCCACGCCCCACGCAGTAGCAACTCGTGGACCGTGGATCGGGAGCGCGTGGACCGGAAAAATGCATCCCAAATACAAACGTATGCTGGAAGGTCTGAAAAAGCAGTATGGGGGAAAGAAGAAATCCTCCGACCCATGGTCCCTTTACATTCTCCGTTGCTGCGACGGAACTTTCTACACGGGCATCACGAATGACCTCGAGCGCCGCTTTAAAATGCATCAAGCGGGCAAGGCCTCCCGCTACACACGCACGCGGGGACCGGTGGAAATGCTCTACTCGGAGACGTGCGGCGACCGCTCCAGCGCCTTGATCCGTGAGTGTGAAGTGAAGGAATGGCCGCGCGCTAAAAAGCAAGCGCTGACAGAATCGGGGAATGGGAAACGGGGAACGCGGCGAAAAACGAAAGCTGTGAAACGCGCGGAAAGTTGATGGTTTTGCGTTACCCGTTCCACGAGTAACGTTCCCCGCGTTAGTCCAGCTGATCTTCCAGCTTGCTCTTCAGCGCATCCATCTGCTTCAGAAGATAGTCCGGTACCAGGTCCTCTTCTTCCAGCTGGGTCTTCGCGGAATTCAAAAACCCGATCAATCGCCGTAAGATAGAACCACGCTTTTGCTCTTTCATTTCCGGCGTTTCTTTCGGCGCGTGGGTCTCGAGGATCTTCTTCACCTGCGCCCGGACCTCTTTAATTTCTTTTCCCTCGTTCAGGACATCGTTCCGGAGCTCGGCGAATTCATTGGTGGGAATATTCTTGTTATTCTTCGCAAGCCGCAGCGCGTTCACGGCTTCATAATCGGGGATCTTCCGCGGCGCCTCTTCTTCCGTGTAATCGGGCTTCACGATACGCGGTTCTTCTTTTTCAAGGAACGCGTAGGACTTGATGAGCTTGGACGCCGTCGCTTCTTTGATGTTCAGCTCTTTTTTACAATACGTCTCAAAGGCTTGGTAGCCCCAATCTTTAAAAAGCTTGTTTTTGTAGATGGAGAACAGGTGTTGTCCCAACTGGATCCAGCTGGCTTTGTGCTGTTTCGCGATCTCAACCGTTTTAACGCGTAATTCGTCGTTGCTCATAATTTTTTCCCGGGAAACGATGAACATGAAACGGATAACGTGAATGTTCAGCGTTCCCCGTTTCCCATTCCCCTGTTTTCTAAATGAATTCTAACTCCACCTTTTTCGGAATGATCTTGTGTTCGTACGCCCTATCAAGAAGCTTGCGGAATCCCGCCTCCCCGTCCTGGCCGATATCGATCGTGCGATCGTTCACATACATCGCCACAAAACGGTCGTTCAGCTCGTGGGAGATGCCGCGGCCGAACTGACCCGCGTATTCTAGGGCATCTTTGCGGTGGTTCAAGGCGTATTCGATGCTTTCTTTAAAGAGTTTTGAGAACTCCAAAATCGTTTCTTTGCCCAGGTCCCGCCGTATGATATCGATCCCGAGAGGAAGCGGCAGCTTTGTCTCTTCATACCACCAGGCCCCGAGATCCACGATCTTTTCAAGCCCATGTTGGGCGTGCGTGATCTGCCCTTCATGGATCACAAGCCCGAGATCGGCTTCTCCTGATTTTACGGCATTGAAAATTTTGTCGAAGGGAACAAAGATGGCTTCGAAGTCGCCATCCGGGGAACGGGGAACGGGAAACGTCTTTTCTTCTATCTTTTGAAAAAGTTGCAGGGCCAGATAGGCTGTTGTCAATTGCCCCGGGATGGCGATTCGCTTTCCGCGAATCGAGGAGAACGCTGAACGATAAGGATCCTGCGTTCCCCATTCCCCGTTAACCGTTCCCCGGGCAACAAGAATCGGCCCGTACTTATACCCCACGCTCGCGCCGGACCGCATGACGATATATGTGTCCGCGAGATAGGCATAGGCGTGACAGGAAACGGCGGTGACTTCAAGCTCGCCCTTGAGCGCGCGTTGGTTCAGGGATTCGATGTCTTCGATCACATGTTCGACCTTGAAGCCGCGCATGTCGATCTTTTCATGGGCAAGCGCGTAGAACATGAACGCGTCATCGGGGTCCGGGCTGTGGCCGATACGGATCGGGATCGTTGGGGTCTTTTTCATAGGAGCGGCATTATAGCCTGATTCTCTTTTGGGTAAAACGAGAAACGGAAAAGCGGTTCGCGAATTACGCGGAACGGGATAACGCGAACTGGCCCGCGATCTTGTCCGCCAGAGACTGGAAGAGTTGGCCCGCGGCAGTGAGGAACCGCTCGCGCATGCCCTTGTCCATTACGATCAGGTCGTCCTTGAGCTCGGCCTTGAGTTCTTCGGCGAGCATCAATTCGTCGGAACTGATCATGCCGCGGAGGGCGGCGCCGGGCTTTGCGATCCTAGAACGGGCAAGTTTCACGTCGGTAATGACGAACACGCGGTCCTGCAAGCCTTCCTGTTTAATCAGAGCTTCCGCTTGGGCGACTAGCGCCGCGTCGTTTTTCACAAGGATCGCGAACGTGCTGTCCTTCAGGATGCTCTTCGCCATTTCGATCATACCTTTACGCAGGGCGAGATCCGAACCCAGGATAAAGGCGTAGCCAATATTCGGGGCAAGGCCGAGGACTCGCTTCGCCGCTTCCGCATGAACCTGTTGAACGACAGGAACTTTCGCAATCGCCGGCATAAGCGTTTCCACAGCGTTCAGCGTATGCGCCAGGAGCGGGATGATCCCGTCCATGATCTTCTCTGTGACGGAACGTATGCCTTTTTCGCCGCTTCCTCCCCGCCGTATATTCTCGCGGACAAACAGATCATAGGTAGAGATCATGGGGGTCTTTTCCTCTACCTTCAGGACCTGATCATCCATAAAAGCCGGCACGGGCAAACTCACAAATTTCGGTAAATCGGAACCGGATTCTTTTCTAAGCTCGCTTCGAAGCGCCGCGAGTTTAGAGGTGTCTGAGGATTTTTCCCCGAATACGTAGCCGCGTACTTCGGCCGGTGTATCCATGAAAAGCGGGATCATGATCTGCTCCATGACCTTGGCATATTCCTCATTCACCGCCTGGTCCATTCCCGGTTTTTCGTTCATCCCCGTGAACCAGTATCCCCGTTCATCGCTCGACCAAACGGTCACGAGCATATCCAGCGTCCGGCGGAGCCCGTACGTGAACGCCTGATCTTCTTTGAAGTTGGAAAGTTTTGCAAGCTGATCCTGCACATCGCCATAGATCCTGCCGATCGTTTCAGCAAGCATGGGAGAGCGCGCATCATAGAAAGCTTTGCGCTGTCCAAGAAGCTCGTGAAGGCCCGCCAAACGCGCTAGAACCTGTTCTCGGTCCGCGGGAGCCTGGGAAGCGGGTTTCGGATCAAGCTTTTTGACCATGGAGATCCTGGGCTGCTTCTCCAGAAGATTGATGGAAAAATGCGCGAGCTCCCGGTCCTGGCCGTTCAAAATGACCGCGCCTGTTTTTTGGAGGAAGTGAAGCTGGACGATATCTTTGATCAGGAAATACCGCATTTCCGGATGCTCGCCGGCAGCGGCAACTTCGATCATCGCAAGCGTCCTGTCCCGGACCAGATTTTGTAACCGGACAAATTCCCTGAAAAGTTTTTCGATCCGAACCTTGAGAGCGCCGGCATCCGTCGGATCCACCGGGGCCCGGAGAAGCGCTTCAATGGCCGCCTCACTTTTAGCGATCTGACCGTAGGGAGTTTCTTTTAAAAGGATTTTTCCAAAATCCCTGCGGACATCCTGTTTCGCTTTTTCTATTTCGAATTCCGGAAAACTTTCCTGATAAAGCGCTCGATAAAGCACCTGCGCCTGCATCGAAGCCTTATCTTCAGCCTGTCGCAGAATACCTTGCCACGTCTGATTGTAGGCCTTAATGAGCTCATCATAAGCTTCCAAAGCGGTCCGTGCGGTCTCAACGCGCTGGATCCCCCAGTGAGATTGCCGTTCATTCCAGGCTTCCTGGATCCCGGAAAGGACTTTGGAAAACGAAGCCGCTTTCGGGGAAATAACAGGCTGTTTTGGAGTTTCTTCTTTCGTGACAACAGGCGTTGTGACTGGTAAACCGGCATATTCGGCTTGAGTCACTACGGCATCCGCAACAACCCCCGCCTCCAATCCCAACCCTTCTGCCAGCGTCGTTTCGTCCATCAAAACATACTCTAAGGGCGCGGGCTCCTTGAACCGGATCCCGCCTCTCTGAACCTCAGTAGTAAAGCTTTCGATCCCCTTTTGCCTTTCGATCCCCTGCAAAGCGTTAGCCATCAGGTTTTCGAGCATTCGCGAGTGCTTGGCGTTCGTCAGAACAAGGGCCGTGCGTTCGCCGTTCGAGAAAGTAAGGGTGACATGACTGCCGAGACGGGCAAATAAAGCTCCTTTATCGGCCGCAAGACGTTCGGGCAAGGCCCCCAGCAAGGCATTCTCCTGCTCCTGCCTCGATTGCAGCGGCGCAAAACCCAGCATCGCCAGAAGCGCGTCCTGATCGGGATCATTCGAAACGGCCACGAGACGGATGGGTTGGCGGTCCGCCTCTGCTTGCCGCACAACCTGAGAAAGGCTCGCGAGCGTGCGGTCGATATCCTGAGCAAAGAACCATTCTTTCGCGCCCACGGTTTTAACTTGATCTTGCACCATAACTCCGGTTCTGTTTATTGTTCGAACTTCCGAGCGAATATTAGGCGTCTGCTTTTTAAGAAGTAAAAATTGGGCGCGCGGGGCGTTCGGGGCAGCCCGAACTTTATGGGTCCAGCCCTGGAGCAAGTCTTCGCGCAAACCATAATCTTCTTTTGTAACCAGGTTCGTCACTTGATAACGCACCCCCGATTCGATGAACCTCTCCAGACCGTTTTGGATCCTCGTCGCGACTTTTCCGTCGCTCTCATATTCGCTTTTATCGGTCCCTAAAATGATCGAAGCGAAAAAAACGTCTCCGGTCATTGGTATTTTTCTCGCCAAAACAAGCGAACCTTGGTGGGAAGCGTCAAATACATAATAGTGATGGCCATTGGGATCAAAGAACTGATCCCCGAACAATTCTTTCAAAGTCATGATCGCTTTATTAAGATCGGCCAGGAAACGCGGGCTTCCCCACGAAGGAATGCGGGAAGCCGTAAGAAGATCGGGCCTGAAAAGGCCCAGGATCGCCAGCAAAGGACGCACGTTGTCTTTGAAAAGGAATTGCGCGTTTTTCTGATCGTAATAAGAAAGATCTTCGAGCTGTTCAAAAAAGTGGCTGGTGATCACCTCTCCTTCCGCGCGCTGGTAATCAGCCCCCGCTTGCCGGATCAATTGCTTTAAAGAGGCCATGGCTGTCATGTCGCGATCGCTGATCCGGTCGATGATCCTCACGATTTCCGGTAACCGCACCGGCGTCCACTTCAAGATTTCAATGCCCAGCGGCATGGGGATTCCGATCCCGATCTCGTCCATCAATTCTGATTTTGGATGAATTTTGTAGACCCTTCCAAGTTTTGGTTCCGAAATCCGGACTTCCTGGGCCTCCGTATCCCCCCCCACCAGATCCGAAAAAGTTCCGGGATCGATGGATACCCGAGTGCGTGCTTTATACCCCTGGAATTCCTGTTTCTCCTCATGTTTAACGGGGGCATCCACGTTCAGATTCACCAGGAATGACTTGCCATCCTTCATTTTGAAAAGGTAGGACAAGATCGAATGATCCTGCGTCCCGAGCGATCGCGCATTGGAGTGATGGTCTAAATAGCGGGCGATATAACCGGCCCATGGCTGGTAATTGATCTTCACGCCCTGAACCAATTGTTCTGCTAAAACACGCGCCTCTGCGGGGGTAGAAGTTTCCATATAGCGCTCGAACCAGTTCCCCGCCATGCGCACCAAAAGCGTCTCGGTGAGCTCCATGGCTTGCAAGTTCAGCGTGATCCGTTCTTTTTCATCGGCTATCGCGGCGCGAGCAGCTAGATCCTCTATCTGTTTTTTAAAAGGATCCAATCCCGGAGAAAGACGGACTAGTATAGTTTCTTTTAAATATTTAAAAATGTCCCCATAGAAAGCGTGATGTCTGACGCTGTTATGCGCTTCAATCCCGCGCGTAGACGCATCATAGTCTTCCCGGATCGAACCATCCGGCTGTTTCTTGGGAACTTTATTCTGCCAACTCTTAAGGTCCCGGAAAGATCTGAACATCCCGAAAAGCCCCATGCCGGGCGCCGAATGTTTTCGTCTTCCGCTGATCCCCTGCCATTCAAAATCCGGCGCCTGAACAGGAACGACATAATCGGAAGCTTCGAATTTCAATTGGGAGAACATCGCTTCCCGCTCCGCGTCTTCCTGCAACATGTTCTCGATCATCAGCGCGTGACCCATCGCCTGACCGACCACCATATCCACACGCCATGCGTTGGAAACCGACTGGTACATGCGCTCCCGGCGCCCCGCCGGATCCTTGCGCAGCGTCTTGACCGTTTTTAGGGCTTCCAGAAGACTGCGGGCTGAAGGTCTCCATTCGCCGCCCTCCTGGGTGCTTTTTTCGCTTTCGTTATAATCCACGTACACTCCGTTCAAAAGTCGCCATTCACCGCTGTGTAATTTTTCACGGAGCGTTTTATAATCGAAGGCTGGTTCTCCCTTTTCATTCAAGACTTCGATGTTTTTTCCTGTTTTCGTGTCGCGAATGATCCAGATCTCCGGGTTGCTGCCCGCGAAAGGACCGATGACTTCTCCGCCATTCGCCATCACTTTCATCATGCTTGTCGCGGAAGCTTCGAGGTCCTTGTCCGAAAGCATGACCCCGCCTTGCACGCCTTGGAAAATGATCTCGGCCTCGTAGTAGGTATAATCATCCAGAGTCGCGATGCGGTCTTCCAGGCCTAATAATTCGGACATGAACCCGATGTAAAGATAACGCTCATAGGCGTCCGCTTCGTCAAAGGTGCGACCGCCGATCAAAACGCGGCAGATCGACTCCCGGACTTCCTGAACCGCGGCCTGGTCTTTCAGCCGAGCGCGAACCGCTTCGAATTCCCGCTGGAAACGGCCCTGGTCCTGATTTTCGCCTTTGCGGTAACTTTTCCAAAATTGAAACAAGGGATCAAACGGGCGATTGAACCTTCCGCTCCGGTCCGCGGAAATTCCCGCCTGCCGGGCCGCTTCGGCAGCCGCCGGCAAGATCTTGCCCAAGATCTCTTCAACTTCGATCTCTTCATATTTGTCCGGGCCTTTATAAGCGACTTGTCTTCGAATATTCGAAACAACCGGATCGGCAAGAATAAGGTCGCGGATTTTTGCAAATCTTGTTTCCAGTGCATCCCAATCCTCCGGCTGGTTTGCAAAAGCAGCTTTTTGAATCAACTCCTGCATGTCTTTTAAACGAGCCATAAGCGTTACGTCGTCCCATCCCTGCTCCCGCTGGTATTCCTTTAAGGTGTTGCCCAGCCAGTCCCGGAGCCCTTTAAACCCGCGTTTTTCCCGCAGCCAGGCCAAGAACCGGGCGGCATCCGAAGCCATGATCCATTCATTTTGAGCTTTAAAATATTCCCGCAAATCCGGATGTTTGTCCAATTCTAGGAAAAATTCCCGGTCGTTCGACGCTGGAGGAAGCCCATATTCGGGAGGTTGAAACGCGATCTGACGTTTATATTGTTCGATCAAGGCGCGCCGGGCCTTTGCCTGCCAGCGCGGGAGGAAAACCCCATTCGTGCTTCGGATCTGTTGTTGAGGATCATAAAAACCTTTGACGCGATGCCACGCAACTCGAAAAATATTCTTGAGAAGAGCGGGTAGATGTTCTACCAGATTGACGCCGGAAATAAGATCGTAGATCTCGGCCGTAAAATCCGCGATGCTGATCTTGCCGTCATGAACGATCACTGAACGCAGCCATTCCGGAAACCTGAAAAGACCATAATGGCCTTCCCACGCTTCAAAGAGTCCGGGGCGGAAAACGGTGTGGTTCAGGGTAACGCGCTTGGCTTTTTTAAGAAAAACCTGGGGGAGACTCACAAAAACCTCGTGATCAAGGATCACAAGATGGTCAGGGTCCGGGTTGCCTTCGAGCGCCTGGATCAGGCGTTCGCTTGCCTCTTGAAAGGCCGCCATGTGGATCTCACGCATCCCGGTGTCGTCGTACACTTCTTCGAAAAACGGCTCCTCTTTTCCTTCCGCGCTTTTTGTATAACCGTCGAGATAATACTGCGGGGACCGATGTTCCTGATAATACGTTTTGTAAACGCGGAAAAAGACCGTTGTCGGAACGCCGCGTTTGACCGTTGGTACCTTTATTTCGATCGGCGTCAATTCCATGGCTTTTTTGACGATTTCGCCAAAAAGAATACGCTGCCCCTGCGCATCCATTCCCTTGATAGGCTTGTTCTTGATAAAGTTCCATAAAGGATGGATCCCTGTGACATTCAGGCCGATAGCGGGCCAGGCCTCGAAAAGATCCGGCAAAAGAGCCCCCAAACCGCCGGTCAAGGTCGTCTGTGAAATTTGCCCGGCCTGGTAGGCGTCATGCAGTTCTTCGACTTTTTTCAAGACATGCATCGGATAGCCCGCCTCAAACTGACGGCTGTACAGGTGCTGGTCGGCAGCCCTTGGCGTTTTGGCCGCTGCCCATGTTTTCTCTGTGACCGTACGGATTTCAGAGCGGCCGCGAAGAGCTCCCATTTCCCGGGCAAGAACCGCATGGGAAGAACCGAACTTTGCAGCGAGATCTCCTACCGTATCAGAGGGTTTCTGGTAGTTGGTTAGGATGATGTTACGGATGATATCTTGCGCGAGAACCAGGCGGTTATTCGCCCCGAAATGAAAGACCGGCTTTCCTTCTTCTGTTTGGGTGACAATCCCTTTCTGTTTCAAAGCGTGCATGAACATACCCACCAGCATGGCTGGTGCGGAATTCCGCCTTGGATCCATTTTCTGGTAATCAAGTAAAGCCAGAAATTCGTTCGGCGTCAGGATAAAATTCCCCGGATGATAATCCCAATGCGGCACCCCTTCGGATTCGAGGATGGCGGCGGTCTTTGACGCCCGGGTCATAATGTTGAGAACGTGGAGAAGATACTCATTTACCGGCAAAGATCGGATTTCCTGAAGGTGGTGTCCCCAATCCACGCCTTCGATGTACGGATAAACAATCGCGAGGGATTCGGAATAAGCCCAAAGCGGGATTTCTTTGCCTGTGCTGGTTTGAAAAGCCCGGATCCCCTTGAACAAAAGAGGGTTGTACACACGGGCCTGAATCCCGTGTCTTTCCAGGATCTCATTGACGAAGTTCCGCGGTTCGCTCTGGTTCCGAAGCGCAGACATTAAAATGCCGATCGACTCTTCCTCTTGCTCCTGCTTTGTCTCATCGCTAAACCGCTTGATCACATAAATCCTCCCCGAGGAATCTCCCTTGATCGTCGCGCGATAAAGCTGGGAAGGGCTATAAGGCGATTTTGAAATCTTTTCAAAAATAACAAAAGTTACTTCGTCCTCAAAAGATTTGTGAGGCGCGAGAGGCCGCATCACCAACGTTTCGTCGGTTTTTTCTTTATACTTCTGGTCCTGGATCTTCCACGCGCCATGAAAATGGTCGAGCACTTCCGCGCTTTGGAGTGCCCAGCTGTGTCGTTGTCCTGGCCCGAGTTTAAAATAGATCTGGGCGCCAGTTCCCTGAATATGTTCCACGCGAACATTCTGCCCCACATAGAATTCCTGTCCTCTTCCGCGCCCATCGTTCGCAAAAGGGTCCCAAAGCCAGAAATCACCGAAAGCGTCTTGGATCGTGGCAGATCCAAGCTGAGGCTGCCTTTTTAAATAAGCATTCCGTATCTCGGGAAAACTTTGAAGATCGACATCCACCACCCCTTCCCTCAATTCATTCGAATGATTTTCGATCACCAGAAAACGGTTGGAGGGGCTGACGGTGGGGGCGCCTAAAAAAGCCGTAACCCCGGATTTTGAACGGACCGCGAGTTCAAGCTCTCTTTGAAAAACGGGACGCCTCCCTGGCGGGATCATTTTGGAACTGATCACCTGCTCCCATCCTTCTGTGAAACCTACTTTTTTCTCGCGCATTTCTGAACGGGATGACGCTGTATCGAGAGCCTGGCGATCCGCTTCTGCCGTCAAAATTTGTTCTGTATCGTCCAACACAGCACTCGCTTCTTTGTAATTTTTTGTCTTGGATAAAGCGTTCATCTGTTCCCGGAGAGACGCTTGAACCGCCGGCAAAAGTCTTTGGCTAGCAAGATCAAGGATTATTTTCGCTGGCGTTACCGCTGAGTCTAATAACAACCGGCGGAAAAGCTGCTCTAATTCTTCCAGGATCCGGCTTTCCCAATAAAACTTGCTTCCCAGGCGTTCTTCTTTTGTTTGAAGAAACGTCCTGACAGCTTCTAGCAGATGCCGCCAATTCGCCGCGACGGGCTCCCTTTTCTCAAAAACCGCGGCTACGCTCCTTAAAGCGAAAGGATTTTTTTGATCCGTGACCCACCGTCCGATCATGGCTCCGTGAAACACGCCCCCGTAAGCTTCACCGAGATCCCAGACCGCCCGGGCTTGCTCCACGGAACTTACATTCCCGTTCACAAATACTGGCGGGAGTTTTACCGCTTTCTCTTTTAATGTTTTGAGGGCTTGAGCCAGGAACTCTCTGTTTTTCTCAATGATCCCTTTTTCGTTCAAGAAGCCTTGTTTGCGTGTCCGCGTATGGACATCAATCCAGGATGCTCCGGTCTTAGCGATCGTTTCCAGGAATATAACCGTTTTCGATTGGGAATATCGTTCTGCGTCATCCTGGGCAAGGCGAGTTTTGACCGAAATGGGAAATTCAAAACCGATCGGTAATGGTCCCCCAGCATCTTGAAGGGCGGCATGGGCCCCAGCGCGAACGGCCTTAATGATCGCGGCGGCAAAAGCAGGGTCGTCAATCAAGCCGGAGCCGCCGGCAATAGGCTTCTCTTTTGTTTCGCTTCCCTGTCCCGTTTCAAGGTACTGCATGGCCAAAGCGCCGGAACCCATGTTGAGGTTCAGAGCCTTGGCACCGTTCTTCACGGCAAGATAAGCCGCTTTGTAATACGCTGCGCGGATTCTGCGCCTGGCTTCATCCGGCCGCGTCTCGGGAGTGCCAAAAACTTCATTGCCCATGGTCGGGTCATGAGGAGCGGCCAATTGAACTACCGGGATTTTTTCTTTGGAGGAAATGTCTAACCTCGGAAGGCCCGTTAGAAAATCATAGTATTCCCACCATCGCGGATCTTGCATTCTGTCAAAGATATTGCCAATGCGAACCAAGTCGGAGTAAAGAAGGACCTTCGTGTCTTGCTCTACTGCTTTCTGGACCATGACCCGCTCGTCCGCCTGGCTTCTTTCATCAAGAGGTGCGTAACTAACCTTCGGAAGGCTCCGAGCCGGATCGTTGGGGTTCCACCAATAGCTTCCATTTTGGATCTCCTCCGCTGTTCCGACCGCCGGAGAAATGCTTTGACCCTCGGAGCTTATTTGGTCTGTCCAGTTTTTCCGTTCCTCTTCGGAATCTGTCGTCCTTAAAAAAACGATCTTTCTTCCGGGCTTCATTACGCTTTGCAGGAACGAGGTCCCGAGAGGGGTTTCTTCATCCGAAACTTTCATGAGCTTGTCCGGAGAATCGGTCAAGGCAAAGATGTCGAGGATATCCGTCTTCCCCGGAAGGTTGGGAACAGACATCCTGAGCGTCAGACGCCCCGAGGAATCTTTTTCGATCCAGCAAGGGACATATTGATAGAGATCGCCAAGCTCACCTCCAGTGCGTTTGATGATTTGCGCTCTTAAGATCGTGGAAGGGCCAAACGATTCCAGTTTTTCGATATCCAACCATTCCTTCGCAGTTTGTTCGATCAGATGACCCGAAGGGGAAGCCTGAGTCGCATCCACCGGATTCGTATCCTTGATCACCCAAGTCCAATCCACGGCGTCCGCTTCCGCGGGAAGCGGGACCGTAAGAACCATCACGTGCCCTTGAGGGTCTTCCGGTGTTTTTGCTTTTGGATCAAGAATGGTCGTTTTCTTTTCTAGGGCATATCGGGTGTCCCGATAACCGATCTCAAAGGAGGTGTCCAAACCCTTCTGGCTTTTTTTAAGCTCATTAAGGAAAGCGAGCATGGCGTTCCGGATATGACCCCGAAAAAGCGATGGGACCTTATCCGTCAAATAAGGCAATGTGTGGAGCCTCGTGGTTACGGAATTCTCTTCCTGGATCAGCTCGTCTTCCGCGGTCTCTCTAAGCAGATGTTCGAAATTGACGGAGAAATCGACCTGCACCAGACCGTTGGCGCTCACAACCTCGTATCTTCGTCCGCGTTTAACATTGAATTGATTTACGCCGTCGAAGCTGATAACTCTCACCCGAACTGCTCTTGTCGCCGTGCGATAAATAAAATCGTAAGCTGAACGCACACGCTGCGCTTCTTCCCCCTGCCGGCCCATCTCCATTTCCGCCTCAGACGTCGATTCGTGCCAGGCCAGAGGCATGATGTCTTCTTCGCTTCCAAAATAGAATTTCCCGGCAGCTTCGAAACAACGCTGAATATTTTTCCGAAAATTTTCCGTCCCCGCGAAGTCGCTTTCCATCAGCTCCCCAATGTCTGCCGCTCCGCGATAATAAAATTCCTGGCGCGATGTTTTCCAAGTGTTGGGGGCAAAAAAGTGGATATCGAAACTCCCGTAAGTCGTCCCCGGATCCGCCAAACCCCCTTTTTTGCGTCCATGCTTTCCGCCATCTACCCAACCTTCCAACTCCTGACGCACGTTCTTATGAACATGGACTGTGAGAACGTTGCCGCGGCCGGCGGTCTTTCCTTTTTTCCGGTCTCCAGGTCTCATGCCTCTAAATTCATCCAGAAGCATTTGGGATGCGAAAGTCATCCCTTCCCTCAGTTTCGATTTCCCGACCCTGCCAAGGAACCGGGCCTGTCGTTTCCCGTCATTTTTATCCTCAGAATGTGTTTCGAAAGAGCCGGGCATGGGATCATAAAACAACCGGTCCATGCCCACAAAATACCCGTACCATAACTCCCCGGTTAGGATGTTCAGGTCATACTCTTGAAGAAGCTGTGCCAGATTAGCGCGGACCGCCTCACCGTAGTTGAAAGGGGCAGGCTTGGCTTCCTTGATATCCGCAAGCACTCTCTCCGGGAAAGATCTTTCGTCAGTTGCAAGCCGCGCGGTCTCCGGTGAACGCCCATCGATCCGCACCGGCCTGATCCTCAAGGAACCGCCGTCCTTGCCAGGTTCTTTACTTAAAGCGGTCCCGAGGAATTTTTCTGCCACACGGTTCCCGTAAACCTTCCGGATGAAGGCATCCATGTAAGGCGCCATGAACGCGATGTCTTTATCGGTGACATCCTTGTTCAGGATCGGCGCTTCCGGCACAATGATCGTGACATCGAAGCCTAGATTGAGCAGCAAGAACACCTGCCATAAATTCATCCAGGATTCCATGCCTGCGTTATTGAAGTAGACTGCGACAGACCGGCGCCCCTCTTTCAGTGCCGTTTTCATTTCTTCCCGGGCTCTTTCTCTATCGTCGGAAATAAAGGTCGGTTTTTGGAGAAGGACCATTGAACGGAAAGGGAAATCCTCGTTGAAATCTGATTCCACCATGTAGTGAAGAAGGTCTCTCCAAATTCTCAGAATGTCCTCGGGGTCGTCCAGATTAGGACCAAACCGGGAGGTGGTTCTCGTCTCCCCGGGTTGAACCGTACTCCCTCCGGACGGCATGAAACGGAAGTGATCGCTCTCTTTCAAAAGCCTCTCGAAACTGCTGTGCGCACGCCAAAGCTTTTCGCCGGCATCCTGGTCATGTCGATAAAAAACCCTTGCTGGGTCCGCTGTAAAATACTTTTGAATATCCGACCCCCCGCCCCGGGATTTTTTGTCATGTCTGAGCAACTCCAAGTCGACGTTCCGGAGCGGATCAACCTCCATACGGCGCGGATTCCAGCCATACCACATATTCGCGACGTCGTTGAGCCTCCGGAAAAGTTCCGTCTGTGCGCTCAAGGGGACCGCGTTGTAATCCCAAAGAAATGAAACCGGCTGCCGCCCGTTCCTTGCCGCCGCTTGGAGATCCTCTCGTGAATGAAGTTCCCCTGTTTCCTTACCCGCGAGCGGGTAATATTCATAAATGTAGCGAACGGCCTCGGCAAAGGATTTCCAATACTGAGCCTTTTCCATCTGTCCGGTCGCCTCCAACACCTTGATGACCTGCGGGACGAAACCGTTCCTGTCCACATAAAGATTGAAGATGGTCCGGATGGAGATCACCGCCTCCCTAAAACGTATCATCTTCACCGAAAAACGGGACTCCTCGACCAAAAGCCGGATGTCTTGATACCGCGGATCCGCTTCCAGCTTCTTCGGGTCGATCGCTTCTTTCGATCCTTTTGTGGGAAGACGGTCTCTGTCTTCCCGTATTTGTTTCCGGTACGCGGCGAAATGGTCGTGTTTCTTTTTGATATCCTCCAATTGACGCGGCGAAACATATTCCTGTTCCATCACAAAAGGAAGACCCTCAAAGATCCCCTTTACCACTTTTCTATAGAATGCCTGCTGTTCGTGCGGGTCTTTAGAGAAATTTTCAAAGAAACCGATATCGCGGAAAATATCTGTCGTGTCCTGCCACGGGAATCCGATAGCTGCAAGCATGTCGCCGACCCAATAACGAACGGTCGTCAGGTAGAGAGGGTCCTGCAGGACCATCCCGGCTGCTTTTTTGATGCTTTTATGAAGCAAGAACTGTCGAACGTCGCCGACTTTGACCGCTTCGGCCCCCGCCGAAACTCTTTTGTGAAGACGCGATCGGATATCGCGGATGCTTTCTCTTAATTCGGCGGGAATGTTTTCCGCGGGAATATCGGCCAGCTCCTGACGAAATCGATCCCGAGCTTCGGTGCTCAGCGCTTCCCCGCTACTTTCCATCTGAAGGAGGCCCATCCCGAAGCCGAGCCGAACCTCTCCTGTTTTCTGGTTCGCGATCACCGAAACGCTGGCAGCTTCAACTTCCTTGCCCTCGATTTTCTTGGCGACGGCCTTTGCTTCCTCAAGGTCCTGGGGCGGGGCGAGAAAAGCGCTTTCGCTCCCAGAATCCGATAGGAACATTCGGGTCTCGGCGGCAAAGACGAACTGCGCGGTCCCCGACTCATCCAAGGGCGGTTCGGTCAGACGCTGCCACATTTTCTCGAACGCGGCCATCATCATGAGGGTCTTGGGATATTTGGCGTTCAGCTCGGTGGAGCGCGAGATGCGTTCAAAATAACCGAAATGTTTCGGCCGTTCTTTGATCTGCTTTCCGATCCTGCCTCTTGTTCCGGACTTTTCCACAAAATCCTTTAAAATATCGAACCGAGGACCGGAAGTGGTAACCGCATCGATCTTGGTCTGATCCAGTCTTGTGATCCACTCGACAAGGTCTTGGGAGGTCCTTCCGCGGCCTTTCATATAGGCCGCTCTTTCGAGAAGGATGATCCATTGAAGAACCTGTTCCGCCTCTTTTTGGTCTTTTGAGAAGTAATGCGCCATGGCGTGCATATAGAAGGAAGGCATCTCTCCGTCCTCCTTCGCTTCCCGATTGCGAATTTCTCTCAAAGCGACGGCGGCGGCTTGCGGCCTGCGCTGGAAAGAAGTAAAAAAATCTTCCGCGAGTTTTTGTCTTTGCTTTTCCCTCTCGGCCTTTTCATTGGCCTGGACATAGCGAAAAGTCTCGCGATATTGTTCGAGCCGGCGGTCATTCGCAGAATGGATCTTCCGGAGTTGTTTGGCCGATGGCCATTGTTCGTCCTGATCCGGAAAAACCGCCTCAGAGGTCAGCGGGTCTAGCTGGAGCATACTGACCAAAAGATGGGCGGGAAATCCCATCACCACATAAGGATCCCCGACGATTTCATCAACGAGAGGAGCGAACGCTTTGTCCTGAACGCCAAAACCACCGGCTTGATTGCCATGCTCCTTGGGATCTCTGTCATGATAGAAGTCCCAGTAAGTTCCCACAGTCCCGCCAGCGGGCAGCTGGAACCCGAGTGAAATAAGATAATCGCGGTCCGCTTGGAGGGATTCTTGATCATGTTTGAGACGAACCGTGGCGCTATCCGTGATCAGCTGAAGGCTGATCTCATCATTAACGATTTTGACATAAACAGCCGCAGAGACCGCTTCGAGCGTTTGCCCGTGGGTTTTTGCGTGCATCGTCCGCAGTTTTTCCTTCAGCGTTGCCGGATCTTCGGACTCGGCGTCTTGGGAAGGTTTCCCGATCCTGATCCCTGTTTTTCCGTCTTTCGGTTTAGAAAAAAGCAAGGTGTCGCCGGCGAGCCATATCTGCTGCGAATGGTCCTTTTCATGGCATTTGGCTTTAAAGGTTCTAAGCATTTTAATCACCGCGATGGCGCTGACCTGGCTGGCCGGGTCACCGTCTTTGACTTCGGGTTCTTTGCCATCCACAGCAACGGTTTCTAGCGTCTTTCGTTTATTGCTAGTGTCCGGTAATATTTTTTCAAAGATCTTTTCCGCTATTGTCTTACGACGAGACGACCCGGAAGCCAGAAAGACCCCCAACGCCTTATCCGGGCTCTGATCCGTCATCTGAGAGTTTTTGACGGTCGAGGTGCGCAAATAACGCAAAACTTCTTCGAGAAAACGTTCTGTGGATCTGAGGTCATCCACGATCGAACGCGCAATGAAATTTCCGGCCTCCTCTTCGCTCTCCAAGAAATAAGGGACAAAGGCTTCCAGGACTTTCTCTTTTTTCGACGCATCTCCCATGGCAGCCAAGGCTTCGCGGGCTTGATAGAATCCGAAAGAGGGCTTCTCCCGCATTTCCGAACGCCTACCGGCAACGCGGTTAATAAATTCTCTGGCTCGGGAAAGATCGGCAGCGCCCTTGCGTCCGCCGGAAACAAGCTCGCGGGAAAGGAACCGTTTTGCCTGACGACTCACTTCGGGGTTGGCGTTCTCTGCCAAACCCTTTAGGTGAGCGCGAACTTCCGCCTCCCCCGTTTTCGCGCTGATCTCTCTTACTTCGGACCGTTGCGCGGTCTTTGCTCCAACATCAGATGCCTTGTGCTCTTCCCGGATCACGGTTTGCATCATGACATTGTCAAAAGCGTGCAGGATGAATCTTCCGTAAAGATCGGCCTGTTCGTTCAGGGTCATCCTCCGGCCAGAATGGAGGGCCGTATTCTTCTCTCCGATGAACCGGCGGACATAAACAGGTATCGTTTCGCGTAACAACACCCAGGCAAAAATAATCCCGGAAACCCATTTCACTTCTCCAGGGGCGAGAACCGTGAGCGCCCCAAAAAACAGGCCAAAGACCGGATAAATCCAAAGTTCGCTCGGGGTAAACTGGAATACCAACAGCAAAATGGAGCGACGTTTCTGTTCAAGCGTCTTTTGAAGGGTTGCCGCCGCCTCCTTGAAAGCCGCCACCAGCGACGGGATATCGCGGGCTTGATCGATTTTATGGAAAGCTTCCTGGAGCGCTGAGGTCTTCGAAAGGATCTCCCAGATTTGAAGCGCTTTCGGGAAAGTGCTTTGGAGTTCCTTGATGCGCTCCTCCATGAGCGCTTCAACGTTACCCCTCAACTCAGAACGGCCCTCAGGACGAGCGTCGGGACCCTTTGGATGGATCAGCGGCAAGCTTCCGGCGTAAACATCTCCCGTACCAAAATCCACGGTCAAAAAATCCCCCTCCCGCAAAGGCTTTCTTCCGAGTGCTGCCCGTCCATCCCCTGTGACGTCAAGACCTTGAACGCGCACTATCGTGGGAATCTTTTCGTAGTTAGCCACCACCGCGGCATGCGAGGTCAAACCTCCCTGGGAGGTTAAAAGCACAAGTCTTTTCCCGAAAGCTCTAAGCACGCGATTAGCATTGATGAGATCCGGAGAATCTTCGGGCGTCGGAAAAGCGCTGACAAGAATTACCGCTTCGACATTTTCCTGCCGGGCCATGCGTTCCACCACATCCCCCCGAAGCATCTCGGAAGCTTTCAGCACAACCATCCCCCTCAAAGCGCCCTCGTTCCCATAAGCAACATTGCCATGTCCCTCCGGAACCTGACGGATCTTTTCGCGGTCCAACGGCGGAAATTTTTCTATGTTCCCCACCCTTTGATCATAGACCGTTTGAAGAAGCCACGGTTTTCCGCTTTCAACGGTAAATTCCACCATTTGAGGAACGCCAAAATATTCGTCCAGCCTCAAGGTGTCCTCCTGCAGAGCCTCATAACTCTGGGGATCTGTGCGGTGTAAAGCTTCGATCGGTTGTGTTTTGACGCGCCCCTGCATATGCATCATGCCCTGCGACAAAGGAACCCACTCCCCCCCGAACGACTGTTTGCCGGTATGAGGATCGCGTGAAACGGCCATGCCGGCACCGGAACGATCATCCCGATCTCCGAATACATAGGCCTGAACGATCACGGGCGTCGACCAGGCATCTGAAATGTTTTTTTCTTTCCGGTAACGACTCGCCTTGGAACCCTTCCAGGATTCAAAAACCTTCTCGATCAAGAAATAAAGTTGTTTGTTCGAGTCTTGATACAAGGCCTCAAACTCCTCGGCCACGCCATGACGGACCATGATCGCACGCGCCTCTTTCACCATTTCAATAAGATCCGATGCCTGCAGCTCTTCCCATTTCAGGTTCTTTCCATCCCCGAGGAATCGGTTCGCTAAAATTTCGAATTCTTCATGAGGAACGCCTAAACTCGTGGCCATCGATTCCACAAAACCGAGAAAGGCCCTGTAGCCGGATTGAGCGCCTCTTGTTTCAAGAACATATTCCAGGATCTCCGGAGTAAAGCCCACCGCCACAGCCGTTTCAAAAATCCCGGGCATAATAAAGACGGCGCCGGACCGGACCGCGAGAAAAAGAGGTTCACTGTCTTCCTTGAGCAGGGGGGCCGGCGCCATACCATAGCGGACAGGACGCCCTTTCTTTTGGGACCATTCCGCCTCTAGTCTTCGAAGATGTTTTTGAATGGCTGCCTGGAACTGCTCCGGGAATTGTTTGTAAAAACGGTAACGTCCGACATAGGAGGGGATCACAAAAGCACTCGGAACCGGAAGGCCCAGGGAATTCATCCTCATCAGGTAGGTTCCTTTGCCTCCATAGGTTTTCCTTTCATGTTGCCGGTAGTCATAGCCGGAATCCTGATAATCATCAATGTGGGCAATCTCACCGAATGGATCCTGTGCTTTTTGATGGATAAAGTTCCGGTACGCTTTGGGATTAACGAGTTTCTCGGTATTTTGTTTTGCCTGGGTTTGTGTTTTTTTCTTAAGGTGCTCAAGAAGATCGATGGCGGCCACCGAAGTAAACTTCTCTTTACGGATCAGCGCTATGGAGCGCTCATGCCTTTCGTGATCTTCGCCGTAAAGGGCCTTCCCGGCCGAATGATACTGGGAGATCCACCGGGAGAACTCTCTCTGGATCTCTTTTTGCATGACGTTAACCACATCCAGAAGCTGGCTATAATTCAGCTCCGAATCATTCAGCAGATCGGACCATTGGGCGGTGTACCTCGTGATAAATCCGCTGTCAAACAATTCATCGGTCAGTTCCGCCATCAACGTCAGCGCTCGCTGAAAATCAGCGGCATCTTCTCCCCAGTCTTTCAGAAAAGCCCCGAGCGACAGGCTCAGCATTTGTCCCAAAGAACGGTCGATCACATAGAGCTTATGAATAAGCAGGGGGCTATTCACACCCCCCAGGATTTCCGTCACCGTTCGCCGCGCGGCAATGATTTTTCTCGTTCTTTCGTATGGGGATTGCTCATAAGCCTCCACGACAAGCTGAAGCGATCTTTCCAGAGAAGGAAGCTCTTTAACAAACTGGGTTTGAAGCCAACGCTCGAAAAGGTCGGGCCTTGAAGTCCCTTCAAAAAGCGCGACCAGGGCCTGCTCCAATTCCTTGATTTGAGAATAAATATCGTTCCGGCTTCGTTCATTTTCCGTCAGGGAGGCCAGCTCTGCCCGGAGTTCTTTGTCCCGTTCTTCCAAAAAAAGCCATTCCCGTTGAATCCCGCTCGTATCGCCTGTGCTCAGAAATTCCAGATAGGCCTGCACCTTGTAAAGAACCCCGTAAGAAAAAGAGGGCCCGTGAAGGGTCTGGCGGATCTCCGTCGCGAACTTGGTGCGCAATAACCGCTCGTCGAGGTCTTCCGCGATCCCCCACAACACGCTTCGAAGATCAAAGAAAGTATCTGCCGACACATAGGGCAATGAAAGCACAAGCTCTTTAACGGGACGCCACAGGGATTTTGGAGCCTTAGCCAGAAGTTGCACGGCAAGACTTCCAGCCTGATCAGCAAGGTCGTCAGGATATTGTTCATAATCACGTGAGTGATTAAGCCTGAGAGTTTTTCTTTTTTCTCTCAAAAGAAGACTCATCTGGCGGATCAGGTCTATGTGGTCACTCATATTCTCCTGCTCCAAAATCCACCGTATCGCCACAAAGGCATCGCCCCAGGTGTCGATACTCTGAATATCCGGCATATCTTCCCGCATTTCAGAACGGCGGGTGTGGCGGTTTAAAAGACTACCGGCCAAAAGCTTGGCATTGGGCGCTACGGCGCTAAAACCTGCCAGCGCCGCATCCGTCCGCACTGCGGGGCTTAAATTTTTGAGGGTCGTTTCCATAACGGGATCATAACGATTTGGCAGATAGATCGTCCCGGCGGGCCCGGCCGCAAAAACTCCTTCAACGCCTTGATCGCCGAATCCGTTCAGGTGATGCTTCCACGCGTCCATTTCCGCGTTTTCATTTTCACGAGCTTCGGAGCGATAGGAGGATTTTCTGCCCCAAAGATCTTGCCATCCATATCCCGGACGAGCGGAAGCGCGCGCCTTCTCTTCTCTAGCCCGGAGAATCTGCCGCCAATCACGGGCGGCTTTATCCGCCATGGAAAGCTGAGCCGCCAATCGCTTCCGGAGATCATCCGCATCCAGTCGGAATTCCTTGGGAAAAACAAGCTTCTTCTCGGGAGCCTCACGGACCGCCTTGATCAAAGCCTGAAAATCTTCCTGCGCGGGAGGTTCTTCGCTCAAGGCATTCTGAAGCACCGCTCTGATCTTCCGGTGGAGATTTGTCTTGGAATTCAGAGCCGCGGAAACCTCCATCAGGAGTTCCCGGACCGTTGCGCGAACTTCTCGGAACCGGAATTCCTGGGGATTTTCCCAGCTTGAATCCCCCTCATCCCAATCATCCATACTTTCTCGTGTGTTTCGGGATTCGGAACGGGGCGTATTTCGAAGGACTTCAAATGCGACATCACTCCGAAGAAGTTCTTTCCACCCCTTCTCGTCTTCGGGGATCTTGTTTTCTCCGTTTAAAATCGTGCGGGCTACTTCGAGAAGTCTTTCTTCCGCGTCCAAATAAGGTCTTTGCCCAGCCAATCCCTTGATCCAGAACGCGACCCTCCCTTGCGCCGTTCCAAGATCCCACGACGCGCTTTCTTGGTCTTTTTTATGAAGTTCCGCGGCAATCTTAAGAAGCCAAGGAACAACCGTAGAATCATCGCGGATCTCGGAACGGGCCCCTAGGGCGCGGCCGTCGTCCCCGATGTAATCGTGCGCGAAAGCGGGATAGTTATAACCCCGGTTGATCTGCGCGGAGGGGGGAAGCTCGGGAAGACCTGAGTTCTCTTCGAAGACGCTCTCATCCCCCGTTTCCTGCCATTCCACAACAGCCTGCGGGTCCATCGTTTCCAGATAATCCCGGAAGATCCCTTCTTGTTCGGACAAGATCCGGTTATCGGTTTTGGTTTTGGACGCAAACGCGGTTTCTTCTGCGCGGGCTTTGGAAGCTTCTTCCTTTTGGCGCATTTCAGAACGGCGCTGCTCAGCCAATATTTTTATTTCGGCCCCCGCAAGACCCGTCGCGAGCATTGTCGTGAAATCCGTCCGGGCACCTGCCTCGACCATAGCGGCATGAATGCCGAATTTCATCGCATTCCATTCGCGAATGTTTTTCGGCGCGGCGAAGTATAGAGGGCGTGCGGCGCCCAGCAGTGCGATCCTGAAAAATCTTTGTTTCTGATCAAGAAGCGTCCAAACCAAAGTCCCCACATTCTCAAAAGCGCTGGCCAGGCTCCCCGGCGTTGAAAATTCACCCGCGGAACGCACCTCGGAGCGGGCTGCTGAAGACGCTTTGAGTATATTTTCAAGCAGAACGGTATCATTCCAACGAAAGGTTTTTCCGTTGATCACGATCTCGCGTTCTCCCTGAGGCTTTACCTGGACATTACTTTTAGCGAGACTTTCCATAAGCTCGCCTCGATTTGTCGCGAAGAAATTCTTTCCGTCGATGCTGACGCCAATCTTCCGCGCGTTCACTTCCCAAACGATCACTTCACGCGCTTCGGCGCGGGATGCGGCAAGCCCCGGGAACCAGGCGTGGAATTCTCCTTCCGTGAATTCTCCAGCTTCGTCCTTAGCCCAAATATCCATATCCTCGGGCGCGGTCAGATGAATGAAATTCTTGCGCACATCTGTTTTTTGTCCGGTCAATCCGAGCGTCGGATCGTTGCGGAAAGCGCGGGCGCGCAGGCTTTCGGGGTGCTTTACCGCGGCGTCTTTAGGGTTTGTTTCGCCGGCAAATTCATCTTTCATCTGCTGAAGCGTTGCCGCGTTTGTTGCAAAAGGATCTTTTTTGAGCCAGACCGCGACGGTCGGATTTTCAGCTTCGGTAAAATCTTCAGCAAGTGCCGGAAAGAAGGCGTTGTAAACGGGGATTGTTTTCCCGCGATAAGCTTCGGGGATCCTGTTGTCGTTCGACAATGCGATAAGCCCGACACGAAACGCCCGCGGACCTTTTCCAAGCTTTTTGACCTTATTAGTTCCGAAAGCCACCGCCCAAAGACCCGCTAATTCTTCCGCCGACAAATCCGTTTTTTCCATAAACTCATCCGCCGCGAAAGCAAGCTGGCCTTGCGGGACAAGCTCTTTCGAGAAATCCAACGGCGCTAAATGGGTGCGGACTTCCGTTTTTTCTTCATCGTTCAGCGCGCTATCCCCTCGAACAGCGACCGTGGCGTGGCGGGGATAATGTTTCCCGAGCACGTCTTCTTCGCGGATCGTAGCCGGAGTCACTACGCTGACAGCGTTGGCGATATAGCCTCGGTTCGCGGAAGCGCTGAGAATCCCGGCGATCGTTTGTTCCGTAATAGGCCCAATGGAAGGCTTGATCAAAAGCACAAGGCTGTCTTTCATACCCGGAGAACGCAAGGGCCCTCTCCCCACATCGATATAGCCCGTCTGTTTGGCCTGATAGAGGGCAAATGCGTCTTTTGCGATCCTCTCGTTTTCGCGCATTTCGGACCGGGCATAGACAATACGGTAAAAACGCGCGGCAGAAAGTCCTCCTGTTTTCGATCCGTCGTCGGTCCAGGTGGTTTCCGTCCCAGCCGCGACCACGGTTTCCGCGTCCTGCCAGGAAGTTTCCTGCATGCTGTTTTTGTACTGTATTTTGTATGAAGAACCTGCAAAGCTTTTAAAAGTCACTGCATTCCCGTTCGTGGCAGATGCAATTTCGGTTAGATCCGGAGTTGCGGGAAGATGATCCACATAAAAAGAACCGTTAGCCCCGGTTCCTTCGACAATAAAATAGATGGTCCTTGTATGGGAAAGATCAACGCCTGCGAAAAGGTCCGCCGCAACGGACCATTCCTGACTTGCGGAACTGATCTGCGTTAAATAAACAGCCTCTTTATGTTCCGTTCCGCCGGCATAATCCACGATCTCCATCTTCACTTGGGAGGGGTTCCCATGGATCGAGAAAATAAAATTGGAAAGGCCGCTCAAGTCCCCTGTTTCGATACCAGGCGTTCCGGAATCATCCCAAGTCAGCCCGCCGCCGGACCAAGACTCGGCCCCATTGTTGTATGTGATCTGGATCCCGTTAGCAGTTGAAGTGGTCGTCACCGTCGCCCCGGGAGGATTAACTGGGATTGGCCGCGGCGCACCTGCAGTACCATTCGGAAGCGGTGTCGTATCGGAAGGCGTTAAAGAATCGTCAGGGCCTACATTGGCCATGAAATATAGCCCGCCGGTCTTAATCTCGAACCAACCGTTATAGGAGTAAGGAAAGTTTGCGGTAGGAGTCTTGAAAACGATCTCCTTGATATTTCTCCAATCCATCGCAGGATATTGCGCCGCGGATGCCTGCCTGTCGAACCGGACAGTTTCATAATTCTGAGTGTCGACATTCGAAGCCGAAAAATACACAACGTGTCCGCTCGTATCCTTAAACTCAATCGAGGCAAAACCCTCACCGTTGCCATAGTAGTCGCTGTTGTACCCACGTATTAAGAAATCCAGATATTGATACCCGCTGAGATCCCGCGCGCCCCCGCCGGAAACAAAATTAATAACGGCGATCGAGTAACTGTTGTAATTTTCACCGGTTATTGAAAAATCCCAGCGAAAACGGCTGCTGTTATATTGAGTCATGGAAGCTGAGGTAAAACCAAAGTCATATTTTTCAAGTTTGGGTTTCCCAGGAAGAACCGTCTGAGCCTTCGCGCTGACCGCAGTCCAAAACGAAGCAATCGCCACCATGCCCGCCAGCATCAACAGCCGGAAACTTCTCAGTTCCGATCGCTCGGAAAAACGGCGGAACAAAATGTTGGTTGCAACCACGGCGGGATGGTATTCCCCAAGCGCAGAAAACGCGAAAGGGGTGGGTTTTTTCACATAGACATCTGCCTTCGTTTCTTCCGGTCGAGAATTCGATTCGGCAGGAGCGGGCATTTTTGGGGAAACGCCGACGACGGAAGCGATCAGGTTTTCGAAACCGCTTTCGAATTCGTCTCTATTTTCCATCGTACGGCCGCCAAAAGAGGCAACGGTTTGGCGCACAATGTCGCGGATCCTGACAAGACGCACTGCGAGCTCGCGGCGCCACAGGCGCGGCGACACGGCTTGAAAAAAAGAAGGCTGGGAGATCACTTCCGGGGCGATCTGGGACTTTGAGAGAACATCGGAGCCTAGAAGCGCCGTAAGATAATTTTTATTAGTTTCCGGCGCGATCTCGCCGATCGCGGGCGTGATGCCGATATAAGAATTTCCCGAGGCCGTGATCTTTTCTTTGAGGCCTTCCGTGTGAAAACCGCCGGTGATCAGAACGGCTTTTTTGTCCTTCTGTCCCGCGAGAAGTTTTATGGCATTCCGCATCATGTGCTCTTCGCGGGCGATCGCGCCCTTATAAAAACCGTTCGCGGTCTCAAAAAGCGCCGTGACCGCCGAAAGTTTCGCCGGTTTAAGGTCAAGCTTCACAAGAAGCGCTGCGGGCGCGACCTTTTGGTCCCGGAGCTCAAGATATTCCTGGCGGCGGAGCTCCAGTTTGAAAAGCTTCTTGAGGAGGCGGTACTGATGCAGGATATTCGTCAGATTCTTTTCCGGGTCAGTTTTGATCAGCGCCGCGCTTATCTTCTCCGCGAGAGCCTTCATCTCCGCCTGGAGCGTCTCTCCCTGCAGTTCGCTTAAAAGGATCAGCTGCTGCAGATGAAGACGAAAAGCCGGATAAGGTTCAAAAGAATAGTCTTTGGGTAGGAAATCCATAAGCTTTTCAAAAGTAAAGCGGGTTTTGTAGAGAGGAAGATCGTTCGCGGTCTGATGCCCCAGAAGCCTGGTGATCTCCTGAAGAAGGTCTTCCGGGACTTTCCGCGCCTTAAGATCCGCCAGGAAAGCTTCCTGCTCCTTAAGGGCTTGGGTTTCATCCGCCTGGGAGCCGATCTTCTGCAAACGGAAATACCGGACCAGGACCGGCCAATCCCGTTGTTCCTGGACATCTTCCAGATCAATTTCGAGGTGATTTTTGGCATTCGCTTTCAGAAATGCCAGCCAGCTCTGCAGCGGCAGGCGCTCTTCTTCATAAGCCAGATCGCGGTCCAGAAACTCCCGTAATGATTTATTGAGCTTTTCATCCGCGGATTTCTGCCAGCGGACATAAAACGCGTTCAGGAAATTCTCGGCGATCTTACGGCCCTGATAGATTTTTTTATAAGCCGCTCGGTTTTCGGCATAAGCCGCGGCATTCTCAACGCCGAATGCCCTCGGCCCACGGGCCACGTCTCCCGGGCCACGAATCGACTTTTCCTGGGCGCGTGTCCCGTGTCCCGTGTCCCGATCAATCATGAACGCTTCCGCGCCGGTGAGCTCCCCTGCTTTAAGCAAACGGTCGGTGATGGTCGCGTTCAGTTTTTTATCGCCCGGGAAAAAACTGAAAAGTTCCGGACGGAGTTTGTCGCCCGCGCCTTCCATGAGGATGAGGTCTAAATCGTAATGCCGGGTAAGATGCTCGAGGATGTGCTTGATATTGGTTTGAGCGTCATAATTTGCGTGAGCTTCTTCAATGTGAATGAGGAGCGGCGCGCCTTGGGAGTTTTGGATCGTTTCGGTGACCTTGCCGAATTCCGCGGGAATTTTGAACGCGTTGTCGGCGAAAAATTTCGCGGTGTTCTCAACCCCTTGGGCATGCGCGACCGGGGCGGGGGTCAGGGTGTTCGTCACAAGGAAAGTGACCGCCACCACGCCTGATAAAAATCTCTGTAACCTCTTGAGACAGCTCATGAAGTGAGGGTCACCCTTTCGGAATTTTTTAGGAATGTTTCTCAGAAAGATAGCATACTTTTCTGAAATTTCAAGGCTTTGAAAAAGGATATATCAACCTATGTTAAATATCTTTGAAAGAAGCATTTTATTCGGATAGAGTGTTATGGATTGCTATATATCGAGCTCTGACGATTTATGAAGAAAATCAATCGCAACCTATTGATTTTAAATGGGTTCTGCGCTATAAATATAGGGGTGTTTCCTCCCTACCACAGCTGGAGGTTTGGCGCATGAATATGGCTCGAATTTTTCGTTTTCTATTCGCTTCGATCTACGTCCTTTCATTGTTTGTTGGATCTCCGGGTCTTTTGATGTCGGAGCCTTCTCCTGCCGCCGACGCTTCCCTCCCGCTACGCGATCTCGCGGTTCCCGAAGACATGGGCAAAGTTCAGGAACGCTTTTCGGGGAAAAACCCGCGGACCATTATCCAGATCCAGGACGTTCACGCGCACGCCGCTGCGCAGCAGAATATCGCGTCGATTCTTGAGCGGCTCCGGACGGTTTTCGAGATCGAAAAGGTCGCGCTTGAAGGCGCCTGGTCCTCGACGGACCTTCCCAAAAGCCGCGCCATCACGACCTCGCGCGAAAAGCAGCTCCTTGCCCAAAGCCTCCTGGATGATGACCGCATTTCGGGCCCTGTTTACGCCGCCATCATGTCGCCGCAACCCATCACGCTCGTTGGTGTTGAGGAGAAGGCCGCCTATGAAAAGAATCGGGCTGTGTTCCTCGGGCACCTGGCGGCGGTCAAAGAGATCGACGTGAAACTGGCGGCCTATCACGGTCGCTTGCAGGAATTACAAAAAGCGGCCTGGAATCCGAAGCTTTTGACTTTCGCGAACGCGTTCGGTCAGTTCCGCGAATTCCCGGATCTGGCGAAATTCTTTCCGGTATTAATGGAGGGCGCGGAGGTTCACGGTATTCCGATCGATGACCTTGGCCAGATCGTGCTGGTGCGCGACATCATGGCGATCGAGAAATTCCTGCAGAAAGACCAGCTGACGCAGGAGATCAAACACCTCATGCGGGATTACAAGAATACCCCCTGGACGCTTGAGGAGCTCGTCCGCGGCGGCAAGATCCCGCCCGAAAAACTCGGGTATTATCCCGAGATCAAGAAAATGACGAAGCTTTTTAAGATGCGCGATCAGATCTCGCTCCGGGATCTCACGGTGCAGATCGAAACCCTGACCGGCCGCATCCTCGGGAAACTTATACAAAAGCCCGACGAACAGGGCTTTTGGGATCAAACAGAGCGTTTTTATCTCGCGAAACGCCTTCTCCTCCTTCAGGCGTCTCCTGCGGATGTGAAGGATTATGAGAATGATAAGGGCCTTCTGGACGCTGAACTTGCGGAAGCGGGTCTTTCGGAAGCGCTTTTGATCTCGACCCATTTTTACGATATTGTCCGGCAACGCGATGCGATTTTTTTCGATAAACTCATGAACGACGCGGCTTTGGCCGGCAATGTCGTGATCGTCACGGGCGGATTTCACACCGACGGCCTTTCGCAGCATTTCCGTGATGCCGGGATCTCTTATATCACCATTACACCTGACCTTAGCGGTGGAACGATGAACGAGAAGCTTTATAACGAAAGGATGAAAGAACGCACCGCCTCCTCACCCCCGGAGGTTAAATCTGAAACCACACCCAATCCGACCTCCGGGGTCGGAAAAGGTCTCAAAGCCGTATCATCCTCAACGTTATCAGAGCTGCGAAACGCGATCGCGTGGGTCGATGACAAATTCCCGCCGAGTTATGAGGCCCTGTTGCAGACCAAGGATGTCCGGCAGGCCAAAAAAGTTTTCCTGGGCGGCACGGTGACGGTACCAAGGTCCGCCAAGATCTCCCAACTCGCCCGAGAAGGAAAGATCGTCCGGGAAAACAAAGAAGGGCCCGCCGTCACTGCCTCCGAACTCCGCGTGAGCGAATTCAGCGCAAAACCACGGACGGAACAGCTCGAAGCTGTAACAGGCTGGCTGGCTCAGGGACCGGAACGGCGTGAAAAGGCGATGCTGGTCTCATCGGTCGGCATACTGGCCAAGATGCTTTCCGAGGAAAGAACCGCGAGACTCCTGGAAGAGGCTGTGCAAGGCGGGGGCATCATTGCGTTGGCCCAGGACGTTCCCGCGACCGAAATGCCGGAAATTTTTACTTCCATGCGAGGGATCGACCGGTTCGAGGCAAAAGATATTGAAACATTGATCGGGACCGCGCCGCGTTTCCAGCGCCTCGCCAAAAAACATCCGTTCGCGATCATGCAGAATGGCCGTGCGGGTGGAGCTTATGTTGTATTGCCGGAAAAGCCCGTTTCGCTCGTTCTTTTCCGGATCATCACCCTGAACCCCAGCCTCTACCAGGCCGCCAAAGACCCGGCCTTCCTGGCCCTGCTGGAAGACCTCGTGTCAGAGATCATTTCGAAGGAGCTCTCCGGGAAATCCGCCTGATTTCCCGGGAAACGGTTAACGGGGAACGCTGAACGTAAAAATCTTTTCGTTATCCGTTCCACGTTCCCCGCGAAAAAGAATAAACCTTATTCTTTTTCAGCGCGGTCTTTCCAGTTGGCGAGGGTATTTGAAAAACTTTGGTCCAGGATCCTGCGGACCTTTTCTTCTCCGAGAAGCATTCCGGCGATCCCGAGGTCCCAGGAGAATTCGACCTCGACTTCGACGCCTTCGGGTTTTTCCCGGAAAAGATGAACGCGTTTCATGGAGCCGTTCATAGGAAGCCGGGTCTCGATCACAGCCTTTTGCATCGGCTCCCAAGCGGTCATTTCATGCTCAGCATCAATGTGCTGGCGGTCCAGTTCGCACGCTTCGCGCCAACGCAGGCCTTTGCCTTCCTTGATCGCGCCGGTCCGTTCGCTTTCCTTGACCCCATCCACCCATTCGGACATGCGAGACACATCGGCAAGAATGTCCCAGACCTTCGCGAGCGGGGCTTTGATCAGAATGTTTTTAGTGAGTGAATTCATTTTTTTCGTTCCACGGGACACGGCCCACGCACCACGCGGCTTTTCGTGGCCCGTGGCCCGCAGTGCGTGGCCCCTTTGTTTTAGGTTAAAGATTTATTTGCCTCAAACAACTGCTTCACAGGGTCTTTCACGAGGGTCACGATCGTGAACACGCCCAAGAGCGTTCCGAGCGGGACCATCATGAGCTGGACCGCCGCCACCGCGACGCAAAAGGTCCAGTGCTTGTATTGCGCGAGTTTCTTCCCCGCCAAAATAATGCAAAAGGCCGTGCCCCAACCCAGCAGGACAAAAAGAATGCCTACCAATAAAAAGATCAGGCCAAAAATCGCCGGCGGAGGCGTGCTTCCCTGTGAAGTTGGAAGCTTCCCAAGCAAAATGGCGAGCCCGATCGCAACATGGGCGAGAGGAATACACGCGAAAAGGGCGATCAGCCCACCCATCACATAATGCAATTTCGAGAGAAGACCGAGCCGCTTTAGATCTTCGTCCATAATGCCTCTGCGCTTCGTAAGAAAGATTTACTGAGCAAGTTTGTATTTTTCGGAACACGGTCCACGCACTACGTGGCTTTTCGTGGCCCGGCGAACGCGGCCCTTTTATTTCAATTCGATTGCTACCGGCGCGCCTTGATCTCTATCAAAGTTTTTTAAAGAAATCAAGACGGCCCTGCCAAACTAGTCTGCTAAGACAAGCGAAACGGGCGCGTGGTCCGAGCCAATCACGTCGCGCAGGATCGTCGCGGATTTTACACGCGGCGCAAGGGTCTGCGTCACAAAATGGTAATCGATCCGCCAACCGACGTTCCGGTCGCGGGCGCCCGATTTGAGGTCCCACCAGCTATAATGCCCGGGCTCCTTATGAAACTCCCGGAAAATATCCACCTGTCCGTCGGCCACCCACTTGTCCATCCATGCCCGTTCGACGGGAAGAAAGCCTGAAACATCTTGATTCTCCTTGGGCCGCGCGAGGTCGATCTCTTTATGGGCTGTATTATAATCGCCGCAAACGATGATGTTTGGCTGTTTTTTCTTTAGTTTTTTGACGAATTTCAGCGTTTCGTCGTAAAAATCCATTTTGTATTTAAGCCGTTCGTCGCCGGATTTCCCGTTCGGAAAATAAATATTCACAAAGACGAATCCGGGATATTCCGCGACGATCACGCGGCCTTCTTCGTCGAATTTTTTCACCCCGAAACCCATCGTGACCTGTTGGGGCTGCTCCTTCGTGAAAAGCGCGACGCCGCTATAGCCCGGCCGCACCGCGGAATTCCAGAAGGTGTGATACCCTTCCGGATGCATGAGGAACATATCGAGCTGTTCGGGCTTCGCCTTTGTTTCCTGGATGCCCAAAACGTCCGGTTTTTCGCGTTTAAGCCATTCCAGAAAACCTTTTTTCTGGATCGCCCGGATCCCGTTCACGTTCCAGCTCAACAGTTTCATCATAAACCTTCAGGGGTGAATCAGGTATTTGATCGCCATAAATCCCCCGACCAGCAGGACCATAAAGACGATCGTCAGTAAATTAAAATACTTTTCGATGAAGGTTTTCATCGGAGAGCCGAACCGCTCCAGCAAAAACGCCACGATAAAAAACCGGCCGCCGCGGCCCACCAGGGAAGCTGCCAAAAAACTTCCGAGATCGATCGATGCGACGCCCGCCGCGATGGTAAAGACCTTATAAGGAATGGGTGTGAACGCCGCCGCGAAAACGATCCAGAAATCGTAGCGCATATAAAGCTCCTGGACCTTTTGGAACGTCGCGGGAGAAAACACGTAAGCGAAGAAAAACCCCTGGACCGCCTGCCAGACGCCGAGTCCGATCAGATATCCCCCCATCCCGCCCAGGACCGACCCAGCAAGGCAGATCGCAAAATAGCGGAACCATTTGGCGCGAAAGGCAAGCACCATCGCGATCAGCAAAACATCGGGCGGCAACGGAAAAAAAGAGGACTCCGCAAAGGCCACCCAGAAAAGCGCCCGTTCGGCATGCCGGGACTCCGCCTGTTTTAATCCCCAGTCATAAAGCTTACGAAAGACTTTCATCAGATTTTCCTTTGCTATCGATAGCGTTTGTGGAACTCCGCCGGATTTTGGATCCCTGGCCTTGATGCTGCATTCCCGCGGAATTTTTTATTCAAAAGAGCTGAAAAATTTCCAGACCTCTTCGGCGGCATCAATATCCCGGCTCGTGCGGCCGATCCTTTTTTCTCTCAGATATTGCCATCCGCCCGGCCAAGCATGCCCGCCGCCGTGGACTTTATAAAAAACCACGGGAGCACCGCTTGAGCACTGGTCATAGGTATATTCGGTGACTCTCGTTCCATCCTCCGGATCCTTATCGTTAAGCTCCTGTACCTTGGGCACATCCTTACAGCCGTTCTTGGCGAGCCACACCTGCAGGGTTTTTTCGGTTGAAACGACTTTACCGCGGGTCTGGCCGAATACTTTGATCATCCCGCCGTTAAAGGGCACAATGGGATCCTCGGTCCCGTTCATGAGAAGAAGGCCTGATTTCGCGGGTTTTTCCTCCGAACACATGTCGACCAGATTCTCCGGGATCGACGCGGTCAGCGCTCCGATCGCGCGGATCTCGTCCGGCATATCGCAAGCGAGGCGGATCGACATCAGTCCGCCATTCGACATGCCGGACGAGAAAACCTTCCGGGGATCGATGGGGTATTTTTTCTCAAGCTCCGTGATCAGCGCTTTGAAAAAACCGACATCGTCGATATTGTGCTCGCGGGCGTATCCTTTCCTGTCGGCCCCGCCTTCGTTCCAACTCTTGCCAAGGCCTTGAGGATAGACGACAAAAAATCCATCGCGATCCGCGAGGCGGTTAAAAGTCTCGTTCGTAAGTTTGTATTGTCCCCGCATGGTCCCGCCGCCGCCGTGCAGGACCATCACGAGCGGCCTGGCTTTCATGGTTTCATAACCGGGCGGAACATGGACGATATATTCCCGCACCCTGCCGTCATGAGTGAGCTGCGAAACGATATCCCGGTCGGACAATTGGACTTTGGCGGCCATGCCAAGCATCAAAGCGCAGAGGATGGGTAAAAAAAGTTTTTTGTGCTTCATGGGGAATTTTATCATGGGGCGTCGATAACTTTTATTTGGATAAAATATCTTGCGCTCGTTCGGGCTGGTCCGTCCGGATCACAAGGCACCCGCATTCCTGATTCGGCGTCGCGGTGCAATAGGCATAGGCGATATTGATGTCCGCTTCGGCGAGGGATTGGGCGATCCGCGCGAGCGCGCCGGCCTTGTTATCGAGCTCGATCACCACCACATCCTGCTCCATCACATAAAGCTCTTCCTGTTCGAGCAGAAGGATCGCTTTGGTCGGATGGTCGACAATAAAACGGACCACAGCATTATCAACGGTGTCATGGACGGCCATGGCGAGAATGTTGATGCCGGCCTCGGAAAGGATCGAACACGTGCGCGCCATAATACCGGGACGGTTCGGCAGGAATACTGAGAGCTGCTTCTGGATAGCCATAACGTTCAAAATACTAGCACGCATCCGACTGGCTGACAAATCCTTTGCCTAGAAACAAAAGCTGAGGCAGCTTGCCCCAACGCTTATTCATTATTAGGGGATGTTGGGACTAACTACTTCCCAATCCATAAATAAAAAGCCCGAGCTGGTTTTACCCAACTCGGGCTTTTAATAATTAATCCCGGCAGTCCCGATCTGAGCGAAGCGAAAGTCGGGCAGTCCTGGTTACATTAATTTTAAAAATTAATCAGAACCAGGGCAGTTTGCCCCCGCCGCTATCAAATTTTCATTTGATGGCGGGGACTAACTGCCTCCCAAGTCCACAATAAAAAACCCGCCCCTGATAAATCAGGGACGGGTTTTTATAATAAATCCCGGCAGTTTGCTACTCTCCCAACGAATTGCTCCGTTAGTACCAT
>CAZSFZ010000003.1:0-184568 GCA_964606385.1 uncultured bacterium
GAATGGCTCCCCCGCCTGGGATCGAACCAGGGACACTGCGGTTACGGTCTGACTTCGGTTACCCGAAGAGTCGGACTTTCTCTTTGCCATGTCCACAAAAAAGGATTTAGGCAGCAGGTGTAAAGTCTCTGCACTTGCCCCCTATGCCGAAAGGCATAGGTGCTAGCTCAGGGTTGACCATCAAATGATGGCTTTCCCTGACTTAGCCTGCTTGTCACCCCAAGGTTTCCCTCGGGGGCTGCTAACTTTGAGCGAACTACGCTCACTCGTGCACAGCCGCATGCTCTACCAGCTGAGCTACAGGGGAATAACATTTGAAAGAACCATGATCATTCCCCCATCATCGCTGAGCTTCCGCCCCGAATTGTCGAACAATTCGAGGACGGATTCGTCCTCCGCTTGAATTTCAGCGGAGGCGAAACAGGGGAATAAAACATGTTAAAGAACAAACTTCTCATCCAGCCACCGTCTTCCGGCAGCTGTTTTAAAATACTTCTCTCTATTCAAGCCATCTTTTCTAGACCGAAACTTTTCGAAATAAATAAGATCGAACGGCCGATTCTTGCTTGTCCAGCGATTGATGCCTTTGTTATGTTCAGCCAGACGAACTGCCGGAGGCTTTCTTGTAAAGCCAGCGTATCTTTTTCCGTTCTTGCTGCTTTTTAAAATATAGACGTAATAGACCATACCATCTGCCCGCCTCCTTCGGAGTCGGGTTCGTCCTTACCTTCTGTAAGGCGAAAGCTTCCGCCTTGAATTGAAGAACAATTTAAAGACGGATCCGTCCTCGCCACCGGCGAGGCGGAACAGGGGAATGAATCATGTTAAAGAACAGTCCCAAAAGCCTTGGGGAGCCCTAATTATAAAGATTGTTGCCCTAGGGTCAATGGGTGTTTTTGGCCTTTTCAGAGGGCCTTCCACCTGTTATATTTCTATATGTAGGTAGTGACCGCAATCATGGAGAATTTTATGGTGAAAAAAACAGGCTTGCAGTTGCTGGTTCTCGTCGTGAGCGTGTGTTTGGTCCCTGCTTCAGCTACCGCCGAGCGCGAAGAAACGATCTATTTTCAATCTATTCGGAGCATCGAAGGGTCTATCCAGAATGTCGATACCTTCCATAACCGGATCACGGTCCACTGGATGAATGACGATGTCATGCTCACCTACGAGGACGTCACGATGGATGTGAAGGATTCCACCGCGATCCTGAAAGAAGCTGAAAACATCAGGATCAATGACCTGGAAGTAGGCGATCATGTCAGCGTCCGCTATGACGCCAACGCGGAACCCCTCCCGCGCGCGATCAGCATCACGGTCGCCGAAACCTAAGCCGGCACCTTTATCGGATCAAATCAAACCCCAAAGATCAGGAGAAGGAATTTATGTATAAGCTCGTTTTGGTACGTCACGGAGAAAGCACCTGGAACAAGGAGAACCGCTTCACCGGCTGGACCGATGTGGACCTCTCTGAAAAAGGACTGCAGGAAGCCAAGGAAGGCGGACAGACCCTTAAAAAGGAAGGCTACGCTTTTGATATCGCCTACACCTCGGTCCTCAAACGCGCGATCCGGACGCTGTGGAACGTGCTCGACCAGATGGACCTCATGTGGATCCCGGTCGTCCGCGACTGGCGCCTGAACGAACGCCACTACGGATCGCTTCAGGGGCTCAATAAATCCGAAACCGCCGCCAAGTACGGCGAGGACCAGGTCAAGATCTGGCGCCGGAGTTACGACACCCCGCCGCCGCCGCTTGAACCGAACGATCCCAGGAACGCGGCCTTTGATCCGCGCTACAAAAACCTCAAGAAAAACGAGCTGCCGCTCACGGAATGCCTCAAAGACACGGTCGCGCGCGTGATCCCCTTCTGGAACGACACGCTCGCCCCGGCCATCAAGGCGGGAAAAAAGGTGCTTGTCGCGGCGCACGGCAACAGCCTTCGCGCGATGGTGAAGTTCCTCGACAATATCCCGGAAAAAGAGATCGTGGAGCTCAACATTCCGACCGGCATGCCGCTGGTCTATGAACTCGACAAGGACCTCAAGCCGATCAAGAGTTATTACCTTGGCGATCCCGAAAAGGTCAAAGCCGCCATGGAAGCGGTCGCGAACCAGGGAAAAGCAAAAAAGTAAGAGCCAAAGATTCGGCTTTCTATCCACTTCAAAACCCGGTCTTGGAGATCCCAGGACCGGGTTTTTTATTTTCCGGCCTGATCCAAAAGGGAACCAAAAACGTCTTCTGAGAGGAATTGACCGCGGGGGGTAAGTCGCAGATTGTCTCCGCGCGTCTCCAGAAAACCATCTTTTATGAGCGAGTGAACGCGGTCTTTTAATTGCGGGTAGATCTTGGGGAAATCTCCGGGCGTAACCCCCTCCCGAAGGCGCAATCCCATCACAAAGGTCTCTGTTTCCTTCTCTGCATCCGAAAGATTGTCTTCCACGGCATTCTTCCAATCCCCCGCTTCGCACCGGGCAAGATAGCTCTCAAGGTCCGGCGCCAGCTGTGAACGGATACCGTTCAGGTAGCTGAAGGCGCCCGGACCCAGCCCCAGGTATTCCTGATTATGCCAGTAGAGAAGATTGTGGCGCGACGCAAAGCCGGGTTTCGCGAAATTCGAGATCTCGTAATGTTCATAGCCGGCTCCGGTCAGGCTTTCGATCGCGTTTTCATACATCCGGCCATGATCTTCTTCTGACGGTAGGTCCAACTTCCCCTCTTTTTGAAATCTTCCAAACGGAGTTCCTTCATGAACCTCAAGATCATAAAGCGAAACCTGTGAAGCTCCGAGCTCAACGCATTTTTCAACAGAATCGCGGAAGTCTTCGCCTGTTTGACCGGGCAAACGGAGCATCAGGTCAAAACTGATATTCGTGATCCCGGCATCGCGGATCTTTACCACTGTTTCCTTGATATCCCCGACCGTATGCCGACGTCCAAGCCTTTGAAGAATCCCATCCCGGAACGACTGACACCCGAGGCTCACGCGGTTCACTCCAAGGCCATGAAGGGCTTTAAGCTTTGCTTCATCGCCGTCTCCCGGGTTGAATTCGCAGGTACATTCATATCCCTCCCGGAATTTGAACGCTTGATGGATGCTTTCGGTCAACCGATCGAGCTCGGAAATGCTCAGGCTTGAAGGCGTTCCTCCTCCCAGATAAAGGGTATCGAACGAAAGCGGTCCGTGTCTTTTGCGGACATGGGCTAATTCCGCGAAGATCGCGGCCCAGAAACGCTCCCGCAGGGCCCGGGAAGGCTCTGCCGTGGTGACAAAATTGCAATACTGGCACCGGGTTCTACAAAAAGGTATGTGGGTATAGAGGCCGCGCATGACGGTATTATATAAGAAACACCGTCCTGCCGGGGAACGTTGAACGTGGAACGTTTGCGTTCACCATTCATTTCCCGTTCCCCGCTTAACGGATTTAATGTTGGCACGGGTCTTGCACTACTATCGCCGGGGAATTCCGTTATAATGATCGCTGGAGGTTGTCATGCCCAAGATCAACGAAATGCTGGAAGCCATCCTTGAAAAACGGGAGTTTGTTTCCATCGCGACTGTCGGCAAAGACGGCCAGCCGAACTCCGTCCCGAAATTCCTCTACCGGGGCAAAGGCAGTTTTTTGTACCTGCTGGATTATGTGGCCGGAAAAACCATCACTAATCTTCGTGAGAATCCCAAAGCCTCGGTTTCCTTTATGGACCTCGACACCCTGGAGGCTTACCGCATGAACGGGACCGCGAGGATCATTCAGAAAGGACCCGTTTTTGACGCCGTCCTGAAAGGCTGGAATGAAAAGCTGGTACAGCTTTCCACCGACCGCGTGATCGAGGCTGTCCGGACCGGAAAAAGGCGCAACCACTATGAAATGGGAATGACGGACCACCTGGCGGTGATCAAGGTGCGGCTCGAAAGCGTGATCAAGATCGGCCGCAAAGGCGACATTTGGAGAGAGGCGGTTTAGAATCCCGTCGTTCCGGGCTTGGGCTCTGATGAAAAGATCCTGTCACTTTTTCTTTAGCCTTCCCATCAATCTTAAGAGTCCATCAAGAATGGTCAAGGGATGCGGCGGACAACCGGGGATGTAAAGGTCAACGGGGAGAATCGTGTCCAGCCCCTTGGAGGACTCGGGGCTATTCGAAAAAATGCCTCCGGAGATCGCGCAAGCGCCAATAGCGATAACGATCTTGGGATCCGGCACCGCTTCGTAAGTTTTCAGGAGCGCCTCTCTCATATTACGCGTAATAGGGCCGGTCACGGCAATGCCGTCCGCATGACGCGGCGAGGCCACGAACTGTATACCGAAACGGCTGAGATCAAAGACAGGTGTGTTGAGCACGTTGGTGTCCGCTTCACAAGCGTTACATCCTCCCGCCGAGACCTGCCGAAGTTTGAGCGAACGTCCGAACATTTTCACGATCTTTTTATTCAAGGTATACGCCAAAGCCTCCGCATCCCCCTTGAAAAGAAGATCTTCACGCTTGGATACAGCCATCCGGAAGTCGTTAGAATGATGAATGCCGCTATCCGGAATAAAAGTTATTTTTCCAAGATCGACACTGTCTTTCTGTCCCGCGATGATGGGACGTCCCCGATAACGGGACGGCAGGACCGGCGGCTTCCCTTTGGGAAAGGATAAGGTCCGGCAACCTTGCTTAAAACGTGTTATTAAAATCCTCAGCATAACAGCACCTTATCCTTCCGAGCGGTAAGCTTCATAGATCGTGCCCGCAATAGGACAAATTGAAACTTTTATTACATAAGGGAAAATCCGAGATCTCCTGACCGCGCATGGCCAGGGTCAATCCAAACCAGTTGTGGAACGACGGATCCTTGATCTTGTACCGCGTCAGGGCCCCTTGGCTGTCCGTCATGCCGACATGCATGATCTCGCCGCGCCATCCTTCGACCAAAGAAACGGCGAGCGTCTCTGTTTTTAAAGCCCTCAAGGAAGAAAAAATCTCCCCCTGAGGCAGAGAAGGTAAAAGCTTCAACAAGAATTCCAGGGAGCGCATCACTTCCTGACGCCGCACCAGGGCCCTCGCGTAGACATCTCCCGTCGCAGCCAAAGAAATGGGGACGTGATAAAATTGCCATATCCCCGCGGAGTGGTCGATCCGAACATCGTGTTCCACCTGGCTGGCGCGCGCGGCGGGCCCGACCAACCCCAGATCTCGCGCATCCTTGGGTGATACGATCCCGATGCCTTCAAAACGCGCAAGGACCGAGGGCCAGGTGAAAAGCAATTCGCTCACATCTTCGAACTCTTTTTTATAGCGCTTGAGTTTGCGGCAAAAATCCTCGGCCATCGGGGCCTCTATATCAAAAAGCACACCGCCCGGCCGGCACAAGCCCTTGCCAAAACGGTTCCCCGTCAATTCCAGTAATAAGTTGAGATAATCCCCGCGCATGCGGCCAAAATACGCGCTGGTCGGCAAGAAACCGGCATCCATTCCCAAAGCGCCCAGATCCCCCACATGATTCGCCAACCGCTCCAATTCCAACGCAATCGCGCGAATCGCCTGCGCCTTAAGCGGCACTTTACAACCTGCCAACGACTCCACTGCTTCACAGAACGCCGTTGAATGACCGATGGAGGTATCCCCGGCGATAGACTCGCTTAAAAGGACCCCTTGCTTCAGATCTTTCCCTCGCATCATGGGTTCCATGCCGCGATGCTGGTATCCCAACTGGATCTCCAGGTGCATCACCTCTTCGCCATGACATTGAAAACGAAAATGCCCGGGCTCAATAATGCCGGCATGGACGGGACCCACGCCCACTTCATGGACTTCTTCGCCGTCCACGGTATAGAAGGGATAGGATCCCGGGATCGTCCGTTGCGCGATATCGGGCCAAAGATCCGAACCCCCCCGGTAATTCGTGTGATACCTGAGGGGCTTAAGCCATGGATGCCCCTCGGGTATGATCGCCCATTGTTCCGCGATCTCGCGTTCAAACCCCTGCGCCTGAAGAAGTTCCGGTGTTAAAGACTCAAAGCGCGGAGACTCCGCTGGGATCTTTGTCGAGAGTATCTGCAGCTCGGAATTTTCATCCAAACTCAGGATCGCGATCAGGCGAACGCTCCCCCCGGCTTCCGGACTTCCGAAAAGATTCGCGAGTCGCGCGCCGTTTTGACAGCGAAGGAGCACTTCTTTGCGAAAGTCTTTTTCCGCCAAGACCGCGATATCCTTTAACGAAATGTTGCCGCCATTGAATAATTCCATAGACCCTCATCCCTTCCCCGCCGGTCCCCGGCTGGGTTCTTTTTAAGCCCCGATCAAAGCCACGGCTTCATGCAAGATTTTATTTAGAGAGACCGGCATCCACAACCCGAGCGCCAGGAGAATCCCCGCAGCTAACGCAATAGTGATATTCATCATAAAATTTTCTTTTGGGGGCAAAACTGGCTCCGTGGGTTTGCCATAGACAAACTCCAGCACAAGCCTGGAAATTCCAATGAAGATGACGGCCAGGCACAAGATGGTGATCCCCGCCAGGATGTAATGCTTGGAAAGGATGGCGGCATTCAGGATCAGAAGTTCGCTATGGAACGTCGCGAACGGGAACATGCCGGTCCCGGCCAGCAACCCCACGAGCAGGAAAACCCCTGTCACGGGATAGATATGAATGACTCCCTGGACCTCGGGGCTACGGGAAAATCCATATTTTTGGGCTACGGATCCTGCCGTAAGGAACATCACCACTTTTGCCAAGGCGTTATTGACCATGTGAAACAGGGCCCCAAAGATCCCGACCGCGCCTAATCCGAGTCCTAAGATCAGCAGGCCCATATGTTCCACGGAAGAATACGCGAAAGATCTCTTGAGATTCTTCTCGCCTAACAGGAGCACCGCCGGGACCACGAGCGAAAGGACTCCCGTAACGATCAAAATAGAGGCATAAAAATCATTCAGCCCCGTTTTGTAACAAATCTGACTCACCCGCATCAGTGCTAAAAAAGAGCACTGCGTCAGCCCCCCCGCCATGAGAACCGCCACCATACCCGTTGCCTGGCCATAGGCTTCCGGCTTCCAACTGTGCATCGGAGCTAGCCCCATCTTGCAGCCATAACCCACGAAGAGAAAAATGACGCTCAATTTTAACCAATTGACGGAAAGCAAGGACGCGCCGTTTAAGATCGTCGGTAAAAGCAGTGTGTGCAGATCATGCCCCGCGATCGCGAGGAAAAAAGTTCCCATAAGAGCCAAGGCGATCCCCACGGAACAGACAAGCAAATACTTCCAGGTGGCCTCCAGACTTTTCCAATTACGATGAAAACTGATCAGCGGCGCGCTGAAAAGCGTTGTCGTTTCGATCGCCACCCACAAAAGCCCCATATGATAACTGACCGAAACCAGCGTCATCATGGATAAAAGGCAGAAGAGGCAAGTCGTAAATGTCCGGTTATTCCTGTGTTCATGCTGGAAATAACCGATCATAAAAAAAGACACGAAAAGAAAAAGAAGGCTAATGACCGAAAGAAGGATAAGCCCCAAAGCATCCAGCGTGAGATAACCCTGCAGTTCCGGGCCCGGCCGGCACCACCAATAAGACGCAACGATCATGGCATGACTGAAAGATACGGCGCATAAAAACCATACCCGGAACATGTTCCTTACCGGCAACAACACGGTAAGGGCTCCGAAGAGAGGAATGACAATCAAAAGGGTCAGCATCAGTTGCCTTCGCCCCATTGGGGCCGTCCGGAAGAGCCTCGGGTCCGTTCGAATTCTTCATTAATGTGATTGAGCACGATCGCCATGACGAAGACCGCCACAAAGATATCCAGCAGGATCCCCATCTCAATGAGCAGCGGCATGGCGTCAAAAAGAGACAGCGCGAAAAGAAAGATCCCGTTCTCGATCACCATGTATCCCAGGACCTGGGTGACGGCGCGGGTACGTGTTACCATGATCATGAAACCTAAAAGCATCGTCGCCAGCGAACACGGCAAGACGAGACTTGATGTTAGTTTCCCTGGCAACTTCAAAGACGCGGAGAGCCAGAAAGCAACGGCAATCAAAACGGCCCCGACGAGGATCGAAGTTCCAAGACCGATAATAGGCTTGATCTCAGAACGCATGGAGATGTGCCGGATCGCCCAAAATAAAATGGCGGGCACCAGTATGGCTTTGAGCACCATCGTGCCAAGCGAAAGCCCGAGGTCGCGGCCGGAGAGGGCATCCGCGTGGAGGAATAACGGCACAAGACTCAGAAAAAAAGATTGGAGCGCGAAGATCTTGATCATGCCCACAATTCGATGGGTGGCCAAAAGGGTCAACGCCAGGAATACCGCCAGGATACAGCTCACATCGATCCAAGGCATCATGCCTTTAGGCCCTCCACAACGTTACGATAAGACCAAAGAACGCCAAGGCGAATGAGATCAACAACAAGAGCCTTACGCGATTAAGGCGAAGGCGCGCCATCGTGGACTCTACGATCCCCACCAAGACCGCCAGCATCAGCATCCCGCCCAGAAAGATCCCCATGTCCGCCAGCAAATGTCCGGTCCGTACCGGAATGAGGATCGAAACCAGTATTGCGGCAAAAATAAATAATTTCATCGCCGCAGCATAGAGCATGCAGGCAAGGTCCACACCGCTGTGATCCAGGATCATCACTTCATGGATCATGGTCAGCTCCAGGTGGGTCTCCGGATCATCGACCGGAACGCGGCAATTTTCCGCTAACAACACGATAAAAAAACTCACAACGACCAGAAGCAGCACCGGGTCCAGGCCTTCCCAGGACATCGGGATATCCGCACCGATCATTTGAGAAAGCGAAATGCTCTTGGCCAGCAGCGCGAGAGTGATGAAGTTCATAAACAAAGCCAATTCCGACAAGCACGAGAAGAAAGCTTCACGGCTGGCTCCCATGCCTTCGAAGCTGGAGCCCGTATCCAGCGCCGCCAGGATCATAAAAAACCTTCCCAAAGCCAGAAGATAGACGGCTAGCAGAATATCACCTGAAAATTGTATGGGAGCCTTAAACCTGCCGAAAGGGATCATCAAAGACAAGATCATCATGACTGCCAGAACCACCACCGGCGCGACGCGAAAAATCCATGTCACCGTGGAGCTGTAGACGCATTTCTTACGGAAGAGTTTCGACAGATCAAAGTAAGGCTGAAATACCGATGGCCCCACCTTCCCGGAAAAAAACGCTTTCACCCTGGCGATCACGCCAAATAAAAACGGCGAAAGCAACCCAAGGATCATCCAATGGAACCCTATCGCGATCGTTTTGCTTAACATAGAACCACACACCGCCTTGATCTTTATTTGAGTTTCCAGATCAACAGGAACACCAAAAACAAAAGGATATACATCAAGTAAAGCTGGGTATAACGGTTACGGCTGTGCCCCAGCTTTTTAGAAAGATTGTTCAGAAAGGCCATCCCGGGGATGAAAACCATCTCTTCGGAGGCATCATGGACCGAAGAATCCACATGGGTCTTTTCCGGAAAAGCACCCATGACCCGTCCTCCGTGACGCCGAAAGAGCAAAAGGTTTTTCATTAATTCAACGATCATCCGGGCAAAGGACGCGGAGGTGTATTGAAACTTCGAAGAAACCTGCGCAAAGCCGCAACTCCAGGTTTCCCGGACCGGTGTGAGCGCGGCCCCCAAAAGAAGGCGGCGGACAACGATCAATCCTAAAAGGACCAGGAGAAACAGGCCTGCCATCTTGACCACCACCGTTAAGGGAATAAGAACCTGTTCAAGCGGGATTGCAGAGAGATCCACATGCGTCAGATAAGCCCCGCCAAGAAAGATCAGGCCTGTCACAGACCCGGGAACAAGACCGATCCAAACGCATAATCCCGCCAAGACCATCATGGGAAAAAGCATCCATTGGGATGTCTCCTCGTGACACGCGCCTTCCCGCACCGTGGGTTTCTCCGATACCGCCTGAGCTTCGTTTAAAAGAACCTTTTTCATATCCGTCCGGGGTTTGCCTAAAAAAACAGTCCCATAAACTTTGCTGAAACAAGCCAGCGCGAGGGCACCCATGAGCGCCAGCGACAAGATCCCCACAGAACAAAAGATCATCCCCTGGACGGGAAGCCCGAGAAGCCCTCTGAAGAGCCCGAAATAAACAATGAATTCGCTGATGAATCCGTTGAAAAGCGGCAACCCGCAGATCGAAAGCGCCCCCACCATGAAGAGACGGCTTGTCATAGGCAGGGTCTTCGACAGCCCTCCAAGATGATCCATCTCCCCGGAGTGCATTTTCTGGATCACAGACCCCGCTCCCAAGAACAAAAGTCCTTTAAAAAGCGCGTGGTTCAAGACATGGAAGAGACCCCCTCCAAATCCCAAAACGGCGAGAAAAGGGATCTGATAGCTCCTTCCCAAAAGCCCCACGCCGAGCCCGAGAGCGATGATGCCGATATTTTCAATACTGTGATAGGCCAACAGTTTTTTGAGTTCGTGCTGTCCGAGGGCGTATAAAACGCCCATCAGGCCGGAAACCACACCCGTCATTAAAAGAACGTACCCGCACCAATCCGGAAGCACTTTCACGATCCATAGCACGCGGCAGATGCCATAGATCCCCATTTTGATCGCAATCCCTGACAACAGTGCAGAGATATGTGATGGCGCCGCCGGATGGGCGTACGGCAGCCAAATATGCACCGGGATAAATCCCGCTTTAACTCCGAAACCGACGAGAGAAAGAAGGAAGATCGTCCCCGCGAGCAGCGGCGGAAAATTCGTCAGGGCCATGCGGTCAAAGGCCATCGATCCTGAGGCTTGGGCCATCACAAAGAACATCAGAAAAAGAAAAAATGTCGCGCAGTGGGACGCGATCAGATAAATAAACCCCGCTTTACGCACCGAGGCTTTTTCATCGTTAAAAATGATCAGGAAAAAAGTGGAAAGGGTCATGGCCTCCCACGCCCCCAGGAAAAGGATCACGTTGTTGGCGGTCACAAGCAGAACCAGGACCAACAGCAAAAGCAGATAAAAAAAGACATGGATCCCCAGGGGTTTCTTTCCGTGATACGGACGCATGTACCCAAATCCGTAAATTCCGGAACAGAACGCGAGAACCACGATGGCTATAAGGAATATAAGGCTCAGCGGATCCAGACTCAGGGAGAAAGATCCGGAAGGAACCTCCCAGGATCTTTGGAAGAAGTGTGCCATATCAGGCACCCCCCGCGGTTTTTGCTTCTGCGACCTGGAAGGTCGCGAGGATCTCTTCGGCTTTCGCGCGGCGGTCCAAGACGGCCTTCACATTTTCATCCTGAAGACCAAAGGCTAGGCGCGACAAGAGCGTCAAATGCCCTTTGAAAGATCCGGACAATATGACGAAGAGCGTATGGACCTTCTCGCCGTCAAGGGCCGCGAAATCCACCGGCGTTTCGAGAAAAAAAAGCCCCACAATGGGATCAAGACCAGCAAAGATCACGGGATGTTTGACATGCGGGATGGCGATCCCATTCCCGATCCCCGTCGTGCCGGACTGTTCACGGGAGATAAGCAGCTCTTTTAAGGAAGCGCGATCAATCCGGTCCGGGAGCGGCAAAAAGCCAAGCACTTCTCCAAAGATCTCTTCGCGGCGATTTCCCTTAATCCCGAAATGGACTCCCCCGCGGATAAGCGCCGGGGTCAAAATGTCCTGACCCGGCCGGTTCTTTTCACAGAGCTTCAAGGCTCCAAGCGTTAAGGGAATCTTGTACTTCAGGGCCCACTCGAGGACCTCCACGGAATTGAAATAATACTGGCCATTGGCCTTGACCGCCGGCATGGCCCGGTCATTGAGCCATTGATAAAGCGTTTTCTCCCCCACCTCGAAGGCTTTTCCGATCTCACGGAAAGTTAATTGCATATCATCTCCTGCTTCACGAGAAACGCGGCAAATAGGCCCCTGAAAACACTGTCTCGTCTTATCGGATAAATCCTAATCTTCGCCAAGGCTTTCCAGGATCTTTTCGCTTCTTTTGAATTTTTTACGGAGAAGTTCCGCGATCGGCCTCAGCACTTTAAAAATATCATGATCCTGCAGATCATAATAAACATTTGTTTTTTCCTGGCGGGCCGACAAAACCCCGAGATTCCGCAGGGCGCCCAGGTGCCGCGACAAACTCGACTGTTCGACCCCCAGCGCCTGCACCAGCTTCCCCACACTGGCTTCCCCGTCCTTGAGATATTCAATGATCTGCAGGCGCACCGGATGTGACAGGACTTTTAAAAAGTCCGCTTTGATCTTGAACACCATGTCATCGATCTTTTTCATAAAGCCTTTCTGTGCGGAAATCCCGTCCAGCTTATTTTGTTTCTTTCAGCAATACTTCCGCCCGCGCGATCGATTCCTTCATGCTCGCGAAAACATTTTCCTCCCCGACCAGGTCATAAAGATTCGATTTGACCATTTCATTGAGCGGTTGGACGTGAAGCCCGGTCACCACTAGCCGGATGCCTTCGCGCTTGTTCTTATTATAGAAACCTTTAAGCGCGTGCATGCCGGTAGAGTCGATCAAAGGCACATCCCTGAATCGCAGGATCCGTACTTTGGGTTTTTCATGGATCTGCCTCTCGGCTTCATCAAAGCTATTGGCCGCCCCAAAGAAAAGAGGACCGTTAACCTCGTAGACCTCGACCCGGGGCGGAAGCGGGAAGGAAGACAAAGGCAGATCCTCCCCTTTTTCCATTTTTTCATCTTCCGCATATTCCCTGGCGAACACTTTCACGTCCGTCACATCAGACATGCGCTTCATAAAGAGAAAGGCTGATAAGACGACCCCGACTTCAATGGCGACGTTCAAATCCACAAAAACCGTCAGAAGGAATGTCATCCCCAGAACGATCCTTGCGCCGAGGGAACCTTTGAGCAACTCACGGAAAGACCTCCATTCACTCATATAGTACGCCACGACGATCAGGATACCGGCCAGGCAGGCCAGCGGAACAAATTTGATCCAGGCCCCGAAGAAAAGCATGATCAAAAGGACTGTGATCGCATGAACGATGCCGGCAATAGGGGTTTTGCCGCCATTTTTAATGTTGGTCACGGTTCGGGCAATAGCGCCCGTCGCGGGCATACCGCCAAAGAGCGCTGAGCCGATATTCGCGATCCCCTGCCCGATCAACTCGGTATTAGGACGGTGCCGGGCGCCGATCATTCCGTCAGCCACTACCGCGGAGAGCAAGGACTCAATAGCTCCCAAAAGCGCGATTGTCACCGCGGGTTGAAAAAGCTCCCGGATCCTTGAAAAACTTAAAAGGGGGAAATGCGGCAGGGGAAGCCCGTGAGGTAATTCTCCGAAACGGCTTCCGATCGTTTCAACGGGGAGATGAAAGAACGTCGCAAGCACGGTAACAGAAATAAGAGCTAGAAGGGCGCCCGGAATGCGCTTTGAAAATTTGGGGGTGACGGCAATGATAAAAATCGTGATAAGTCCCAAGATCAAAGCGGCATAATTCAGGGTGCCGATATGCTGAAGAAAAACATGCCACTTTTCCACGAATTCTGCCGGCACCTTATCGATAGTCAAACCCAAGAAGTCCTTCACCTGGGATGAAAAAATGATCACGGCAATACCGCTGGTAAACCCCACGATCACCGAGTGAGGGATGAACTTGATCGCGGTTCCCAGCTTTGCGAATCCCATAACCACAAGTAGAAGACCGGCCATCATGGTGGCGATAATGAGCCCGTCAACCCCATATTTATGGACCACCCCATAAACAATGATCACGAACGCGCCTGTCGGGCCGCCGATCTGCACCCGGCTCCCTCCCAGCACGGAAACAAGTAAACCGGCAATAATCGCGGTAAAAAGACCTTTGTCAGGGGAAACGCCTGAAGCGATGGCGAAGGCAATGGCCAAAGGGATCGCAACCACTCCCACAATGAATCCCGCAATACAATCTTTGAAAAATTTTTCTTTCGAGTAATCCTTAAGACAAGTCACTAATTTGGGATGAAACATAAAACTCGCTTTCCTGTTTTTTTATTGGATTTTAAGGCTTTCCAAGAGGGGGCATTCTGGCTCGCAAAGCTTAAGAATCTCCTCATATATTCCTATATGAGCATGTATGCATATTAAAGCAAAAATAACAACTGTCAATGACAGCTTGAATGTTTTTGGAAGGCTAAGGGCTAAGCATCCTCTCAGTGTCAAAGCCCGCAACTTCCGCGTGCGGAATATCTTGAGCCCAGAGCCTGTCCCGCGGCCGGGACCTCTCGTCCCCACCGTGGCCCGGGAAAAAGACCTTCCTCCTTCCTAAAAAAGATCATCTTAGGCTCCGTTGCCTGCCTTTCGGCGGGGTCTTGATTTGCTAAAAAAAAGGCGTATAGTACCAAGCTTATATGCCGAGTCCGTAAGCTGTTTTCCGGCTTCACGGAACGGGGGACCCAAGAACCATAAGGGGCGAATTGCAGGCCTGAGATCAGGCCGTGAGAGGTCAAGTCCTCGACCTTAGCCCGTCAGCTAACCCCGTAGGCGAAGGAGAGGAGTTTTCCATGAAGTCCCTTTGTGTTTCCTGCTGTCCAAGCCCCTTGTGTCCCCATCCAACGTCTTTCGGGGGATACCTCCATGCCTAATATCCCTGAAAACAAAAAAACCGCCCGAAACGTCATTTTGGTCACGACCGCCATGTTGAGCTTTATCAGTTTTTGGCGGGCCGCAGCGATCGTTCTTTGCGACCTCGCATCCACGGCCTACTACATCGGAGGCATCGCGGAACAGGCCATCGGAAAAGCCGCGCCCTGGTTCATTCTGGGGGTCATGCTCTTTTCCTACACCGTCCGGGCCGTTTATATTGAATCCTGCAGCATGTTCGTGCGCGGCGGCGTGTACCGTGTCGTGAAGGAAGCCATGGGCGGCACGCTTGCCAAGCTTTCCGTCTCCGCTCTGATCTTTGATTATGTCCTCACAGGACCGATCAGCGCTGTTTCGGCGGGGCAATACCTCGCGGGTCTTTTGAATGTCCTGTTACCGCGTTTTGAAATTCCTCTTCAAATCCCGCAGCTTTCTTTTTCCGTGGTGTTCGCGATCGCCGTAACGGTCTACTTTTGGTGGCAAAACACCAAGGGGGTCCATGAATCCAGCACCAAGGCCCTCAAGATCATGGGACTCACCACGGTCATGGCGGTCATCTTGATCCTCTGGTGCGCGCTCACCCTCGCGGTCAAAGGCTTTCACCTTCCCCCTTTCGCGCCTGTTTTTTCAGAAGAATCGCTCGGGTGGCTTCACTCTTTCAGCGGGAAAATAGCCCCCCTCGGACTGATCGGTATCACGATCGCCTTCGGACACTCGCTCCTGGCCATGAGCGGCGAAGAATCTCTGGCCCAGGTTTACCGGGAGATCGAGGCCCCCAAGCTCAAGAACCTGGAAAAGGCGGGTTTCATTATCTTCCTTTACAGTATGCTTCTGACATCACTCGTCAGTTTCTTCGCGGTCATGATCATCCCGGATGCCGTACGGACCAGCGAATATTCCGGCAACCTGATCGGAGGGCTTACGATGTACCTGGTCGGGCCCGTGCCGGTCAAGATCCTTTTCCAGGCGTTCGTGGTCTTCGTGGGAGCCATGATCCTTTCGGGAGCCGTGAATACTTCGATCGTGGGTTCGAACGGCGTTTTAAATCGCTTGGGGGAAGACGGCATTCTCCCCGAAGCATTGCGCCATCCTCATCCCCGTTTCGGCACCTCTCACCGCATGATCACACTGGTCGCGGGGCTTCAGATCCTTACGATCCTCTTATGCCGGGGAGATATCTACGTGCTGGGCGAAGCGTATGCCTTCGGTGTGATCTGGAGTTTTGTCTTCAAATCGCTGGCGGTCCTGATGTTGCGCTATAAAGACCGGTCCCCGCGCGAATGGAAAGTCCCCGGAAATATCAAGATCTTGGGGATCGAAATCCCCTTGGGGCTTGTAGCGATCTTTGCCGTGCTTTTTTTAACAGCGTGTTGCAACTTACTGACCAAAAAAGTCGCGACGATCGCCGGAGCTGTCTTCACTTTGGCGTTTTTCTTTGTATTTCTGATCTCCGAAAGAATCAATTCTCGCAAACGCCGGCAGGAAGAAGCAACGCTTCAGCATCAACACATTGACCGCGTCAACCTCAGTGAAATGGACCTCTTGACGCCGGAGACCTGCCGTCTGTCAAAACCTGAACGGACCGTCGTCGCGATCCGTTCGCCTCACAACCTTATCCATCTGGAGAGGGTTCTTGAGACAGTCGACCCTGAAACAACGGATGTGATCGTTCTCACTTCCAAGGTCGCGCAAGGATTGCAACTGGAGGGATCTTTCGAAGAGCCGCAACCCCAGGACGAGCGATTGTTCACGCGCGTCATTTCCGTCGCTGAAAAAGTCGGGCGGCCCATTACTCTTTTGTCCGTTCCCACGAACGATCCTTACTATGTCATGGCCCGCGTCGCCTTTGACCTTAAGGCGCAACAACTGGTCCTCGGAAAATCCTTGAGATTTGCTCCGGAGGTTCAGATGGAAGAGATCGCCGTCGCCTGGGGATCGGTCACGCCGCGGGACGAAGTGCGCCCTTTGCGGATCCGGATCATTGCGGAAGAAAAAGAATATGAAGAAAGCCTTTAAAACGACAGGGCAAGGATCTTAAAAACTTTATCGCCGCTCCCGCAAGCCGTCCGTCAAGAGGCTTGCGGCAACCGAAAGATCTCTTCGATAGCTTTGATAAGCGCGGGCTTGTCAGACCACTTGACGAAATAGCCCGCGATGCCTTCCATCTTGAAAAGGTCCCGCATGGGCTCAAAACCGGTCAGGATCATGACGGGGATCCTTTTGACCTCCCAGTCGTATTTCATCTCCCGGACAAACGTGAACCCGTCCATTTCGGGCATCTTGATGTCGAGAAGGACCAGATCGGGTTTTTCGGATTTAAGCTTCTTGAAGCCTTCTTCGCCGTTTGGGGCGAGGATGACGTTATAACCCTTGGATTTGAGTTCCAGGCTGATCAGCTTGGCAAATTCCTCATCGTCGTCGACGATCAGGATCTTTTTATCCGGCACGGCTTTCACCTCCGGGACCCGTCAGGTTCCCCGTTTCTGCCAGCTCTTCCTACTACAAGTATACACGATGATCAAAGATTAAGCGCTATTTCGAACCATCCCCTTGGACCGCCCCAAGACGCGGGAAAGCAGCATGGAAACCACAGTATCGCCTGTGGAATTGACCATCGTCGCGGGAGGATCCACCAAAGTCCCCACCATGGAAATAAGCGGCAGTGCCTCCGGGGGAAACCCGTAAAGCGTGACGATCAAAAGCTCCCCCAGGAACCCCCCGCCCGGGATCCCGCTCATGACCATCCCGCTCAGGATCGCGATGCCGATCGCCGTCACGATCGTCCCCGCGCCCGCGAACGGCATTCCGAAAAAGGCGAAAAGCAACGATATCTTCACGATCGCGGCCATGCAGGTGCCGTCCATATGAATCGTGGCGCCGATCGGGATCACAATGCGGCTGATATCTTTCGGAACGCCGATCTTATCCGCAGCTTCAAGGTTCGACGGAACTGCCGCCAAGCTGCTTCCGGTGCCCCATGCCGTGAGCGCGGGAGTCAGGATATTCCCCCAGAACCGACGGAATCCTTCCCTGCCGCCGGCTAAAAACACATAGATCGAAAACCCGATAAAAAAATAAAGCAGCGCGAGCGGGTAATAAACCGCCACGACCCGGAGGTAGGAACCCAGAAGACCGGACCCGAGCGTCCCGACCAGATAAGCGAAATAAGCTCCCAAACCGACCGGCGCGTAAAACATGATGAGATGGATCAGTTTCATCATGACCTTGTTCCCGGAAGAAAGGAAATTTACGAAGGGTTTCCCGTCTTCCTTGGACAGTGAGGCCGCGAGCCCCACGAGGATCGCGAAAAAGATCAAGGCGAGCATATTCTGTTTCGAAAGCAGGTGCGTAAAATCCGTGACCGTGAAGGCCTTGACGATATCGCCGAACGCCTTGGTGGCCGCGACTTCCGTCTGAAGATTGAGCGTGGCGTGGTCCGCCAGAACCGGCGGGAAGATCGTGACCCCGAATACCATGAGTAAGGACGAAAGAATGCCCGTCGCGATAAACAGAAGGATCATGCCGCTCATGATCCTGCCGAGACGATGCAAATCGGACATTTCGGCGATCGCCGACGAGATCGAAAAGAAAACCAGCGGCACGACCGCCGTGAAAAGGAGGTTCAGGAAAATATCGCCGAGCGGTTTGACGACCGCGATCTTCTCTTTGAAGAGAACGCCCAGCCCCGCCCCCAAAGCGATGGAAGCGAGCAGAAGGATCGGAAAGGAATAATTTTTAAGAAAATTGTTTTTCATTATTTCCCTCGGGAAACGGGGAACGGGTAACGGGGAACGAAAAAAACTTGCGTTCTCCGTTTGCCGACGGGCGTTCCCCTGTCAGCACGTTGCGCCGCCACATTCTATTTGATTTCCCCATAAAAATCAGTAAGCTTCCACCACAACCCCGGAGGTTGGATTTATCCAACCTCCGGGGTTGGAGAGGTCACTATGGATCAAAACAAAAGAAAAGCCCTTCAGCTCATCCTTCTCTTCGGTCTCGTAAGTCTTTTCGGAGACATCATTTACGAAGGGGCGCGGAGCGTGAACGGCCCCTATCTCAAGGTCCTCGGAGCGAACGCCCTCGTCGTCGGATTTATCGCCGGCCTCGGGGAATTCATGGGCTACGGCATCCGCCTTCTTTCGGGATATTTCTCGGACAAAACCAAATCCTACTGGTTCTTCACGATCCTGGGATACGCCCTGCTCATCAGCGTTCCGCTTCTCGCCCTGACCGGCATCTGGAAGATCGCGGCGCTTCTCATCGTGATCGAGAGGATCGGCAAGGCTATCCGGAGCCCCGCCAAAGACACGATCCTCTCCCAGGCCACGAAGCAGGTCGGCACCGGTTTCGGGTTCGGCCTCAATGAAGCCATGGACCAGATCGGCGCGATCGTCGGCCCCCTTCTTTTCACGGTAGCGTTCATGGGAGCGACGCACGCCGAAAAAGGCCTCCGCGATTACCAGCAGGGCTACCACCTGCTCTGGCTGCCGTTCTTTTTCCTGATGGCCTGCGTGCTTTTCGCTTACTGGAAAACGCCGAACCCCGAAACGCTTGAGACCGCCGTCAAAAAAACCGAATCCGAGCATCTGCCGAAGATCTTCTGGCTTTATACCGCTTTCAGTTTCTTCGCCACGATGGGTTTTGTGAGTTTTGTCCTCATGGCTTATCACTTCAAGGCACAGCACGTGCTCTCCGACGCCCAGATCCCTCTTTTTTACGCGATCGCTATGGGCGTGGATGGCGCCGCGGCGCTTGTGATCGGAAAGATCTATGACGGCATGAAGGAAAAACAAAAGCATGAATGGGCCGGCATCGGGACGCTCCTCATGATCCCGGTCCTTTCGATCGCGATCCCTTTTCTCTGCTTCACGACCACCCCCTGGATCGCCATCGTGAGCATCATGCTCTGGGGCATCGTCATGGCGGGCCATGAGACCATCATGAAATCCGCCATTGCGGACATCACGCCTTTGAAAAAACGGGGCACGGGCTACGGCATCCTGAACGTGGCTTACGGCCTCGCGATGCTTATCGGCGGCGTGGTGATGGGCTTCCTCTACGACCGCTCGCTTCCCACCCTTATGATCGGCGTTGCAGCGCTTGAGGTCATCTCCCTGCCCTTCTTTTTCGCGATGAAACGGGAAGTCGCGAGATCAGCCTCCGCTTAAAGACCCTAGCTCATCGCCTATAGCTAGAGTCTATAAGCTGTAGGCCCGCTGGGGTGGTACAATATTCCATGCGAAAGATATTTTATGGCATCCTGATCGGCTGCGTCCTGTTCGGACCCGTGGAGGGTTTTGCGATGGCAAAAAAAGAAAAACCGAAGCCGGCTTCCGGCATGCTCTGTTCCCTGCCTCCGAGCGACGCGGAGCTCAAAAAGATCCTCAGCCCCGAGCAATACGAGGTCATGCGCAAGAACGGCACTGAAGCCCCTTTTAAGAATGAATACTGGAACAATCACCGGCCCGGTATCTATGTCGACAGGATCACGGGAGAACCTCTCTTCAGCTCCATCGATAAATTCGATTCGGGGACCGGATGGCCAAGTTTTACCCGACCGATCGATAAATCCAGTATCGTCGAGAAAAGCGATACAACGCACGGAATGATCCGTATTGAAGCGCGCTCAAAAAAAGGCGATTCCCATCTCGGCCACATTTTCCCGGACGGCCCCCAGCCTACAGGGCTCCGCTATTGCATCAACTCAGCTTCGCTCAGGTTCATCCCGCTGGAAGAGATGGAAAAAGAAGGTTATGGCGACTATTTAAAACTTTTCGGACAGGAAGCAAAAAATCCTCCCGCCGCCCCAAGCGGAACAGCTCAGACCGCGATCTTTGCAGGGGGATGTTTCTGGGGAACGGAATATGCCTTTAGAAAAATACCGGGGGTTTTAAAGACCACGGTCGGTTATACGGGTGGGCATACCGAAAACCCCACATATGAACAAGTTTGCTCTCATGCGACCGGCCACGCGGAAGCGGTCGAGGTGGAGTTCGATCCGTCAAAGGTCTCTTACCAGAAATTACTCGAGGCGTTCTTCGCCATGCATGATCCGACCACGCTGAACCGGCAAGGGCCCGATATTGGGGATCAATACCGCTCAGCGGTCTTTTTTAATTCCGCCGAACAAGAAAAAGAAGCGAAGGATCTAACGGAGAAGTTACAGCGATCCGGGAAATTCAAGAAACCCATCGTCACCGAGATCGTTCCGGCGAAAGAATTCTATCCCGCGGAAGATTACCACCAGCAGTACTTCGAGAAGACCGGCCAAAAGCCTCAGTGCCATCTGCCTAGAGACTGATTCAGCTTAAAGCCTAAATCAGCTCATTCCGTACAATCAACCGGCAGAGCTAATAGTTTCGGCCAGGCTTCTACCCAGCCGTTCACATGATCCGCGCCCTCGACCTCTCGAATATGGACACAAGAGCTGTTTCCCGACTTTCCCAAAAAATTCTCAGCGAGGAAGGACGGAACGATCGGGTCTTCGGAGCCCGTAAAGTGATATTGAGGGATAGCTTTTAATGGCCCGGCCACGCTCATGGGGCCCATCGCTCCTTCGGCCATCGGACTTACTTCGTGATGTTCCGTAAAGCCTTCCAGATCCAGATTCCCCGCGACCGTCCGCAGGCTTTTCACATCCGCTCGCCTTGACGCCACCACCGCCGCGACCGTGCCGCCGCCGGAATACCCGATCAGGTGGATCCCGGAACTTTGAGTATCCTTCACGAACTTGTCGATAGCCTGATCCATGGAATCCATCACCTCCCCCGAAAAGCGTTTGTCCGTCCAGTAGGCCTCATCCTCGCAGGCAGGGTTCATTTCCATGGGCGTGTACTGGCAAGGACGGGCGAGATAGACCACATTCAGCGCGGGATCTTCCGCCGCAAGCTCAAGCGCCACGGGACGGCGCGGCGTCGGGTCTCCTGAAACGCGATTGCGTGTCACCCAGGCATAGCCGTCGCCTTCTATATAGATATGCAGGTCTTTGCCGGGTTCGTTCACGCGGGAATAAGCGGTGATCAGAAAGGGCTGGGTGCGGATCCTGCTCCGGTGGAGCCCTGCCCCTTGCGCGATCGTGTCCGCGGCCGAAAGCCGCTCCGCTCCGGAAGGAACCGTCAAACATCCCGTTAAAAGAAAAGGGAGGATGACTGTTGTTAAAAGCTTCCGTTTCATCAGACTCCGGCCTCGGGACTATGTTTCTCCTCGCCAACGCTGCGGATCCCCAAATAAACGGAAGCGAGGATCACCATAAAGCCGGTAAACCAAACCGTATTTCCGATGAATTGGTCCAGTTCCAGTAATCCGGCGCGGCCCAGGATCGAGTTCCAGTCATGTCCGGTAACACCGGTGCCAAGGATCGTGTCGTAGATATTGCCGGTGGTCAGCGGCAGCACCCGGGCCCTGGCGTCTTTGATGTAAGGAGCGATATTGAAAAAATTCTGCCCGAACCAGACGAGCATCACATAGACCGCAAAAGTATCTTTTCTCTTGAAAAAATGGGCCGCGAGCATCGCCGGAAAAAGAAGCTGCATCAACGTCCCGCCCCAGAGCCCGAGGTATTGGCCGAAGTAACCAAAGATGAAATGACCGCCTTCATGGATCAGCAGATTAGCCCCATCGATCAAACTCCAACCCTTGGGCATCAAACCAACATAAATAAAGTAGCCACCCAAACCCAGGATCACGGCCTGCTTCAAGAGGATCTTCATAGAGAGGGACATCTTAAAACAAAAAAGCCCGCATCACAAGGATGCGGGCTTTAAAGTGGACGAGCCTTAGATCTTAGAAATCGTAACGCGCCGTACCATAGTAGGTATTGCTCAGGAACTGATCTTTAACTTCGCAATCCCAGTTCCCGGTCAGCGTCACGTTCCCTTTGTTCAGGAACGCGAGCTCCGCGCCAAAGAGCATTCCGTTCCTCGCGGGCTTGGCGCCTTGCGTGGTAAAAGACGTTCCTCCGCCCGCGAAAGAAGCCGTGCTCTCAAAACGGTCGCCGATGTAATCGTAAAGCCATGCCGCCTTAACCGAAGGAATGAAGGTCCCCATCTTCTTATTTACTAAGGGATAAGCGAGCTTCGTGCCAAGGCTTTGTTCCAGCTGTTGGAACCCTTCGCCATCCACCGTAAGGTTCAGAGCCTGGGCTCCTTTTTCCTTATATTTATTCATATAGAGGTAGTTGTAGCCCAATCCCGCGAACGGCGTCACTTCCAGGCTCTTCGTCTTTTCGAAGACGAACTTATAACCCGCTTCGAAATTCGTGGAATACTGCTGGCCATAGTGATCCGCCTTCGCGACGCGCTTCGACGCGCCTAGCCAGATCTCGCGGCGGCTGTCGTAGTTATTCTGGGTGAAAGCGAACATCCCGTCCACGTACCAGGAGTTCTCGACCTGACTGCGGACCGCCTCGTAGGATTTCTTGCCGCCCTGGCGCGACTTGCAAAGGTCCAGAGAATCGAAACTGCCGTAGATCGTCGCCTGGTAGCTGTTGATATCATCGGAAGGGCTTCCCGCGGTCTTGGATTTCACCCGCGCCCAACCGTAGCTGCCGGCAAACCCCGCGCGGAAATGACTGTCCAGCACCTTGTCCGCCCCCACCGTCGTTCCAAAGAGATTCGCCAGGTAGCCTTCGACCCCTTTGCGTTCCCCTTGTTTTATATGGCTCCCGAGCCCTTGCATCCACACGCCCACGCCGTTCAGCATCTCTCCGGCGGAAACACCCGCGCCCACCGCTCCTCCGCTGCGCGCGCCGCCCAAGCGGTTGCTCACCATGGAAAGCCCCTGGGCCGTCAAAGCGCGGCTGCCCTCCGCCGATCCGGAGCTCATATCCGGATGCATGGTGTCCAAAGCCTGGTCATAAGCCTCATCCGATAGTGTGCCCAGTTCATCCAGCACATTGTTCATATCGCCCGTCGGGTTCGTAATGCTATTCAGCGTATTGGCCACGTTTGATTCATTCCCGGTAGCTCCTGACGGTGCTGTATAGCTCCCTTCCGACGAGGTCAATATCAAATTTCCGGCCCCATCCTTGCTCGCGGCAAAAGCATAGCGCCGTGTATTGCTCGTGACCGTTGGAGCGTTCAAGGTGTCTCCCGCGGCCCCGCTGGTGGTAATGATCGTGAACTGGGTCCCGTTCGAGATCGAGATCCCGGTAGGGACCGTCATGCTCACTTTACCGCCCGCTTCCACGACCGTCGTTCCGCCCACGACGACATTGCCGGAAGTGGTCGCACTTATGACATTCAACTGGAGCGTGGTGCCCGCGCCTTGCGTGTAGTCACCCGTGACCTCCAGGCTGTTACTGCCGACATCCAGCGAGCTTGTGTTCTGCGAGGTCAGGTTCCCGTCGATTTTCCCGCCGTTATCTTCAAAACTCGAAGAGAATCCCATGATGGCGCTCCCGGTGACATAAACATCCTGGGCATAGATAGCGTTATTCACTACCGCCGTTCCGCCGTTAAAATAAACCTCCGCCAGCCCGGCGCCAGCAGCACCGACGGTCCCGTTGAGGGTCGCGCCGCTATTAAAGTTCAGCACGCCTTTACCGTTCGACCCGTTCGTGATGTTCTGGTAAAGGTAAGCCTTGCCGTCAAAGGTCGCCGTTGTGTCGGAGCCAGCTTCGTCACCAAAGTTGAGAAAGTTCGTATAGACATCGCTCTTGAAAAGAACTGTGTCTCCATTATTTGTAATGTTGATGGACCGGAGATAAGCGGTCAAGGCGCCCACCTGGCCGGTGATCGTGGCGTCACTCAAAAGCGTGAGCGTCCCGGAGTCATTCGTGCCGCTCGTATTACTCACGGTCCCGAGGTTCGCGGTACCGCCGACCTGGACTTCCCCGTCTGCGCCAAAATTCACGGCATTGGCATAAACATCGCCTTGCAAATCTACGAGCGTATCCTCACCGTCCGCATTGATGGTTTTCAAAGCGGCACCATCTTCGCCGATATGCTGACTCACGACACCGTCTCCCTCAAACGTCAGCGTGCCCGTGTTGTTACCGGCTTGCGTCTTGATATCATGAAAAATGGTTTTCCCATCCGCTAGCGTCACAAAACCGTCTGCAGTAAAGATCAAGGTCGCATTAGGAATGACAGGTTCATAGAATGACCCGTTCAGTTCCAAAGTCCCGGCCCCGACGTACATGTCTGTGGCATAAACATCGCCGGTGAGCGTTACGGTTGTCCCTGCCGCGCCGTTAAGCGTTACAGCCTTCAGAGCATTGGTATCATCGCCGATCTGTCCCTCGACCGTACCATTGCCTTCAAACGTGAGACTGCCCGTATTGTCCGTACCCGTCGTGATGTCCGCCGCAAGATCAACGCCATCGGCCAGCTTCAACTCGCTATCGCCCGTAAAGTTATACAAGGGAGATGCCTGATCCGCGGTTAAATAAAGGGTCCCGGCATTGATCGTGGTATTCCCGCTGTAGGTATTGGCGCCGTTTAAATTCAGGGCCCCCGCGCCGTTCTTGGTAAGCGCTCCCGTACCGCTGACCACGCCGGAAAGGGTCGTATCCCCGGCGCCATTGATGGTCAGCGCATAACCGCCGTTATTCACATCGCCGGTCACGCTGAAAAGATTCGCGCTGCCATTCGACCAGGTTTGCGCCGCGCCTAAAACCATATCGCTGTGGATCGTGAGCGCCCCGGCGCCGTCATTGATCGTGATCCCGCCGGAACCAACCGTCAGGGTAAAAGCCTCGACGCCGTCCCCAAGGGTGACCGCGCTTGCGCCGACCATCGTTAGGCTTTTGATCGCAATGCTTTCTCCCAACGTCGTATTGAGATTGACCGCGTCATCCGCGTAAAAATAAACATCGGTCGTTGCATCCGGAACCGCCTCAGTATCTGTTCCGCCGCTCTGATCGGTCGCCCAATTGGTGACCGTTCCCCCGCCTGCCGTGGCATTCCAGGCACTGCCGAGATTTCCTGTCCAGTAAGCTTCCGCGCCGCCGACCACCGCGGTCAGGATCAGGTCCGTCGTATCATCCGTCGTGCTCAGCGTAAAACTGATCTCTTCACTATCAAGGACCGTGACCGTAATCCCCCCAACCGTTACGGCCCCATCACCGGCATCGAAGATAACAAACGTGGTGCCGTTCGCGATCGTCGCGCCGCCCACGGTCACATTCACGGTTCCCGCGCTAAAAGCGGCGTATCCGGCGATAAGATTCCCGAAAGTTTCTTCATCGGTGATCGTAATGCTCAGGATCTGACCGGCCGCATCCTGCGTGTAGATCCCGGAAACCGAAAGAGTGTTCGTCCCGAGCTCAAGGGTACTCGTATCCTTCAGAGTGAGGTCTCCGTCTATTTCGCCTTCGTTATCCGCAAAATCCGTCGAAGCCACCGAAAGAGTGGCAGCATTGTTCACAAAAAAATCATCCGCATAAACGGAATTATTGAGTGTCGCCGTCCCACCGTTAAAATTCACTGTTCCAATATACTCAGATCCATTCTCACCCAGGGCGGTATTCACCGTCGTGGACCCCAGAAAGGTCACTGTGGAGTTCAAACCCGAGGCTTCAACGCTCGCGTCAATGTTCTTTCCGGCTGCAACTTCGATCGTTTGATAATCATTATCAAAATAGATGTACGTAGTCGGCTCGAGGAATTCATTTACGCTGGAATAAACATTGCCCCCTAAATAGAGTGTTGCGCCGATCCCGTAAAGATCGATCGCTTCGATGGCTTTTTCGCTCGCGCCGATATCTCCCATGATCGTGGCGTCGCCTTCAAAATAAATGTACCCATAACCGTCGGACTCTGTGGTGATTGCGGCGCTGGCGCTATCTTGCCCGATATAAGCATCACCATAAAAATCGACTGTTGGGCTATCGACTTCCCCCTCCGGATCACCATTAACAAAGCTTAGACGGTTTACATAACTCGGGAGCGCAAAATCTTCATCTGTTCCAAGGTTAACAGACGAGCCGTTATTGGTCACATGGATCGCCTTGAGATATTTTTCAGCTTCACCGATCTGTCCCGTAACTTCCCCTTGACCTTGAAAGATGATCGTCCCCTCACCATCGTTTGTCGTGGTGATGTTATGTTCGATCGTATATCCATTTCCCAAACTCACGATCCCATCGTCCGTAAAGGTTAACGTCTTTAGTTCGTCGGCGGAATTCGGGTCATAGAAATCTCCGTATAATTCCAAAGTCCCGGCGCCGACGTTAACGTCGTAGGCGTAAATACTTCCGTCGACCGTTACCGTCGATTCCGAATCCCCCGCGATGTTCACAACGCTCAATGCGCTGCCGCTATCGCCGATCTGCCCCGCTTCACTCGTGCCTAGGAAGGTCAGTGTCCCGGTGCCGTCCACCGCGGTGATTGAAGTATAAATATCCATTTCATTTGCAAGATTGACTGTGCCCCCCGCGAAAAAAAGCGCCGAACCCTCTCCCATTACCATTAAACTCTGGTTCAGATTCAATGTTCCTGCGTTGACGGTCGTCCTGCCGGTATAGCCATTCGCTCCGTTCAAGGTCAATGTGCCATCGCCGGATTTCGTCAACGCGCCTCCGGTGATGGTCGTGTTAATGGTGAGGGTATCAGAGGCGCTATCCGTGCGGATCACGAGTTCAGCGCCTGTCTCAAGCTCGGCTCCGCTTCCGCCGCCGATCGAGGCTGCATTGCCGCCGGATTTCAGGATACCTTCCACATCCAATGTTTGGCCGTCCGAAAGCGTAATATCGTAAGCGCCCGTGATATTGAGGGTATTCACCGATGCCGAGGTCTGAGCCGTGATCGCGCCCGTCACGAAAGCGTTTGTTGAACTATCCACGAGACCGAGGGTTTCCCCGCCGGGAGAGACAACGGCGTCGTCATCGGTAGTGGTATAAGCGCGGAGATAACCTTCCGCATCATATGCCGCGTAATTATTCCCCCCGAAAAACATACCCTTATCCAGAAGCGCTTTGGTAGACGGCAGGAAACCACCCAGAAGGTCAAAAGTGATCTCGTTGGTGTCCCCGTTCGCCCCTCCAGAAACAATAAAGTTGGCCGTAGCTCCGGAAGTCCGGACACTGACGTCTGAGAAAGTCAGGGTGGCGCTTGTTGCCACAAAGGTGTTTTGGACCGTTCCATCGCCCGCGTTAAAGGTCAGAAGGCCCATATTTTGACTGCTGGCGGCAGCTTCTTTGAACTCGATTTTCCCGGTACTCTCAAATGTGAGGGCCGTCGCGGCCAAACTACCGGTCGTTCCATTTCCGATAATAAGGGTGCCCCCAGCGACCGTAGTCGTTCCTGTATACGTATTTGTGCCGGTCAATTTCAAAGTGCCCGCACCCGCTTTTGTCAACCCGTAGCCCACGCTCCCTTCCCCGAAATCATCACTCACGCCTCCACCGGCGGTAAGGTTGCCTCCTTCGACCGTAACTACCATACTGTCAGAGATCAAGACGTTCCCCGTTCCAAGATTGAGATCGTTTGTCCCTGTAAAGGTGAAATCGGATTCCCAAGCCTGGGCATTATCATTGATCAATGTAATGGCACTTCCGCTGGTGTTATCGATCGTCGTACCACTGCTGATATAAAATGTGCCAACCTCGAACTCGCCCTCGATCTCGAAACCTCCGAGAGCCGTATTACTATTGATATTGAGCGTGCCCGCATCAAGATAGGTGTCTCCGGTATAGGTGTTATCCCCGCTTAAGGTAAGTGCGCCGTCATCATCTTTATCAATACCGTATCCAGCCATGGTGATATTTCCCGAAATAATGGTCGTGCCTGCACTCCACACACCGAGATCGCTCTCTCCTGAAATCTCGCCTGTTAACGTAAGAGTGCTTCCGGTATCCGCGCCGACCCATGCCCCGTCCCCGCTGTCCACCAATGTGATCGCTCCCGCCCAACTGTTGTTACCGCTCACACTCCACAGAGCGGCATCATTGTAATATCCGTCGATCGTCAGGGCTTTCTCCCCTACGGAAACATCCCCCCTGAGGTGCAATTCGGCGCCATTGGCAACTTCCACGCCCCCCGACACATCTCCTAAGGCATTGCTGCTCTCTATAACAAGAAAACCTTCGTTGATATAAGTCGTACCCGTGTAGGTGTTTGTGCCTGATAGAACCAGCGTGCCCGCGCCGTTTTTGGTAAGACCTTCCGTTCCGCTGATCACAGCGCTAATGGTGGCGGATGTTCCAGAGCCAAAATCGTCCACTACGGTGATAGCGGAAGAGCCTCCCGCCAGGGTCACTATGTTCCCGGCGACATCGCTGTTGTCCAAAACCCAGTCATAGCCAGAATTTAAAGTATCCCCAAACATCAAATTGCCGATCGTACGGGAGGAATCAAGGTGAACCGTGATATTCCCCGAGATCCCGATCGTACTGAAATCCGCGGTAGCGCCTGAATCATTCGCGATAATTCCTCCATCCCAGTTGTCCTCATCGCTCCAATTACCGGTGGCGTCTGCCGTCCAGGTGCCATTGGTGCCTCCCGCCCAAGCGAAGGCAGGAGTAACGGGAGAAAAAATGAGGGCGAGAACCGCGATGATGGAAATATATTTTTTCATGAAAGAAACTCCGTTTTAAGAGATCGTGGATACCATTTTAAAAAGGACCGGATTCGATCCGGTCACGGAGACGGCCGCAAGCGTAAAAATCGCTAAAAACCAGCGGAAGAACTTCAATAATGAAGAGAGGGTTCAAAGTGGCTGTATTATATACCTAAGGCTGCGAAAAAAGGAACCCTTTCCATGGCCGGGAAATCATGCCTGAAAAGCCTAAATTTCGATCGCAAGATCCGCGCGTTCATTCGACTTAGATCCCGATCAGGGCCGCGCCGATCACGCCGGCCGAATCGCCAAGCGCGTGTTTCACGATCGGTGTTTGGAAATGATCCGTAAAAACAAATCTGCCGACTTCCTCGACCCCTTTTGTGTAAAGCTCATCGATATTGGAAACCCCTCCGCCCAGGACCACCACGTCCGGGTCCAGAATATTGATCACATTGGCAAGCGAACGGCCAAAGTGCCCGAAAAATACGTTCATAAAAGCGGCCGCAGCCGGATCGTTCCCGCGGTATTTCAAAACAATATCCCGGAGCGGAAGTTTTTCGCCAAACTCGCGCTCATAGCGCTTTTCAAGACCCCCGCCGCTAATGAACGTTTCGACGCACCCGTGATTCCCGCAATAACACTCCGGCCCCGCGGGATCAACCGACATGTGACCCCACTCCCCCGCGATCCCCTGGAGACCCGTGATCACTTTTCCTTCATGAACGATCCCGCCGCCGCAGCCGGTCCCCATGATCACGCCAAAGACAAGTTTCTTACCCTTGCCGGCACCGAAGAGGGCTTCCGCCATGGCAAAACAATTGGCGTCATTCTGGATCTCAATATCCCGGGCCAGCATTTTCCGGAGGTCTTCACGCAGAGGTTTACCGTTCAAGCAAACGGTGTTGGAATTTTTCAGGAGTCCGGTCGCGCCCGAAATCGCTCCTGGCGTTCCGATGCCGACCGTATGGGGGTGCGGTCCGATCTTTTGCGCCAGTTTTCCGTAAACCCCGGCAAGATTGCGAAGGATATGCGAATAGCCTTTTTCCTGTTCGGTCGGCACGCGCAGGCGATAGATCTCGCGGCCCGCGGGATCAAGGACAATACCTTCGATCTTGGTCCCGCCCAGATCAAGTCCCGCGCGATAGGGGGAAGAATGCGTCATCACTTTGATCAGCCTCCCGGAGTCGAGCTCCCAGGCTTTTTGAATTTCAAGGCCCGCCGCTCAGACCAGGTCCCGCTTGCCGCTTCTCATTTAGAAATCGTAACGGGCGGTGCCGTAGTAGGTATTGCTCAGAAACTGATCTTTAACTTCGCAATCCCAGTTCCCGGTGAGCGTCACGTTCCCTTTGTTCAGGAACGCGAGCTCCGCGCCGAAGATCATGCCGTTCTTGGCGGGTTTGGCGCCGATCGTGTCAAACGAAAGGCCGCCCCCCGCAAAAGAAGCGGTCGTCTGGAACCGGTCGCCAATATAATCATAGAGCCATGCCGCCTTGATCGAAGGAATGAAGGTGCCCATCTTCTTCGAAACCACCGGATAGGCGAGCTTCATACCGAGACCCTGTTCCAGCTGATGGTATCCTTCCCCGTCCACCGTCAGGTTCAAGGCCCCGGCTCCTTTTTCCTTGTACTTGTTCATGTAAAGGAAGTTGTAGCCCAAGGACGCGAAAGGAGTGACTTCCAGATTCTTGGTCTTCTCGAACGTAAAGGTGTATCCCGTCTCGAAATTTGTGGAGTACTGCTGGCCATAGTGGTCCGCCTTCGCGACACGTTTGTTGGCAGGCGTCAGCCAGATCTCCCGGCGGCTGTCGTAGTTATTCTGGGTGAAGGCGAGCATTCCGTCCACGTACCAGAAATCATCCCCCTGGTTACGCACCGCCTCCCGGGAATTCTTGCCGAGCTTACGGGCTTCACAAAGGTTCAGGGAATCGAAACTGCCGTAAACTGCCGCTTGAAAAGCATCCATGTCATGTGAGGGGCTGCCAGGCTGCTTGGAATTCACCCTCGCCCAGCCGTAGCTCCCGGCAAGACCCATACGGACATGACGGTCGATCAGTTTATCTACACCGATCGTGGTCCCAAAGAGATTCGCTTTGTAACCCCGAATCCCCTTACGTTCGTCCTGCCTCATGTGGCTCCCGAGCTCCTGGGCCCAAACCCCTACCCCGTTCAGGATTTCTCCGGCGGAAACACCCGTGTTCCTAAACCCGGCGCTTCTTGCCCCTCCCATGCGATTGCTTAACATTGAAAACGATTGCCTCGCAAGTGCCCGGCTTACCTCGAGAAGACCGGCGCTTACATCCGGATACATCGTGTCGAGCGCGGCCGCGACGTGCGCGCCGCTCGAACCTTCAAGTAGGTTCAAAACCGCGGACATATCGACGGTAGGGTTCGTAATGGCATCCAGAACAAGACCGACAGCTTCAGCATTCGAGTTCGTCGCATCCCCCGCGAAACCTCCGCCCACACGACTCGCCTTCAGGATCAGATCGCTTCCGGTTCCCGTTACAATAAATGTTACGCGGGAATTCCCGACAACAATTATTGCCGGAGCTACGATACCTGCACCTCCCCCTCCGTCAACAATTGTGTAGCTGGTATTTTCGGGAATGTAACTGGAAACTTTCAGCACGAGACTATCCCCCGCGTTAATCGTGCAGGCGCCTGTTGCAACAATGGAACCGCTGGCAGTTCCGTCAATGGCAGCCTGAAGCGTTGAAGGCGCCCCCCCCTGGGTATAAGCCCCGCCAATATTTAAAGTGATCAATCCAATATCGAGCGTGGCATTGTTCGTAACCCCTCCCGCTCCGGTTCCAAACGCGTTGGAGCTGTTGATTTGAATCGTACCTCCGGTGATCGTCGTCGCACCGGAATAAGTATTTACCCCTCCGAGGACTAATGTCCCGGTATCCGTTTTTGTCAGAGAACCTGCCCCCGCGATAATTCCGTTGTAGGTCAGGGTCTTGGCCGCATCGACATCGATCGTCCCCGCACCAGTCAAAGCAATACCCCGATTAGCGTGAAGTTCGAATGTCTCCGAAGCTTCCAGAGTTCCGCCATTAAAAGTAAGGTGCCCCGGCGTGGCTGCCGCCGGAACAGCGCCTAGGCCGGAATCAGCCGCAATGCTTAACGTGCCGGCGTTGATCGTCGTAGCCCCGCTAAAAGTATTGATCCCGCTCAAAGCGAGGGTTCCGGCCCCTGCCTTGGTCAGAGTATAACCGCTGCCACTGTCACCAATCGAACCCCCAACGGTCAGCGTATTTCCGCCAACCGTAACTTGCCGATTAGCGCCCAGAGTCACGGCGCCTGTGCCTAAATTAAGACTTTGAGACGACCCCGTGTAAGTAAAATCCCCATTCCAGAGCTGAGCGTTATGGGTCGTTAAAGTCGCGCCGCTCCCTCCGGTACGGTTCAGGGTGCCTCCGTTGATCACGAATGTGCCCGTCCCAAGCGCCGTGGCGTTATTTAAATTTAATGTTGTGCCCAACGAAAGAGTTACCCCGCCCGAAAAAGCGCTGTTGTCTCCGGAAAGTATCACAACACTCGCCCCGCTTGCCGTCAAGGCTCCTGCCCCGGATAAAGCACCGCTTAATTGAACGCTGCCGCCCGGAGGGCTTCCCGCATTCACGGTAAGCGCATTGTTTAACGTCATGGCGCCGCTAAAAACCGCCGAAGTCCCTCCGCTATTGCCAATAGTTAGAGTATTCCCGGCGCTGCCTGCCTGCACGGTAATAGGGTTGGCAAAAGTCCGATTGTCGCCTAAAAGCGTTGCGTCCGCAGATCCGGAGGTCGCACCGAGAAAAACACTCCCGAGGCCCAAAGCGCTGGAATTGCTCGTGGCGCTCACGGTTCCGGCGTTGATCACTAACCCTCCGTTAAAGGTATTCGCGCCGCCAAGAGTTAATGTCCCCGTATCTGTTTTTGTCAGAGAACCTCCCCCCGCGATGATTCCGCTGTAGGTCAGGGTCTTGGCCGCATCGACATCGATCGTACCCGCACCGGTTAATGCGATGCCTCTGTTGGCATTCAGCGTAAATGTATCGGACACCTCTAGCGTTCCGCCATTGAAAGTAAGATGTCCCGGCGTGGCCACCCCGGGAGCGGTGCCTAAACCCGAACCAGCGGAGATGCTCAGCGTACCGCTATTGATCGTTGTAGCGCCGCTGTAAGTATTAAGACCCGCAAGCGTCAACGTCCCGGCTCCGGATTGAGTAAGCGTTCCTACTCCGCTGATAATTCCGCTATAAGTAAGCGCATCCGAACGGTTAAACACTAAAGATGCGTTATTGGTGATATTCCCAAGCACGGAACCTGAGGCGGCACCGGCGCCAATCTGAAGCGTGCCACCGCTGATCGTGGTCCCGCCCGCATAAGTGTTGTTTCCGCTTAACACAAGTGTTCCAGCGCCATCCTTGATGAGAGCCCCGTTGCTGATCACTCCGGAAACGGCCGTATTCCCCGTGCCATCGGCCGTGAGCGTGAAGCCTCCATTATCGACACTGCCCGCCACAGTAAAAGTATTACTGCTGTTATTCAGCCATGTCTGCGCCGCACCCAGCACCACATCGTTATTCATCGTCAGTGCACCGGCGCCGGCGTTGATCGTCACGCCCCCCGCGTTGATCGTGAGCGTATTCCCCGCCGCGATGCTCACCGCACTCGTTGCCGTCCCCCCCTGCAGGGTCAGGCTGTGGATCGTGAAATCCTGCCCCAAGGTCGTCGCAAAACTTCCTGCGCCATCGGCGTAAAAGTAAACATCCGTATTAGATGCCGGGATCGCTCCGGTATCGACCCCGCCGCTTTGCGTCGAATCCCAGTTGGTGGTATTGCCGACGGTTTTAGTATTCCACAGATGGTCCCCTTCACCGTCCGTCCACCACGCCGTGGCCGGACCATCCAAGGCGCCGGTGTAGGTCAGTTCGAGATTATGACCGGTCACCTGAATGCCGAAATACCCGTTGCTGAAAAATCCGGTAATAGGATTGTTATTGGTAAAATTACCCGTCGAAAGCGTGAACGCTGAGGCGGAAAAACCGGCAATGCTTGTATCGGAGCTGGCAACGGTCCAGGTATAGTTTGAATATTTGTCAAAATTCACCACCGCTCCAGAGATACTGGCGGCATTCAATCCAGTGATGTCGATCGTGAATTTGCTGCCGGCTGTGGCCGTTATGTTGAGGCTGCCCGAGGTGATGTTTTGCCAATCCCAGCCCGGATCAGAACCTTGCGTCCCATCAACTTTGTTGATTTCCCATTTATAGGTGCCTCCCCCGGCATAAGTTACATCTCCTACGCTTGTGAGCTTACCGGGGCTATTGCCGGGTGAAAGAACGCTCCCCGTTCCTATGGTAAGATTGCCAGAAACGGTTCCGCTCCCTTTTAGAGTTTGTCCGCTTGCTAAAATCAAATCGTCAGTGCCAGCTAATCCCGTCACATCAAGCGCTGCGCCTGAAGCGATGTTGATGGTCGGGGAACTAGCGATATTATTATTGGTTGCTCCGGACAACGCCAGAGTCCCCGCGCTCACGGTGGTCGTCCCAGTATAGGTGTTTGTTCCTGAGAGATGGAGCGTCCCGGCCCCGGATTTTGTAAGACCTACTGCCCCACCGCCAATGACTCCCCCTACTGTCAGAGTTCCACCATTGACAGTTACCTGGCGGCCGGCGCTCATCGTCACCGCACCGGCCCCAAGATTAAGATTCTTGGTTCCCAGAAATGTGAAATCGCCATTCCAGGCCATCGGATAATCGATGGTTGTAATGTCGGCCCCGCTTGTGTTGTCAATCGTGCCCCCAGCAATCGTGAATGTTCCCGCTGCCGTGCCAAGGGCTTGCGCATTATTGATGTTTAAAGTGCCTGCATTGATCTGAAAACCTCCCGTGAAAGTATTGGCTCCGCTTAATGTCAGTATTCCATCACCCGCCTTAGTAAACTTTCTGTTTTGTCCAGAATCACCAACAACTCCAGCCAGTGCCAGCGTGCTCGCGTTGACGGTAATGGTCCGGTTCGCGCCACTGATAGTTGCCGCTCCATTGATGGTAAGCGGGTTCGATCCCATAAAAGTGGGGCTGCCACCGCTCATGGTGAATGCATTCGCGATTGTGAGGGCACCGCCGGAGGTGTTATCAAAAGAAACTGCCGTTGCACCGCCAATGGTATATGTCCCGGATCCTAAGGCATTCACATGACCAATGTTCAGCAACCCGCCATTCGTATTGTGGGTGACGCCTCCGCTAAATGTGTTATTCCCGCTTAAAGTCAGTGTGCCAGCGCCTGCTTTGGTTAAAGTTCTGGAGGATCCATCTTCACCCACCGCCCCAGCCAGAGTAAGCGTGCTCGCGGTGACGGTAATGGTCCGGTTATTGCCGCTGATAGTTGTCGCTCCATTGATGGTAAGCGGGTTCGATCCCACAAAAGTGGGGCTGCCACCGCTCAGGGTGAATGTATTCGCGATCGTGAGGGCGCTACCGGAGGTGTTGTCAAATGAATTGCTTCCACTCATAGTATACGTTCCAGAACCTAAGGCATTCACATGGCCGATGTTAAGTCTTCCGCCGCTTGCATTGTGGGTGACACCTCCGCTGAAAGTGTTATTCCCGTTTAAGGTCAGCATTCCAGCACCTGCCTTGATTAAATCCCCAGACCCGCTGATAACGCGCTCATAGGCGAGATCGTCAGAGCGATTAAAGGCCAAGGTCGCATTATTTGTGATATCCCCGACCACAGAACCCGTTGTGCCTCCCGCACCAATCTGGAGTCTGCCCCCGCTGATTGTGGTGCTCCCGGCATAAGTGTTATTGCCACTCAAGATGAGAGTGCCCGTACCTTCTTTGGTGATTCCATAAGAGTTACCACCATCACTCACGATACTGGAGACTGTGAGAGTGGCAACCCCAGATCCATTGTTAGTGGTAGTCCAGGTCTGGCTCGCACCAAGGACAAGACTGGCCACACTAATGGTATAAGTCCTAGAAGTAGCTGAAGGAATAGCCGCCGTGATGCCACTAGCTCCGACGGTCAAAATTCCACCGCCAGAGGCAATTGCAAAAGCGGCTGCGCGATTGAATGTGATGCCAAGAAAATTCGCGTCAGCATTTATGGCAGCCGTAAGGCCAGCCGTACCGAAAGTAACAGTATCCGCACCCAGAAAGGTCGGATTGATGTCGCCGGACCAGTTAGTCGCTGTGTTGATATTTGTATCTGCCACTCCTCCGCCCCCATCCCACGTAAAAGGAGCGGCAAAAGTGGGCGCGGGGGATCCCAAAAGAAGAGCCCCTATCGCTATCATGGATATGATTTTTCTCATTTCTAAGCAACACTCCGTATTTAAAAATATTAACTCAACTCTAACGGCCCAATACGCGTCGAACGTGGTCAGTGTACTCCTATACCACCTGCCGGGAAACTCTTATTAGATTATCGGCTATCGAGCCCAAAGCTTATGACTAAACGAATCACTAGGCTTGTCTGAAGGCGTGGATTTGAAGCGGTAACCCTAAAGAAGAAGCGCGGAAAACATTCTGCAGATACACCTTCTGGAAAGATGCCTGGATCATTTTCACGATCTTTAGCTTAAAAAAACACCGTTGATCCCGAAAGCGTTAGAAGCGTCCGGGGAAAAAGGAATCTTTTCCACGGCCAGGAAGTCATGTCTGAAAAGCCTTGATCGCGTGTTGCGCCCGGTAGGATCAATCGTTCAAAATGCAGGTGCGGTTCTTGCCTTCGGCTTTGGCCTTGAGGAGGGCATCCTGCGCGCGTTCGACGACTTTCTGGGGATTTTTTTCATTCGGCTGAAGGACGGAAACCCCGGCGCTGACCTTGACGGAAAGGGTTTTGTCCCCGGATTTGAAGGCGGAACGCTCGATGGTTTTGCGGATCCTCTCGGCGACGCCAAAAGTCGCGGTCGCGAGGTTATAACCCACCAGTAACACGATAAAAACGTCCTCGCCGTAACGGCCCGCGATGTCGGGCATCGCGCGCCCCTTGGTTCGGATCGAATCCAGGATCACGGAGGCCACGTGTTTTAGGACGTTGTCCGCCATTTTGGCGCCGTGCTCTTCATTGAACTTTTTGAAGTCATCAATATCGAGCATAATCACAGAGAAGGGCTTGTGGAATGTCCGGGAGTAATTGAGCGCCTGGGACAGGAAGGTATTTACATAGCGCATGACATAAAGCCCTGTCAGCTCATCCCGCACCGCCAGGCTCAGGAAATACATCCTTTCCTTGTACTCCTGGATCTTCACGACCGCGAAAGAGATCAGAAAATAAGCTGCGATCAGAAAAAGAGGCGCCACCACTCCCGTCCAGATCCCGGCGTAGGAAAAAAGCAGGAAGGAGGCCAGGACCCAGATCCCCGCCATTACGAAAGCCATCAGCAGCGAAAAAACGCTCCGGAACGGGATCATCACGCTCATCGTCAGTAGCGCCACCAGCACCAGCGCCGCCGCAAACACATAAGAGTGGATCTTCCGGATGTACTGCCCGGTCAGGAGGGTATTGATGATATTCCCCAAAGCGCCGATCCCCGGGCTCGCGGACTCGAGCGGCGTGATCTTGAAATCAGAGGCCGTCATCCCGATGACGCATATTTTATCCTTAAAATCCTTTTCGCCGAGCGGTGCGGCCTGTCCCTTGGAGACTAACGCGTAGCTATTGAGCACATCGACGAACGGGTAATAGCCGGAAGCGGCATTCCAGCGTTGCGCCCAGTGGATCATGAGGTTGTTCTGTTCATCGCGCGGAAAATCGCAATCCTGGATCGTCGGCACGGGTTTCCCCAGATAATCATAAGCCACCCGGATCCCGAGATGCGGCACAAGCTGCTGGTTCAATTTGACGAACGGGAATATGCGGCGGACCACATGGTCGGGGTCCTGGTTGTAATTGATATGCCCGATCCCCTTGGCCTGTTCGCTATAGACCGGGGAGGATTGATTCACGTAATAATAATTTTTGAAACCCTCGGATTCGAAGGAAATGGGAAGGTAAACATTCGAAGTTTTCTTGAACTCCTCAACAAGCGCTTGATCATCCTCGGGGGTCTCGGCATCCTGAGTAAAAAAAAGATTGAACACGATGGCCTTCGCGCCCCATTCCCGGAGGATGCGTGCGATCGCGGCGTAATACCGCTTGGGCCACGGGAAAGGCCGGATGGCCTGCAGGCTGTTCCGGTCGATCCCGATATACACGACCGCAGGGTCGACCTTGGGAGAGGGCTGGTATTTCAGAAATTGATCGTAGAAATAATTGTCCAGGGAACGGAAGAAGGACGACCCTGAAAAGTTAAGGCACAGGGCCAGCACGAGGATAAAGCCGAGGATCTGGATCGTGCGCAGGGGGGTGAAGAAAAGGACCAACTGTCTCAAGGGCTCGGTCGCGTAGCCCTTCCGTTTTTTAACCAGACCTGCCGGCGCTTTTTCCATAGCCTCCCCAAAACGATTATCCATATAAAGGAATTCGGGATAATTTACGACCATACTGGTCGAAAACTTATCTTTTTCCAAGAATTTTTTATTTTTAGAAAGTCCATGCTCTTTGCGAAGCTCTGGGGTATAATCCCGAACCTTTGAAGGGGTGCTGGTTTGCCACATCGCCCGCTTTCCTTTCCTTATGCATTGAGGAGCATCCATGGCCATACAAGGCTGGTTTAAGTTCAAGAAAATAAGGCTTCTCCTGGCGTGGGGATCGATCCCTATTCTCATAATTTCGTCCCAGATGACCGACGCCACATTCCGCTGGGGCGTGATCCTCTTGATCATCGGGGAATTGATCCGCTTCTGGGCGCTTGGCTATATGGAACGCAAGGGCGAAAAACTCGCCATGAGCGGGCCCTACGCCTTCGTTCGTAATCCTCTTTATGTCGGTAATTTTTTTCTGGGGCTCGGCGTTGCCGTGATCGTCTGGAACTGGGTGATCGGGATCATCTTCCTGGTCGGGTTCCTGGGGATCTACACCGGAACCATCCTGGGTGAAGAAAAACATCTGCGGGAGATGTTCGGAAAAACCTATGACGATTACTGTAAAAATGTCCCTTCGTTCCTCCCGCGCCTGACCCCTTATAGAGCTCCCGAGAAGGATTCGTTTCAGTGGGGCCGCATCATCAAGCACCATGAGTACATCACGGTGCTCGGGATCATCCTCATGACCATCCTTATTCACCTTTACGATGACCTTTTCCTTTCCAAAGAACCCGTGGCGCACGAGATCCCGCTTATCATCGCGGCGGTGGCCGTGATCCTCATCCTCGTGTTGGAGCGGGTGTTTGTCAGCAAGCTTCACATCACATTCTTCGAACGCCTGCGCGAAAAACACACGCCCAAAAAATAATCTCCGTTTTCTTCACGATCTCCTCTCGGATATTTTTTCGCAGAAAAGCCGAAAAACGTTGACCCGGCCGCGTGAAAGAAAATATAATCTGAAAAAAATCACCGGAGAACATGATCATGCTGGAATTCAAACAGAAAGTCCTTCTTATCGGTTTCGGCTCCGTAGGCAAATGCACCCTGCCGATCCTTCTTAAACATGTCCGCATTCCCTACAAGAACATCACGGTGCTCGACTTTGCCGACAAACGCAAGGAGCTCGCCCCTTGGATCCGCAAGGGCGTCCGTTATTCCCAGGAACGCATCAACCCCATCAACATCGCCCGGACCCTTTCCAAGTATGTTTCTCCCGGAGGCATGATCGTCGACCTCTCCTGGAACATCGATTCGATCGACATGCTCTCGTGGTGCCATGAGAACAAGGTCTTGTATGTTAATACCTCCGTCGAAGAGTGGGACCCGTACGCCAATATCGACAAGAAAACGCCGCTCGAGAAATCCCTTTATTTCAAACAGATGGAGATCCGCAAGATGACGGCGAAGTGGAACGACGGATGCACGACCGCCGTCCTTGACCATGGCGCGAACCCCGGCTTGATCAGCCATTTCACCAAGCAGGGCCTGATCGATATCGCCGAAAAATCGATGCATGACAAAACCACGTCCAAGCGGGACCGGAAAACCCTGGAGCATCTCGTCCGCGAGGAAAAATTCCATCGCCTGGCGATGAAGCTCGGCGTCAAAACGATCCATATCAGCGAACGGGACACCCAGATCACGGATCAGCCCAAAGAAGTCGACGAGTTCGTCGGCACTTGGTCGATCGAGGGACTGCGCGAAGAAGCGATCTCCCCTTCCGAGATCGGGTGGGGCACGCATGAAAAAGAACTGCCGCCCCTTGCCACCGTGCCCGAATACGGCCCGCAGAACCAGATCTTCCTGTCCCAGATGGGGATGAACACCTGGGTGCGCTCCTGGGTCCCGAATTACGAGATCGTCGGCATGGTGATCCGTCACGGCGAGGCGTTCTCGATCTCGGAGAAACTCACGGTGTGGCGGAACGGAAAAGCGGTTTACCGCCCGACCGTCCATTACGCTTACATGCCCTGCAATGAAACGCTCGCCTCGGTCCATGAGCTCCGGTGCCGCAATTATGAGCTCCAGCCCAAATGCCGCATCATGTCGGATGAGATCATCAAGGGCGCGGACATCCTGGGGGCACTTATCATGGGCCACAAATACAACTCTTGGTGGACCGGAAGCATTCTCACGATCGACGAGGCCCGGGAACTCGTGCCGCACCAGAACGCGACCACGATCCAGGTCGCGATCGGGATCGTCACCGCGGCCATGTGGATGATCGAGAACCCGGAAAAAGGCGTTTGCGTTCCCGACGATATTCCCCACAAAGGGGTCCTCGAGGTCGCCAAGCCGTACCTCGGAACTTTTGTTTCCGAAGCGAATGACTGGACTCCTTTTGAGAATTACCAGGTGTTCTTTCAGGAAAATCAGGGCGCGCACCTCGACAAAAAGAATTTCTGGGGTTTCAAGAATTTCCTGTTCAAACCCTAAACGCGCGAAGACCGCCCTATGATCAAGAACAAAGCGTCTCAAGAGATCGAAAAGCGTGAAGCGATGCGCGGCGGCACCGGCTCCGTCACCCTCCGTCATTACTTCAAGCCGGAAGAGATCAAGGCCCGTACGCGTCTTTGCGCAGAACTCACGCTTCCTCCCGGAGCGAGCATCGGTACCCATGACCACACCGGAGAGGACGAGATCTATATCATCCAGAAAGGCCGGGGCCTCATGACCGACGGCGGCAAGGAATTCACCGTCACGGCCGGCGACGCGATCCTGACGGGCCAGGGCGCGTCCCACTCCATCAAGAACACGGGCCCGGAAGATCTCGTGGTCACAGCCGTCATCATTAAGTATTGAGATTAAAAAATTCACCTAAGACCCACCTCGCCTCGCAGGCGGGGTGGACCACTCCTACGAGGTGTGAGAGGTACCATGCATCCCCTTTTCCCGCAAGAAACTTTCCTTCCGGCTAAGGTCCTTTTTCAAGCGAAAGCTATTTCCGATCTCGCCAAAGAAGCGGCCCTTTTCGGAAAAAGGGGCCTCATGGTCCACGGCGCCTCCCTCGAAAAAAACGGCCTCAAGGAAAAAATCGCGGACGACCTCAAGCGCGCGGGGATCGCCGCGGAATTCTACTGCCGCCCCCAAGGTGAACCGACGCTTGATGAGATCAGCGCGGTGATCGCACGAGGGTACTCGTTCAAAATTGATTGGATCGCCGGGATCGGCGGCGGAAGCGTTCTGGACCTTGCCAAAGCCGCGGCCGGCCTTTTCCATGCGAAAGAAAAACCCGTCTTTTACCAGGAAGGCGGCGCCCTGGAAGCCGCGGGGATCCCGTTCCTTGCAATCCCGACGACGGCCGGGAGCGGTTCGGAAGCCTCGCCTAATTCGGTGATCATCAATCCGGAAAAAAAAGTAAAACTTTCCATCCGTCATCCGAGCTTTCTTGCCCGGAAAGTGATCCTGGATCCGGATCTTTTGAAAGGACTGCCTTTTTCGATCATGTGCCATTCCGGAATGGACGCCTGGGTCCAGGCCTATGAATCGTTCATCTCAAAGAACGCGACCTGGTTCAGCGAGAACTTCGCGCTCAAAGCCATTCAGCTGATCAGCCGCCATCTGGTCCCGGCCCTTAACACGGGGCGTGACGAGGACCTGAGCGGGCTGATGCTCGGGAGTTTTTTGGCCGGCGTCGCTTTTTCCCATTCGCGGCTCGGGGTGATCCATGGCCTCGCGCATCCGTTGGGCGTCCTTTATAACGTTCCCCACGGCCTGATCTGCTCGCTATTGTTCTCTCCTTCCATCAAGCTCAACATGAACGCCATGGGAAACCAGAAATATTCGATCATGAGCCAGGCGGTCGGCATGGACCTCCTGCAAAAAGTGCATGAACTCCAGAAAACGCTCAAGATCGTCTCTCCCTTCAAGGGGAAGCCCCTCCCCGAAAAAGAAAAGATCATCCGCGAAACGCTGGAGTCCGGCTCCACCGCCGCAAATCCCAAGCCCATCACACGGGAAGACGTGGAGTATCTCCTCCGCGAGATCTTTTAAAGATCCCACTTCGCGGGGGACGTGGAACGGGAAACCAATTCGTTCAGCGTTCCCCGTTAACCGCTTCCCGGCACAGAAATAAAAAGGCATCCATTTTTATTTCTGTGTTAGCATGCCTCATGCAAGAAAAACCTTCCCTCGGCTATTGGCTTCAGCACCTCATCGTCAAATATCTGGCCCTTCTCGCGACAGTGCTTCCCGTGGAAGTCTCACATCGCATTGCCTGCGGGTTTGGGACCCTATCCTACTGGATCCTGAAAAAACGCCGCAAGATCGCGGTTGAAAATATTACGCATGCTTTCGGAAATTCCATCTCTGACTCGAAGAAACAAGCGATCGCGCGTTCTGCTTTCCAAAGCGCCGCGCTTTCCATGATGGAACTTTTCGTAGTCGAGAAGATCAAGAAAGAAGCCGCGGCGCGTTTCAAGCTGATCGGCAATGAGTTCCTGGAGGAAGCCTTTTCGAAAGATCAAGGTGTCGTGCTCGTGATCTCGCATCTGGGTTCCTGGGAATATCTTTCTTTTCTTCCCTACTTCACCAAACAGCCGTGGTCGGTCGTGGTCAAAGACATTAAAAATCCTTACCTCGATAAGGCCATTGATGCCATGCGCCGCGTCATGACGGTCAATCCGATCGCAAAGGACAGCTCAGTCCGGACGATCCTCCAGGAACTCAAAGCCGGACGCGGCGTCGCGATCCTGGTCGATCAGTGGGCCGGCAAGGACGGCCTCTGGGTTGATTTTTTCGGCACCAAGACTTCCACGACCTCGATCCCCGCCCGGCTTTCCGAAAAGACCGGTTGCGCGCTCGTTTCCGCCTGCTGCCTCCGGACGACCCCCGGGCATTATGAGATCCATATCGAAAAACCGATCGTTCATGATCTGAATGAACCGGGCTGGGAGAAGACGGTCACTCAAGAGCTGAATGAGGTCCTCGAGCGCCAGATCAAGGCTCATCCTGAACAGTGGCTTTGGGGCCACCGCCGATGGAAAGAAAAACCCCATAACCTCCGGGAAACTTCCTGATGGATTTTGAACTCAAGATCGAAAAACTGGTGTTCGGGGGCGACGGCCTGGGCTTTGTCGACGGGAAGGCCTGTTTCGTGGAAGGAGCGCTCCCCGGCGAAAAAGTTCTGGCGCGCATCCTGAACGAAAAACCCAATTTCGTCAAAGCGAAACTCCTCCGTGTCCTTGAGCCCTCTTCCTCTCGGATCTATCCTCCGTGTCCTTATGTCGAACGCTGCGGCGGCTGCCAATACCAGCATCTTCCTTACAGCGAAGAACTGAAATGGAAAGAACTCCAGGTCCGGGAAAGTTTCGCGCAGGCGTTTAAGGGCGAAGAGATCTCCATCCTCCCGATCCGGGCGGGAACCAAGGAGTACGGTTACCGGAACAGCATCACGATCCACCGCACAACGGAAAAGAACAACAAGCCCCAGCGGCTCGGATTCATCGGTCATGATAATTATTCGAAGGTCCTGATCGACTATTGCATGCTGGCCGATGAACGGCTGAGGGAGATCTTCACGGCCGAGCATCAGCTGAGCCGCAGTGAAGAAAAAAGAGGTTTTAAGCTTGATGAAAAAGGCCGCATTTTCACAAGCGACGAGGAAAGGCTCTACCGCGTGCGCGTGGGCGGAAAATCCCTCTGGACCAGCTCTTTCGGATTCTTTCAGAATAATATCGAGGTTACGGAACTCATCGCGAAGAAATTGACGGGGTCTCTTGAAGCCCTGAAACCCGCGCGGTTCCTGGACCTTTATGCCGGCGTCGGCACCTTTCCGCTGCTCGCGACTCAAAATGTCCCGGAGATCCATTGTTTCGAAGATAATCCTTACAGCACCGGATGCCTCCGCAGGAATGTGCAGGAATTCAATTTTCCGCTCGCGGGGATCTTTTCCGGGAAAGTCGAAAAAACCTTCCCTCGTTTCATCATGAAAAGCCCCAAACCCGGAACGCTCGTCTTCATGGACCCACCCCGGCAAGGGATCGCGTCATCCCTCGCGGATTTTCTTGGGAAAAACGATGTGGGTGAGCATATCTTTTATCTGGCCTGCGACCTGCAGATCCTTTTGCGGGACCTTCGCCAGATCCTCGCCGCCGGCCGCTACCAGGTCCGGGAAGTCACTCCCTTCGACATGTTCCCCCGCACCAAACACATCGAAGTCCTCGCCTGGCTGACTAAGATCTAAACCTTGTCTCCCGCTACGGCGCCGCTCGACCAGGCCCAGGCGAGGTTGTAGCCGCCGCGGCGGCCCTGAACGTCAAGGATCTCCCCCGCGAAATAAAGCCCCGGCTGGTATTCGGATTCCAGCGTCAAAGGCTCAACTTCATCCGCCGGCACACCACCGGCCGTGAATTCCGCTTCGTTCCAGCCGCGCGTTCCGTTCACCTTGAATTCTTTGTGTTTGAGAAGACGCGCGATCGAGGAGGCGTCGGCGTTCTGGACCTGGCTCCGGAAGGCCAGGAAAAATTTGTGCGTCAAAAGCCCTTCGAGAAGATTTTCCGGCGCCATGTCTTTTTTGAAGCGGCGCGAAAGTTCTTCCGTAAGTTCCGTTTCACTCATGAAGGGCACAAGATCGGCAACGACCGCGACGTCTTTCCGGTGTTCACGGTTCATCGCGACCGAGATCTCGTCGCTCACGTCCAGGACGGCCGTCCCGGAAAGACCGTACTGCGTGAAAAGCAGCTCCCCGGAGGCCTCACGGACCTTTTTGCCCCTGATCAGGCTCGAGACATTCGCCCGGACCTTCTGCCCCTGAAGGAAATGACAGCACGGGTCTTTCACAAGAAGCGGGACCGTGCTCGGGACCGGTTCAAGGATCTTGTGCCTGAAGGCTGCCGCGAGCGCGTAACCGTTCCCATCCGCTCCAAGCGCCGGGTAGGACTTCCCTCCCGCGCAAAGGATCACTTTTTTGCAGGATTCTTTTTCCCCCGTCTTGGCGCAAACCTCAAAGCCCGCCTTGTGGGGCCAGACAGCTTTGACCTCACAGCCCAGATCGACGGCCACCTTGAGCCTCTCGAGTTCCATCTCGAGCACTTTGAGCACCGAGGCGGCCTGGTTCGTCACCGGAAAGATCCTTCCCGATTCATCCGCGTAGGTCGCGAGCCCGAGCTCCTTGAAAAACTCCAGCATGGCCTTTTTCCCGAACTGGTCCAGGATCGACCGGACCATCGCCTGGCTTTCCGGGTTATAAAAGGATTCGTCCAAGGTCTCGTTGAGCAGGTTGCAGCGCCCGGCGCCGGTCACGAGCAGCTTCTTGCCGAGTTTCGGCATTTTTTCGCAGATCAGCACGGACAGACCGCGGCGTTTCGCGGTGATCGCGGCCATCATCCCGGCCGCGCCGCCCCCGATCACGATCACATCATACGGAGTCATAGTCGCTTCGCTCCCGCGGGAAACGGTTAACGGAAAACGGGGAACGCTTTGAATTCTTCGTTCGCCGCTGATCGTTCATCGTTCCCCTGTTTTGGGGTTGTATCAATTCCCGCTGAAATTGGCGTTCTTTATAGGTTTTTGCCGTCACGACTTTTTCGCCGGTCATCGGGTGCTGTCCCGTGTAATACATGCAGGTCGATAAGGTCATCGGCAAAGGCATGAAATCCTGCACCTGTTCCGGCCGCATCCGGTGCTCGGTTAAATACGCCGCGAGTCCGCGGGCGTCCGCGTCGGAGCACCCCGGATGCGCGCTGACAAAATAATTCACGAGGTATTGCTCTTTACCAACTTTTTGATTCATGGCTTTGAACCGCTCGACAAAGCGTTCAAAAACACGGATCGGCGGTTTATTCATGAGCTTGAGCACCGCGTCCGAAGCATGTTCCGGAGCGACCTTCAGCTGCCCGCTCACATGGTCCCTGCAAAGCGCTTCCAAGTAGGCATCCGAACCTTTATCGACAAGCAGGTCATACCGGAGACCGCTTTGAATAAAAAGATGTTTCACTTTCGGGACCGCCAGCACCTCTTTCCAAAGCTCCAGAGATCTTTCGTAGCCAAGCTTCAGCTGAGGGCATTTGGAGGGCATCATGCACTGTCTGTTCCTGCAGGCCCCAGCGGAGTCCCACTCGTCGCAGGTCGCAGCGTAGAGGTTCGCGGTCGGGCCCCCGATATCGGTGATCGTGCCTTTAAAATCATTCCGGGAAGCCAAGAGCTTCACTTCGCCGAGGATCGATCCCTTGCTGCGGCTTTGGATCATCCGGCCTTGATGCGCGAAAAGGGAGCAGAAATTGCACTCCCCGGCACAGCCGCGGTGGGAGGTGATCGAAAAACGCACGGTCTCAAAACCCGGCACGCCTCCGGCGCGTTCGTAAACGGGGTGCCAATTCCGGGCGAACGGCAAACTGTAGAAATGATCTAATATGGAGGCCGTTAGCGGCAAGGGCGGCGGTTCCTGGATCACGAACCGGGTTCCATGCTGTTGGAGAAGCGGTTTGCCGCGCACCGGATCCCCTTCAAGATAAGCCAAACGAAAGGCCTCATTAAATTGATGCTTGTCGGTGCTTGTTTCTTCGTAAGAAGGCAGGCGAACCGCGTGTTCAAAGCCTAGATCACTGTTCCTCAAGATCGCCGTTCCGCGAATGCCCTTGAGCTTTTTGATATCTTCCCCGCTCGCAAGCCGGCGCGCGATCTCAAGGATCTGGACTTCCCCCATGCCGTACACCAGCATGTCCGCTTTCGCGTCCACCAGGACCGAACGGCGTACGCTTTCATCCCAATAATCAAAATGCGCGAGGCGGCGAAGGCTGGCTTCCACCCCGCCCAGCACGACGGGCACGCCCGGAAAAAACCCTTTGAGCTTGCTGGTGTAAACGATCGAGGCGCGGTTCGGCCTCAGACCCGACCGGCCGCCCGGCGCGTAATCGTCCGTCCGGCGCGGTTTCTTGCTCGCGGTGTAATTGCTGACCATGGAATCAAGGTTGCCGGCCGTGACCCCGAAAAAAAGTTTGGGGCGCCCGAGCGCCATGAAATCCTTGGGAGTCCTCCAATCGGGCTGCGCGATGACCCCGACCTTATAGCCCGCGTCCTCGAGGACCCGTCCGATCAGGGCAGTGCCATAGGAAGGATGGTCCACATAAGCGTCCCCTGTTACCAGGATGATGTCACACGCCTCCCACCCGCGGGCGGCAAGATCTTCTTTAGAAATAGGCAGGAATTTCTTCCGATCTATGCTGGACATAAAAAGATTATAACCTTCTTGAAGGTAATGCTAAAGGTCAAAGGTTCGGGATACGGCACCGATTCAAATGACGGCTGACTCATGATATAATGTTCGGGCTTGAAATCATGTGTGAGGAACCTGCGGCCTAAAGACGGGCCTTCGGTCCTTGTACGTCAGAAGAAAGGAACCTTTTATGGCATTTACACTTCCAGAACTTCCTTACGCGATGGACGCCCTGGCGCCCCAGATCAGCAAAGAAACGCTCGAATACCATTACGGTAAGCATCACCAGACCTACGTCACGAACCTGAACAAATTGACCGACGGAAAACCGGAAGCCGGAAAATCGCTCGAAGAATTGATCAAGACGGCCAAGGGTCCTCTTTTCAATAACGCGGCCCAGGTCTGGAACCACACGTTCTACTGGAACTGCCTGAAACCCCAGGGAGGCGGACAGCCCACGGGCGCGTTGCTGGAAGCGATCAACGAATCCTTTGGGAGTTTTGACGAGTTTAAAACGCTTTTCACGAATATGGCGATCGGGCTCTTCGGCTCGGGCTGGGTGTGGCTCGTGAAGGACGAAGATGGCACGATCGGGATCGAATCCATGCCGAATGCCGGCAATCCCCTTGTGAACGGCCAAACACCGCTTCTCACCTGCGATGTGTGGGAACACGCCTATTACATCGATTACCGGAATGCCCGCGCGAAATACGTGGAAACGTTCTGGAATCTTGTGAATTGGGATTTTGTTTCAAAAAATTTAGGGAACTAAATTTTTTGCGGGAAACGTAACGCGGGGAACGGGAAACGAAAACACGGTCTTTCGTTCAACGTTCCCCGTTTTCCTTTCTTAATTCAGCATCGCTTCCATCCGCGAGATCGCCTTCGCAGCCAGCGTGTACTCGGGATTCTTTTCGAGGGCATGACGGTAAGCCTCAAGCGCCTGGGCCCAATCACCCTGATGCTCCCACACACGGCCCAGGTTATACCAGGCATAGAATCTGCCGTCGTAGCGTTCCGCCACGGTCGCGCGCTGGAGCCAGGAGATCGCTTCCTCCCAGCGGCCTGTCTCGATCATGTAAGCTCCGATATCATTGTAGGGATTTCCATATTCCGGGTCCAAACGCACCGCTTTTTCGCATTCCCGGATCGCGTCTCCGTAACGCCCTTTGACGCTGTAGGCCCATCCGAGGCACGTGTGCGCTTCGGCCGTGGGCACCATCTCAAGCGACTTGAGATAGAGCTCAATGGCCTGATCGACCTTCCCCGCCATCTGTTGGGCGTAGGCTTCCTGAAGCAACCGGCCCGCTTCGTCTTCTTTATTGGGAATATGAAAATCTTCCATGGAATGATCGCGAGGTCTAAAACTGCATAAAGGGGTTCGTCTGCCGTTCGTGTTCGATCGTGGAAGAATCCGCATCGCCGTAAGCGTGACCCGGGAACACTTGAAGCGAACCCTCGAGCGACGCGAGACGCTTCAGGCTTTGCAGGATCTTTTTTTCATCGCCGCCCGGAAGATCGCATCGCCCGCAAGCACCCACGAAAAGCGTATCACCCGTTACAAGTTTATCGCCCACCAGGATACACTGGGCGCCTTCGGTGTGGCCCGGCGTGTGAAGGAATGCGAGCTCCATATCCCCGATCTTCAGCTTGAAGCCCTCACGGGTCTCGATGATATGGTCTTTAACGTCTTTCAGGAATTTCGCTTCGTTCTCGTGGACATAGATTTTGACGCCGGTCTTTTGGACCAAGTCCTCCACGCCGTTCGAATGGTCGAAATGCGTGTGCGTCAGGATCCCCGCCACGACTTTCATGCCGTCTTTTTCGGCCGTCTTGAGGATCGCGTCCACGTCCCAAGCAGGATCCACCACGGCGCATTCTTTCTTCTTCTTATCGCCGATCAGATAGACGAAGTTCCCCATGTAGCCCACGGGGATCTGTTTGAAATAGAGGTCTTTAGGATCCACAGCAACAGCAGCTTTTCTTTTTAGTATTCTCGTAGTAGATCACTTCCAGGAAAGGATCGTCCTGGAGCTTCAGGCGCTTTTTCTCCGCGAAAAAGGGCGGGATCTCCGGATAAAGCACATCGCCGTCGTAGTCGGCATGGATCCGGGTGAGATAAATACCGTCCACGCGCTCGATCGTGGTGCGGTAAAGCTGCGCGCCGCCGATGATGAAGGCGTGCTCCGTCCGGACGTTCTTGAGCGCTTCGTCCACGGTCGCAAAAAAGGTTTGGCCGGGATAGGGCTTCGCGCCGGTGTGGTCCAGAATGAAATTGGTCCGGTTCGGAAGCGCCTTGCAGCCGAGACTTTCAAAAGTCTTGAGGCCCATGATCACGGTCTGTCCCGTGGTCGTCACCTTGAAATGCTGAAGGTCTTTCGGGAAATGCCACGGAAGCTGGTTCCCTTTTCCGATCACGCGGTTATTCGCGACGGCCACAATGTGATAAAGCATGCATCCTCCTGAAAGTTAGATAAAGACCCGTTAAACGGCCACCGGCGCTTTGATCGCCGGATGGGGATCGTAATTTTCGAGCGTGAAATCCTCATATTTAAAATCAAAAATGTTCCGGACCTTGGGATTGAGCGCCATGGTCGGTAGGGCCCGCGGTTCCCGCGAAAGCTGAAGCTTCACCTGCTCCATATGGTTCAGATAAATATGCACATCCCCAAAGGTGTGGATGAACTCCCCCGGCTCAAGACCTGTGACCTGCGCCATCATGAGCGTCAAAAGAGAATAAGAAGCGATATTAAACGGAACACCCAGAAAGACATCCGCGCTCCGCTGATAAAGCTGGCAGGAAAGCTTTCCCCGGAGCACATAGAACTGAAAGAACGCGTGGCACGGCGGCAACGCCATCTTGTCGATCTCTCCGGGATTCCAGGCGCTTACGATGATCCTCCGACTGTCCGGTGTTTTCCTGATCATCTCGACCGCTTGCGTGATCTGGTCTACAACTTTTCCATCCGGACCTTTCCAGGAACGCCATTGGGCCCCATAGACCGGTCCGAGATCCCCGTTCGCGTCGGCCCACTCGTCCCAGATCGTCACTCCGTTATTCTTCAGGAACTTGATGTTCGTATCGCCGGCAAGCAGCCAAAGAAGCTCGTAGATCACGGCTTTTGTGTAGATCTTTTTCGTGGTCAGAAGCGGAAAACCTTTGGCGAGATCAAAACGCATCTGATAGCCGAACGTGCTGATCGTCCCCGTGCCGGTACGGTCTTTTTTCTCAGCGCCGTGATCCAAAATATGCTGCAGCAGGTCCAAATATGGCTTCATGGGATTTCGATAAGATCTTCCGGCATGCTGGCGGGAAGCTCCGTCGCCGGGTCTTTGGGAGTTTCCGGAGCGGGAGCAGGATCCTTAAAGAAATGCGTGTCATCGACGTTCAGATCGCCAAAAAAAGACGTCTTGAGCCCGAGCACGGCGGGATCTCCCGGCCGCTTCACGTAGACGATATCTTCTTTTTCATTTCTGGCGCCGGCGTTCAAGATCGTTTTTTTGCCATCCGCTGTCACGATCAGCTGCCAGGCGGGTTTTTCAAGATCATACCCTTCTCCCTGAGGATCCAGGACTTTTTCAGCCTTGATGCTGTTCATCGCGGCGATGAATTTCAATACCTTGTCGGGATCGGGCGGCGAGGTCGTATCCCCGCGCAGAAATTTCCAGGAAGACTTGAGCGGATCACTCGGATCTTTAACGCGTTCCAACCCCACCATGCGATTCTTCTCATCGCCCTTCAGCTCATAAAGGGCGATCTTTGTCACTTTCTCGGGATCCAGGTCGAAAAGACCGAGGTCTGCCCAAAACAAGGCCGTGGGGTTATTGTCCTTGAGGTCCGCGTAGATCCCCCAAAGCTCTTCGATATTCATATCCGTCAGGTAAACCTCATCACGATCGGCTTTTCGGAGGAAAAACCCCGAATTCCCGGCCTGCCGGGTTCCGAGCCGGAGGTCCTGAAGCAGCATGTCCCCCGCTCCGAAGAACTTGATCGAAAAAGCCTCAGTGTCCTGAATGCCGAAGTCCGGCCACAATTTCTTTTCCGAGCCGCGCAGCTCTCCCCTGAGCGACCGAAATGTCTGGATGAATTTTTCCATCTTTTCGGGATCCGCTTTGGCGTGCCATAGACTTTTCACTTTCCAGACGCCGTTCTCTTTGGCGAGCTCCAGGGTATACGGAGGATTCCCGCGCTCGATCAGGATCCTTTCGAGTTTCCCGGGATCGAACTCCGTCAGGACCGCGCGGTCGTCCGGACGCGATCCGGCCCGATCGCTCGCGGCCCGCACCCAGGATTTCAGAACGATCCCGAGCACGAGCGCTCCGAAAATGACGCTCAAAATAATGATCTGTTTGGGTTTCATAGGATTTAAGCCGGCCCGCGCCGGTCCTTTAAGAAATATTCAGGCTTTTAAGATAAAGCTGTTTGGTCCGGCGCCGCATGTAGGCCCGGCCGAACCCCAGAAAAGCGATCAAAACGGGCATCAGGAACATCACGAAGATCCGCCAGGCCATTTTCGCCGGAGCCGAGATCTTGGGGATCAGGCGTCCCGCCTGCCCTTTCGCCCGGATCCCGATCAACGCGTCCCCCAGCGTCAGGATATCCGCCGCGTTCAGAAAGAAACTCAGATGCGCATCGTTCTGCATGAGTTGTTTTTGAAAGGGCGTCGCCGCGCCGATCAAAAGCAGTTTCCCGGGAGCGGGCTTCAGGGGCACGGGCGTCTCTTCTTTTTTATTTTCCTGCGGGAGCTGAGGGGCCGCGGGATCTTGGGGCCATGCCGGCACCGGCTTGTCCGGATAAGCGTTCGCGAATTGACCCTCGACCAGCACCGCCAGCGGGAAAGGCCCCACGGGACTTGTCGCGGTACGGTCAAAAGCTTCGGGCGTCAGATTTTCGGGCTTGAACGGCACCGTCCAGGATCTTTTGGTCGAACGGAACAGCGTTTTTAATTTCAGTCCCTGCTCCTGGGTCTTTTGGGGGTCGATCTTCAGAGCGCTCCCCCAAAGATAGAAGAATGCGGGAAGGCGGGCCGTAATGGATGTTTCGGAATTGATCTCGGAGTCCGTTAAGAGGATCTGGATCGGCGTCTTAACGGGGAAAGAAAGCCCCAGAAGCGCCCCGCGGCCGCCGCCGGAGAGCGTGATCGCCTCGCTTTGTTCATCGGCCAGGATCTGGGGATCCACCTGAAAACCCCAGGCTGAAAGCAGGTCGTTCACGGCGGGATTTTTTTCCTTCGGCACCAAGGTCACGATGCCGGTCTCCTCGGGCTTATAATCAAATTCATAATTCTGGACCGCCATAAAAACGGAGCCCCCCTGATGGAGGAACCGGTCGATCTCGTATTTCTGGCGTTCATTCAGGTTGTTCGGCTCGACCACGACAAGCGTCTTGGTGCCCTCCGGGATGCCGGACTTCTCATCCAGCGCGATACGCGTCACGGGATAGCCTTCGGACTCAAGCCCCACCTGCAGGTATTCGTACGGATCATCCCGGTAGCTTGGGGGGACCTGTCCGCCGAGCTGCTGCAGAAGCATCATCAAGTTCGGGTCCACGGAACGCTCCGTAAAAGGCGCCATCAACGCGACCTTCGGGATCTCGGGCAGGGTCATGCGGTAAAGCTTCGCCATGATCGCGTATTCCATGTCCGCGAGATTGCTGGGATGGACCTGCGGCAGGATCTCCTCGGGCCTTTCCTTGTAGGCGATGGTAAGACCGGAATAAACCAGCCGCACGCCTACTTCATCCGACTGGACGGACTCCACGCGGAAGGGCTGGAGGCCTTTCTTGGAAAGTTGCTCCTCGAGCGTATCCGTTTTGGGGCCGCCTTCGACCGCGGTCGCGGCATCCATGTGGAAGACCTGATATTGGAAACGGCCGTCCGAGACCGCGCGCAACTCTTCCAGCTTGTCACGCACGTCCTGCTCCAGGGTTTTCATGGAGGTCGGCATCTTGTCCGCGGAAGAAACATAGTATTTCACGGTGACGGGAGACGGGAGGTCTTTTAAGATCTTCCGGGTCGCCGGCGAGATCGTGTACGACCGGCCTTCGGTCAGGTCGAACCGTCCGAGCGGCACCCCGGCCACGAGCCAGTTGCTCAAAAGAAAGATCCCGAACGAAATCACGACCGCGGCGGTGTAAAGAGACGCGGCCTTGGGGCGCATCCGGCTCTCGATCCAGAAACCGTTCAACACAAGCGCCACGGCGCTCCCCACAACAAAATAAATCACATCGCCGTTATCGATCACGCCTTTCGCGAAAGTGTTGTAATGACCCGCGGCACCGAGGAAATGCTGCAGGAAGCTCCCCAAACCCCCGATCCATCCGTCGATCGAGGCCGCGACAAATTCGGTACCCGCCAGATAAAGCCCGAAACAGATCATCATGGAAAGGATGAACGCCGCGATCTGGTCCCGGTAAAAACCCGACACAAGCGCTCCGATCGCGAGGAAGAACCCGCCCAAAAGCGCCGCGCCGACATAGCCGCTCAGGATCATGCCGAGGTCCGGACGGCCGAGCACGGCGAGCATCACGGGGATCGTAAACGTACAGGCGAGTGCGATCAGATAGAAAAGAAAGCTCGCGAAAAATTTCCCGAGCACCAGCTCATGCGAACGCATCGGGAAGGTCAGAAGCAGTTCCTGCGTGTTCCCGCGTTTTTCTTCCGCCCACAAGCGCATGGAGACCGCCGGCAAGAAGACCGACAGGATGAAGGGAAGCGTGTAAAAAAACGACCGCATGTCCGCGCGGCCCACCAGGAAGAACTGCGTCATGAAAAGCCCGCCGTTCAGCAGGGTAAAAATGATCATGAAGATATAGGCGATGGGAGAATTGAAATAAGCCGCCAATTCCCTGTTCAGAATGATCCGGAGGTTGGAACTTTTTTTCACGCGCTCACCGCCCTCTGAGGCGCCAAAAGCCGGATAAAGATCTCTTCGAGCGAAAGTTCCTGCGCCGCCTTCCCCGCGCCCAGGACCTTCTCGGCCAGTTCTCGCTTGGTCCCCTGCGCCACAAGCTTACCTTCATTGATGATCACGATGCGATCGGCAAGTGCTTCGACTTCCTGCAGGATATGGGTCGAAAAAACGATGGTCTTTTCCTTCGCAAGGCTTTTGACAAGAGAGCGGATCTCGATGATCTGAATGGGGTCCAGTCCCGAAGTCGGTTCATCCAGGATCAGGACTTTGGGATCATGGATCAAAGCCTGCGCGAGCCCGACCCGCTGGCCGAACCCTTTGGAAAGTTCGCACAAAAGGTGTTTCCACACATTCCGGAGATGACAGGCCTTTTGAACCCACTCGAGCCGTTCCGCGAGCCTGGCGCCTGTCAGCGCGCGAGCCTTGCCCACGAACGTCAGGTATTCATCCACCCTCATATCGCCGTAAAGCGGAACGGTTTCGGGCAAATACCCGATCCGCTTACGGACCTCAATGGGGTTTTCCAGAATATCGAAACCATCGACTTTCGCGGTCCCGGAGGAAGGAAAAAGGTAGGTCGTCAGGATCCGCATGGCCGTGGTCTTCCCGGCCCCGTTCGGGCCGAGCAACCCGAGCACTTCTCCCGGATTCGCCTGGAAGGACACATGGTCCAACGCGATGGCCGGACCGTAATGCATCGTAAGCTCTTGAACGTCGATCACTTGATAAATCTCAAATTTTAAATTTTAAAATTCAAATCAGCGGCGCCGGCCGAAGATCTGGAGCAGGAACAGGAACATATTGATAAAATCCAGGTAAAGCATCAGCGCACCGACGACCGCCAGTTGTTCCGGTGCGTTCCCCATGCTCCGGTGGATCATCTTGAGCCGCTGTGTGTCGTACGCCGTGAGGCCGATGAAGACCGCGACGCCGATGTAAGAAACGATCCAGTTGAACATCGGTGACTGGAAGAACCAGTTCGCGATGCTCGCGATGATCACCCCGATCAGGCCCATAAAACAAAAACTCCCGACCGAGGTCAGATCCTGCCGCGTCACCCAGCCGTAAACGCTCACGCCCGCGAAGGTCATGGCGGTAATGAAAAAAGTCGAGGCGATCGACGCTTGGGCGTAACGGATAAAGATCCAGGACATCGTCAGGCCGTTCAGCGCGGAAAAAATGAGGAAACCGATCACCGCGGTCGAAGCGGAGATCTTGCTCATGCTTCTCGTCAGCCAGATCACGATCCCGATCTCGGCGATCGCCAGTAAAAGGCCGCCGCCGGAAAGCGTGAAGCGGAGCACCTCCACGTTGCTGGCCGTCCAGAAAGCAAGGACTCCCGTCAGGGCGAGGCCCATGGCCATCCATTGATAGACCCGCTGCATGAAATTTGAAAAAACGGTTTCCTGTGAATAGGAAAAAGGCTGTTGATTGGAATCGTTCATGCGAACCTCCTGATTTTTAAATGACCGGAAAATATTTTAACTAAAATTCACGCCCCAGGCAACGCGGCTTATCCCTGTGCGTTCGTGCCGCCCTGCATCTCGGACGTTGTCCCGGGCCGCAAAGATTCTGTGGGAACCGGAGGCGCCAAAAACTCCCGGATCTTTCTGGCCGGCCTCGCGATGATCGCCTTATCGCCTCGCTCCACGATCGGGCGCTGGAGAAGGTCGGGATAGATCGCCAAAAGGTCCAGCCACTGCCCTTCGGTTAGCTTCTTTTCTCCGAGCCTGAGATCCTGAAAGAGCTGGTCTTTCTTGCGGATCAATTCTTCCACGGGAAGACCGAGTTTCTGGATCAGTTCCTTGAGTTTTGCTTTGGGGATCGGGTCGGTGAAATAATCGACCGCTTCGAAATCCGTGCCCGCTTCCTTCAAGACCTGGTAGACCTCTTTACAAGTCGTGCAGGCCGGTTTCTGATAGATCGTGATATCCGTCATAAACTCCTTCGGAGCGGGGAACGGCCCATGATGAACGGGGAACGCTTTCGTTAGCCGTTACCCGTTTCCCGTTCCCCGGCATTTAGATTTTTAGAAAATAAAGCCCCACATAAACCTTGGGGTCCACGAGAAAGCCCTTCCGCTCCATCTCGTAAAGCCAGAGGTCCACTTCCTTGAGCGGGATCTCATGCACTTTGATGGATTCCGTCGCGTCCCCGCCGCCGGGTCCTTTTTTGACCGCGTCAAGCGCCTGATAGAATGTGATGATCTCGGAACTCAGGCCGCTTGAAACCGGCCCTCCGACCAAAAGCTCCAAATGCTCCGCCTCATAGCCCGTTTCTTCCAGAAGCTCGCGCCGGGCCGCCGCTTCCATGGTCTCGGCGGTATGCGTCATCTTATCGTTCACAAGTCCCGCCGGCCATTCGATCACCTGGGCCTCCACCGGCCTCCGGAACTGCTCGACCAGGATGACCTTGCCGTCCTGGGTCATGGGCACGATCACGACAATGCCGCTGCAATTGATGCGCTTGACGAATTCCCAGCTGTCTTCGCAGATCAGATTGAGGTATTTCCCCTTGTGGAGGATCATGTTCGCTCCGTTAAATTGGAAATGAAAACACGGAATTCAAAATCAGAGACCTTCAGCGCTGCCGCTCCCGCGGGGATCGCTGATGCCCTCTATTCTACCAGAACCTTCGTCAAAACAAACCATTTGCGCGAGCCCGACCGGATCTTCTTTCTGGATATCATGGCCTGAAAGCACAAGCTTGAGCCGTATCATTTCCTGATCATAAAGTCCCGGTTCCGCGCGCAGGATCCCGTCCCGCGACAAAAGCCGCGGCCGGCCGACCGCCTCCGAACAGGACGCTCCCAGATCGATCCTTTGGACCATCACGTTTAAAAGCACCGCGGCCGGATCGTCCGCCCCGTAGGCATCCAGTAAAAGATAGGGTTTTCCGTCTTTAAAAATAAGAAGAGGCGCTTCCGGGCCTCGCGGCCTTTGTCCCCCGGAAACAAGTTCCGCCGACTCGGCATCTTGGACCGCTGAGGGGTCAGCCGTAAAATCGGTCAGGAGATCATTCAGGAAAAAGCCGTATTCAGGCACCCGTAAGGCCGATCCGAACGCGTCCCCAAGCGTCGCGGTGAGGATCGCGATATTGCCGCGGGGGTCCACCACCACGATGGAGGATCCGGCACGTTTTTCTCCTCTTTCGGGCCCCTTGACCGTTGCCTTCTCTGCTTTGAGGACCTGATCGAATTTAATTTCACCGGCCCGGTCTTGCGCCCAAGCTTCCGAAAGGAGTTCCTGGGCCGGAACTTCAAAAAGATCGGGATCGGCCACGCCCGAACGGTTCGCGAAAGCGATCTTCTGCGTTTCTCCGAGGAGATGATAAGTTTCCGGAGCCTGACCGAAACCGGGAATGCCGAACCTTGAAAGGATGTGGAGCGCGCGGAACAACATGATGCCGCCATCTGCCGGAGGACCCGCGCTGAAAAGGGCATACCCTTGGTAGGTGATATGCACGGGATCACGCGACACAGCCTCATAATCCCGCAGGTCTTTCTCGTCCAAGAGCCCCGCGCGGTAGCTATTTTTTTGTACGGCGCGGACCATCGACCTGGCGATCGCCCCCCTGTAAAAAGTCTCGGACCCTTTGTCCCGGATCAACCGGAACGTCTTGGCGAGTTCCGGTTGGGATATTTTAGCTCCCTCCTCAAGAGGGACCTCGTTCTCAAAAAAAATTGTCCTTTGCGGGTCCAGAAGCGTTAACCGTTTCGCGTTCTCGCGGATAGATTTGGCAAGGGAGGCCGACACCTCGACGCCTTCTTCCGCCTGGAGGATCGCCGGTTCCATAAGCTTTGCGAACGGGAGTTTGTGGGTCCCGTATTTAGCATGGACTTCTTCGATCAGCTTTAAAAGCCCGGGGACACCCACCGGAAGCCCGCCCGTGTTCCGGTCGGGTTGATAAGGAAGCGGATCGCCGTTCTCATCTAAGAACATCGCGGGCGCGGCTTCTCCCGGCGCTTTCACGCTCCCGTCAAAAAAAAGAATGCGCCGTGTTCCGACGTCATAAAAAAGGAAAAGGCCGCCTCCTCCGATCCCGGAAGCCTGCGGTTCGACCACATTTAAAACCCATTGGGCTGCCACCGCCGCGTCCACGGCATTTCCTCCCTGCTTGAGGATCTCTAAAGCGGCCTGGGTCGCCCGGGGATCCGAGGTAACCACCATACCCTTTTCTCCCGTAGCCGCGGAAGAGACGGATGGAAGTCCCGAGAGCAAGAAAAGAGAGATGATAAAAGAGGTGAGAATTTTTCTGAAGGTCATTTTAAAAACCTCGGAAATTCCGGAACGCTTTTCAGCGGCCCAGGATCTTTTTCGCGGTCTTAACGATGTGAGGGTACGTGAGCCCGTATTTTTCCAGCAGCTCTTCGGCTTTACCGGACTCGGCAAAAGTGTCCTGGATCGCCACAAACCCCATCTTGCAAGGGTGTTTGCGCGCGAGGAAAGTCGCGACCGCGCTCCCGAGACCGCCCCAGATCTGGTGTTCTTCCGCGACAAGCACATGCCCCGTCCGTTTGGCTTCTTCAAGCAGGAGTTCGGTATCCAGGGGCTTCACGGTATGCATATCGATCACGCTCGCGCTGATACCCTCGTCCGCAAGCCGTTCGGCCGCTTCCAGCGCCTCAAAGACCTCCAGACCGTTGGCGACGATCGTCAGGTCCTTGCCTTCGCGCATCCGGACCCCTTTTCCGATCTTGAAATCCGTTCCCGATTGGTGGACCACGGGAGCTTTCGGACGCCCGGTACGGATATAAACAGGGCCATTGTGTTTGGCGGTTTCAAGCACCAAGGCACGCGCGGAGATCTCGTCGGCAGGAACCATCACAACAAAACCCGGCAGGCTTGTCATCAGAGCCACATCCTCGATCGACATCTGGGAAGCACCATCTTCCCCGACCGTAATGCCACCGTGGGAGCCAACCACCTTCACATTAAGTTCCGAGAAAGCAACGCCCATGCGGAATTGATCGAAACCCTTACTGACAAGAAAAGAGGCAAAGCTGGAGATAAAAGGTATTTTCCCGCAGGAGGCCAGTCCGGCCGCGACCCCGACAAGGTTCGCCTCCTGGATCCCGACATTGAAGAAACGTTCCGGGGATATTTCGGAAAACAACGCGGACTTGGTGGACTTGGAAAGGTCCGCATCCAGCACCACCACGTTCGGATCCATCTTACCGATCTCGACCAAGGCTTCCCCATATGCGTCCCGCGTGGCTTTTCCCAGGATCTTTTTCATTAGGATAATTCCTTCAGGGCTTTTTCGACTTGTTCCTGCGTCGGCGCAACTCCGTGGAAAGCGTTGTTCCCCTCCATGAAGGAGACGCCTTTGCCCTTCACTGTGTGCGACACGATCATGACCGGTTGATTGGTGACCTTCTTGGCTTTTTCTACCGCGTTCAAGATCTGCTTGAGATCATGCCCGTCGATCTCAAAGGTGTGCCAACGGAAGGCTTTCCATTTTTCGATCACCGGTTCCATGTCGCAGATATTTTTCGTCGAATCGTCCAGCTGGAATTTGTTGTAGTCGAGGAACGCGATCAGGTGATCGACCTTGTGGTGCGCCGCCATTGCGGCCGCTTCCCATGTCTGGCCTTCGTTCATCTCTCCGTCGCTTGTCACGACGTAGGTATAATATTTTTTCTTGTCCAGGCGCCGCGCAAGGGCCATCCCGATCCCCATCGAAAGACCTTGTCCGAGAGAACCCGTAGAAGCCTCCACGCCCGGCAACTTACGCCGGTCAGGATGTCCCTGAAGCGGACTGCCGAGTTTGCGGAAATCTGTGAGTGTCTTGGGATCAAAATATCCCGTTTCCGCCAGGGCGGCATAAAGCGCGGGGCAACCATGCCCTTTACTCAGAATGAGCCGGTCACGGTCCGGCCACTGCGGATCCTGGGGATTGTGGTCCATGAGGTTGAAATAGAGGGCGACCAGGATCTCGGTCGCGGAAAGAGAACCGCCGGGGTGGCCCGAAGCCGCGGCTCCGGTCATCTCGACGATGTGGCGGCGGACTAATTTCGCCTTCGCTTTAAGTTGTTCTACGGAAAGCTTTTCCATTAAAAAATATGAATGCCTTGGCTGATTTGTATAGAGGAAAAAGACAGCGGAGTTTAACGGCTTTCGGGCGTATCGTCAATGATTAAAAACGCCCTTTTCTCTCAAATCCCCGGAGGCGGTGTCCGCCATCGCCGGTGGGCCCAAAGCCAGTCGCCGGGACGCTTCCGGATCTCTTCTTCGATCTTCGCGACATACTGCTGGGTGTTCGCTAAAAGATCCGCTTGAAGATTTCCGGTCCGGATCAAGGGGAATTCCGGGCCATAGTGAACCGTCGAGCGCCCTTTTTCATTACGATAAAAAAAGGCGGGGAAAACCGGCGTTCCGTATTTCAGCGCCAGCATCGCGGGTAGCGTGCTCGTAGAAGCCTTCCTCCCGAAAAAATCCACCCACACCGCCCCGCGGCTCTCATGCTGGTCGATCAAGACCGCCACGATCTCTTTCCTTTTGAGACACGCGATGGAATCTTTGACCGCTCCGGATTTCTCGATATTTTTGAGATTGGCCGCCTCACGCAGCCGGCGGAGGTGGGCGTAAACATAAGGATTTTTAAGCGGCCGGCCCACGGCGTTCGTGAAAAGTCCGAACGGCTTGATCGGGATCGAAAGCCACTCCCAGTTCCCGAAATGCGAGACGATCGCGATCGCCCCTTTTTCCTTTTTCATCCACTGCAAGAATGCTTCCATCTCGGGCTTTTCGATATAACGCTCGGGGGAAGCGCCCGCGGGGACATTCCGGACCAGCTCGAATGCCAATTTAATGATGCTGGCCATCGAAGCCTCCGCGATCTTGAGAAGCTCCGCGTCGGGCTTCTCCTTCCCGAAAGCCAGCCGCAGGTTTTCCATCATGACCCTGCGCCGGACACCGAGATACCGAACAGCTAGCATCCCCAGGCTGTCCGCGATTCTGTAGCTGATACGGAGAGGGATGAGGCGGAATAAGAACGAAAGGAACCGGAAGGCGGCATATTCGAAAAAGAATAAAATTTTTTTGAATGGGGACATTATTCTATTTTTCGAGAGCGTTCTGAAATGTTTTAGACGTGTGCGCATGGCGGGAATCGGCGCCTTTCGCTCATTTCATTCGCTACAGGTCGGCACTGACTCTCATTCAAAAATTCCAAAGGTAGTTAGTGCCGTCCCAACTACCCGTCAAATATTTATGGAGAGCTGGGACAGCCACCCACCCCTCAAATATGACGCACGTCATATTTGACTTCGGGGCTCCCTTCGATTCCCGAATTACAACCAATGAACCACGTCGGGTTCCGAAAAGCTATGAACCCTATGCGGTTCATAGCGGGCAGCGGGAATCGAACCCGCATAGTCAGCTTGGAAGGCTGAGACTTTACCATTAAGCTATGCCCGCGTGAGACCTGCATCCTGAATGAGGGGTTATTCTAGCCAAGGAACAAAGGACGCGCCACTTTTTTTAAAAAGGCGGAAAAAGCGGCGGGAGCTAGGCGATTTTTGTTTTGCGGGATCCGGAACGTTGGCGGTAGATGAGACCCGTCACAAAGACCGTGAGGCGCCTCGGGATCAAACGTTCCGAATACATCATGAGCTTATTCCAAAAACCGTAGATCGCGGAAGGCTGCCTTGTCTTCAGGAATTTCCTCAAAGCGAAACGCGCGACATCCGCCGCGGACGCGCTGAAAAACATCCGCTGTTTATCGATCCCGGCGTTCTGGTGAAAACGCGTGAGCGTATTCCCCGGACAAAGGCAAAACACACGCACGTCCCGGCCCCGGCACTCTTCGGACAAGGCCTCGGAAAAGTGAAGGACAAAGGCCTTGGTCGCCGCGTAAACGGCAAGGTTCGGAAGCGGCTGGAATCCGGCCGTGGAGGCCACGTTCAGAATGCCGCCGTTCCTTCTCTCGATCATCCCCGGAAGGAAAAGCCATGTTAAATGCGTCAGGGCGTGGACATTCAGGTCCAGCATCGCCCCCGTTTCCTTAAAATTCGATTCCGCGAAGGGACCGTAAGACGCAAACCCCGCGTTATTGACCAGCACATCGACCGTGAGACCGCTCTTCTGGACCCAGGCAAAAAGCTCCAGCCGTTCTTCAAAATGCTCGAGATCCTCGGGAAATACATGAACGTTCACGCCGAAGCGGACACGTAGATCCTCGGCTTCCTGGTCCAAACGTTGGGCATTCCTCGATACAAGGATCAGATGCGCGCCTTGCGCCGCCAGTTCGCGCGCCATGGCCTTACCAATCCCGGAGGAAGCCCCAGTCACGAGCACCGTGAGGTCTTTGAAGGAAGTGATCATACAGCGTGACGGCCGGCCATCGCGCGGGCGAGCGTGGCCTGGTCTGTGTATTCGATGTGACTGCCGACGGGGATCCCGCGCGCGAGCCGCGTCACTTTGACCTTGGAGGGCGCCAGGACCTTGGCAAGATAAAGCGCGGTCGTATCGCCTTCGGTATTGGGATTTGTCGCGAGAATGACCTCACGGATCTTCTTCTGCTTCACGCGCTCGATCAGGTCCTGGATGCAGATCTGGTCCGGCCCGATGCCGTCCAACGGTGACAGCGCGCCGAGCAGGACGTGGTAGACGCCCGGATACCCCCCCGTCTTTTCGATCGCCGCGACATCTTTGGGATCTTCGACCACGCAGATGATCCCCGGGTCCCGCCCGGGATCCGAGCAGATATGGCAGAGTTTCTGGTCCGAGAAGTTGTGGCAGACGCTGCAGAAAATCACGCTTTCGCGGAGTTGTTTCACAAGTTCCCCGAGCGTGAGGGCGTCCTCTTTTTTCGTTTTGAGAAGATGGAAAACGATGCGCTCGGCCGACCGCTTTCCGATGCCGGGGAGCTTGGAAAGGGCTTCGACCAGCCGCGTCATGAGTTCCGAGTAGGCTTTCATGGGGATATTTCCGTTCCGGATCAGCCCTTGCGGATCACTTTGGCCCCATCAAAGATCTCGAGGGCCTTTGAAACAATGTCCGGCACGTCTTCATCTTTCGCGGAAGCGGCCGGGGCGTCCGCATCCTGGGTCGTGCCATCACGTTCGGTCACAACGCACTGAACGCGGACTTTCATGCCCAGGGCCTGCGTGAAGGCTTCTTCGATCACCTGCTTATTAAGATCTTTTTCGAGCGTTTCTTTGTGGAACCGGAACTCCGAAGGAAGGCCCAGCACGATCACCGATCCTTCCACCTCCGCGGGTTCGGCTTCCGCGAGATAAAGGCTCAGGGACATACGCTTGGCTTTCACAAGTTCTAGGACCTGCGGCCACGCTTTTTCAACATCGTTCAGCGTCAGGCCTTCACCGGGGGGCGTATGACTTGCTGAATTTTTAAGAGAAGCGACTGGAGTCTCAGCCGGCCGCGAGGGTGTCCCGGACTTAGAGAGGACCGGATCCTGTTTTAATGTTTTTTTTTCCACAACCGGAACCGGGGAACCGCTTTTTTGACCCGAGGAGGCGCTCTGGATGAGACCGTCCACGGACTTCAGGCCTTCCAGATAAACAAGTTTCAGAAGGGCGGCCTCCACAAGCAGTTTGGGCGACGCGATCGGCCGGCGCAGCTGGACCTGAAGGTTCTGCAGGATCGAAAGAGCCAGGAGCAGCTCGCCTTGCGAAAAATCAGCCGTGAGTTTTTTCAGCTTGGAGATCATCTCAGAGCTTGCCTCGATCAGCCCTTCGACCTTGGACGCTGTCTTGAGGACCAACAGATGGCGGAAAACCTCAAAAAGGCCTTTCGCGAATTGCGCGAGGTCGGCGCCTTCCTCATAAAGTTTTTTCACAAGCCCGAAGATCTCATCCCCCTTTTTTCCCCGGATCGCCACAAGCACCGAAACATACATGTCCTCCGGAGCAAGTCCGAGGAGCGTCAGGACATCCTCCTCCTTGATCTTTCCTTCCGAAAAACTGGCGAGCTGGTCCAGAAGGCTTTCGGCGTCACGCAGCGCGCCTTCCGTGGCCTTCGCGATCATGAAAAGCACGTTCTTTTCGCATTTCAGCTTTTCTTTTTGCGCGATCTTTTCGAGTTTCTCGACCGCTTCCGGCACCGAGATCCTTTTAAACTGAAGCCGTTGGCAGCGCGACAGGATCGTGAGCGGCACCTTGTGGGATTCGGTCGTGGCGAAAATAAATTTCACGTGGGCCGGCGGTTCTTCGAGGGTCTTGAGGAGCGCGTTAAAGGCGTCCCCCGTCAAGGAATGGACTTCGTCAATGATGTAGATCTTGTAACGGCCGGAGGAGGGTTTGAATTTCACGTTCTCGCGAAGCGTCCGGATCTCTTCGATGCCGCGGTTCGACGCGCCGTCCACCTCGAGCACGTCCATGGAATTCCCCTGTTCGATCTCTTTGCAGGAATGGCATTTGCCGCAGGGTTTTTCTGTCGGGCCTTCCTTGCAATTCAGGGCCTTCGCGAGGATGCGCGCGGTGGAGGTCTTTCCCACGCCCCGGGGACCGGAAAAGAGGAAGCTTTGCGGCACGCGTTCCTGGCGGATCGCGTTCTTCAGGGTCGTGGTGATGGTTTCCTGCCCGACGATCTCTTCAAAGGTTTGCGGCCTGAATTTCCTGGCGAAGATCAGATATTCCATAACAGCTTTCTGGGAGAAAATTTAATAGTTCTCAGGGGATCGCGAGGCACCATGATGCGGGAAAAACATCCGGTTTTCAAGCAGTACTTCCCATCGGAATCCCTAATCCGTAAAGTGCAAGGTTTCCAAAGTGTGTTCAAAAAAGGGAAGGAACGTCTTGTACTGCTCGCGGGTCCCCACAAAACTAATTTGATAGTAGAAATTTTTCCGGATCAGGAAAAGCTCCCTATTTAAGATCACCGCCCGTTGTTTTTCAGGAGCATATAGGGGAAGCAGGGAAACATACTGGTACTCGATGTAAGGGACTGTCCCGGCGCTGATCTGCTGATTGCCCTTTTTTATGAGCTCGAATTCCAAGAATCTTTTCTTTCCACTTAAAACGTTTTCCGCTATTTGGGCCCCGGTTTGGTTGAAAGGTGCCGATTTTTTTACAATAAAGATCGATACGGAAAACTTTGTCTTTGTGTCCTGAGGCCCTAACACGCTCACCATGTCAAATTTTCCGGAAAATTGACTGGTCGACATCTTCCATGTGGTGGGATATTCGAAACTAAAATCAAAAGGAGGATTTTTTTCATGAAAAGCTTTCCAGGAAGAGGGCGTGAAAGGAATCGATGTCTTTTGCGGAGACACTGTCGGCCGGTAAAGCGATAGCCACAGAACCAGAACGGCCCCCAATAAAATCATTCCTATTAGCAAAAATGTTTTTTTGTTTTTAAAAGACATAGAAGCCCCGCTTAGTAATCAAAAAGTTTTCCGTAATCTCCACGGCTTTTCAAATATTTTATCATTTCGTCATCAAACGGCTGAACGCCTTGCAGGGCCCCTTGATCATCCAGGATCAAAAACTGGTCCAGGTCGCTATCAAAAGAATCGTAGTCTTGTTGAAGCTTCTCGTCCAGCGATGACCGGCTCACGCTACTCCTCAGATCATACCAAGCCTGGGCATCCGCCACAAAAGCGCTATATTCCTGAAAAAGAGAATTGCTGGACCGCGGGCCCGTCCAACCTTCCGGCGCGACCCACCCGGCAGGCGGCAACCCGTACGCGGGAAGCGGGGCGTTCGGATCCGCTTGAATTCTCTCTTGATAATCAAGCAGGTCTTTGTCCCAAATATTATGAAGTATTTCGTGAGCCAAAAGCGATGAGGTCATTCCTTCGGGAGCTTCGGAGAATCTCTCATCGACGACGATCACACTCTGCACAACGTCATTGTTCTCCGAAATGGCATGCGTGTAGTAAGCATAAGCGCCATTGTTGCCGGGAGTTCCTCCATATAAAATTTTTGTGGTCTCCCCATCAAGAAATGTAATCTCATCCTCGCCGCTGGTAATGGCCTGACCGGGAAACTGAAACGCATAAGCGTCGATCGCATCCAGGGCATTCTTGCTCGAGGTAACCATCTTGTCAAAGTCCGCATTATTCCCGGCCTTGCCGCAGACCTCGGAAGAGTATTCTGACTGATATTGGACTCCCTGGTGCTCAACTATCGTTTTTGCCCGGAAACAATAGGTGCGTCCATTCCTTCCTTGCTCCAGATCCCCTGCAAAATCGGAGCAAATCGTTTCCGAAGTTCCTCCTATATATTCCCAGTCGGAAGTAACCCCTTTATACTCTTCCCTCATTTGCATGATATACCCCAAAGCATCCGCATAGGGTGTAAAACTGAAATCTAACCATCCTCCCGTGTTGGAAAAAACCTCTAGATCCTGAGGCGCAAGCACCGTGTAATAAGTGCCGCCCCCTATCGTGTATGAGAATGAGCCCCCGGAACCTCCGCCCGAACCTCCGCCTCCAGAGCCGCCGCCGGACCCGCCGCCTTCAGAGCCGCTGCCGGAACCTCCTCCGGAACCGGCTCCTCCAGAACCCGAACCATAATTTCCGCTTGATCCTGAATTAAAATTCACAAAACCATCTTTATTGATACCGATAGTATCAAGCCATTCGCTTAAAGGGCCGACAGGCGTTGCCAGCGCCAAAAAATCTACCTCATCCGCGTTGATAATGCTGTAATCGTAAAAACCTCCTCCCACGATAAGCCCCAAGACAGATTCGATCCCCGACTCGTCCTCGGCGCCAACGAACTTCCCAAGCAATTCATACATACGCAACTCAGCGAGGCGTATGGAACCGAGGTTATTAACCGCCTCCGCCTTCTTGGATTGTTCGATCTGGTGGACCACCCGGGTGATCGCAATGGTCGCAAGAACCGCGATAATGACGATCGAAATCAACATTTCAAGAAGGGTCACCCCTTGCTGCTTTTTACGCGTAAAAATGGTTTTCAACGGATTTCTTCCCCTCGGATGGCTTCTTCAAGAATCTTTTTATTCTGGGCAGCTTCACGCAAGCCAGGGTCGATCTCAAGCGCCCGATTCCACTCTTTAAGAGCTTTATCCGCATCATTTAAAAAAGCATGCGCAAGCCCCTTGTTCGCGTGCCCCTTAGCATAAAACTCGTTAGATGCCAACACCCTCCCAAAAACATCAAGGGCCTTACGGGGCTCATTCATTTTGATATAAAGGAGACCTAAATTATTTCCGGCAACCCAATCACGCGGATCTTTCTCAAGAATCTCCTCATAAATCACGGATGCTTTGGCGAGTTCTCCTTGCCCGGCAAGAAGTTGCGCCCGGACATGTTTTACATTTTTATTGCCCGGGTCACTTCCGGAGATCCGGCCAAGATATTCTTCAGCCTCTCTGAAATTATTCTCTTTTAAAAGGACTTTTGCCATCCCGATCTGGGCATCGGCATTTTGGGGCTCTTTTTTTAGCACCATCCCGTAGTAGCGTTTGGACTCATCATAGTCCCCCGTCAATCGGTAAAGTTCAGCCAAATTTAAGAAAGGCTTTGAAAAAACCACGGGGCCGGACGTCAAGGGAAGAAGAATTTTCTTCGCTTCCTCAAAACGTCTAAGCTGGATAAGCGCAGCGGCCTGATTATTTAGAAAAGGAGTTTCGTTGGCCCGCTTAAGGGAGCGGTAAAGATCGTATGCTTTTTGATATTGCCCCAAGGCGTAATAACCGTTCGCCACACCCGATATCGCCACTTCATCGTCGGGTCTCAACTTCAGATACTCCTGGAAAACCTCCACGGCCCGCGGAAAATTCTTGACGGTAAGGTACAGATTGGCCAGATTCAGAAGGATTTCAGGCTTTTGGGATTCCCCTTCCAAGGCTTTCAAAAAACTTTCCTCCGCCTTTTGAGCCTCGCCGGCAGAAGCATACGCGCTTCCCAGATTCGCGTAAATCACCGTATTGATAGAGTCAGAACCCAGAGATTGCTCGAAGCTTTCCGCGGCTTCCTTAAAACGGCCGCTCTTATACATCTCGACGCCTTTTGCAAAATAAACCGCTTTCCCGCGGACCTCCACCAGTTCTTCCTTGGAACCGCGCCAGACCATTTTTATATCAGATTTTGGAATCTTAACTTTTCCTCCGGGCGCCTCAACAATCACAAATTGGTCGTCTTCCCTTAAGACCTTGGCTTCAATCGCATTACCATTTTTGAGTTGAATGATATCCGCAAGGGCTAAGGGAGAAATCGTGGCAAAGCAGAACAAAAAAAGCATGGCGGAGAGGGGGAGATGCGGCTCCCTTCGCTTCGTTGCGGGTAGGCCACCCGCCCCGCTCTTATGACATGAGTCATAAGCGCCTGCGGGGCTCCCTTCGAATCTCCCGTCCAAAGAACGGGAGCCCGAACCGTCATGATCTCCCGTTTTTTTTGATTGAATAGAAAACATGGCGGAGAGGGGGAGATTCGAACTCCCGATACGCTTGCGCGTATAACAGTTTTCGAGACTGCCGCATTCGGCCACTCTGCCACCTCTCCGTGGTATGGAGGAAAATGCTCGGACTTTGCAGGATCCGCGTTCCGGATACAAAAGCGTTTAGAGTCTATGTATTTCTTTAAGGTTGGTCAAGGCGAGAGAATAGGGCTCTCCGCGGCTTCCGCCATTATCGTAAGATGCCCCAAAACGATGAATCTAATTTACATTTCGGAGGCCCTTCCTTAAAATCATGCCATGCACGCATGCCTGGGCCTATTCATTTTCCTGCTCCCCTTATCACTCGCCTCCTCCAGCGCCGTGGAACCCGAGATTTTTTTAAGCACCGTCTATTTTGCCCTATTGCTGGTCTTCCTGGCCGTCTGGATCATCGTCAAGGGACTTTCCTTTAAAAAACTGGGAACGATCCAATATCCGGTAATCATCTTGTCGCTCTTTCTGGTCATGGCGGTCCCGTTCACGCTCAACCGGGCAAACGGCCTTTGGGAGATCACCCAGTTCACAGTCAGCCTGATCCTGTTCCTCGTGATAGCGCCTCTCGAGGAGGATAAAAAAAAGCGCCTCGCCGCGGAGATCGTGCTGGGAGCACTGGCCATAAGCCTTCTCGCGATCTTTCAATATTTCTTCGGTTTCCAGCTCCTATCGGATTATGTCCAAAGGACAAATATCACCGATCCCTTCGTCTTAGAAAAGATCGCGCAGCGAAGGGTCTTTTTCCCGTTCCCGACCCCGGGGATCCTGGGGGGATACCTTGCCATGGCCCTCCCCCTCGCGCTTTGTTCCGGCAAACGGGCTTTTTTTGCAATTCCCATCGGCCTGGCGCTGCTCCTCACTCAATCGCTCAGCGCCCTGCTGAGCCTTATGGTGATCCTCGCCGCATTTTCCGTATGGAAGAACCGTTCTTCAAAAAAGAAGGTTTTTCTCCTGCTCGGGCTCGGCATGGTCCTAGGAGGCCTGTTCGCCCTGAGAACAAGCAATGTTCATCAGCATCTGCTACCCTCATTCTCAATGACCGCACGGCTTGATTACTGGAAAGAAACATTGCGGGTTATTTCCGCGCATCCCTGGCTGGGTACCGGATTCGGGAATTTCGACCTGCAGTCATCACGATACGCCCATAATTCCTTCCTTCAATTATGGGCTGAGACAGGTGTGATCGGCATGACGGTTTTTATCTGGTTGTGGACTGCCATCCTCAGGAACGGTTGGAAAAGCATCCCGTCCTTTTACAAGGATCAACAGAAATGGGCCTTGCTCGCCGGGATTTGTATTTTTTTGGTCCACAACCTGATGGATTTTACCCTTTTCCTTCCGGCCGTAAGTTTTATCTGGTGGGTCATGCTGGGGATGTTCGCCGTCCCCGTTTCACAGGAAGCAAAGGAAGGGCTTGCGAGCGCTTCGAAACGAATTTAGGCCGCTACAAAGATTCCGCCGCTCTTTTCCCGTCCCAGATCGCATCCTCCATGGACATATAAGTCCATGAGCCATAACGGCCGCAGGGAATGATCCCGTGCCCGCTCAGGAATTTCAGGATCTTTTGAGTGGCTTCTTGATACTGCCGGTCGTAGATCGGATATCCATACCGGATATCATTCACATCTTTCGCGCAGATCCTGTCTTGCGGCCCGAGCAATCCTTTCTTTCTGAGATCCCGGAGGATGCGGGTCCCGATCTTCTTCTTGGAAACCGCCTTGTAGCGCGAGTAAGAAACTTCGGCATAAAAAGATCTTTGGCGTAATGGAGCAACACCGGAAGAATAATGATGCGGAAATCCCACCCGGAAGAAACACGTTTCGGGCTGCGGGAAATAGATCCAATGCCGTTTGGGGTCCCGGCCGTTGGCGCTCACGCCCAGGTTCAGATTATAAATGGAATTCCAGCGCAGCTTCGCCAAGGCTTTTTGAATTGCCGCGGGCAGCTTCCGGATCAGGCGGGACATCTCGGGTAAAGGGATCGTCGAGATCAGGGTGTCATATTTTTCTTTTTTCCCGGAAACCAGCGTCACCTCTTTTTTATCAAGATCGATCCGCGTGATCCCGCTTTTAAGCCGGATATCCTTAAGCCGCCGGGCAAAAGCCTTCGGAAGTTTTTCGATGCCGCCCGCGCGGGGATACCAAAAATAAACGTTATAACCCAGCTGGTTCTTGCTCTCGTTCTTCGCGCCTTCGAGCACGCGCCTGAGGGACGGGACCGGAACCATCCCGGAAAGCCAATCGCAGCTCAGCTCTTTCGGCGGCACTGTCCAGAACTTCGCGTTATACGGCTCCATGAAATGACGGGCTATTCCGGCCCCGAAAGTCCGCCGGGCCCATTGAGAAAAATTCATATTTTTGCCGGGCGAGTCTTTACGTTTTGTTTTTTTTGCGCGAAGGAATCCGTCCAGGCATTCCTTGAGGATCTTGGGAGGAAGACCGAAGAGGTTGGCCTGAAAAGGATAGGGCGTGTAACGCTCCCCCATGGACACCCAGGCGCTCCTCGGCTGTTTCACGCACTGCTTGCCGAGCAATTTCCGGACGAGCCCGGCAACGTAGGGTTTCTTGAAATGGAGCAGATGTCCGCTGTAGTCAAAAGTAAAACCGCGGACATGTTTGGAGCGGCAAAGCCCGCCGACCTCCGATTCTTTTTCAAAAATGCGGCTTGGGATCCCTCTCTCGCGCAAATGCCACGCCGCGCTCAATCCGGCGATACCGGCCCCCAGGATCAGGATCTTTTTTCGAGCTTTCAAACCTTCACCCGGCTCATTTTTTTGATCAGGACAAGGCTTCCCAACCCCGCCAGGATTAGGATCAGGATCCCGAAAAGGTTCGAAGCTTGGCTGAGCATGGCGCCTGCGGCGACAAAAAAGAGGGTCCATCCCATCATCGCCGCGAGAGTTCTCTTTTTCGAATAACCTTTTTTCAGGAATCTCAAGGCGATATGGTCCTCACTTTTATTGAAAGCGGAGGTCCCCTTGCGGACGCGCATCAGGATCAGAAAAAGCGTGTCCAGGATGGGGAAACCGAGCAAAAGCAGCGGGGTCAGAAGCGCGACATTCCTCTCCAGGGTCGCGTAACGCGCGGTGATCGCGAGCGCCGCGAGCACCAGTCCCAAAAAATGGCTCCCATTGTTCCCCATGTACACCTTGGCCGGCGGAAGATTAAAGATCCAGAACCCAAGGACCGCGCCTCCCAGGATGGCGGAAACGATGAAGGTCAGACTGTCGCCGTTCACGGCGGAGATCACGCAGAAGCCCGAGAGGATCACGAGGGCCGTCCCTCCCGCCAATCCGTCCATCACATCCAGAAGATTCATGGCGTTGGTAATCGCGATGATCCAGAAAAGAGATATAGCGATATTCAAAAGATTTCCCGCGTACGCGAAATCGGTCCGGACCCCGAAACCGACCAGGATCGCCGCAGCAACAAGCTGGACGAAAAATTTTTGGGCCACGGACAGCTCCCGATGATCATCCAAGATACCCGTGACAAGCATGAAGGCCGAAGCGATCACGATCCCTTTAATCTCCCGCGGAAGTCCGGCCAGAGAGGTTCCGGTCAGCAACAGGACTATCCCGAAGGCCAGCCCCATGCTGACCCCGCCGATCGAAGGAACGCCCTTGGTGGTTAAAAACTTCCAGCGGGCGGAAGCTTCTTTAAAAAAAAGCACAAAAAGCGCGGACAGAAGAAATCCGCTCAAAGCGCCCCAAAAAGAACTAGCGATCACAGGCTGTGCCTTTCGTTCCGGTCAATTGCCGGTAAAGTTCCTCGTGAGATTTCACCATCATCTTTGTCTCAAACCTTTCATCCACGCACTCTGCTGCTTTTAGCGCGATGCGTTTCTTCGGGCCATCCTCCCGGAGAAGCAAAGTGAGCTTTTTTAACATAGAAGGCACATCATGGCAAGGCGCAAGAAATCCCGTTTCCCCTTCCAAGATCACTTCCGCGATCCCTCCCGTATCGGTCGCCAGAACCGGAACACCGCTGGCCATAGCCTCAAGGACCGCGATCGGCAATCCTTCCCAAAGGGAGATCAACACGAGGACGTCCATCGCAAAGAGGACCCGGGCCACATCTGTCCGCCAACCCGTCAGAATAAACCGGGAGCGCAAGCCGGATCTTTCGATCTGACGTTCAAGCTTCTTCCGAAGGACACCGTCCCCCACCATTAAAAACCGGGCTTGGGGAAAAAGCTGCCCGGCTAAAGAAGCCAGCCGCACGAAATCCTCAAGGCCTTTTTGCGGTTTGAAGCAGGCGATGGTCCCTATCACCAGCGCGTCTTCACTGAGGCCGAGTTCCTTGCGGATCGAGGCGTCCTTCGCGCCAAATTCAGCCCTGGAGATGCCGTACCGTATCAAGCCGTATCGATCTTCGGAACCTATTTTGAGGCCGAGCCCTTTTTGCTTGTCATGATCGGAAACCACTACGATCCTGTCCGTGAATTTCGCGCTGAATTTTTCGAGCTTTTTGTAAAGTCCGCAAATCAAGGGGTTCTGGAAATCGTGGAAGGACCAGCCGTGGACAGTGTGAAGAATGATCTTGGTTTTGGCCAACGCCGCGGCCCAACGGCCTAAAATACCCGCTTTCGAGCTGTGGGTATGGACCATATCGATCCGGTTCTTCCGGATGAAAGCCCTGAGCTCCATCAAGGCTAGAAGATCCCGTAGCGGGTTGATCAGCCTTTGCAAATACCGGGACCGGTACAGGCTCAAACCGGGAATGGCCAAGGCTTCTTCCATGAGGAACCCGTCCTTGGCGGTAAAAAGAAAAATGTTGTAGCGGTCTTGATCGAGATTTTTGATCAGGCTCAGAAGCTGTTTCTGCGCGCCGCCGAGCTCCAACTGAGTAATCACATAAAGGATATTGATCTTCATGCTGGTCTCGGCTCTTAGTCTATGGAATTCGGTTCAGGTTGAAGTTTGGCCATAAGCCGATAGAGAACGGATGCCGCTGGTCACAAGGTTTCCATGCAAACACGGTTCTTCCCCGACGCCTTGGCCCGGTAGAGGGCCGCATCGGCGCGATGAACCATCGGATCGGGAACATTTTCCCCGGGACGGCGCACGGCAACCCCCAGACTGATCGTCACCCGGATCGGCTTCCCCTCCCATTCGAACCGGGTCTCCTCGACTTTCTTTCGGATCCTTTCGGCCGCGATCTCGGCCGCTTCGCGCAGGCCGGCCTTTCGGAGCATGATAATGAATTCCTCGCCCCCGTAACGGGCCGCGAAATCGATCTCGCGGAAGGCCCGGCGTTTCCGGATAAAAGCGAGAAGGATCGCCGCGACTTTTTTAAGCACCATGTCCCCCGCCGGATGTCCGTAGGTGTCGTTGATCTGCTTGAAGTTGTCGATATCCATCAGGATGACGGATAAAGGCTGGTTTCGCACGCTCGCTTCCCGCACGATATGATTCATGATCAAACGGAAATGCCGGATCACATAGAGCTCCGTCAGACCGTCCCGCGTCGCGAGATGGAAAAGCTGGGATTTTTCTCGAATCGCCGTCGCCTGGACATAGATAGCCGAAAAAACAAACAGGCTGAGCATGAGCAGGACGGGGTAGACCACATAGAACCAGACGTGCCATTTCATCAAAGCAAAAAAGCAGAAAACGATCCATCCTGCGACGAGCAAAAGCCCGGCGACAAGAGACCAGATGCCGCTCAAAGTCACGAACAGAAAAATCGCCAGAAAACCGCTCCCCAGAAGACACAGGAAATTCCCCGTGGCCGAAACGGGGCGGATCCAGTTGCCCGTTAATGCCGCGTTCAGCACCTGAGCGTAAATACCGATCTGGGGGTATGAAATATTTAGCGGGGTCACCTTAAGCTCCGCGGCTCCTGGCGCCGTTGGTCCGACAAGACAGATCTTCCCCGCGAGCGCGGCCGGATCAATGAGGGGACGCATTCCTTTCTGGATCGCGTAAAAACTGTGGATCAGGTCCGCGTAGTTGTAGCGCACGAATCCACGGTCCCAGACCCGGCTCCACGGGATGAGCATTTTCCCCTGCGCATCTTCATATTTTTTCCATTCTTGCGGCGCCGGAACGGCTAGCTGCATATGGTCAAAAGCCACGCGAAGCGGAAGAAAATGATGGCCTTCACCCCCCTCGTCAGCAAAAGGTTCGAACCGGCGCAAGATCCCGTCCGGATCCGGGCCAAGGAAACTGTGTCCTGTTACTTTTACCTCTTTTTCGAATTCCGGCATGGCGTGGACCCAGACCTTCTGTCCCTCGCTTTTTTCCAGTACCACCGGCATGCCATGCACCCAGAATTTCTTTTCTTTTTTGGGCTTCAGTTCCACTGGAATATAAATGGGAGTTTTGATCTTCGCGAGCGATTGAGCCAGGTCCTGATCATTCTTGGGATCCGTCGGTTCCGAAAGATCGAGATCGAAAATGATCGCGGCCGCCTTCCATTCGTTTAAAAGGCGCGCCATGATGGCGTGATAGCTTCTCGGCCAAGGCCATGCCCCGATCTCATCCAAGGCGGTTTCCGAGATTTCGATCAGCGCGATGTCCGGGTGGGCTTGCCCCCAAGCGATATGTTTGAGGAAACTATCACGGGCAAGATCTTCCATCCGGTCTAACTTGCGGGTTCCCAAAAGAAGCGCGAAAACAATGATGATGAGAAAGTAGGTCCCGAACCGGAGCCAGTCTTGGTAGGAGCGCGAGCGGGTGCGCGTAAAAAGTTTTTCGGTCGCTTCGATCGGTTCGTGGGCCGTCATGGAAGAAAATTTTACCGTATTTCTTCCGAAAGAGCCAGCAGGGAGAGAAAAAGAAAAGGCGCAAAGCGTTAAGGTCTAACGCCTTGCGCCTTCAACTTCCGGGGTAAGATCAGGAACACCCCATGCTATTACCGCAATTAAGGCACTTGTAGCAGGAGCCGCTCCGCACGGTCACATGGCCGCAATTCGTGCAAAAGGGAGCGTCTCCCATCATGTTCGAAAGATGCTCGTTCGCGCCGGCCGCCGCAACGGAAGCGTTCTTTTTGACGGCGCTTGCCTGCGGGGGCACTTCTTCCTTGGCCGGAGCCGGGATCTCGATCATCGGCGCCTGTGTTACGGCCGAGGCCACGCTCTTATTCACTTGAAGGTCTTCGGGTTTGGGCGGGATCTGGACAAACTCGGTCATTCCAAGATATTCCATCCCGAGCACCCGGAAGAGATAATCCACGATCGAGGTGGAGAGCTTGATATTCGGATGGTCCACAAGCCCCTGCGGCTCAAAACGCGTGAATGTGAACACATTCACGAATTCTTCAAGCGGCACGCCGTACTGCAAGCCAAGCGAGACCGCGATCGCGAAACAGTTCATCATGGAACGGAACGCGGCTCCTTCCTTGTGCATATCGACAAAGATCTCGCCGAGCATCCCGTCCGGATATTCCCCCGTCCTGAGGTAGATCTTCTGCCCTCCCACGCGGGATTCCACCGTGATCCCGGCGCGTTTCTTGGGCAGACGCCTGCGCTGCAGGACCGGAGGATGCGCGGTCTGGATCTCGTTTTTCTTTTCGGATTTTTTGTCCGAAGCTGAATCCCCGGATTTTGTGTTCAGCGGCTGCGAAAGCTTCGAGCCGTCCCGGTAAAGCGCGACGGCCTTGAGCCCCATTTTCCAGGATTCGACGTAGATCTTTTCGATATCCTCCACCGTGCTTTCATGCGGCAGGTTCACGGTCTTGGAAATGGCGCCGGAAATGAACGGCTGCGCCGCGGCCATCATGCGAACATGCGTCATGGGTTCGATAAAACGTTTGCCGTATTTCCCGCATCGATTCGCGCAATCAAAGACCGGCAAGTGCTCAGGCTTAAGGTGCGGCGCTCCTTCGATCGTCATCATCCCGCAGATCACATTGTTCGCTTCCTCGATCTCCGTCTTGGAAAAACCGAGAGCCTCGAGCACGTTAAAACGAAGATGGCTGTAATCCTCGGGCTTGAAACCGAGACGTTTCAGCGTGTCTTCTCCAAGGGTCCACTTGGTGAAAGCAAAGCTCAGATCAAAGACGGACGGCAGCATAGTCTCGATCTTGTCGAGTTCGGGGCTCGTGAAACCTTTGGCCGCCAAAGTCGAACGGTTGATCCAGGGAGTGCCTTCGAGACGCGACGTCCCTTGAATGTATTCCACGATACTCTGGACCTCGGTCTCGGAATACCCGAGTTTATGGAGCGCCGCGGGGACGCCCTGGTTGATGATCTTGAAATAACCGCCGCCGGCGAGTTTTTTGAACTTCACCAGCGCGAAATCCGGCTCGATCCCGGTCGTGTCACAATCCATGAGAAGCCCGATCGTACCGGTCGGGGCGATCACCGAGACCTGGGCGTTGCGATAACCGTAAAGCTTCCCGATCTCATACGCGTCTTCCCAATCCTCATGCGCCGCGACCAGAATGTCCTGCCAGCAATGTTCGGCTGGGATCTTGTGCGCCGCCGCGCGGTGTTTCTCGATCACGCGAAGCATGGAGCTTTCATTCTTTTTATAATCCACAAAAGTGCCCTTCGACGCCGCGATCTCGGCCGAGGTCCGGTAAGCATGCCCAGTAAGGATCGCCGTAAGCGCGCCGCAGATCGCGTACGCCTGCGGGCTGTCGTAGGGAATACCGCTCACCATAAGAAGACTTCCGAGGTTCGCATAACCGATCCCAAGCGGACGGTAAACATGGCTATTCCGGGAGATCTGTTCGGTCGGGTACGACGCGTAATCCACCAGAATATCCATCGCCGTGATAAAAACCCGCGTGGTATGGCGGAATCCTTCGACATCGAACGTTCCATCCGGCCGTTGGTACTTCATCACATTGATGGAGGCGAGGTTACAGGCCGAATCATCAAGGAACATGTATTCCGAGCAGGGATTCGAGGCATGGATGCGGTCCGTGTTCGCGCAGGTATGCCAATCATTGATCGTGGTATCGAACTGGACGCCGGGATCGGCGCAAGCCCAAGCGGCGAACGCGATCTGGTCCATCATGTCCTTGGCCTGGAAAGTCTCGCAAACATCTCCTGTCGTACGAAAACGCGTCTGCCATTTCCCGTCATTGAGATAAGCGCGCATGAACTCATCCGAGATCCTCACAGAATTATTCGAGTTCTGTCCCGCCACGGTCTTATAAGCTTCGCCGTTAAAATCCGAGGAATAGCCGGCCGCGATAAGCGCCGCGACCTTTTTCTCCTCGCGGACCTTCCAGTTAATGAAGTCCATGATCTCGGGATGATCGAGGTCCAGGCAGCACATCTTTGCCGCGCGGCGCGTGGTCCCGCCGGATTTCGTCGCACCGGCCCCGCGATCCAGCACCTCCAAAAAGGACATGAGGCCCGACGAAGTCCCGCCGCTTGAGAGTTTCTCCTGGCGTCCGCGCAGCTTCGAAAAATTCGTCCCCGTTCCGGAGCCGTACTTGAAAAGCCGTGCTTCATTTTTGATCAGGTCAAAGATCGACATCAAATTATCTTCGACGGACTGGATGAAGCAAGCTGAACACTGCGGGTTGGAGTAAGAATCGGTGGACTGACGGATCGTATCGGTCACGGGGTCCCAGTAATAATTCCCGCCGCTTCCTTTGATGCCGTAGAGGTCCATGCCGCAGTTGAACCACACGGGAGAATTGAAGGCACATTTCTGGCTGATCATCAAATGAAGCAGTTCTTCTTCAAAAACCTGGGCATCCGCCGGCGTTTTGAAGTAACCCCCGAACTTTTCGCCGGCAACGCGGATCGAATGCGCGATCCGGTACACCACCTGACGAGCGCTCACTTCGGATCCCGTCTCGGGAACCCCCGCCTTGCGGAAATATTTCGATACAATGATGTCCGTCGCAAGTTGGCTCCAACCTTCGGGGACTTCCACGTTCTCCATCTTGAAAACGACCGACCCGTCAGGATTCGTGATCACCGAACTGCGCTTGACGTATTTGACCTCATCCAGCGGATGCAGGCCGGGCTTTGTGAAAAACCTCTTGAATACGAGCCCTTTGCCCTGGCCCTGCCCCTCTTCGACGGTGGATACCTTCTCAGTCTTCATAAAGCCTATTTTCTCCTTAAACTTTTTAAAAGCTTATTAAAGATTACTATATGTGGGTGATTTCAACGAACCATCCACTACATATAGTATCGAACGTGCCTGTTTTTCTCAGATCAATTTTTGTCACAGGGAACGCCCGAAACTTCAGGAACTTGCGATTTGTTGTCGAACCTCAGGATACCAAAAAAAATTTCACCGCCAACCCACTGCGGCGGTGAATCCTATTTTTAAGAAAACATTTTTTATTAATTTTTATGCTGAAAAAAAATTCAAATCGTCCAGCGAGTGGAATTTTAACAAAGAAACATCCGATGTCAACGCAATTTAAAAATTATTTTCAAAATTTTTAAAAAATTATTTACCGATGCAAAATTCCGAAAAAATTATATCCAAAAGATCCTCGGAATAGACCTCCCCGGTCAGTTCTTTCAGGGCTTCCAGGGCTGCGCGAAGGTCCGGTGAGATGCATTCGAGCGAAACATTCATCTGGAAAGACGCTTCCGCGCGCCGGATCATTTCCAGCGCCGCCTCCAGCGCCTTCTTGTGGCGCAATTTCGTGATCTGTTCTCCCGATTCCGAGGTCCCGGTCTCCAGATACGCCGCGATCCTGTTCTCAAGCTCATGAAATCCCGTCCGGGTTTTTGCGGAGATCGCGATTGCCGGCAGATCGCCGCATAACGCCTTGATCTCGTGATCTTGGATCTTTAAAGGGAGGTCGGATTTGTTTGTTAGCACAATGATCTTTTTATTTTTGGGAATAAGCCCGAAAACATGGTGGTCGGCGTCCTCAAGCGGCGCGTGGCTATCTAATAAAAACAGCACCAGGTGACTTTCCCGCAGTGCTTCAAGCGATCGCTCCATGCCCATTTTGTCCAGGGGATGATCCGCCGCGGCGATGAGCCCCGCCGTGTCCCTCAAGCGCACATAAAAGCCGCGGATCTCGAGCTCTTCTTCGAGGGGATCGCGTGTCGTGTGCGGCAGATCGGAAACAAGCGCCCGGTCCCGTTCCAAGAGCGCGTTAAAAAGCGAGGACTTCCCCACGTTGGGTTTTCCCGCGAGCGTCACGAGCATCCCTTCGCGGATCAACTGATTGCGTTCAAATCCCGCGATCAGGGCCTTGATCCTTTCCTGGAGCTTCGCGAATTGCTGCCGCATGCCGTCTTTAACATCCACCTCCAGATCCTCTTCCGGAAAATCAAGATAGGCTTCCATGTGGGCCAAAAGCCGCATGAGCTCTTCTTTTAATGCTTTGAGGGTGCGGGAAAGCGACCCGGAAAGCTGACGGACCGCGATCTCAAGCGAAGAATCGCTTTTGGCATGAATAAGATCGAGCACGGCTTCGGCCTGCGTCAGGTCGATCTTGCCGTTTATGAAAGCGCGCCGCGTGAACTCCCCCGGTTCGGCATGGCGGGCGCCTTTTTCCAAAAGAAATCCCAGGATCTTCTTCGTGACCGCGAAACCTCCGTGACAGCTGATCTCGATCACGTCCTGCCCCGTATAGGAACGGGGGGCGCGAAAACAACTCACGAGCACCTGGTCCAAAAGGGCCCCCGAAGGGTCCGTGAATTTCCCCCATTGGACCGTGTTCGCGGTCGCCTCTTTGAGTTTCTTCTTTTCGTGAGGGACAAAGAACGGCTCCACCAGATCGTAGGCTTGGGGGCCGCTCACGCGGATCACCGCGATGCCGCCTTCGCCCGCCGGCGTTGCTACCGCGGCGATCGTATCGTCCATTTCCATTTTAGCCATGAGTGAGAACCTTTCGCGCTTCACCGACCAAATAGAACGATCCCGCCACCACGACGCTATCTCCCGTACTTGAAACCTTCCGGACCAGCTCAAAGGCTTCACGGATATTCTGGGCCGGGAGCATGCATTTGAAAAGTCCTTTAGCTTCATCGAGAAGCATGGAAACGGTTTTCGCCCGGTTCCCGTCAATGCCGGTCAGGATTATTTTAGAAAAAAATCCGCTCAGGATCCGGAGCATCTCGCGGCTGTTCTTGTCATTCATCGCGCCAAACACCAACCAAAGATTCCTCTTTTTTTCGTCATTGCGAGCGCAGCGAAGCAATCTATAGCGTGCGAGATTGCCGCGTCGCCTCTCCTCCGTCGCGGCTCCTCGCAATGACATAATAAGCCCTTTCGTTGAGATCGGATTGTGGGCGCCATCCAGAATGAACCTCCGTCCATGTTGCTGGAAGGCTTCCATCCTTCCTTTCCAGTGACGGCATTGCAATCCCTGTTTGGATCGCTCGAGCGTGAGTGGATAATGAAAATATTTTTGAAGAATCTCAGCTGCTTTCCAAGCGACGCCCGCGTTCTGCTTTTGAAAACCTCCGGCCAGTCCCAGCCTGACGCCGGAAAAAGGTCCGGCTTTCCACAAAGTTCCGCGGTTCTTTTTGACCGACCCGTGGATCACCCTCAAAGCCTCCGGGGCCTGATTTCCGATCACCACATGGTTTCGGAATTTGATGATCGCGGCCTTTTCCGCGGCGATCCTCGCGATCGTGCTCCCCAGGAACGCTTCATGATCGAGATGGATGGGCGTGAGGATCACCAGCGGTGCTTTCAGGACATTGGTCGCGTCAAGACGCCCGCCAAGCCCGATCTCGAAGATGCCGATCCGGACGCCTGTCCTCGCGAAGATCCAGATCGCCAAAAAGGTCAGGATCTCGAAATAGGTCAGAACTCCCAATCGGCCCGGGAGAGGGTTTTTGTTTAAAAGATTCCGGATCACCGAAAGGCCTTCCGCCCAAAGCTTGGGGGATGCCATGTCCCCTTGGATCCGGATGCGTTCACGCGGGGTTTCCACATGCGGTGAATGATAATAGCCTGTCTGGATGCCGTTGGTTTTGAGAATGGACTCCAGAAAAAACCCTGTAGAGCCCTTACCGGTCGTACCGGCGATCAGGATCGGGAAAAATTTCTTTTCGGGGTGGCCGCTGATCCGGAGCAGATGCTCCATGCGTTTCAGATTAAAGAAGGCGTTGTCCGGGAACCGGCTCAGCTTTTCGAGGTTCAGGAAGGAATCAAGATAGCTGAGGGATTGGGAGTAATTCATTTTCTCGGGAAACGGGGAACGGCAAACGAGAAACGATCCGTTAACCGTTCGTCGTTACCCGTTCCCCGATGTTTTAATGTTTAAAATGCCGCTCGCCGGTGAAGGCCATCGCGATGCCGGCCTGGTCGCAGGCGGCGATCACATCGTTATCGCGGATGGAACCACCGGGCTGGATGATCGCCTTGATCTTGTGCTTGGCCGCGAATTCGATCGAATCCGGCATTGGGAAAAAAGCGTCGCTTCCGAGCATCGCGCCTTCGGCTAGGTATCCCGCCTTCTGGATCGCGATCTGCACCGAGTCCACGCGGGACATCTGCCCTGCCCCGATCCCGACCGTTCGTTTGCCCTGCGTCAGCACGATCGCGTTCGATTTCACAACTTTGGAGCACTGGAACGCGAAGATCAGCTCTTCGGTCTCGGCTTCGGACAGTTTGGCCTTTGTAACAAAGTTCAGTTTCTTTTTAAGTTCCGCCATGTGATCTTTGATGGGACGGTTCTTTTCCTGGACCAGGATGCCTGTGCGAAGGAACTTCACGTCGTAAAGGTTCTCGTCGCGGAATTGATGGACCTCGATCAGGCGGAGGTTTTTGCGCGCTTTAAGAAGCTTGAGCGCTCCCGGCTTGAAGGACGGGGCGACCAGCACTTCAAAGAACGCGAGCTTCTCGAGCACCTTTTCCGCGATCTTCCGGTCGCAGCAACGGTTCACGCCCACGATCCCGCCAAAAGCGGAGAGCGGATCGCCGTCGATCGCCTTTTCGACCGCGACAAGCGCTTGCGTGTCCTGCGCGATGCCGCAGGGATTGTTGTGCTTAATGACGCACGCGGCCGGCGCGTTGAACTCCGCGAGCACATCGAGCGTCGCGTCCACGTCCATGAGGTTATTAAAGGAAAGCTCCTTGCCGTGAAGCTGGGTCCAGGAGGCCCCGGCCTTTTGCGTGGTCGGGATGTAATAGGCGGCTTTTTGATGCGGGTTCTCGCCGTACCGCAGGTCCTGCGCCTTTTTGAAATGGAACACAAATTGCGGCGGGAGCGCGGCGTCTTCCGCGGTTTTCTTTTTATGTTTGGCCATGTATTGGCTGATCACCGCGTCATACGCGGACGTTTTTTCAAAAACCTTTTGTGAAAGCGCGAACCGCGTTTCATCCGTCACGCTTCCCTTGTGCTCATCAAGTTCTTTGGCGACGCGATCATAGTCCGCAACGTCCGTGATCACGGTCACCGATTCATAGTTCTTGGCCGCGGAACGGAGCATGGACGGCCCGCCGATATCGATGAATTCCTTGGCCTCGTCCATACTGAGGTTCCCCTTGCTCGTCGCTTCTTCGAAGGGATACAGGTTCACGACCACGAGGTCGATGGGCTTGATCCCGTGCGCTTTGACCTGTTTCTGGTGGCTTTTTTTGTGGCGGAGGAAAAGAAGCCCGCCGTGGATCTTCGGGTGAAGGGTTTTCACGCGGCCGTCGAGCATTTCGGGAAAACCCGTGTAATCCTCGACCGCCATCGCGGGGACCTTGGCGTCCTTCAGGGCTTTCAGCGTGCCGCCGGTGGAAAGGATCTCCGCGCCGTGTCTTCGCAGGGTTTTGGCAAAAGGGATAAGACCTGTTTTATCAGAGACGCTGATGAGCGCGCGATGGACCGTGTGACGTGACATCGTGTTGAACCCTCCTCTTAAAGCAGCGGTGTAGTTTTAAAGTGATGGGACCGGGTTTTCCGGACCCGATCGAGCGACCATCCAACTCGCGGACCGGCAGGACCTCCCAGGAAGTATTGCAAAGAAAAGCTTCATCCGCGTTGAAAAATTCGTGCCGGGTCAGCGGAACTTCCCGGACTTTTATCCCGCATTCGAGGGCGCATTTTATCACAAACCTCCGGGTCACTCCATTCAAGATTCCGTGCTCCGGCGGCGTCAAAAGCTCCGCGCCCTGACCTGTCCGACCTCCGGGGTCGGATCGGTCCGACCTCCGGGGTCGGATCCGGTATTTCACGATGAAGAAATTCCCGATCCGGGTCTCGGTCAGCAGACCCTCCCGGTCCAGGAATACCCATTCATAGACCTTATCCGCGTGGGGCTCGGTACTCGCCATGATCGCCTGCTGATAGGCCGAGGTTTTGGCCTGCCAGGGAAAGGTGCTGGGCCCACCCCTCGGGAACGTCGCGGTCTTCAGGGCGACCCCTTCCTCGTAAATTCTTTGGGGATGCTCCCGGAACCCCAGCATCACAAAAGAACGGCCCTCCCATAAAGTCAGCCGCACAAAACATTCCGGAGCCCCGAAAGCGTGAAGTGCCGCCGCGAGCTCCCGCCGCAGCCGCGCCGGATCCGGCATCGGCCGGTAACCCACGGTCCTGGCCGACTCCAGAAGCCGCGCGAGATGTTCCTTTTCATGAAAGATACGGCCGCGATAAGCGCGCATGCTCTCAAAAACGCCGGCGGCTTCGGTCTTCGCCAGGTCCAGCGAGATCTGCCCCGCGATTTCTTTTCCGTTCTCGTAAATTTTATAAGCCATAGGGTGACAGGGTTTAACGTCCGGCTTGTCGAAGCGCCTGAACAAGCGCTTTCGCTTTGTGAAGGGTCTCTTCATATTCTTTTCCGGGGTCCGAATCATGAACGATCCCCGCCCCGACCTGGAGATGCCCTTTGCCTTTTTTCAGGATCAGGGTCCGGATCACGATGTTCAGGTCCATGTCCCCGTGAAGGTCGATATACCCGAGGGAACCCGTATAAACACCGCGCCGCACGGGCTCCAGCTCGTCGATGATCTCCATGCAGCGGATCTTCGGGCACCCCGTGATCGTCCCGCCCGGGAACATCGCCCGGATCAGGTCGAAGGCACCCCTGTCTTTTTTGAGATGGCCCACGATCTTCGAGACGATATGCACCACATGAGAGTATTTTTCAAGCGTCATGAATTCCTCAACCTTCACGGAGCGGTAACCGCAAACGCGGCCGAGATCGTTCCGTTCAAGGTCCACAAGCATCAAGTGTTCCGACTTTTCTTTTTCATTCCGGAGAAGGTTCCGGCGCCACTCCGCCAGCTTGTTTGAGGAACGGCGGACGGGGCAGGTCCCCGCGATCGGACGGGTCTCGCAAAGCCGTCCTTTTTTCCGGACCAGCCGCTCCGGAGAAGAACTAACGATCTCCAGATCCCCTGTTTTGAGAAAACAGGAGAAAGGCGACGGATTGATCGAACGAAGTTTTCCGTAAAGCGCCAGCGGCGATCCCTGGTATCCGAACGAGAAACGCTGCGACAGGTTCGCCTGGTAGATATCCCCGGCCGCGATATATTCTTTCGCCTTCTCCACCATGATTTTGAACCGTCGCCTCGTCATCTCCGCCGTAAATTTCTTCAACTTGAACTGCCGTTTTGTTTTCATGACGGGCTTTCCAAAATATGCTCTGAGCTTTTTCGATTCCCGTTCCCCGTTCCCCGTTCCCCGAACATTGATCACGACGTGATAAACACGTTTTCGGTGATCATAAACGATCACATCCCGGAAAAGGCCGAGATAAACCCGGGGGACGCGCGGATCGGGCTTGGCGCGGAACCGGATCTTGTCGCAAAGTTCGGCCGCCTCATACCCGAAATAACCCACCCACCCTCCCGTAAAAAAAGGGCGGCGTGGCGCTGCCGGAAGCCGGTATTTTTTAAAGAGCTTTTTGAGAACGGGAAAAAGGTCGCGCGCGGGATACCGTCCGCGACATTCGCCTTCTATGGAAAGAGACTCCCGGTCCAGCCGGATCTCGAGGGCCGGGTCCATCCCGATATAGGAATAAACCTGGTCCGGGGGCGCATATTGAGGAGAACCCTGACTTTTATTTTTTTTTAGAAAGTCAGGATTGCCCCAATTTCCTCGAAGAGGAAATTGATTGGGGTCGGGACTATCCAGGAAAAAGCAGGCTTGGGAATCAGCGTGGACGGCTTGAAAGATCTCCCAAGGGGTTCGGGACGATCGGAAGGTTTCGATCACAAAGGACATGGGGCACCCAAGGAACCGCTGGGAATTCCGGAGATCTTTAAATTATTCTTTATGCGAATAAAAAACAAGCCCGGTCGCGAGCTTGGGATAGAAATAGGTGGATTTCTGGGGCATGCGTTCGTTCACGGCGCCCATTTTTTCGAGCATATCGACCTTCGGCGGCTGTAAAAGAAACACCGCCTGGGCCTCGCCCTTTTGGAGCGGCGTGACCGCCCCGTCCACCGTGTGCTCAAAGCGGAGAACCGATTCCCACCGGTCTTCCTTGAGCCCGAGCAGTTCGGAGAAGATCAGGTGCGCGAGAACGTTCACGTTCAGGTCATACCACACATCCGGTTTCCCCTGGATCATCCGTTCTTTGGCCTTTTCCTTGTCGATCATGGTGAGGAGGAAACATCCTTCGTCGAGCACGAGCCCGAACACCCGGCCTTCCTGGTCGTAAGAAGCGGTCATTTCCTTCAATTGATTGAGGGAAACTTTTTCCACTTTGAAATATTCGCTCAAACGGCGGATCGCTTCGCCTCCGGTCATCCCGAGCTTGGTCATGATCCGGTGCGTCGGAAGCACGATGAACCCCGGATCATCAAAGCTCACAAGCGCCATATACATGTAATCGAAAGGAAACAGCACGAGATCCGACAAACATCCTTCCTCCCGTTGTTGTCTCGCGTATTCAAGCGCCGTCTCGTAGCGGTGGTGCCCGTCGGCGATATAGACCTTCTTGGATTGAAGCGCCTTGTGAAGTTTGGCAAGAATATCCGGATCTTCGATCGCCCAAAGAGTGTGGACGATCTTGTCATCATCCTCCGCCTCAAAAAGCGGGCTGGAGTTCATCGGATCCTGGATGATGCTCCGGACTTCGAAGCCTTTATCCTTATAAAGACCGAAGACCGGAGAAAAATTGGTCTGCACGGTCCGGAGAAGCTTCATGCGGTCTTCTTTGGGGCCGCGGAGCGTCTTCTCGTGCGGGACGATGATCCCTTTTTCAAAAGGCTCGAGGCGAACGCGCCCCAACAAAGCGAACCGGTTCTTGACGACCTGGCTGACGGGGTCCTTGAAAGTCTGCCGGTACACATAAAAACAGGGCTCTTTTTCCTGAACAAGAACGCCTTTTTTTTGCCATTCCTGGAACGTATCGCGGGCGCGCGTGTAGGCGTTATTCTGGTCGGTATCCGCCGGATCTTTTTTGTTCAGGATCAGCCGGATACAATTGAAAGGGGAGTTTTCATAAAGCTTCTGCTGCTTTTCGGCCGAGATGACGTCGTAGGGCGGCGCCAGCACGGAGGCCGCCTTGACGCGCGAAGGGTCATAGCGCCAAGCCTTGAACGGCTGGAAATCCAGATGTTTGGTGGAAGTGCGGGAACCGCGTTGGTCAATGGTCATAGGGTCGGAATCTTAACACAGCGTATGTTCTTTGACAAGAACATGCCGAGGAAACTGGCCGCGACTCACGGATCGTTCGCCGTTCTCCGGTTTTTAACTATTTCACCTTCGCGCCGTCCGCGATGGGCCGTTCGGGACAAACCAGCGTTAGCGTTGTCGCGTCGGAAGCGGCAAGAAGCATTCCGTTGGACTCCACCCCGCGGATCACCACAGGGTCCAGGTTGTCGATAATGACGATCTTCTTGCCTTTCAACTGTTCTTCGGTGTAGTGGGCCCGGATCCCCGCTACGATCTGCTTGCGGACCTCGCCCACCTTGATACCGAGCACATAAAGGCGGTCCGCGTTCGGGTGCGCCGCGACGGTCTCAATTTCAGCTACTTTGATATCTAATTTCTGGAAATCTTCATAGGAAGCCATACATCCCCCATTTTCTTGAAAATAAAGTGCTTGTGAGCGAGCGAATGGGCGACATTCTAGCATAAAATCCAAACAGACCAATGGCTGATAGCTCATCGCCTATAGTCAAAAGTTTTTAAGCAATGGGCTATTTAATAGAGGTCACAGTCTATTTTTTTCGGATTATCGGACGTATCTGATGTAACTTTTTATCTCTAAAACGCTTAGAAACGCCTTCTTTCGCTTGATTTTCGAAAGCTTGCTGATATGATATCGACCCTCGGCTTTAAATCCTATCGTCTTCATATAAATCAACAGGAGGAATCAATGGGCAAGATCAAGATCGCTATTGTGGGGACCGGCAATTGCGCGGCATCCCTCGTCCAAGGGCTCGAACACTACCGGGCTCTCGCCAGCCAGAAGCCGTCCAAGAACAAACCTATCGAATGGTTTGGCCTCATGAACTATGACATGGGCGGTTACTTCCCCCAGGATATCGAGGTCGTGGCGGCATTTGATATTGATAAGCGCAAAGTGGGCGAACGCCTGGATGTGGCTCTTGCCGCAAAACCCAACTGCGTGTGGAGCATCGGTCCGGTCCCCAAAAGCAAGGTTAAGGTCGAAATGGGTAATGTTCTGGACGGCGTTTCCGAGCATATGGCCAACTATAAGGAAGACCGCACTTTTGTCGTCTCTGACAGGAAACCGTGCAACGTCGAGAAGGTCTTGAGGGAAAGCGGCGCCGAGATTCTGATCAATTACCTCCCGGTCGGTTCTCAGAAGGCCACGGAATTCTATGCCGAAGCCTGCCTGAAAACGGGCGTCAGCCTCATCAACTGCATGCCGGTCTTCATCGTCTCCAATCCGGCTTGGGCGAAACGTTTTGAAGCGAAGCGTATCCCTTGCGTCGGCGATGATATCAAGGCCCAGATCGGCGCGACGGTCACGCACCGCACGCTCGCGAAGCTTTTCATGGACCGCGGCGTACGGATCGACCGCACTTACCAGCTCAATACCGGCGGCAACACGGACTTCTTGAACATGCTCAACCGCGCCCGCCTGGAATCCAAGAAGATCTCCAAGACCTCCGCGGTGCAAAGCCAGCTGGATGTGCCGCTCGATGAGGACAATATCCACATCGGCCCTTCGGATTATGTTCCCTGGCAGAATGATAACAAGGTCTGCTACCTGCGCATCGAAGGCCGCGGATTCGGGGGCTTCCCTGTCACGGCGGAAATGCGCCTCTCCGTCGAAGATTCTCCGAATAGCGCCGGCTGCTCCATTGACGCCATCCGGGCCTGCAAGATCGCCCGCGACCGCAAGATCGGCGGGCCGCTCATCTCCATGTCCGCTTACACGATGAAGCATCCGCCCAAACAGATCGTGGACTACGAAGCCAAAGAACTGGTCCGTAAGTTCATCCAGGGCACCTGCCCCCGGTAACGGCCATGTCCTTGCGCGAAACGGTTTATCCCAAAGTCGAACCGATCGCCAATGCGATCGTCTCTTTTTTGAAGGAGCAGGGTATTTCTCCGATGCAGTTGACGCTCGGAGGCGCAGCGCTCAGCCTCCTAACAGGCGTCATCTACGCGAAGGGTTATCTTTTCCTCGGCGGCGTGATGCTTTTCATCGCGGGAGCGGCCGATCTGCTCGACGGCCTGCTCGCGCGCACGACCGGCAAGACAAGCCTTTTCGGCGCCTTTCTCGACTCGGTCGTCGACCGCTACTCGGATTTTTTTGTTTTTGGAGGGCTCGCAGTTTACTTTGCTCGTAACAGCGAGATATTCTGGTTCCTCGTCACGCTTGGGATCATCCTTGGTTCTTTCGCGGTCAGCTACACCAAGGCGCGGGCCGAGAATTTTATTAAAAATTGCGGTATCGGCGTCTTCGGAAGGTCGGAAAGAGTTTGCCTTTTGATCATCGGAACTCTGGTTTGGCCGCTCCTGAAGCTTGTGTTGCTCGTCCTGCTGGTGGGCACACACGCTACGGCCGTCCAACGGATCCTTCACACGAGAAAGACCCTCGCCGAAAACCCCCAAGGTTAAATGAACGCGCTGCGTTCCTTTTCCGGGGTATTCCTCCTGGCGGTCCTTCTGGGCCTTCCTCCCGTCTTCGCGGCTGAAACAGCCCCAAACCGGGAGCTTGAGGGCATCCTTCAGAAGATCGAGTCCCGGCATTACCGCTGGATCGGGCTTCGCGCCGACGTGCTCCTTTTTTTCGCCAAGACCGGGGACCCGAACGCGATGTGCGGCGGGGAACTTTTGTACCAGCGGCTCGACGAGCGCATGTTCCTCACCTGCGTGGACGCCCAACAACAGCTGATGTTCATATTCCGGATGTTTGACCGCCGCTTCGATCTTTACCTCCCCTCCCAAAATACGGTCTATCACGGATCCATCTTTGATATGGAGGACTCTCCGGACATCGAAAGCCATCTCAAGGCCCGCGACCTTTACCGCGCGCTCAAACCGATGGCGGTCGATCCCCGCCGGGCGAAAGTCGAGCGGACGAATGACGCGATCACGAGCCTGGACGTTTATGGCCGGAACGAGGACGAGGGAAAACTCGTGAGAAAACTCTACCTGACCCCGGAAGGCGACGTGCGCGGCGAGCTTTTTTATGACTCCAAAGGACGCCCGATGACGGAGATCCAGCGTTATGATTTCCGGGAGATCAAGGGCCAGGCCGGGTCCTATGACTCCATCATCTTCCCGAAGAAGATCACGATCACATCCCCCGAAACAAAAAAAGGAAGCGCGATATTCTTTAACCGGGTCAAGGCCCTGGATACGGTCGACCCTTTGGAATTCATGCTGAGGTTCCCGAGCAAGACCAAAGAAGTGTACCTGGATGAAAGAGACCCCCGCTTCGCGTCAAAATCTAAAGAAACGGCCGTCACCCAACCGCCGGTCCAGCAACAACCCGAAGTTTACCTAGCCACGCCGATCCCCAACGCTTCGCGTCCGAAAAGCAAAGAAACCGCTCCTAAATCGAAACCCAGGGAAAAGAAATCGAAGAAAGATCTGCCGCCGGCTCCCCGGGAAGAAAAAACAGAACCGAAGAGCGAGAAGCCTTCCGGATCTCCAGCCCCCGCGGCGGAGCCCGTAGCGACTGTCGTTTCAGAACCCGCGGAAGCGGATCTGGTGGTGGAGGATCGCGCGCCGGCCGTTCCGCTTTCAACCGCGGATGCCCAAACCACGCTTGATCCTTCCGTGGATCCTATGACGGAAATGGAAAAGCAGTAGGCCTTCCGGGAACGGGATCGAGGAAAGCAGTTCCTAGCGGAAAAACAGTTTGACCGTGGCGTAGGAGATCGCCGCGATCACCGCGGAGCAAGGGATCGTCAGGACCCAGGCCCAAATGATCGTCCCGGCAACGCCCCATTTCACCGCGCTCATGCGCTTCAAGGACCCGACCCCCATGATCGCGCCCGTAATCGTGTGGGTCGTGCTCACCGGGATCCCCATCGAGGAAGAAATAAAAAGGGTCACCGCTGCGCCAGATTCGGCGCAAAAGCCATCCAGCGGGCGCAGTTTTGCGACCTTCTGTCCCATGGTCTTCACGATCCTCCATCCTCCGAACATGGTCCCTAACGCGATCGCCACATAGCATGAAAGACCGACCCAGATCGGAATATCGAATTCCTTGCCAAGCAGTCCCGCGCTGAAAAGAAGGCTCGCGATGATCCCCATGGTTTTTTGCGCGTCGTTGCCGCCGTGCCCCAGACTGTAAAGCGCCGCCGAGAGGAGCTGCCCCTTCCGGAAGAGATGATCGACCTTAAGCGGCGCCGTTTTCCGGAAGATCCAGTAAACCGCGATCCCGAAAACAACGCCAAGTAAAAGGCCCACGATCGGGGAAATAAAAATAAAAGCGACGGTCTTAATGATCCCGCTCCAGACCAGGGATTCCGGGCCTGTTTTTACGAGGGCCGACCCGACCAGGCCGCCGATCAAGGCATGCGAGGAGCTTGTCGGAAGACCGAAATACCAGGTGATGATGTTCCAAAGACAGGCGCCCATAAGCGTCCCGAAAATAATGTGGTTGTCCACGATGGCGATATCGATGATCCCTTTGCCCATGGTCTTCGCGACGTGATGTCCGAAAAAGAAAAAAGCGACGAGATTGAAAAAGGCCGCCCAGATGACCGCTTTTTGGGGAGAAAGCACACGGGTGGAAACGATCGTCGCGATCGAATTGGCAGAATCGTGGAAACCGTTCAAAAAATCAAAAAGCAACGCGAGGAAGATCAGAAAAGCGATATAGGTCGTCATGTTCTTCGGGCTTAAGCGTGCTTCACGAGAATGGATTCGACCACGTGCACGGCATCTTCACAGATGTCCAGGACCGTTTCGGCATCCTGGTAAATATCTTTCCATTTCACGACCGCGACGGGATCTTTGCTGTATTTTTCGAAAAGCTCTCCCAGCATGTCATCGCGCATCTTGTCGCCGAGATTCTCGAGGTTGTTGACCTCAATACAGGCTTTCAGGATCTCCTTGCTTTGTTTCATATCCCGGAGGCCTTTGACCGCCTGCGAAACGCCTTTGACGGACATTTCAATCACCCGCGCGAATTCCGAAAGATTTCTCTCCATGCTCAGGATCTTGTAAACGCGAAGCCGCTTGGTGATGGTGTAGAGCATATCGATGATATCATCCATCTCTTTAGCCAGATCATGGATGTCTTCCCGATCAAAAGGCGTGATGAAGGTATTATTCAGCTGGTCCATGATCTGGTGCGACACCTCATCGCCAAGATGCTCGATCTCCTTCATGATCCCGACTTCAACTTCAGACACTTTATAATCGGCCACCGTTTTCGCGAAATGGGTCGCGGCTTGCACCGCGTAATCCGCCTGCTTGTCAAAAAGATCGAAGAAGCTGGTTTCTTTAGGAAGAAGGAACCCGAATGCCATAGTGATCTCCTTTACAAGTTCAAAAACTTTAAGAAGGTTGGAGGGAGCGCGTTGGACTCCACAGGGAAAATATTTTAAGAGAACTAAAAACCGTGGGTATGGTACTTGCCCGAATCCCGTTCGTAAAGCGAAAAAACCTCGGGTGCAGGCTCAGGCGGCTTCGAAGTGATGGCGCACTTCCTTGCCCTGTTTGAGATAGATCGTGTCTTCCGCGATATTATTGGCGAGATCCGCGATGCGTTCGAGATTGCGGCCGATCATGATAAAGTGCAGGGCGCGGCGCACAACCGAAGGATCCTTTTCCATCAAGCCCGCCATTTCTTCATAGAGCTTGTCGTTGAGGTCGTCGATCTTGTCGTCGCTTTGAAGCACTTTACGGGCAAGATCCACGTTCTCGTTCATAAAACAATCCAAGGCGTCCCGGACCATGCGCTGGACCGCTTCCGCCATACTGTTTAAAGGAAATTCGATCTTGAGAAAAGTCTCAGCTTGTAGGGCTTTGCCTTTTTCGGCAATATTGACCGCGTGGTCTCCCATCCGCTCGAGGTCGGTATTGATCTTGAGGATCATGGTCAGAAGCCTCAGGTCCCCAGCCACGGGTTGGGCGAGGGCAAAAAGAGCGTGGCCCTTTTCGTCGATCTCGATCTCAAGCTGGTTGATCATCGCTTCGTCCTTAAAAACAGCCTCCGCGAGGTCCGAAGACCGGGTCAGCAGCGCCTCGATCGATTTCTGGATCGCCCCTTCCACCAAGAGGCCCATCTGAAAAAGCTTTTGTTTCAAAGTTTTAAGTTCTTCCGCGAAATGTCTTTCCATATTCAACTCCTTTTTGGGGGCCACGGGCCACGTCTCCTGGGCCACGTAACGTGGGCCGTAGATCGTGGTGCGTGGACCGATGCTTTTTATCCGTATCTTCCGGTGATGTATTCTTCCGTTTGTTTTTCCCGGGGAGCGGTGAACACCTGCCGGGTCTCCCCGTATTCGATCAGTTTTCCGAGCAGCATGAAGCCCGTCCGGTCCGACACCCGTGCCGCCTGCTGCATATTGTGGGTCACGATCACGATCGTGTAGTTCCTCTTGAGTTCAAACATCAGTTCTTCGATCCTTTGCGTTGCCATAGGGTCGAGCGCCGAACAAGGCTCATCCATCAGCACGATCTCGGGCTTCACGGCCATTAACCGCGCGACGCAAAGACGCTGCTGCTGCTCGAGGGACAGGTTCAATGCAAAACGGTCGAGTTTGTCTTTCAGGGTCTCCCAAAGCATCACATCCGACAGGGCCTTCTCCACGATCGCTTCGAGCTCTCCGCGGTGGCGGGTCCCGTGTGTGCGGGGCCCGTAAGCGATATTATCAAAGATCGAAAGCGGGAACGGATTGGGCCGTTGAAAAACCATGCCGACCTTTTTTCTGAGCTGGATAAGATCCGTCTCCGGACCGTAGATGTTCGTGCCGTCGATCTGGACTTCCCCGCGGATCCTGACGCCATCGACCAAATCGTTCATACGGTTGAGGGTCCTCAAAAGTGTGGACTTCCCGCAACCGGAAGGCCCGATCAGCGCCGTGATCATTTTCTCCTCGATCGCGAGATTGACGCCGATCAGAGCCTGAAAAGATCCGTAAAAAAGATCCAGCTGGCTGGTTTCGATTTTACTCATCATTCTACCCGAACCTTCCGGTGATGTAATCCTGCGTCCGCGGGTCCCGGGGAGCCGTAAAGAGCTTGCCGGTCTCATCAAGCTCCACGAGCTCCCCCATTAAGAAAAATGCCGTCCGGTCCCCGACCCGTGCTGCCTGCTTCACATTATTGGTCACAAGGATCTGTGTGTAGCGGGCTTTCAATTCGAACATAGCCTCTTCGACCTTCGCGGTCGAGATCGGATCAAGCCCGGAGCACGGCTCATCATAAAGAATCACTTCCGGCTCCACGGCGAGCGTACGGGCGATACAAAGCCTCTGCTGTTGCCCTCCCGAAAGTTTCATCGCGGAAGACGACAGGCGGTCTTTTACCTCATCCCACAAGAAAGCCGCTTTAAGGGTTTTCTCGACGATCTCCGCGAGTTTCTTTTGATCTTTCATACCATGCCGCCGAGGCCCGTAGGCGATATTATCAAAGATCGACATCGGCAGAGGCAGCGGAAGCGCGAAAACCATGGTGACTTTTTTCCGGACTTCTTCGGCATCCATGTCCTTCCGGATGTCCTTGCCGTTCAGCTTGATCGAACCTGTCATGCGGCAAGAAAGGTCCAGGTCATTCAGGCGGTTGATGGCGCGGAGAAAAGATGTCTTTCCGCTGTTCGCGGGACCGATCACGCTCAGGATCTCCTTTTCTTTGACGGAAAAGTTGAGCCCCTTCAGGGCCCAGACATCCTCATAACGGATGTCCAGCTGCTCCACCATGATCTTGGCCGGATGCAGGTCTACCATTGTTTTTTCCTCCGCATGTGGGAGCGGACAATGATCGCGACAAAATTAAGCGAAAAGACCATGCCCACGAGCACCAGCGCGGTGCCATATTGAAGCGCCGGCTTCACGTTCGGGACCTGGGTCGATAGGACATAGAGATGATAAGGAAGCGCCATGCACTGATCAAAGATCGACTGCGGAAGCCTCGGCAAATAAAAGGCCGCCACCGTGAAAAGGATCGGCGCTGTTTCCCCCGCGGTCCGGCTGATCCCCAGGATCGATCCCGTCAAGATACCGGGAAGGGCGTTAGGAAGAACTACGTGACGGATCGTTTGCCAGCGGCTGACGCCCAAGGCGAGACTCGCTTCCCGGAAAGAGCGCGGAACGCTTAAAAGCGCTTCTTTGGAGGAGGTGATGATCACGGGAAGCTCCATGATCGCAAGCGTAAGCGCTCCGGCTAAAATGGAAGACCCGAACTGGAAAAAGATCACGAAAAGGCCCAGGCCGAAAAGGCCGTAAACGACCGAGGGAACACCCGCCAAATTCACGATCGCGATCTCGATCAATCGCGTCCACCAGTTCTTTTTGGCATATTCCACAAGATAGATCGCCGTGAGTACCCCGAGAGGAAGCGCGACGCTGATCGCGCCGATGACAAGACAAAGAGTCCCAACGATCGCCGGGAAAATGCCCCCGGCCCGCATACCCATCCGCGGCATCTCGGTTAAAAACTGCCAGCTGATCGCGGGCAAGCCCCGTTTGATCAGGACCGCCAGGATCAGCACCACCGGAATGATCACAATGACCGCCGCCAAACCCAGTAAAACAAAGGCGATCTTTTGTTTTGTTTGGGGTTTGAGCTTCATTTCTTTTTCCTGTGGCGCGCCATATCGGCAAGAAAGTTGATAAGGAACGTGATCCCGAAAAGGACCAGCCCGATCGCGAAAAGAGAGAAATAATGCTCGCTTCCGCGTACCGTCTCGCCCATCTCGGCGGCGACCGTGGCCGTCATGGTCCTGACGGGAGCCAGGATCGTTTGAGGGATCACCGCGGCATTGCCCGTAAGCATCATGACCGCCATGGTCTCGCCGATCACGCGTCCGATCCCAAGCATGACGGCCGCCATGATCCCAGACGATGCTGCGGGAATGACGACCCGGTAAATGGTTTGCCAATGGGTCGCGCCGAGCGCCAGGGACCCTTCTTTGTAACTCCGGGGAACAGCACTGATCGAATCCTCCATGATGCTCACCATGGTCGGGATCGCCATAAAGGCGAGGGCGAGCGATCCCGTGAAGGCGGTCAGTCCCGTCGGGAGATGGAACAGGCTTTTTACGATCGGCCCTAACAGGGTCATTCCGATAAAACCGATCACAATGCTCGGGATCGCGGCAAGAAGTTCCACGCCGGCCTTCAGGATCTCGCGCATCCACCGGGGCGCGATCTCCCCGATAAAGATCGCGCAGGCCAGCCCGAGAGGGACCGAGATCACGGCCGCGCCAAGCGTCACAACCAGCGATCCGAGAAAAAGCGGCAGGATCCCGAACTGGGGGGGCTCCGCGAGCGGGTTCCATAATTGTCCAAAAAAGAAATCCTGGACCGTGACCGTCTTAAAAAGCGTGATCCCGTCCTTCGCCAAAAAGAAAAAGATCAGGATCACAAAAAGGATGCAGGCGAACCCGTTCACCTGGATGACTTTTTCAATAACAAACTCTTTGGCTTTTCTCACTCTTTCCTCTTATCCTCGGACGATAAAAAAATGCTATGCCTTGGGGGGAAGCGGGACGAAGCCCAATTCATCCACGATCTTCTGCCCCTGTTCGCTCACTACGAAGTCCAGGAACGCTTTGATGTCCCCCGCGGGTTTGAAAGCGGTGTACATATAGAGGTAGCGCGTGACTGGATAAGTCTTATCCATGGCGGTCTCTTTGGAAGGCAAAACAAAGCTATCGCCTTGTTTCCCGGCGACGGCCAGGGTTTTGACCTTCGGGGTTACATAGCCCAAACCGTCATACCCGATAGCGCTGACGCTTTGCGCGGTCTCCGATATGATCGCCTCAGACGACGGAAGCATCAACGTGGAAGGGGCGAACTGTTCCGGGCCTTTTTCCTTTCCTTTTCTCAGCACATGTTCAAGAAAATACATGTGCGTTCCCGAATTCCGGTCCCGAGAAAGAAGAAGGATCTTTTGGTCATTTCCGCCGACTTCATTCCAATTCGTGATCCTGCCGGTAAAAATATCGGAAAGCTGATCGATCGTCAGCTCTTTGACGGGATTAGCGGGATTCACGATCACGGCCAGTGCGTCGATGGCCACCTTGAACTCTTCCGGATAGGATCCGTTCTTTTGCGCGTCATCCATCTCTTTCTTTTTGATGGGACGGCTGGCATTGGCGATATCGGTCGTCCCGTTGATCAGCGCCGCGATCCCGGTCCCGGAACCGCCGCCTGTGACCGCAATGCTGACGTTGGGGTTTTTCCCCATAAATTCCTCAGCCCATGCCTGAGCAAGGTTCACGATCGTATCGGATCCTTTGATCTGGATCATCCCGTCGTTCTTTTTCGCAAAAGCGGGTCCTGCCCCTAAAAATCCCGCAAAAATTGCCATGATGCATAGAACCGCGAATTTCTTCATGCTCCACCTCCCTTGATTTCAGCTTTTAGTGTAACCAAATTCAAATCATCCGGATGTAAAATCCTTGTAAACTCTTAGAATTTCCAGTTCATATCCAGCTGTAACCGGCGTTGTTCCTGATCGAGGATCCCTCCCGTCCCCTGGTTAAGATTATTCACAAAATACAATCCCGCGTTCACGGCCAGGGCATCCGTCAAATTGTATCCCGCCTTGATCACGCTCCCCCGCTTCCCGGAGTGGCCGTTATAACCGAAGTCGCTGTCATTGAACCCCGGCACGGCATTATCCCCGATCCATTTGTAGGCATACCCGACTTCCCAATCATGTTTTTTCTTGAGCGCGCCGACCTTAATGCCGATCGCCCAGGCGTCGCTGTCCGTTCGCCCGGGAACGTTATAGCGGTTGTTCGCCTTGTTCCCGATATTGGAGATCCAGTCAAAGTACGGCCGGACCGGGACGCCATAAGGGTAGAAGGCGATCTCGTTATAGATCTCCCAGAGATCGAATCGTCCGGCGGCCAGCTGGGTCGTAGAACCGGGAATAAGGGGGTTGCCTCGGGCAAGCGATACCCCGCCGACCATAAAATTGCTACCGGTCGCGTAATTCCCGAAATTGTAATACGACACGGCGGAAAGAAGATCGACCGGCCTTTCCATTAAACCTGTATAAAAAACCGGGTTGATCCCGAGCTGGAATGCAAAAAGGTTGGCGTCGCCTCCCCCCGACGTATTGGCATCTTCATCAAGGACAAATTGTCCCGAGGTGAGATAACCTTTGAGATCAAAGTTGCTGGTATCCAGGAGCTTAAGGTCTGCTTTTTCATAAATACCCTCGGGTTTCACGTCGCGGTCCCAAAGGATATCCGACGATCCTTTTTCGAAAGGATTGTCGAATTTCCCGGCCGTCACGTTCAGATTCTCGACAGGTCCTATTTTGGCCCAATCCGGGGTATAGGCGGCAAAGACCTTTTCGATATAAATAGGTTTGAAATTGAAGTTTCCATCCAGGCTGGTATTGGTGGAAGTCGGATCGCTATTCAGCGCCGAAGACCCGGCGGAAATCCCGGAAGTGGTCGGTCCCTCGCCTGAGGCAAGGTAAAAACCGATATTCATCTGATCGCTGAATTTCTTTTCCCATCCGAAGCGTAGTCGGTAACGGAACCGGTTCCGGTCATCGTTCTCGGTCACCGCCCCGCTGTTATTTTGGAACGCTTCGTAGCGGAGCCGGAGATCCCCTTTGAATTTCAGGTTCTTGAGCCATTTGTCCGCGCCGCCGGTCGCGTCGGTCAGCCGCTGTTTGAATTCTTCTTCGCTCATGGGCGGTGTTGATTCGACCCCAGCCGGAGCCATCTGGATCTTTCCGCCCCCGCCGGCTTTCAGGGCTTCGAGCTCCGATTTTTGAGCCATCACCGTCGATTGGAGTTCGCTCATTTGTTTCTGCATGTTCTTGACCAACGTCATGAGCTCCGCTTCATTAGCGAATGCCGTTGACGAAAAAATTATGGGGCAAAGGGCCAGCAGGCTTGCCGCCCTGATGAAAGAGTGATGCTTCATAAGTTTCCTTCTCCCTTTTTGAGATGAGTCCGGAACCTTCCTGGTCCCGTCCGGTTTGATGTTCATGCTGAGAGCATAAAAGACCGGTGTCAGGTCCGTTTGACAATCTTGTAAAATGTAGGTAAAGAGAAGCTTTGCGGCTTCTGGGGGTCGGCCCATTATGGTAAAATGCCATCATCAAGCTTATGGCGAACACGACCCTCCTCGCGATCGAAGATGAAAAGAACATTCTCGAGCTCGTGAAATACAATCTCGAGAAGGAGGGCTTTCATGTCCTCACGGCATCCCGGGGCAACGCAGGACTAAACATAGCCCTCAAAGAAAAACCTTCCCTGATCATTCTGGACCTCATGCTCCCCGAGATGAACGGCCTTGAGATCTGCAGGGCGTTAAAGCAGAACGACAAGACGCGTTCGATCCCCATCATCATGCTGACCGCCAAGGGGACGGAAGCCGATAAGGTGGTGGGGCTGGAACTCGGCGCGGATGATTACATGACGAAGCCCTTCAGCCCGCGGGAACTGGTGGCGCGAGTCAAAGCGGTGCTCCGCCGCGTTCAAGAAAAGGTGCCTGAAGAAATTCTGCGTTCGGGAACGATCGAGCTGGATGTCACGAAACATGAACTGCGCTTGAAAGGAAAGCCCGTTGAGACCACCGCTAAAGAATTCGAGCTGCTGCGCATCCTGATGAGCTCTAAAGAGCGTGCGCTGAGCCGTGAACTTCTTTTATCAAAGGTTTGGGGATATGAGCACTCTATGAACATCGAAACGCGCACGGTGGATATGCATATCGGACAGCTCCGGAAAAAGCTGGGAAAAGAGTCCGAGCGGATCGTCACGGTCAAAAGCGTCGGTTATCGCTTCGACGGAGCATAATATGGCCATTCCCAAGACCAGTTTTGTCAACCGCCTCCTCGTGCTGTACGGGGTTGTGTTCATCCTTGTCCTGGTGGTCACAGACTGGACGCTTTCTCATTTTCTTCAAAAGCGCGACCTGCATGAACTCGAACGCTCCCTGACCCGCCAGACCCTGTTGATCCGTGAAATAGCGCTTCCCCTACTGGAAAATACCCGGCGCCTTCAGGAGCAACTTAAAAAGATCACGGCGGAAACAAGCGTCCGGGTCACGGTCATCTCTCCCGCCGGAAAGGTCTTGGCGGATTCGAGTGAAAGCCTGGAACAGCTATCTCAAATGGATAATCACGCCATGCGCCCGGAGGTTGCAGCAGCCTTCAAAAAAGAGACGGGGATGAGCATTCGCTACAGCACGACCCTGAAAACGCGGATGCTTTATATCGCGACTCCGATTTTGGACCATCAAAGAATCGCGGGGGTTGTACGCACGGCAACACCGATCGCGCGCGTCGACGAAGTTTTGGCCTCGGTCCGGCGCCCCATGATGCTCGCGGCCTTTATCGGTATTTTGATCGTGCTTGTTTCCGGCATGCTTTTCAGTAATCACCTCAGCAAACGCATCCGCCGCATCACCTCCGTCGCGGAACGCTACGCCCGGGAGGATTGGTCCGAAAAGATCCTGATCGACGGCCGGGATGAGCTAAAAATGCTCGCGAATACCATGAACCAGATGGCCGCCGCCCTTCGTTCGCGGATCGAGGACCTGGAACACGAGAAAGGAAAGATCTCGGTCATCCTGGGCCATATGAATGAAGGGGTGATCGCGATCGACCCGCGGAAACAATGCATTATGGCAAACCCCGCCGCAGAAAAGATCTTCGGGTTCTCCGGGACCCCGCTCGCAGGGAAAGGCCTGATCGAGATCACGCGTCATCCCCAGCTAGAGAGAATTGTGGACCAGGCTCTCCGGGAACAAAAAATCGCATCCGGGCAGATCCAGACATCCGGTCATGAGAAAAAAACGCTTCACGTGAACGTGATCGTCCTCGGCCCTCATGTCCGCAATATCGGCGGCATTCTGGTGTTCCATGACATTACGGAACTTTTCCGGCTTGAAAATATCCGGAAAGAATTCGTAGCCAACGTTTCCCATGAACTCCGGACCCCGCTCACCTCAATCAAGGGTTTTGTCGAAACGCTTTTGGGCGGCGCCGCAAAAGATCCTGACGCGAGCGAAAAGTTCCTGAGGATCGTGGCCGAAGAAACGGACCGCCTGGGACGTCTCGTGGAAGATATTTTAACGCTCGGGGAGATCGAACAAGGCGCCGTCTTGATGAAAAAGGAGAAGATCGTTCTTTCTTCGGAGCTTTCTGCGGTCCTGGAACGATTCAAACCGCAGATCCTTGAAAAAAAGGTCTCTGTCGAAAACCGGATCCCTGAAAGGCCCCTGCGGGTGTCCGGGGACAGGGATAAGGTCCGTCAGGTCTTCGTGAACCTCATCGGGAACGCCATTAAATTCAACAAACCCGGCGGTAAGATCATTCTATCGGCGGATCAGACCGCGGAGGGGCTTACGGTCACTGTCGAGGATACGGGGATCGGCATCCCGGAGGAGGCCCGACAAAGGATTTTCGAACGCTTTTTCCGTGTGGATAAGGCGCGTTCGAAAGAACTGGGGGGAACGGGCTTAGGACTAGCCATCGTCAAGCACATCATGGAAGCCCACGGCGGCCGCGCTTCCTGCGCAAGCACCGTCGGCCAAGGTTCCCGCTTTTCCGTTTTCTTTCCCTGCGCAGGTTAGTGAAAATTAAGGACGATCGTCTTGGCGCGGGTCATGGCCTCGATCGAATAACGGATCCCCTGGGTCCCCATCCCCGAGCTTTTCACCCCGATAAAAGGAAAATGATCCGGCCCGCGTTCCGTTTTCCCGTTCACCTGCACGGTGCCGACGTCGAGCTGCGCGCCGACCCTGAAAGCCGTGTCCACATTTTCCGTGAATACGGAGGCCTGGAGTCCGTATTCCGATTCATTCGTGATCCGCACCGCTTCTTCCACGCTCTTGACCCGTAAAATAGGAAGCACAGGGCCAAAAGGTTCCTCCCAGGCAACGCGCATGTCCACGGTCACGCGATCAAAAAGAGTGGGATAAACCAGGTTCTTTTCGCGTTTATTCCCGATCAAAAGCTTCGCGCCTTTGGCGATCGCGTCATCGATCAGCTCCTGCACAAAATCCGCGGCTTCGATTGAAATGAGCGGCGTGATGTCGGCATTATCCTCCGGACGTCCCACGGTCATCTTTTGGATGCGCGGCAGAAGCTCGGCGATAAGCTTGTCCGCCACGGATTCCAGGACCAGAATACGCTTCACGGCCGTGCAGCGCTGGCCGGAAAAAGAAAAAGCGCCGGCCACGATATGTTCCGCGGTCAGAGGAATGTCCGCGTCCTCAAGGACCACGGCCGCGTCTTTGCCGCCGAGTTCGAGCAGAAGGGGTTTCATGCCCACGAGGGTCGCGATGTGTTTTCCCACCTTGCTGCTTCCGGTAAAAGCGACCATATTGACAAGCGGATGACTGACCAGATGATCGCCGATCGCGCGGCCCTGCCCCGTAATGACGTTCAGCACACCCGCCGGGATCCCCGCTTCGCAAAAGACGCGCGCCAGGTAAAGGGCGCTGATCGCCCCCTGGGTCGGCGGCTTGAAAACCACGGAATTCCCGGCGATGAGCGCGGGCGCGATCTTGGAAGCCGCGAGGTTGATGGGATAATTGAACGGAGCGACCGCGAGCACAACGCCAAGCGGCACGCGATTCATGATGGAAAGCTTGGTTTCGTTAAATCCTGGAAAAGCGCCCGAGGAAAGGCTCTCACCCGTGACACGCTTCCCCTCTTCCGCCGTGAAAGTGATGAGATCGGCCGTGCGCGTTACTTCGGAAAGCGAGGATTTCCTGTTCTTGGCGATCTCCCGTACCAGAACATTCGCGATCGTTTCTTTTTCCCGTAAAAGGATCTGTGCCGCGCGATGGAGGATCTCCGCGCGTTCACTCACCGGGACCTCCATCCATTTTTTTTGAGCGGCCGCCGAAGATCTCAGAAATTCATCGGCTTCTTCCACGGTCATGGCCGGGACTTCCCCGACGAGCGACCCATCCAGCGGCGAAAGGATCCTGTCCCATTTTTTCGTCTTGGGGTCAACCCACTCGCCGTTCAGAAGATTTTTGTATTTTTGACCATCGCTAAACAGACAACGGAACATCGGAGGTACCTCGCGGGGCTATTCGTTACTTGGACTTTTGGATTACGGATCTCGAGGAAAGAGGGATGCGGTCATGATTCTCGAGAGAGCGATAGTAGGTGATGCGGGGTTCGCCGAGATGCCAGGAAAAGTAGACTTCCTTGCCGTGATGCGTCCCGAGGAATTCAATGTGGCCTTTTTCCAGATCGCGGAGGAAACAGCCCTTGTCAAAAATGGCCTCGACATCCTTTGCCAGGTCTTCGATCGCGTCTTCGAGGGCATGGATCCCGTCGTCCAGGTCCTCTTTCCCGTCCGGAAGTCCGTTCGTCCGCTCGGCCGCGCAGACCAGCTCATGCATGAAAATAAGGTCGTGGGTGCGGCTGTAGGATTCTTTCTTGGCCTTGAGGAGTTTCAATCGCTTTTCAAGTTCCGGGAGCAGGGCATCGGCTTCTTCCCTTGAAAAAACGCGTTTCTTTTTCGCGTGCTTCACAGATCCCTCCGGGTCATGACGGTTATTAGGCTACACCTCACGGGCTTCCGCTTCAAGCCCCAAAATGTTCAGGGGCGACATCGGACCAGATCGCGGGCATGAGACCGCCCCCCGTCGCGACGTTCACGACGCTCTCGTCGCTCAACCGCACGAACCCTCCGGCGTATTTTCCGCCGAAGACCAGCATGTTGAAATTGTATTTTTTGTAAATGAAGTCCAGTTTCTGGTTCACGATATCGGGCACGGTCGTCGCCGGGACCGGCACCTGCTCCTGGATCACCCAGTCCCCTTCCTTGAGCGCCTTGTCCACGACCGCGTTCCAATCCCCGTCCGGTGTTTCACGTCCGATATGAACGCGCTGGGCGCCATGACTGGATCCTGAGGGTTTCAGGACCACGGTGTCTTTTTCATCCTTCAGGAAATCGATCAGGAATACTTTCCGGTGGCCATAAAAATCTTCGGCATCCGACAGGCAGCGGGTCCAGGGAAGATGCTGACGCTTCATTTCATTTTCGTTCTCGGTAAAAAAACGGTCGAATTCCCGGGAGGTCAGAAACGAGAAGATGGATTTGCTGGAAGCGAGGCGGGAGCGCAGGGGATTCACGACACACACTGCCTTGTCCTTGTAAGCGCTCAAAAGGTCGCGGACCTCATCCAGCCGCTCCAAGAGCTCATCAAAGATCACGCGCCGATAGATGAGATGCACGCGGAACCCCTTGTGATAAAGCTTGCCGCCCTTGTATTGAAGTTCGCGCGGGTCCGCGATCGTGGTTTTATAGCCTTTGGATTCGAAATGGCTCTTCATATATTCGAACTCCGAAGAGGTCCTCGCGTGCCGCCAATCGACGATCGCGATCTGGGGCGTTTCATAGCCGCCGAATTCCTCATAAACCGAAAGGAGGGTCGTGAGAATGCTTTGGACGCGCTCGCTCGCGGCCAAATGGTGCTCCTCGGCGAACGGCCAGATCAGTTCTTCGGAAAGAAACGCGGATTCCAGCTGGTCCGTGTACGCGGCGCCGGCCGGGGCATCACAATTGAACTCCAGAAGTTTCAGGCTCTCCCCTTCCAGAAGCGCGTCAAAACGGCTGAAAACAACGTTTTGGGAATAACCGGGGTCGATCCGCACAAGCTCCTCGGCTTCCGGGGAAAGGCGGAAATGGGCCCGGAGCTGGGCCTCTTCAAAATAAAGGCGCGCGGTCTTGTTGAGGATCTGGGAAAAAGCCGAGGCGGCCCTTTTCAGAAGATGCTGCTGCTTGGGCGTAACGAAATAAGCCTTATAGAAAGCGGGAACGGTAAAACGCCCGTAGGCGAACGCGGGACTTTTGAGTTTTTCCCGGAATTTCAAGATGGCGGGGATAGCGCGGGCCTCATGGGTTTTCAGGTATTGATCGTACGCGTAATCAACATTCGCGCTCATGAAAAGCCCCGGTGGTCAGTGACAATAAAATACTTTTACGCTATTTTCGGTCCTCGTGCGGGATGTAGTACTGCTCCTGCGGCCCGATATATTCCGCAAGCGGCCGGATCAGCCGGTTGTCCAGCTGCTGCTCGATCACATGGCCGCTCCAGCCCGCGACACGGCTTGCCGCGAAGACGGTCGTGAAAAAGTCGGGCGGGAACCCGAGAACGTAAAGCACGGGCGCCGAGAAAAAGTCCACATTGCAGGGGATCTTCTTCCGTTCCATCATGACCTTTTCGACTTCCGCCGCGATCTGCATCCATTCCGTTTTTCCGGCTTTGACGCAAAGATCGTTGGCGATCTGGCGGAACGCCTCGGCGCGCGGGTCACGGGTCTTGTAGATCCGGTGCCCGAATCCCATGACCTTCTTTTTCTCATCCAGAAGTTTGTTCACATAAGGAGCGGCATTCGCGGGCGTTCCGATCTCGAGGATCATTTCCATGGCGTACTGGTTCGCCGCGCCGTGCAGTTCGCCGGCCAGCGTCCCGACAGCGGAAGTGACCGCCGAATAAAGGTTCGACAGGGTCCCGGTCGTCACGCGGGCCGCGAAGGTCGAAGCGTTCAATCCGTGGTCCGCGAGAAGGATCAGGTAGGCGTCCAGGGCCTTTTCCATCTCCGGCGTCGGCTTCACGCCGTGCATCATATAAAGGAAATTAGCGGCATGCGAAAGGTCCATATCCGGCGCGATCGGCTCTTTGCCTTCGCGAAGCCGGTGAAAAGCCGCGATGATCGTCGGGAAAACGCCCGTCAGGTGATAGGCCTTGCGAAGCGATTCTTCCGGATTCACGATATGCGCCCGGGGATCCAGGCTTCCCATCAGCGAACACATGGTGCGAAGAGCGCTCATGGGATGCGTCGTCGTCGGGATCAGCTTGAGCACTTTAAGCGCCAGCTCGGAAAGCGTTCTCTGCGCCTTCAGGGTTTCCTTGAAAACGCGAAGCTCATCGGCATTCGGAAGTTTCGCGTACCAGAGGTGATACGTCACTTCCTCGAAATGGGATTTTTCGACCAATTCCCCGATCGGGATCCCGCGGTAAAGAAGCCGTCCGTTCTCGCCGTCGACATCACTTAAGGATGTCTGGGCGGCCACGACCCCTTCCAGGCCCTTGATCAGTTTTGACGCGCTTGATGGTTCTTTTTTCCTATTAGGCATGTGAGTCCTCTTCTTCGAAGAAATTCTTCCCTCCACGGCGGTGTGGAGAAAAACCTCAAGGCCGCTCACGCGTCCTGGGTTGAATGATGATCCGATAACGCGGGTTATTATACTCAAAGTGAGAAAAACGGGAACTGCTGTTTTAGCCTTTTACCGGCAGGGTGCTTCCCGGGGAATATGGTATAATCGCGTCCGAGGTGATCACATGAAAAAACTTATGATCGTTTCAGCGTTGGCAATTTTCTTTCTGTGCATGTCCCTTCCGGCCTCCTGGGCCGTCGAGGACGAAACCGCGGAAACCGGGATGAGCGGCACTCCCCGGGAGATTGCCGACCTCCAGAAAACGCTCCAAAGCGAACGAATGGATAATCTGGAACAAAGCGTCTCGGAGCTGAAGCAGACCGTCAGCGCCCTGTCCGACCGGGTCCAGGACCTTGAGCGCACCGTGGATGATTTCAACAGCCGGCTGTAACCCCCGCCGGTTGCGTCCGCTTTTATCCCTTTCGTTTGGCCGCGTCGATCTTCCATAAGCGGATCAGGAAGATCCTTTGGGGATCGATGAGGCGACCCACAAGAAGTTGCGCGTCCCTCTCGAAAAAGGACCGCGCGGCCGGATCCGCGAAATCCTTCATTTTGACCTTGAGGGAAGAGAACAGAAAATTCGTCTTATAGGACCCGATCACAAGTTTCCTCACCCGCTCCTCAAAATAACGGACATTGATATTCGCGGCTTCCGGGGAATCCGTCTTCTCGAACGTGATAATAAAAAAGGCCTCACGGAACGAGCCGATCTTTTCCCGATAAAGGGTATCGCCCGGCTTTTCGAAGTAGGTTGAAAGAGGCATATTCAAATAGCGGGAACCATCCGCGGCGTGAAGGATCTTGTAAAGCGTCACGCGCATGCCCGGCAAAGGGGTCGTAAGGACCATACGCAGCTCATCCCCTTCCGCGGCTCCCAGGGCGTAAACCTGGATCAGTTCATCCTTATGCGCTTTGTTGTTCCGTTCGACCAACAGGCGCAAAGGTCTCGTCCCGAAACCCGAAAGGTCCTGCACGGTCAAAACCGCGGGTTTGTCATTCAGAAAAAATCCGGGAAGCGCGGGGACGGGTTCCTCCGCATTCGCGGCACTTAAAAAAAGGGAGAGAAAGACGATCGAGAGTAATGCCGCTCTCTTGAAATTCATTTGGAGGGCCTGAGTCGCGGAAGCAAAAACGGGGTCTTTTTTTTATATGCCCGGTAAGCGTCGCCAAAACGTTCCTCGAGCTCTTTTTCCTCGATCAGCTTGATCTCCAAAACCAGCAGGATCACCAGGACAACGGCCGCGATCCAGGAGCCCGGCCGGTTAAAAAACGCCGCCCACCCCGACAGATAAAGAAAAAAACCGAGCATCATGGGATTACGGCAGTACCGGTAAGGCCCGGAGGGCAGGAATTCCTTGGTGGGAACAATGGGTACGGGCGTTCCCTTCCCGCGCGAGAGCTGCCAGAAAACGGCCCAAACAACCCAGGGCAGACCGGTGACAAAAAAAAGAGCGCCCAGGATCATCGCGGCGGAACGGGGTGAAAAGACCTCTTCGCCCCCTCGGCCGCAAACCCAGACGAGCGCCGGCCAACCCGCGATAAAAAGCGCCGCGCCCAGCACCGTCGCTACCGCACGATATCCCGCGGAATATTCCCTGCCCGCCCTCGTTACCAGGAATTTGACGACTTTTTCGAACACAGGAGGTTCCCTCCCTTTTGGGATCTTTTTTATTTCTTTTTTGTTTTCCAGTGCTTGCAGCCCTTATCCACCAGGGCCGGAGGGATCTCCTTGTTCGCGCCCTTTCCGTGGATCTCAAACCAGGTGCAGATCCCGAGAAAAGTGTTTTCGAAATCCCTGCGATAAAGACATTCCCAGCACGGCGCGCTTGCATCTTTTGTCATCGGGCTTTTCCTTCATTTAAAAATGCGTTAAAGCAGGACGGGATCTCCGAAGCGAACTTCATGGGCTCCCCGCTCACGGGATGGCGAAAAGCAAGTCCCGAGGCATGCAGAAGTAATCGCTCCGCCTTTACCACAGGACGCATATCCTCCTGCCATCCCTCATGAATATAGCGCTCAAAAACAGCGGGGTCGATATAGATCTTGTCCCCCACGATGGGATGTCCCAAAAGGGCAAGATGGGCCCGGATCTGATGCGTGCGGCCCGTCCTCGGCATAATTTTGAGGAAGGAGTAATCCCCGCTCTTTTCCAGGACCTCGTAATCCGTCCGGGCTGATTCACCGTGCGGATCGTGCGTGCGGATATTGTGGCCGCTTTCGACTTTGAGCCCTAAGGGCATCGTGATCGACCCTTTGGGGTCTTGGGTCATGCCCATCGCGATCGCATGATATTCTTTCTCCACCTGCCGGTCCTCAAACAGGGTCCCCAGCTTCCCGGCCGCGCAAGCCGACTTCGCGACAAGGACGAGCCCGCTTGTTTCGGAATCAAGGCGGTTCACGATGCGGAGGCCTTCGCCCCCCGGGCGGAGATCACGGATCAAAAGACTGAGCAGGTTCTTTTCCCTGAAACGTCCTACGGCATGGACCGGAAGCGGCGCGGGTTTATCGACGAGAAGAAAGTGATCGTCTTCCCAAAGGATCCGGTAGGTGGTTTCGACGTACAGGTCTGCTTCAGCGCGCAAGAGACTGGTTTCCTTTTTAAAACGCGTGCAAGGCCGGGAACGGAAAGCCCGTTCTTATTTCAATAATTGCCGGAGAACGTACTGCAGGATACCGCCGTGGCGGTAGTATTCGATCTCAACCGGAGTATCGATGCGGCAAACCGCCTCAAACACCTTGGGGGTGCCGGAACCGGCCGCTTTAATGGTCAGGATCTTGCCGGGCTTCAGGCCCTTGGCGATCCCTTCGATCGTGTAGATCTCTTCGCCCGTGAGCTTGAAGGAAGTGACATTCTGCCCCTGGAAGAACTGGAGCGGCAGGATCCCCATCCCGATCAGGTTGCTGCGGTGGATCCGCTCATAGCTTTCCGCGATCACGGCACGAACCCCCAAAAGCGCGGGGCCCTTGGCCGCCCAATCGCGCGAGGATCCCGAGCCGTATTCTTTGCCGGCGAGGATCACAAGCGGCCGATTCTCTTCCGCGTACTTCATGGCTGCGTCATAGATCGGCATCTCGGTCCCCCTGCCCTTTTCAGGAAAGTATTTCGTGATACCGCCCTCGACCCCCGGCACAAGCTGGTTCTTGAGACGAATATTCGCGAATGTCCCGCGCATCATGATCTCATGGTTGCCGCGCCGGGAACCGTAAGAATTGAAATCCTTCGGCTCGATCCCATGCTCGATCAGGTATTTCCCGGCCGGGCTGTCGGACTTGATGGAGCCGGCGGGGGAAATATGGTCCGTCGTAATGGAATCGCCAAGCACGGCCAACACGCGGGCGTTTTTGATATCTTTTGGGTCAGACGGCAGTGCCGGCATTTTTTTGAAGTAAGGCGGCGACTTCACGTAAAGTGATCTTTTGTCCCAGGAGAAAAGGTCGCCCGCGGGAGCGCTCAAAGAACGCCAGGCTTCGTTCCCCTCAAAAACATTCTGGTAACGTTTCCGGAACATCGAGGCATCCACGCTCCTCAACGCTTCTTGGATCTCGGCCGGCGTGGGCCAGATATCTTTTAAATAAACAGGTTTCCCGTTCTTCCCCTTCCCAAGCGGGTCTTTTTCCAGGTCGATCATCACGGTGCCCGCGATCGCATACGCGACCACAAGCGGCGGCGAGGCGAGATAATTCGCGCGGACCTGCGCGTGCACGCGTCCTTCAAAATTACGGTTCCCGGAAAGTACGGAAGCGACGACAAGATCCTTCTCCTTGATCGCCTTGGACACGGGTTCGGGCAAGGGTCCGGAATTCCCGATACAGGTCATGCAGCCGTAACCCGCCAGGTTGAATTTCAGCACTTCCAGACAGGAAAGAAGGCCGCTGGCCGCAAGATAATCTGTCACCACCTGCGAACCCGGCGCGAGGCTGGTCTTGACCCAGGGCTTCACGCCCAGGCCTTTCTGGAGCGCCTTCTTCGCGAGGATCCCGGCCGCGAGCATCACGGAGGGGCTCGAGGTGTTCGTACAGCTTGTGATCGAGGCGATCACCACCGCGCCCTGCTCCAGCTCGCATTTTTCCCCTTCGATCTCAAGCGGCGCTTTTTTCACAAGATCCGCCGGTTTTTTCACCATGTCCGTGAGCGCCTTTTTAAAAGAGGTCTTTACTTCCTTGAGCGTCACGCGGTCCTGCGGGCGCTTGGGCCCGGCAAGGCTCGGGACCACGGTCGTAAGGTCGAGCTCGAGCGTGTCGGAATAAACGATCTTCTCTTCCCCGCCTTCGCGGAAAAGCCCTTGTTCCTTCAGATAAGTTTCCGCGAGTTTGATCTGTTCGTCGCTTCGCCCGGTCAGCTTCAGGAAATTGAGCGTTTCCTGGTCAACGGGGAAAAATCCCGCCGTCGCGCCGTACTCGGGCGCCATGTTGGACACGACCGCGCGATCGGCAAGCGATAGGGCGCTCACGCCCGGCCCGAAATATTCCACGAATTTCCCAACCACGCCTTTTTTGCGGAGCATTTGCGTGACGGTCAACACAAGATCGGTCGCGGTCACGCCGTCGGAGAGTTTTCCGTAAAACTTGAACCCCACCACTTCCGGGATCAGCATCGAGATCGGCTGGCCGAGCATCGCGGCCTCGGCTTCAATGCCGCCGACGCCCCAACCCAGGACACCCAGACCGTTGATCATGGTCGTGTGCGAATCCGTCCCAACCAAGGTGTCGGGATAAAGAAAGGTTTTAGCGCCTTCTTTCCGGCTGAAGATCACAGGGGACAGGTATTCGAGGTTCACCTGGTGGATGATGCCCGTCGCGGGAGGCACGACCCTGAAATTATGAAAAGCCTGCTGGCCCCATTTGAGGAATTGATATCGCTCGCGGTTGCGCTCGAATTCTTTGGCGATGTTCTTGACGAAGGCATCGGAGGTCCCTGAAAAATCGGTCTGAACCGAATGATCGATCACGAGATCCACGGGCTGGAGCGGGTTGATCTTCTTGGGATCGCCGCCCATCTTGACCATGGCTTCGCGCATCGCCGCCAGGTCTACGACCGCGGGAACGCCGGTAAAATCCTGCAGGAGCACGCGGGCCGGCGTGAAGGCGATCTCATGCTCCGGTTTGTGTTTCGGGTCCCAGGTCGCGAGCCGCTCGATATCTTTTCGCGTGACGTTCTTGCCGTCCTCATTACGAAGGAGGTTCTCGAGAAGCACGCGGATGGAATAAGGCAGCTTGAGGACTTTGGCAACCCCGCACTCCTGGAGCGCGCGCAGGCGGTAGATCGTGTAGTCCTTCCCCGCGATCCGGAGCGTGACCTTGCTGCCAAAACTGTTCAAGAGGCTCATCAACAGATCCCTTTTTCGTTCAGAAACGGGCCGTACTGTTTATCCACTTCCAGAATGTGATGATCCAGCCAGCCCAGCAAAAAGTTGATCACTTCCATCGAAAGCGTCGCTTTCCCCGCCGCAAAATCTTTTTCAAACGCCGTGACCTTTGCCCGGAAGGCATCATGCTCCCTTTTGTGCGCTTCATACCCGGGAAAGCCGTACTGCTTCATAAAGATCTCTTCCGTCCCGAAATGCTCGCTGGCATACCAGACCATCTGATCCAGGATGGCCTTCAGCGCTTCCGGGCTTTTCTTTTTTCCCATTTCTTCGAAAAGCTTTCCGAGGATCTCGATGATCTTCTTATGCTGCTGGTCGATCACCTCGATATTCACGCTGTACTTGTCATCCCAAGCGATATGCGACATAAGTTTCCCCCTTGCCCGGCTGATCTACCGCAATTTCTTGATGATCGCTTCTCCCATCTCACGGGTCCCGACCGCCGTCGGGTCATTGCGGTCATCTTTCAAGTCATACGTCACGCTCTTGCCTTCACGGATCACATCAGCCACCGCTTTTTCCAGGCGCTTCGCGGCGTCAATCTCCCCGAGATGCTGGAGCATCAAAACACCTGAAAGGATCATGGCGACGGGGTTTACCTTATTGAGCCCTTTGTATTTCGGCGCGGAACCATGGGTCGCTTCAAAAAGCGCCCCGTTCGTCCCGATATTCGCCCCGGGAGCCACGCCCAGCCCGCCGACCAAGCCGGCGCAAAGATCGGAAAGAATATCGCCGTAAAGGTTCGGAAGCACCAATACGTCATAAAGTTCCGGTTTTTGGACAAGCTGCATGCACATGTTGTCCACGATGCGGTCCTCGAACTGGATATCCGGATATTTTTTAGCTACTTCGCGCGCCACCTCAAGAAAAAGCCCGTCCGAGAATTTCATGATGTTGGCCTTGTGGACCGCCGTCACCTTTTTGCGTTTGTACTGCCGCGCGTAATCAAAGGCGAATTTGACGATGCGTTCCGTCCCCGCGACCGAGATCGGCTTGATGCTTACACCGGAATCCGTGCGGATCTTGCGTTTGGAAAGTTTTTCGATGTGCGCGATCAGGTCCAGGGCTTCGGGCGTTCCCTTCTGGAATTCAATGCCGGCGTAAAGGTCTTCGGTATTCTCGCGCACGACCACGAGATCGATGTTCTTGTAGCGGGAGCGGACCCCTTCGTAGGACTTACAGGGCCTGAGACAGGCGTAAAGATCGAGTTCTTTGCGGAGCGCCACATTCACCGAGCGGAATCCGGTCCCGACCGGCGTGGTGATAGGCGCCTTGATGGCGATCTTGTTCTTGCGGATGGATTCAACCACGCGGTCCGGAAGCGGCGTCCCTTCGGCCTCCATGACATCCAGGCCCGCGGTCTGAATATCCCAGTCGAATTTCACTCCCGTAGCTTCCAGGCATGCCTTCGTCGCTTCGGCTAGTTCGGGCCCGACGCCGTCGCCGGGGATCAAAGTGACACGATAAGATTTCATTGGAACTCCTTGATATTAACGTTGTTTGTTCAATGAGTTGAAGCCGATGAGCTGTTCAGATAGAATGCTTTCTCGCCGTCAAAAGGACCCATTGAGGGAACCGTATTTTATATGAAGAATGCTGAAATTAAAAGAACGCTCTTGGAAGCCATCCGCAAGGCCGGAACGGTCGTTCGGGCCAACTTCGGCAAGGTCCAGCGCATCACCAAAAAAGGCGAATTCAACCTTGTCACCGAGATCGATAAGGCATCCGAAGCCGCCGCGCTCCGGGTGATCCGGAAGCGGTTTCCGGACCATTCGATCCTGGCCGAGGAATCCCCCGCCGTCGAGGGATCGGGATGCCGCTGGATCATTGACCCGATCGATGGCACCACGAATTTCGCGCACGGATTTCCCATCGTCTCCGTTTCAATTGCCTTTGAACGGGAAGGGCGGCTTGAGATGGGGGCTGTCCTCGATCCGACGCGGAACGAGCTTTTCTTCGCCGAACGCGGACGCGGGGCGTTCCTCAACGGTGAAAGGATCCGGGTCTCCAAAGTTAAAACCCTCTCGGATTCCCTGGTCGTCACGGGATTTCCGTATGACCGGAAGAAGAACCCCGAGGATTATTTGAACCTTCTGCGGGCCTTCCTCACCAAGGTGCAGTGCATCCGGCGCACCGGATCCGCCGCCATGGACCTTTGTTATGTCGCGGTCGGCCGTTTTGACGGTTACTATGAAATGAAGCTCAACCCGTGGGACAAAGCGGCCGGCATGCTGATCGCTGAGGAAGCGGGCGGCAAACTTACAGACTTTTCAGGTTCCCCCCTGACGCTTTCCAGCGTCCAAAACCTCGCCACCAACAGCCTGATCCACGCGGAAATGCTCGCAGCCCTTGCGCCATTCAAGGATCTGGGACGGTCCGGCTTTTAGGAGGACCTGGAATGCCTAAGAAAAAAATCTCCGGAATGCCAAAACTTCGTCATGGTTGGGCGATCAACCCTCGGACACGGGTGAAACCTTCCCGGAAGACTTACCACCGGAAAACCGTCAAAAAAGCGGAAAAGAACTGGGTGGATGAGCTGCTGGACTGAAAAGGCGGGTTTAAAAATAAAAAGCGCCGGGTTTTGAGGCCCGGCGCTTTTGAGAGACGAAATCTCGATTACTTCGTCGAGCCGCCGCTGATATCCACCCCGTTGTTCGGGAGCGGAAGGTCCGCAGGGATCGGGAAGGTGACCAAATGGAGCGCGCCACCGACCGTATCCACGACCGCTTCCACAGCGCCCTGTCCAATGCCGGCCCAAACGTTCTTGCCTTCATCGGCGTACTGATTGGGAACCGCGAAGAGCTGGATCCAGCCGAGCAGGGTGTTCGTAAGACCGAACACGAGCTTACCGGTCACTCTGTCGCCATAGGTTTTTTCTTCAGTCCACGGGCTGGCCGCGAAAGCGACAGGCGCGAGGAGCATGGAAAGAACCACTACGAGACTCATAATCTTCTTCATTCGTTTTTTCTCCCTTTGTTTTGATAACACTTACTTCTTATGTTCCTGAAAGTTATCGTCCCTCAACATCTTTTCTTTATCTTTTTCTATCATCTTTGATCCGCCTCTTGCCGCCCCCCTCTGAACCCGATATCATACCCCCCTATGCCTGAAGACCCGAGATCACTCCCCAAGCTGCGCCGGCAACTTCTCCGTTGGTACCATAGGTCCAAGAGAGACCTTCCCTGGAGGCATACCCGGAACCCCTACAAGATCTGGGTCTCCGAGATCATGCTCCAGCAGACCCAGGTTGCGACGGTCATTCCTTACTACGAACGCTGGCTCCAAACATTCCCCTCTCTTGCCTCCCTGGCCGCGGCCCCGTTACCCAAGGTATTGAAGCTCTGGGCAGGACTGGGTTATTACAGGCGGGCCAGGATGTTCCATCAGGCGGCCCGTCATGTCCAGCATGAACTTCACGGAAAAATCCCCAAAACGGCCGAGGCGCTGAGAAAACTTCCCGGTATCGGCCGCTACACGGCCGGCGCGATCGCCAGTATCGCCTGGGGTGAAAGGACGCCCGTATTGGACGGCAATGTGATACGGATCCTGACAAGGATTTTTGCTATTTCCCATAGTATCGACCGGCCCTCGACCCAGGAAAAACTTTGGAAGCTCGCGGCCGCGCTCCTTCCAGCGAAAAACTCCGGGGATTTCAATCAGGCCATGATGGAGCTGGGCGCAACGGTTTGTTTCCCTCTGAATCCTGATTGTTCTCAATGCCCGGTCAGGAAAAATTGCCGGGCTCGCCAAAAGGAGCGCGAACTTTCATATCCGGTCCGCTCGAGGAAAGAAAAGTACGAGAAGCTCCATATGGCAGCTTTGGTCCTGGTCGGTCCCCGGGGAAAGATCTGGCTCGAAAAACAACCGGAACACGGCCGCTGGGGAGGACTTTGGATGTTCCCTTTTTGGAAAAGTGAAGGGGACATGTTCGACGAATTAGGGTCTTTAGGATGGAAACCGGCGCTCAAAATGAAGGTTCAGCATGGATTCACAAAATACAGGATCACATTGAAGGTGTTCGGCGTGGCGCCCAACAAAACCGCGTGGAAACATCGCTCAGGAAGATGGTTTTCGATCGGAAATCTGGCCCGCATCGCTTTTCCGTCCCCGCACAGGAAAATCGCTCAGGCGCTGGTGAAACCAAGTGGGGTTTTCGCGCCCCTTTTCTCTGCCTGACGGCAGGCCCACCAGAAGCGCGATATTTTAGAGACCCGGGTCCCGACTCACCTGAAACCGTTATCGCAAGGATAACCGCCGCAAACCCGGGGATCTCTTATTGATTCATCCGATCGGTCAACCAGGCGTCCAGGACGTCTTTTTTAAAACGCCACTGTCCCCCGATCTTCGTTGCCGGAACTTCACCTTTCTTCAGTAGCCGATAGATCGTCACGAGATGGAACCCGAGATACTTCGCCGCTTCCTTGGGCGTCATGATCTGGGTTCTTTCCCGCCTGGGATACTGGAATTCCTGGCCCTGCTCTTTTGCCTGTTCCATGCTAGTTCTCCTTGTCCATTATTGCTATTTTTGAATCTATTATAGCTACATACTACAACATAACTTATCCTACATACTATAAATTGTCAATAGTTGCTAGTTTTTAGCATTTCGGGCTGTTTATGTAACTTATTGCCTTTTAAGCGCTTACAAAAAACGCTGCGGGAAAATAAAAATATTATTGCGTGTTATTTTTATTCATTGTATTATCTGTCCCTGTCCGGATTTTTCCGGATATCCGATCATTCGTCATCTTCAAACATTCATTAAAAGGGAGGTTGTTCATGAACAAGGCAAAGATATTGTTGGCTCTTCTGGTCTGCGCGTTCCTGCTCGTCCCGATGGGCTTCGCGAAAGACATGTGGGAAATGGCGGATTCCGAAGTCTATAAAGAAAAAGCCGGCGCGATGTTAGGCCGCGGTCTTCTCAATGTTGCGACAAGCCCCGTGGATATCTTTGTTCAAACCGTGAACCGCTCCAAAGAAGGTCCCGCTCTTATCGGCACCTTGACGGGCATGGCCGGCGGTCTTGGCTGCACGGCACTCCGCGCCAGCTCGGGTATTGTGGATGCGGGTCTTTTCTGGGTCCCCGGATTCAACGGTTTTCCAGTAAACCGTTCCTATGATAATTGTTTGATCGAGGCTTCTGACGAAGTCGCGCAGCCTGTTTACCAGGCTCCGATGTCTTTCCAGCCCTCTCCCGCTGTGACCGAGGCAGCGCCGATCGTGACGGTGACCGAAACCGAACCCGCTCCGGTCAAGAAGCTCGTCAAAAAGCACAACGCTTACGATTACGTAAAGAAATAAGCGTTCGCAGGGATATAGTAAAAAAGCGCAAGGCCGAATATCGGTCTTGCGCTTTTTTTATGTCCGGGGATTAAAACGCCGAGGCCTTACAACCCCAGATCGCGAAGCGTAAAGATAGGCGCGTAATTGTAATTGGCGAGAGTTTCAGAAGCCCCTTCGTTGCGATCCACCAGGCAAATCGTTTTGATCACCTTCGCTCCGAGAGCTTCGACTTCTTTGATCGCTTTCAAGACGGATCCCCCGGTCGTGATCACATCCTCGAGCATCACCACTTTGTCACCGGGTTGAAGGGCCGGACCTTCGATCATTTTCTGCATGCCGTGATCTTTGGCCTCTTTGCGGACAATGAATGCTTTGAGAGGCTTGCCGCTTTGGGAACTCAGGACGGAAACTGCCGCCGCAAGCGGGTCCGCGCCCAGCGTGGGCCCTCCGACCGCATCGGCGCCAGCTGCCTGGGCCATATGAAGGATCACTTTAGCCGCGTAGAACAGCCCTTGGGCGTCCAGCGTGACCTGCTTCCCGTCGATGTAGTATTGCGAGATCTTTCCGGAGGCCAGTTTGCGCTCCCCGCGCACCACCGCCTTCTCCTGGATCGATTTCAATAATTCCTGCTTAAGTGTCTGTTCATCCATAAATAAACGACTCCTTTTTTTCTATTCTATCGGGGTGCTTTCAGGAATTCAAAACCTTTTCTCGTATCGTTCGCGAAAGCCCTTTGATCATCTGCGCCTCAGGCGCCAGAAGGCCGGAGCGCTTGATAAGCCCCCGAAAGGTATGAAGGATCCGCGGCAGAAGGTTCGCCCCGCCCTCTTTGTATCCAAGCGCCCGAAGCGCTTCTTCAAAGTGCCGGACCGTAACCTCGATCTCTTTTTTGTTCAGGGTTCTTTCCTTCGTACGCGGGCCAGCCGGATCACGCCGCCACGCGAGAGCGAAAAGCATGACCATCACCGCTTGGGCAAGGTTCAGTGATGGATAGGCGGCCCCCGTCGGGATCATCACAAGATGGTCACACAGCGCGCTCTCCTCATTCGACAGCCCCTTGGACTCCCGTCCGAAAACGATCCCCACTTTCTGTTGACGTGAAACCCCGCGAACCTTCGCGATCGCTTTGTCAAAAGAAAGAAAAGCCCCACGATGGCCTCCGGAACGCCGCGTCGTCCCGATCACAAGCCCCAGATCGCGTATCGCGTCTTCCGTCGAAGGGTAAACTTTCGCTTCTTTGAGAATGTCCGTCGCGGACATGGCCATTTTCTTCGACTTCACGCGCCAGGCTTTAGGAGGCTGTACGAGGCGCAGCCCCCGGAACCCCATATTCATGATCGCGCGGGCGGCAGCCCCGATATTATCGGGGTTCTCGGGAGAGACAAGGATGACCTGGATATTTTCTTTCTTCATCGGAATTTTCGGAGACCTGAGAAAAATGAACGATTCTTTATTCTTTTTCCCAGACGTAATCGGGAAGATCAAAATGACGCGTGATGGGCTCGGTTTCGCCCTTAAAAGGCGCCACGAAAGGCAGTACGGCGATATCGTTCACTCCCGACGCGACACGGGTCGTCAAGTTCGTGAAGAAGCGCGGGATATAGGTCACAGGCCAAGCTTTCGGATGGTCCTTGCGCTCAAAGTTATAAGCCGACGCTAACTCCCCCGGCGATGTCAGGATATTCATCGCACCGCGCCCCTGGATGGAAGCGATCTCTTTGAAGGTGTTCTCTTTTTTAGCGGCTTCTTCCGCGTAAAGAGCGCCTGCCCCCAGCAATAAAAAGCCCACGAGTATCCAAGCCGTCATTTTTTTCATGTTCTTTTCTCCGCTTTTATTTATTTTTCTTGAACGCCGCAAGAAAGAAACCATCCGTCCCCGTCTCGGGCGGCCACAATTTGAAGAAGGGCTCCCCTCCTTCCCCGCACGGAACGGCTTCGAGTTCGGGATGCGCGGCCAAAAATTTCGCGGCCACCTCTTCGTTCTCGGCCGCTTCCACCGAACAGGTGGCGTAGTACAGTTTGCCGTTTTTCGCAAGATATGGCAAAGCTTTTTCCAGGATCGCCAGCTGCTCCCGGGGAAGCGTCTCGAACCACGAGGGCGTGAGCTTCCATTTCGCGTCCGGATTCCGCCCAAGCGTCCCGGTCCCGGAACACGGCGCGTCCACCAGGATCCGGTCAAACCCCCGCTGGGCGAGTTTGAGGTCCGCCATGCGGTCCAGTTCCGCGGGAAAAATATTGAAGACCCCCGCGCGCTTGGCTCTTTTCTTAAGTTCCTCGAGCTTATAAGAGCGCAGGTCGGTCGCCACAATGCGCCCCTTGTTCTCCATCATGGCCGCCAAAAGAAGGCTCTTCCCGCCTCCTCCCGCGCAGACATCCCAAATGCTCTCCCCCGGCTGGGGGTCCATTTTCTGACAAACCATCTGGCTGCCTTCGTCCTGGACCTCGAACCAGCCGTCCCGGAAAGCCGGAGTATCAAATACGTTGCGCCGCTCCTGGAGGATTAGGCCGAAATAAGATTTGGTGGTTTGATTCGCTTCCACGCCGAGCCGGCGGAACATATCCACAAGTTTTTTGCGGCTGATCTTGAGCGTATTCGCCCGAAGCACCAAAAGCGGCCTTTCCTGGAAAAAAGCGATCAAGCGCTCAGCCTCGGCCACGCCGAACGTTTTGACCCAGCGCTCAACGAGCCATAGCGGGAACGAATAGAGCCGGGCGATCATTTCTTCCTTGGACTTTGGGCCGCTCTCCTCCGGCAAGAGATGTTCCCTCAAGGCGTTATAGACCTTCTCGCTTTGCTGAAAGACCTCCCGGAAATCCTCTTTTGTGACAAACCCTTCTTTCACCGCGGCATAAAGACAAAGGCATTCCGCTTTTTCAAGATCGCTCATGATCGGACGCGGCTTCGCTTTTTCGACCCAAGCCTCCAGAAAGCTTTTGTGCCGGAAGATCGCGTAAAGGGTTTCGGAAAGGAATTTCCGGTCTCGGGAACCGATCTTTCTTCGATTCTGATAAAAATAACGCGCGAGCCATCGGTCGGAGGGCATGGGGTCTTTCGAGACGCCCTGCCAGGCTTCGGTCGCCATGCGGAGCTGCGAAGCGATGAGCCGTTTTTGATTATCTTTCATGAGTACCTCGGGATTAACGCCGCATGAAAATTAAGATCTCGGGAATGCGGCGCCACGCCGTTCTCTATTAAAATTATGAAATAACGGCATAGAAAAAAAGGCCTGATCGCGGGGATCAGGCCTTTCGCAATATCAGAAAATCAAAGAGCGATCTCTAAAAACTATTGCTCGCCGGCTCTCAAGATCCTCTGGCGAATATCGGATTCCCGTTCGAAACGATTCTGACGGGACACGTCCAGGGTCCTTTGAGCGGATGAAAGTTGCTGCTGAATATACGGGTCGTTGTTGTTCTGGTTGCTCCGCGCTGTTTTGAAAGCATCCGTCGCGCTCCACGCGTGGTTGGCGATCAAGGGCCCGAGACCCACCCAGAAAAGACCGCCGCTGGTGAGCGTTGCGAGAAGGATCGTGGTGGTGACGGCGGCGACTTCGATGCCTGCCATGATCTTGGTCTTGGTCGCCCCGATCTCGTTATTCATGGCCTGCCCTGTGGTCGGTAAAAGCAGGGACGCGCCGAATTCTTTGCCGCCCACCGCAAAAGCCGCGGGAGATAAGGACGCGAAGATCATTAAAAATGCGATAAGGATAGAAAGTTTCTTTTTCATAACGATTCTCCTTAAATTAGCTGCTTTTCCTGCTTTAAGTCTAACGGCTTTTTCGGAGAAATCTTTATGACTTCGAAACGCTTTCCGGACCCCAGCTCGAGAGAACTTCGGTCAAGAGCCGAACTCCGTATCCGGTCGCGCCCTTGGGACAATCGAACCGGTTTGAGGTGCAGTTGGCCACGCCGGCAATATCCAGATGGACCCACGGCGTTTTTTCGGGAACGAATTCTTTCAGGAACATCGCCGCCGTAATGGTCCCAGCGTAACCGTCCCCGGTATTTTTAAGGTCGGAATGGTGGGACTTGATACAGTCCCCGTAATCTTCCCACAGGGGCAGCGGCCAACACCGTTCCCCGACCTTATCCCCCGCTTCCTGGATGGCATCCATGAGCTTCGGATCCGTCCCGAGCATCCCGCAGGTCTTATCCCCGAACGTGTGATGACACATGCCGGTGAGGGTCGCCATATCGATGATCGCTGTGGGATTGAATTTAGCGCAATAGGAAAGAGCGTCCGCCAGGATCAACCGTCCCTCGGCATCAGTATTGATCACTTCAACGGTTTTTCCGTTATACATGCGGATAATATCGCCGGGACGCTGGGGATCATTGGCCACCGTGTTCTCAACGCACGGCGCCAGCCCCACGATGTGCACCGGCAGTTTCAGGTCCGCTACAAGCCCCATCGTCGCGATGACCGCGATCGCGCCCGATTTATCATATTTCATCTCCTCCATACCTTTGGAAGGCTTGATCGAAATGCCGCCGGTGTCGAATGTCACGCCTTTTCCCACAACGCATACCGTTCCGTTCTTCTTGTAGGCTTCTCCGTGCTCGAAAGCGATCAGCGCGGCCGGGGTCACGGCACCCGCATTCACCGCCAGGATCCCGTTCATGCCGAACTTTTTAAGTTCCGCGAGCCCAAGCACCTTACACTGCAGCCCTTTTTCGTGAGCAAGTTTTTTGGATTCCTCCACGAGCCGCGGCGCGTTCATCACATTACCCGGTTCATTATTAAGATCGCGCGCGAAATTCACGGCCTTCGCGATCTTTTCCGCCCGCGTCATAATGGGTCGGGCCAGAGGGATCAGGTCCTTCGCTTGGGTCACAAGCTCCACGGATTCCGGAGCTTTCGCCGGATCATCCTTTTTCTGGGTCTTGTACGGCGTAAAACGATAAGACGCGAGATAAGACGCTTCCGTCATGAGCCGAACGATCTCTCCGGCGGGAAGAGCCCCTTGCACGAAAGAATCGACAAGTACCCGGACCTTGGCGGCTTTCCGGGCGTTCGCGGCGGCGATCAGCGCGCCCACGGCCTTCCGCAGGGATTCACTTTTGTAATCTTTTTTCTCGCCCAACCCCAGGAGCATCATTTCCGGCGCCTGGCGATAGGCGGCCTGGTACGAACTGAACGTTTCGCCGCATTTTCCTTCGAAGCGTTTCCGGGTTAAGGCTGTTTCGGCGGCCCGCGCGAACGCGGGATCGATCTTTTTAAGCGCCTTAAGATCCTTCTCGCCTTTAAAGAGCCCGAAAACAAAAAGATCCGCTTTGGGCGCTGATTTTGTCAAACCCGCAAATGAAACTTTCATGATACCTCCTTAAAAGGATTAGGATTGCTTGAAAAAAAAGATCTTGATCGCGACCAGAACCAAAAAAATGGCAAAAGAACGCTGGAGTAAGACCGCGTCCAATTTAAGCGATAATTTGGTCCCAAGCCAGACACCCAGGATGCTGAACAGGCCCAAAATGGCCGCAGCCTTCCAATCCACCATGCCGGCCTTCCCGTGAAAGATCGCCCCGGAAAGCGCCGTAAAAATAATGATCAGAAGGGACGTCCCGATCGCCCGATGGACATCAAAGCCTTTCAGGAGCATCAGCAAGGGCACAAAGATGGTCCCGCCTCCGACTCCGAATAAGCCTCCCAAAAAACCCCCTAAAATCCCGATCAACGCTATAGCCATACCTTGCTTTCCCGTTTATCTCTTTTAATGGCCTTCGTGATCCAGCGCCAGATTCACGAGCCGGTCAACATGCTTGATCTTCGGATGTTCGCGTGGCACATGAAAATAAGAAATCCGTTTGAACTTTTTCTCAAGGTCTTTGACTTGTGTAAAGAACGGCTTAAGGTGCTCAGCCTTGAGCCTGTAAATCCCCGAGAGCTGGCGGGCAACGAGTTCGCTGTCCAGGAAATAATCCGCCTCGGAGATCCCGAGCTCTGAAGCCAGCATCAGGCCGCGGACCACCGCGGTGTATTCCGCGACATTGTTGGTGGTGTCCCCGATAGTTTCCCCGTGATCGGTCAGTTTCTGGTCTTTTTCATCACAGATCAGGACGCCGATGGCCGCGGGCCCCGGATTGCCGCGGGCGCCCCCGTCGGAATAGATCTTGGCTTTCGCGAGAGCCTTCATTTTGGTTCGTTCTGGGTAGGTTTCTTGTGCGCCTGACCTTTGTGCTGCGCTTCCAGGGACTCCACTTCTTTTTGAAGTTCACGGACGCGGTTCTTGAGCTCTTTCACGGGATCCGGAAGATCTCCGTGGTCCAGGTCGATCTCTTCGGGTTTTTTACCGTCGATCCGGACGATCTCGGCCGGCACACCGACCACCGTGCAGTGGTCCGGCACCGAATGGATCACGACCGAACCGCCGCCGATCTTCACATGGTCGCCGATCTTGATATTCCCGAGCACTTTGGCGCCCACGCCGACCACGACATTGTGGCCGAGTGTCGGATGACGTTTGCCGCGTTCTTTCCCTGTCCCTCCAAGCGTCACGCCCTGATAGATCGTCACATTTTCTCCGATCTCAGTCGTCTCGCCGATCACAACGCCCATGCCGTGATCGATAAAGAACCCCGGAGCGATCTTGGCGCCAGGATGGATCTCCACGCCGGTCAAAAACCGTGCGACCTGCGAAAGCAGGCGCGGAATAAAAGGTATGCGCAGCCTGTAAAGGATATGCGCGAACCGATACACAAGGACTGCGTGAAGCCCTGAATAGAGGAACAGGACCTCAAGGGCCCCGAAAGGCGTCCGGGCGGCCGGATCCCGTTCAAAGCAGGCCTTAAAGTCGCGGTAGATGGAGTAAAAAGGGTTTTTCATAGTGGGGGTATTATATACGGGGAATGGGAAACGGGGAACGGGGAACGTGAAATTTTTAAACCACGGCGCTAAACGGTCGTTTGCCGTTCCCCGAGGAACGTTCCCCGCTCTTTCGATTTAGACACTAAATCGAAAGAGCATCACATCGCCGTCCTGGGTCTCGTATTCCTTGCCCTCGACGCGGAGGAGGCCTTTTTCTTTGACCGCCGGCTGGGAGCCGTATTTGACGAGATCTTCATAGCGCATAACCTCGGCCCGGATGAACCCGCGTTCAAAATCGGAATGGATCACACCCGCGGCCTGCGGGGCCTTGGAACCTTTGCGGACGGTCCACGCACGCACTTCTTTTTCTCCCGCCGTAAAATAGGTAATGAGCTGGAGGGTTTTATAGCCGGCGCGGATCAAGGAGTTCAGTCCCGGTTCTTCAAGGCCGAGGTCTTTCAGGAAAACCTGCTGGTCTTCTTCTGAAAGATCGATCAGTTCGGATTCGACTTTCCCGGAAATCACGACAACCTCGGCGCCTTCTTTTGCCGCGTGCTGACGCACAAGATCGACATATTTTCCGCCGCCAGGAAGATCTTTCTCGGCAACATTCGCGCAGTAAAGCGTGGGCTTTAAGGTAAGAAAGGCCATGTCTTTCACGAGCTTTTTTTCTTCTTCATTCAGCCCGATCCCGCGGAGAGTCGTTCCAGCCTCCAGCGCCTTTTTCACCCGCTCGTAAACGGGCATTTTTTCCTTAGCTTCCTTGTCGCCGGAGCGCGCAAGTTTTTCGGTCTTGTCATAGCGGGCGTTGATCGTATCGAGATCTTTCAGGCAAAGTTCCGTATCGATCACGCTGATATCGCGTTCCGGATCGATCGAGCCGGAAACATGGACGATGTTCGGGTCTTCGAAGCAGCGCACCACGTGAAGGATCGCTTCGACTTCTTTGATGTGCCCAAGAAATTGGTTCCCCAGGCCTTCCCCCTTGGACGCGCCGGCGACAAGTCCCGCGATATCATAGAATTCGACCGTGGTCGGGGTGGTCTTCTGGGGATTATAAAGTTTGCTCAGTTCCCAAAGGCGAGGGTCCGGCACCGGGACCATGCCGACATTGGGCTCGATCGTGCAGAAAGGATAGTTCGAAGCCGCAGCGTGCGCCTTGGCGATCGCGTTAAAGATGGTCGATTTTCCGACATTCGGGAGGCCGACAATACCGCATTTGAAACCCATGGCTCACTATGCTCGCGTTGAACGGGAAACGGTTAACGAAAAATAATCTTTATAATTTTAAAGCTCTTTTTATTTTTGAAACGAGGCACTATAGCAGAAAATTTCTCCCCGGGAAATGACAAACGGGTAGGGCGTTCCCCGTTCCACGTTCCCCTGGCGGCTATGCCGCTCGAGCAAAGACGATGCTGTTCTGAAATTCCTGGAGAGCCACGCGCAGCATCGCGCTCGCCATGGAAAGGTCCATGACGCCCTTTTCGGAGGGTTTCTCGTGCTGGTCCGCGTAAAGAAGCGCCATCGGTACCAACCCCGTTTCTTCCGCGATATAACGGAAATCAAAGATCTTTTTGTTTAAAGCAGAACGCGGGACGCTGCGTTTTGAAATGCGGATGATCTTTTCATCTTTCCCGACCGGCATATCTTCCGGAGCAACCTCCGTGATCACAATGCGCCCGGCGCCTAGTTGGCGCTGAAGCCGGGTCAAACGATCCACCGCGCCCTTCGCAGAAAAAGGCTGGCTTTGATTTCCATAAAAAACGAATTTTACGTTCGGCTGCAGGATCGCCATGGTTTCGAATTCCTGTAGCTGGGCGTCCGTAAAATACGCTACATCCGCCAGGTCCGTCATGACCGTGAATTTTCCGCGCAGGTTTTCGATCGCTGTCCGCACGGACCGTTTTTCATTAAGACCCGAAGATTGAACCGGTTCATATTCTTTGGGGCCGGTTCCGCTCGAGCGAACTTCAGACCGATCAGATTTGTCTTTCGGTGTTTTTCCTGTAAGTTCCAGCTCACGCGCTTCAGATTTCCGGACGGCTTCGATCGCGGCCTTCGCGTAGGCCTCCGTGAACGCGTCATAAAAACTCGTCCTTTGTCCGCCGACGACCACCTGAAGGTTCCGCCCTTCCTCTGAGAAGATCTTGCTGTCGTCAAAGAGGGACCCCTGTTTTTCGGGGTGGGCATTCGCATTGAGCAACAGAAGAGCGCCATCGCTCTCAATCGCGTTCCTGACAGCGGTCTCATCGGCGTCTGCCCCGGCGCGGATCCGGATCGGAGCGGCCCCTTCACGGCGCGCCTGATCAGCCCACAACTCTTGCGCGTTCGAAAATTCTTTCCGGCTGTGATCCACCATCACGAGAGGAGCCTTCAAGTCCTTCGCGATCCTGGCGGCCTCTTTCGCCCCCCACATATCGACCGAAGGGTCCCAAGCTTCTTCCTCATAATTCTCATATTCCCTGTTTTCTCCCGGAAAACTGGATGCTGTTTTCTGCTTGATCAGGATGAAGCGGGTTTTACCCGGCTGCCATTGAGCGGCCTGCGTGTTCCACCGAGAGGGATCCCCGGACAGCTCCAGCACCCCGAGCTCCGTCTTGACGGCCTCGCTGAAGTAAGGGAAAAACTGCCCCAGGCTCATGTTCTGCCAAATGACAAGCGGCCTGTCTTTTTTCCCGGACTCATCCATCCAGCGCCGCGCCTCGAGGATCTTTTTCAGAGCATAGGCCGCCGAAGGAGTTTCCTTTTCGATCACGTTCCAGACGGAGTAAGAAAGGCCGTCTTGCTGGACCGTGTATCGGGTCAAAAAGTCAGCCGAACTTTGATAGGCATCGGAATTTCCATCCACCCTCACTTCAGAGCGGCCGCCGACGGCAAACCGCACGATGCGAACCAAAGTTCCGTGTTCGCTTAAAACACATGGGATCGGCTGCGGCTCAAAAACATGCGGCAAGAAACGATACGCTTCCGAGGAACCCGAAGGGAGAACCGTATGAATTTCAGCAAAACTATGCGGCTCCGACCGGACCGCTGAAAGAATATAAGGAAGTCCTTTGCCTCGGTGGGTGCTTCCGGTCATTGAATTTCCGGGCTCCACGGCCCAAAGAACGGAGGGGATCCCTTCCCCATTATCCAAAGAAAGGATCTCGATCCCTTTGCGCCCCCGGTCTTCGATCGAGCGGGCGACGATCACGCTTTGGGCCTGATTTCCCGCATGAACACGATTGATCTGGAACTCGTTAAGCACCTGCCCCATCAACTCTTCATCGGTCGAAACCTTCTCCTCACCAAGCATCCGGAAATAGACCGGCGCCGGTGTCGTCGAAAAACCTGTCTCTTCCAACAGATCGCTCAAACGCGTCCCGCGGTTAAGCTCTGAAAAACCGCTCACCCAATAACCCTTTTCTAGAAGCTCCTTCGCTGCTTCCTTGGAACCCTTCATCCACCGGCCCGCTAACTCCAGGTCTTCATGCCGCATCTCCGCCCGGTTCCGAGAATCGGGAGGGGTCTGCTGGGCGGCATAAACACCGTTGAGAGCCTCAAGAACATTGCTTTGATCGGTTTTGTCCCAGATATTGCGTGAGACAAAAAATTCCGCCAGGGGTTCCGGAAGCCCGTGATCGAGAAGACCTTTCAAGCTCGACACGACAGGACGCGTTGTGTAGGAATAAATTTTAAGATACTGAGTGATCATCTCCCGATTCGTTGCCGCATTGAACCTGGCGTCTAATAAGGCCTTTAATTCTTGCGCGGTTTTCATGAAATCGATGTCACGCGCTTCCGAACGACCCTTAGATTCAAGCCGCGGCTCAGCTGCCGGCCATTTTCTTTCTTGTCCGTTCTTCATATTACGAAGCTCAATGAATCCGGGCTCGCGCTTGATCGACTCGGGGTCCAGACCCGCTTCACGCAAAGCCGCGTCCCATCCACCGCGATCTTTATAGACCTGAAGGGCCTTGTTGTAGACCGACGATGGAGTCCGCGGCGTTCCCAACACCCCGAAAACGACCCGGGCGCCCGCTTCACTGATTTCCAGTTGGACCGTTCCTCCCCGCAGACTGAATCCTGCTTCATGAAGCGCTTTAAGGACCTGCGGGATCTTTGCTTTTTCTCCCTCCGTCCATGCCGGGATCTTTTTGGACCACCATTTAAACTGGCGCTGGGCCGCTTCAAGATCGGTCTTCGCTGCTTCATCGTTTGAGGATCCGGCCTCGCGCATTTCCGACCGTTCCGCCGTAAACCGGACGATCACCGCCGATCCTTTGAACTTGGCAATATCCTGGGCTCGCTTCCCGTCATAGGGCCGGGGAATCACTTTCCTTGCGGCCGTTTCTCCTTTTCGGATCTCCGCCACCTGCCCATGAGAAATGATCGTGACATCGCCTTCCTTGATGACGCGACCCATCGCGATCCCGTCGCCACCCCCCTCAGATTTCTGCGCCAGGAAACCGCCATGGACCAAGGCTATATCCAATTCACCCTTCGTGTTGATAGGAAATCCTTCGCCGCGATCGATAGCGGCCACGTATCCGGTACCGGTGGCATCATCATAATCCACCACAAGAGCACCCTGCTGATGGGCATACCAATCTACATTTTCTCCGAGGTAGTTAGCCGCCATTCTCGCATTTCGAATGAATGAATAATTTTTTCCATAGCCCCTCTTGCGAAGATTCTCCGTCGCCTTCCCCATCCACTGATATCCCTCTTCAGTTCCGTCGATCAGCCCGGCCCATGCGACCACCGCTTTTTCAAACTCCGTACTATCGCCGATGAATACAAATCCTTCTTTCCCGGTTTGAACACTCTTCACATCGAGCGGAACAGGTTTGTTTCGAAGGTTGAGTTGATCCACTTTCTCCCAAACATCCGTTACCTTGGCCATAACCTCTTCCGGCACGATATCTTTGTTCCGAGCCTCGGAACGCTTTTTCGTGAGGAGGATGGCCTCGAGACCGGTGCCGCGGGAATTGCGAGTGCCCGCAAGGTCTTTGCCATTCGCCCACAGGAACACATCTTTTGCCCCTCTGGCAATGAACTGCTGAATTACCTCCGGCAGATATGCGCCGATGAATTTGGAATCGCCCGCAAGGGTGTTCCCGACCAATAGTTGTTTCTTTCCGCGCGGATCTTCTGCCAGACCGATAAAGCTGTGGGGGTAATATGCAGCGATCAAACGAATCTCGATTTCGCGACCGTTGATGATCCGAAACTCCCCTTCGTCGAGTTTTTCTTTCTCTTTGTCTCTTCGCGCATCAAAATCTTTGTATTCCCATTCCAGATATTTCTGACGGATCGCCTCAACCGTTAACCCTTTTTTCAATAACGGTTCGAGCGAAAGAACGATCGGCTGTCCCATGAGCGCCAACTTGATAAGTTCGGGGTCTCGATAAAGCTCCCCCAGATCATCGCTGAACCCAAGTTCGATATTCTGTTCGACTCCGTCCCGTACCATACGGAAAAACGGTAGCCGGAAAATATGGCGAAGATCATCGAATTGTTCATGAAGATTCTTGAGATTGTCTTTACCGTTTTTTACGATCCGCTGCCCATAGACCGCATAGCGAATGCCCGTCACGGGATCTCCCCGTTCATCAAAAATACCGCGGGTGCCATCCGGCTTCATGAGCTGGAGACTCATGACGGAGAGCGAACCATCCTCCCCTGTGACCAGCATGTCATAGACGCGGCCCGCTTTCGGGTCGCGTGCCGAAGAATATACTTTTCCATCCGCCACGCCGACAAACCAGTCATTGATCCCGAGATTTCCGTTCGGAAGCACAAGCTCGACTTTCTCATCGGAATGTGTGACTTCATAGGTTTCAATGAATTGAGAAACAGTCTTCTTGAACGCCTCGACCCGGGGATCATGAGACCCGTAGGGTTTTCCCTCGCGGTCCACATAAAGCGGCCCATGGACCCTGTCCCGGAAAAGCCGGCTCACGCCGTCAGCTTTGAACCATTGTTTTGTCGGATCTGTTTCGTCCGCGCCGCTCACGCTCAAGACAACCTTGATCTTGTCGGGATCAAAGGCCTCTATTTGGGGCTCTACTTTCTGGAACTTCGATGTCCGTATCTCGGACCTCTTCGCTTCATCTTTCTCATTTTTCCGGATGCGAACATCCCAGCCATATCGATGCGCGGGAGCATCGCTCAAAATACCGCCTCCTCGCAATTTCAGGATGGCCTGAGTAAGTTCTTTATAATGTGGAATGCTTAATTGCGGGAGCCCTCCCGGGAAACTACTCCCCCGGTCTGTAAACGCGAGTTCGCGCGGCGTGCCGGGGACATGATAGTAGGCATGATCATCGGTAATAAAATAGCCGCCTTGCGGAAGCGCATCCTGGAGTTCTAAAATAAATCCTGGGTTCTGCGCGTAATCCAGGGGGACTTCCTCACCGGCGCGTTGATAGTAACCGTTGAAGCCGGATCCCAAAAGTTCCCGGTAAGCATAAGACCGTGTGATATCGGCATCCACGAACAAAACCGTCCGAGACGATAAGGTTTTCCCTAGAGGATGTTGCCATTCGAAATCGAGACCAAGTGACTGTTCGTAAGAAGTGATCTGAAAATTTTTAACTCCCAAAGCGTCCAATTCCACGGTCATTGCGATAAGCCGCTCCAACGGACCCCTTAACCATTCTCCGACAGAATAACCAAAGACTTCTTTATTATAACGATATCGATCCGCTAATTCCGATGCCAACCAGCGTGCCCGGGTCCCCGGATCCAGGATCTGTCTGGGGTCCATCGGAATTGCTCCGGTCAACGCGTCTTTGAACCACCCGAAGTAATCGGAAATGAACAGCCCGCGCGTCATATTCGTGCTCAAAAGCGCGTTCGAAAGATCCACGCCGGCTGCGCCATAGATCAATCCGTAATCCTTAAGCGAAGGATTCACCACGCTCAAAATCATCCAGTCATGGAGAATATAAGCCGGATCCAAAAGATGGCTCACTTCGGATCCCGCCGCCTTTGCTTTCAACCCTTCCCAATTGGCAAATCTTTCCGCATCTCTCACTTCTGAGCGGTTGGTATTTGCGGCTTGTTCCAATACATCACGAACGTCTTGATTGGCAGGATCGTGAAGAAGCGGGGCGAGGAGATCGCTGGAAAGCTGGTCGTGGCCGAGGCTCATCAGTTCATCATAAGCGTATTCATGAATGGACCAGACTTCACCAAGACCGTTCTTGGCTTTCTGCTGCGCCTCAAGCCACTGTTTGAAACCGGCTTCCCCCAACTCGGCAAGCTTCGTCTCTAAAAGTTTTCCCGTAGCCCGGATCTTTTGGATCTCTTCGATGCTGGCAAAATAAACATAATGAGAACGGCGCTCGCGGTTCTTTCCGTCCCACTCTGGCGAGGCGAAAGCGCCTTCGGTGCGAATCGTCTGCAATTTACTGTCATCAATTTTCCAGTCCTCCGGCAGTCCCAGCTCTTCGACAATCTCGTGTTTAACCGTATCCCTGTAACCTTGCCTTGTCTGAACATGGCCACCAAAAAGGGAGAGCCGCATTGGCTCGGCGATATTATGTGCCCGACGTTGGAGAAGGAACTTGCCTTCGGGGGTCATAATAAATGTGGTCGGAACCCGGTGCATCAATCCGTACCGGTGCGCGATGTTCCGGTCAATCGCCCCGATCACCGTTTCTATACCATTCTCTGACTTGATAATATCCACATCTTCGCCCTTGAGCTTCAGGCTTCCGTTCTCAATCGCCGTCAAAATATCTTGTATCTTTGCGCTATCCAGCCCGGCGGAAGGATCTTCTTTAATTTTTTCAAGTTGTTGCCGCAGTTTCGGTTGAACCCCCTTTGTTTCCGGTCGGATTGGTTCCGAAACAGTCTTTGACCGGGCGATTTCGAAAATGGTGTAAATGTGATCCTCGTCAGCTTGATGATAGAACGCGATACTTGAAACACCGCGAGCGTTGAAATCGAGCGGCGCGAGCGAGGCTTGAAACACCTTTTCACAATCCGGATCCTGGATTTTGGTAAGATCGGTCCGACGGCGCATATAGCGTGACATGGTTCCCTGGTAGAGAAAAACAAGCGCCTTGCCATTCGGGTCAAGATGCGCGGGGAGCTCCCTCAAGAACCTGAGCGTAAGCTGTTTTGCGGCCGCGGCCCCATGCTGAAGTGGCAAGCTCGCGAGAATAAGATCGAATTTTTCATCAACCCCGACGGCTTCACCCGTGAAGGGGTCCCCATAGGCAACGCGGACTTTGTCCTGAAGACCGAGACGGCGCACATTCCATTTCGCGAGTTCAAGCGACAAATCATCGGTATCAGTCGCCGTCACCTGTCCTGAGCCTTTTTGAACCGCAAGCGCCGCAAAGATCCCCGAGCCCGTTCCGACATCGAGCGTTTTGAATCCAGTCTTGAGTTCCATCCCTCCCAAAAGCGCGGCGAACTTATCGCTTACCCGATTTTTCGACATCAAACGCCCGCGGACGTTCATAAAACCGTCTTCTGTATAAAAAATGGGCGCACCATTCATAAAAACCGGCTTGCCGGGGAAGAGCTCGCCGGCCTTTTGCATCTGCGCTGCGGCTTGCGCCTCATCCGGATACGCCCAAGGGTCCCATGCGTCATTCGGGTTCTTTTGATTTCGTCTGACCTCCGCTTCGCTCATGACCGGCACGATTAAAACAAAAGACGGACTTTCAATAGCCAAGCTTTGCCCGTCACTGTTTTCAATGAGGCTCGCTCGGATCTTCGAAGACTCTCCTATCAGAACTCTTTCGAAAAACTGATTTTCGGTCTCCTCTGCGTTTTTTTGAGCCAGAAAAATCTCCGCGCCTATCCTTCGAGATGGCATCATCACTTCCGATTCCGAACTGTGCCGGTTAAGGTCCAGCAGCCATTTTTCAAAACTTCTCATTTTTAGGGGCTCTATGCGCCCTTCAATGATGTCAAATCCTCCCCTCACGCCAGCCACAGAACGGTCAAAATTCAAACCAATATGGCCGAACAGGAACACATAATCCGGATTCTGCAACTTAACATCTGTCCTTATCTCAGAACGGATATTTTTTACGGCAAAGATCATGTCCATATCCTGGGAAAGATCGAATCTGCCGACATAGGATTTTCTTTCGTGCCTTGGAACAGAGAACGACTTTGCGGCCTCAAGCGCGTCGGTCACAGCTTTTGCTTTTTCATCCGCTTTCATGCCCTTCCAGACGGCGGTCGCTTCGGGTGAATAATAGTCCGGGTTATAAGCGACAAAAAGGGTCCCGCCTTCTTTTAAGGTCTCAGCGGCAGCGCGGAACAAAGAAGGAAGATCCTCGGCATACGCGGCGCCCGAGGTCATGACCACGGCATCGAAACGGCCTTTCCATTCCTCCGGGAATGCCGGCTTTTCATTCACATCTTGAACGCGATAGCTGGTTAATTTTTTGTTAAGCGCCATTTCCTTATCATTCAAGCCGACCCCGATTACCTCGGACGCTTGCGATGCGGCAGGCACATAGGAGAATTTCCCGCTCATCAGATCGAGCACCTTCGCGCCTTCGGGAAGGAGTGTCGCCAGTTTCTGTTCGATCATTTGTCCGGGCGCCCATTCAAGATAAGGCGTTTCGTTCACGACATCTCTAAAATCACTTTGAGATCCTTCCCGCATTTCAGAGCGAGGGCGAGGGCCAGAGCCAGATAGAAGTTCGGAGATATCGTCCGGAAACAGATTTTTCACTTTAGTGCCAGAAGCGTGCTGTGCCGAACGCCATTCGAGAAGATTGAAAGTAAGCTCGGACGATCTGGCGAGAAGCGCTTCGCGCGAAAAACTATGGGTGCCTTCCGCCGGCATGGCCGAAACGTGGGCGATCACCTGATGATGAAGGTCCCGCAATTGCTTGAACGACATCCCCGGATATCTCCGGTACTCGTCCCGCACAAGCTCAAAAAGCTGGCTCGGGACCGCAATGAACGCTCCCCCGGCCGGGAAAAAGTTCGCCCAAAAGAGCGTGTTGACCCGGAGCTTATAGATCCACGTGAAAGGCGCGATCAGGAACACAAGCCTGAGGAATGGGCTCATGAAGAACCATATGGAAACAGGAACAAAAGCGAACAGCGGATGCGTCGCGACCAGCGCAGTGCTCAGCGTGCTCAGGACCGTCTTCGAGATCGCGAAGAGAGGGACCGAAAGTGACATGAGCTCCCAAAGCCGGATATAGGCTTTTTTCTGTTCCGGCGAAAACCCTGTTCGATGGACCAAATAATTCAAAAGCCGAAGGTCCGGACTCTCGAGCATCTTTCGACGTTGTGCATCCCGCCATTTTGAAACAAAATCGGTACGAACTTCTGAGCGGTTTTTGGGGGTCATATCCTGCCCCGGAATGATGTCTAATCTTATGGTCTTGGTCATTTCATGCTCAAGCGGGGGTTGGTTGCTGAATTCCGTTGGATTTCCCGCCACCCCCGAAAGAATGCGCATAACATCTCGTTTGAGCTTGGTCGGGGCCTGCCGGATCTTCTCGGAGCTGATGACCTGGAGAAGCCGGAAGAATTTCGGGTTCATTTTCCCTGCGGGAAGATAGGAAACGGCAACCTCAAGGACGGGCAGCCAAATCGAAATCCGGTCTTCCTGGAGAAGCTTCTCAAGCGCCTCAAGGGCGTAATTCGTGCGGTCAACCGCTTGCCCGACCACGTTCGCGAACAGGACTTCCTGGATCACTTCTTTTCTGAGCTTCTCCAGTTCTCCGAATTCAGCGCTTTCCTGATAAAGGCGGCATGTTTCATCGACAGCGTGCTTGTAGTGATGGATGGGGTCGTCCTTCACAGGCTTTTTATCATCCGCTTTCAACAGATCCCCCAGAGAAGCAAGGATTAGTTTTAATAATTCCGAATACCGGACCATATCCTGGTCGCGGCCTTCATAAGCGACGGTTGCCGGATAAATTTCTGCCGAAAGGACGGTCCCGTTCGTGGAGCGGTAGTCCTCGATGGTGATCCACAGGTTCCCCTCATCATCCCGAAAGACCCGGAATGAGAAATGCCTGCCTGAGGTCACAAACTCGGAGTCGACCGTGAACAGCTCCGCAGCCTGGATCTTGTCTTCCGGAACGTGGTCCCGGGCGACCATGTAGGTTTTATTGAAATCCACTTCATACGTGTCCGCGTCTCCGCGGGAATAGATCCTGAAAGCGATCCTTCCGTCCGCAAGCGGTTCGATCTCGAATTGAACCGGACTTGTTTCGACGTGTTCCCCCACGCCGAGAATGACCCTTCCGAAGAACATTGCCGTGAAATCTTCTCCTCTTAATTGGCGGTCCTGAAGGATCATGGTCGGTTCGGAAGCGGGCGAATGCAGATAATTCAGAACTGTTTTTTTGAGCTCCGGAGAAAGCATATCCAGAAAGTCTTTCCGCAGTTCCGGATTCATGTGTTCGACCAAAAGAAAAGCGAGGTTTTTCTGATCCTGGCTTTGCAACATGACAGAAATTGCAACAAAGTTATAAGTTTTTCCTTCCCACGCAATCGTCTGCATTTTGGGGGCGTTTTTAAGCGCCAGCGGGGTGAACCTGGCCGGTATGCCCGCACTTCTCACTTCTGAACGCTTTTCGTGGTGATCAACACGGGTCTCCGTTTGAGGATGAACGCCGAGCTTTTGGGCTTGTTCGTAGGTCCAAGCCGCGAGGCGTTTGTAATCCGTCACGCGGAACGGCCGGTCAAGATCGCCGGTCAACTGGATCATGCCCGCGTCCGCAGTCCCCTGCGTCATGGCATAAACAGTCTGGAGGTAAACATTTCTCAAATAGTGAAGATGCCCGACGCCTTGTTCAAGATAAGGCGTATTGAGAAGAACTTTCAGGACGTAGGCCTGCGTTCCGTCCTCGGACGGCGTGCCTTTTTCCGCATCCCATCGCTGCCCGACACCCTCCATATAGCCGACTACGATGCCGTTCCGTCTCCGGTCTTCGTTCCCGTCTCCCAGTCCCTCGAACATCTTTTTAACGAATGCTTCATGGCTTCCGGCGCTCCGAATATCCGCCATCATCGCTTCGTCTTCGGCCTGATAGGCAAGTTTTTCATCTTCGATCTGGGACGCGTAGGTCCGGAACACTGCGCGGAGGATCTCGGGATCTTTCAGGATCTCGTTGGGATCCACGGTCCCTTTCGCGGGGCGCAGGGCATTCAGCCTCTTCATAAAATCTTCAAAGCCCTGATTCGTCGCATAACGAAGATGAGCATTCCGGAGGTGGGTCCCTTCGTGGATCACGACATATTTCACGATCATCTGCGGCATCTCCAACGCAAAATCTTTATTGACCTGGATCCCGCTCAGCTCTCCGGCCTTGTTGGCCTGCTGGCGAATAAAGGGATGTATTGAAAGCGGATCGATCCGGGTTTCATCGATCTTGGCATGCTCTCGGAACTCTTTGATGAGGTCTTGAATGGATTCCCGCGCGGCAGGGTCCATAACGGTCGCGGCGATCCTGTTGAAACGGCGGGCGATCCGGTCCGTATCCGATGAGGTCATTTGAAAAACAAAGAACGCCGCGATCGCGATCGTTACCGCCAAGGAAACTGCCAGGCTCGCCTTTAAGACGAAGCCCTTGCGGCTTGTCGCCGGCGGCGCGCGCGATTGAAGGCCTGAGATCTCGAATAAGGTCTTGAGCTTCGCGATAGAAACATCCGGTCCAAGCACCTCACGAACATCCTCATAAGAATGGATCCGGCCTTTCCGTAACGCCGCAACCAACTCATTGGCCTTTGCTTTTCTCTTGGCTTTATCAGAAACCACGCTTTTGAGCACTTCGAGCAGTTCGGTGAATTTCGTTTCAGCGGCCAGCAGGGTCCTTATTTCCGAGCGGCCGTTTATCGAAACATCCGTGTCGGGAACGTTTGGTTTTTTTGCGGCAAGCGCCGCGGGAGGCAGCGTAAAAAGAACGTTCAAGTCCAGGTTCGCTTTGACCCAGCGCAAAACCTCTTCAAGGTGGAAGGCGTCGATCTCATTTTCATGGACATTCGGAAAATCGATCGCCGTGCCCACCGTGGTCGAGGCCAGCTCCAAAGCCCCGGAGCGGTAGACACCCTCCGAAAAAGCCTTCTTGATCAGTTCCGCGCCGAGCGTGATCGCCCGCCCGTGCTGGTAAAAAACCTCTTCCGCGGCGTTATTCTTTTCTTTTTCGATGGGAAGCTGGGTCCGGAGCGAACGAAAAAGCTGAAAAAGGTCGGGTGACTTTTGGAGCGAGCTTTGCAGATGTTTCGCCGTCGCTTCGGCTCTTTCTGTTTTGGCCGCGATCGTAACGGGCATGCCCGGAAAGAATCGGTCGTACTTTTTTGCAAAATAACAGACTGTAAGAAATTGCAAAAAACGGATGTCCGTCAGGATCAAGGTCGCCAGAACTTCCGTTGAAATATTCCGGAGCTTTGCCTGGGCCTGAAGCCATTCCCAAAATGTGCCGGAAGCTTGCGAAAAAAAGATCCTTGTTAAGGGTTCCGTGGCCTGAACAGGATTCCAGAAAATGTCGGGGAGGAACGGCTCCGGCGCGTTGAACCAGGGAGACGGATCCTCACCCGTGATCCCGATCCCGCCGGACCAATGGATCATTTTCCGCGCGTCGCTCGCGAAATTCTTGTCCGAAGGATCCGTCATCGATTCCAGGAAAAGCCTGCGCCAGTAAAGCGCCTTTTCCCCCAAAACTTCGCGCAGGAGGCTTCTCGCTCCCGAAGACGTTCTTTCAAGGAGTTCCCGTGTCCGGACGATCGAGGCCTCGAGGGCTTTTTGCCGGGCCTCGGTCTTCCACGGCTCATCAGGAATGTCCGAAGCCCGCACTTCCGAACGGCTCGCAGGATCAAGAGGTTCTCCCCGCCGGCGCCGTTTTTCACTGTCCAGGTGCCAGGCGTGCGCAAAGGCCTTCACCGCTTTCATATCAAGCCGTCCTTCTTCCGCATGCCTGACAAATTCGCCCACCGCCTTGTGAGCCGTGATCCCGTTCCGGTAAACACGTTCTACTGTCATCGCATCGAATGAATCCGCAACGGCAATGATCCTTGCTTCCACCGAGATTTCTTTTCCGATCAGCCCGCGCGGATACCCCCTGCCGTCCATGCGTTCGTGATGAGAGAGAACGGTCTCGCGGACTTTTTCTAGGCCGGGGATCGAGGAGAGGAGATCCGCGCCTTTTCGGGAGTGTGTCTTCATGATGATCCATTCCGGGTCTGAAAGAGGATTGGGATTTTTAAGGATCTCTTCGGGGATCTCGAGCTTCCCGATATCATGCAGGAGAGCCGCTTGGGCCAATGTCAGTGAATGAGGCAGCCTCAATTCTACGGCTGTCATGACCGCAAGACGCATGACCCTCTCCATATGACTTAAAATCTCTTCGTCCTTTTCCCGGACTTTTTCCAGAAGCTCCCGGGCCTGGGGAGGCAAAGACTCCACAACCTCCTGAACCGTCCATTGTTTATGGGAATCGTCCGTTTCATCGGTGGCTGGCGCCAGAATATCCCTAAGAAGGGTTATTTGATAATCGTCCCGGAAATGATACCCAAGCTTAACAGCCCCGGATCGTTCCCTCTTTTCCAGATACCGATCATAGAAATCCCTGGATGCCTCACTAAAGGCTTGCCAGAAAACTTCCCGGACCCCCGCCTGGAACATCTGACTCAAAAAGACATCCATGAGCCATGTGCCGCGTCCGCGAAGACCGTCTTTCACGGTCAGGATCCTCACAAGTTCCACTTTCTCACGGTCATCGCTCAAACGGCCATAAATACCTCCCGCGATCCTTCCTTGCGCGTCGATAAAGATCCAGGCTGGGTACCGGGTCAGATTCCTTTCCCACTTATCGGAAGAACCGCTTCGCAAAACGCCGTCCTGCTGTTTGACATGAAATGCTTCTGCCTCTAATTCACCCAGAACAGCGGCGACCTCCCGGAGTTGTCGCGCATCCAACTCCAAGGCTTTAACATTGACAATTTTCCCCAAGAGCGGGTCCGAAACCACGACCGCCGCTTCAGGAATTTCCATCTGCAACTGAAAAACGGATTTCGTTGCCGCTACTGAGATAAGCCTGTCAAGGGTGGCTACCAGAGACTGATATTGGGTGAAAACTTCACGGTGCCCGCCGAGGCCGTATTTTCCGATCACGACCCGACGCAGATTATCCTTTTGAAATTGCGCTTCCGCGGCTACTTGCTCGGGCTCTTCGGCGGCCATCGGGATAAGAGAATCCAGTTTTTTCTCAAGCACTCCGAGAAGCCCTTTCACGATCGCGATCTTCTGCGCTTCGGAAAGATCTTTTTTGTCTTCGTCGCCTTCTGTCCGGACCTCGGAGCGGATCCGGAGATGTTCCAAAAATCTGCCTGTTAAAAGATCTTGATCCAGGGGCTGAAGTTTTTTAACCCAAGCCCGCTTGAGCGTCAGGCCTCCCTCCCAAGGGATCTTCGTTGAAAGGTCCGTAAAGACATAGCCGAAATCCGGCATGTTCTGATCATAGACAATGCGGGCCAAGTCGGGATCCAGGGCTTTCATGTAGAGCCGTTTTTTCATGCGCTCCGCCGCGGGGCTGCCCCCCATCCACTTGAAAAGCGAGGGGATCATCGGCCGCATCAAAAAGGTCGCGAAGATCTGAACCGCGCGGAAAAACCGGGTCAGGGCATCGCTCTTCCCATAATGCTGAAGCCTCGCGATGACTCCCGGAAAGGCCCGTTCCGGCCAGCGTTCGAGGATGGTTTCGCTCCCAGGGCTGACGATCTCGGTGACGCCCGGAAGGGTCCGGGCATACGCTTCCAGGACAAGGCGCATGACTTTCCGCCAATCCTTGTACCTCGTCCGCGTGGTCTCATCTTTTTTGAGGAACGGATAGATATCGCTTTGGACTTCCGCCACGACAAGCTGGTGGCCGCGCACATAACAGCGGGCAAAAGCAAGCGATCCCGGCACATGAATGTCCGTGAATTGCCCTTCCAGAACTTCTGAGGTATGAATGTGTTCCTTTTCCTCATCCGCCGGAAAGAACCCGATCACCTTCGGGTCTTTGGCTGTACCGTACATCCGCCGCGTTGCTTCGAAAGGAACTTCGCGCGCCTCTCCGCTGAAAAGATCCATTTTGGCTTTTCCGATCTTGAAGCGTTCCTGACCTTGCGGGATATTGATCGTCGCGTAAAAATCAACATTTCTCGTTTCGGAACGGTTAAAAAGTTTTTCCTGGTTGGCTAAATAAACCACGAGAGGAAATTCTTTGGAATCACGATAACGAAAAGTGGTCACATCCCATGTCAGGGAACCGCTCAACCGGTCCTCGAAAGTTTTCTTACGATCTTTCTTGGAGGGGTTGGGGTCTCTGAAGATCTTTCCTTTCGCGGCGCCTACGTACCGGAGCTGTTCTCCTTCGATTCCTGCGATGACAAAATGCATCACCTCCTGATCGCTGGGGTACATGGGGGGGGTCCGGACCACGACCACATCCCCTGTTTTCAGGCCATCCTGTGGTATTTTATCGTATACCTCAAACTCCCCGGGGTTTTGAACCGCATATTTCATCCATTCAAAAGAGCCCTTTTCGGTAAATTCAGTAACAGAAGATTGTTCTGAAAGCGTTTTGCCAGCCTCTCCGAGGCGGGTGAGACGGACGGCTCGTTGAGGAAATTTGAAGCGAATGGTGGTTTTGTGACCGTCAAGACCCGGAGAAAGCGCTTCCATGGTACCGTCGTGGGCTTGCGTAACGATTTGGGACATAAGAACACCTATGCCGCCCCGGCTTAAGATAAAACGTCCGGATCCTTCTCGCGCGGGGCTTTTGGATACGATCTTGAAATATTCCCCGTAGAGGTCCTCGGGAACGAGAGAGGCAATGCCGATGCCGTCATCGGAAACTTCAAGATAAACATGATCTGCGTCTTGCAAAACCTTAAGATGAACCAGCCCCTCCCGGTCACCGCGGCCGTAAGCTGCCAGTCCGTTCTTGAGCGCTTCCGCGAGAAGCTCATGAGGTTCCCAGCTTTTCAAATCATGGACAATCCTCCCCCAAGTCCATTCCGGATGCCTTCCAAGCACTTCTTGAGCTCCTAGGCCGATGATATGATCGATCGGTTCAGTTGCCCATTTCAACCCCACGCGGTCCATGAAGTCCGTTAACATTTCACCTATCAATCCTTCGAGGTCCGCCTGGGTGTCCTGGAGGGTGGGCGCCGGCCTCATCGAACGGCTTTCGAAAACAACCTCTCTTGTCTCAGATCGTTTTGAGTGATGTTTTTCGCGGCTGACCGAAGCATCCTCATAAAAAACCTCTTCGACATCCGCGATCTGCCGATGATCCTTATCCAGAATCGCCCTGAAATCCCCCCCGTTCCCGTGCACGATCCGTTCGATCTTGGCATAGATCCAAGATGCGGTTTCTGCGGCGGGCCATGCGATGCCGCTGGTATAAAAATCGTTTTCCAAGAAAAATTTTCGAAAGATCTCCTCGCCACTCCTCCGTCGGACTTCGGAACGAATTTCCTTCGCGGCGCTCATGGGCAATTGGGGCAAAAAGGGTTCGAGTTCGGCCTTCGCCGACCGGATCACTTCTTCCTGCTGCCCAGGACGGGTGTCGAAATACCGGCTAAGACCACTTTTATAAACTTTGAACGCTTCCGGGGAAGCCGAAGCTGTGCGCAGGCCATGGAGCATTTCCTCTTCAGTAAGCTCTTTTTCAGATCCCGGGTCCTGAATGGCCGTTTTGAAGACCGCTTCCATGAACCCCATATTGCCCGGGAAGATATCCGGACGTACCTTTGAATACGGTTTGATGTAAATCGCCGCGGGCCGGTTTTTAAAAGGCGCCCGCATGAGCAAGAGATGGGGCGTATCCAGCAACTTCAGGAAATCCGTGATCAGAGCCGCGTACTTTGCGACACCGCTCGACGAGGGCCCCTTCACGACAAACCACGCTCCTTCATCCGTTGAAAGTTCCGCAACAAAGGGCCCTCCTTCCTGGGCCGGAATGAATATGTCCTCTTCCTTGACCAGCTGATCTTCGATCCATGTGCTGTCCGAAACAAAACCGTGGGCATGTTGGGGCTTATCTCCCATTCCGACAGCCGTCCCTCCATGGAACGCAAGCGCGACATTTCCGACCCCGAATCGTTCAAGCGCCTTCATCATGATTAAAAGGGACCGGCGGTCGACTGTTTGGTTGTGAAGCTCTCGATGATTAATGGCAAGGACGAAGTGATACGGCAAAAACGGCATATAACTGCGCAGGATGTGGACGTGAAGCCCATCAATATTAAAATCGAGAAGCTTCTGGTGGGGATACTTGGCGGCAATTTCCTTCCAAGGCATGCCGGCGGCAGAGCGATCGACCGGTTTTGTAACAAAACCCGGAGCATTTTTGTAGAACGCTATCCACGCAACAACTTTGCGGAGAAATCCCCGGGGGCCGGGGATGGCCTCCGTTCTGACATCTTTGAGGTAGGAGAACCCCGCGCCCCCCGCCCCCGTATAGGCTTCGGTTGCTTCGTAGCGTTTTTCAAACTCACGGAATACCGCGCTTGTAAAATGTTTGTCTTTTTCCTCTTTACCGGCCCCGGGCAATTCGGAATGCGCTTGAGCCTGGGAAGTCTCGTCGCGCTGCGCTTTTCGAAGGGACCTGATGATCGAGGCACGTTCATCGCCGGAGAGCTCCGGGATTTTTTTATAAACATCAATAATTCGATCGAAAAGGCTTTTCGAAACCGTCTCGGTCTCAAGAGCTTCTTTGATTTCACCCATGATCGCGTCAGGAACATAGGAAAAGCCCGCGAATTCTGGAAATCCGGGACGCTCGACCGGAAAGAGGGCTGAGGGAGTACGCGATCTCGGGAAGATATAGAAGGTCCCTCCGCTCAGAATCACATTGTGCGGGATATCGGCGCTTCGGAGAACCCCGATATATTTTAATGCTTCTGCGCCCGCGGTTTGAGGGTCTTTCCCCGAAAAAACCACGGCTCGGGCGCGATAATCGGTCAATTGCTCCACACGCACATCCAAGGGGGTCACCGCTATTTCTGTCCTGGCGGTTTGGTCCAGCCGCGAAGCTCCTCTCGAAACCGGCACAAGCATTACTGAAAAATAAAGTTGCCTGAATCGGGCGCCGGCAATCATGCTGTCAAATCCTATATAGACCCGGTACTGACCGCCTTCAGAAAGAGCGCGAACTATGGCCGCCATATATTCAAAAGCTTTTTGATTCATGACTTGAGGCAGGTTCGCGGACATATCAGCCACCACATAAAAATGATTAGGCCTGGACCCTCGTCCGGCTGTTAGAATGCGAACGCCGTTCGAAATCCCCTCGATCGAAACAGATTTCTCAAAAAGGTCGCTCCTGTCACCGTCAAGCAAGCCTTCGTAACCGGGTACGGGTCGTTCCCGGTCCGATGAGTGAGTCGCGGACCATTGCGCCATAAAAAGGTCCTTGAGCCCCGGGTCATCCATATCACTCATGAGATAGGTCGGCTCCATTTCTTCAAACAACGCGGGCGGCAGCAGTAAGCCTTCGGATTTTTTCGAGAGTTTTTTCGAGCCTTGCACGCCACGCGCCCGTTCCAAAATCTTCACGGAAAGCGGTGCTTCAGTGAATGGTTCTTCCGTTTTCTTCCGCTCCATGCCCTGGGGCTTAAGCTGTCTGACCTCCGAACGGGCTTTTTCGCTTTTTACACTTTCAAAACGAATGTAATCCCGGATCGCCTGGTCAGTCCGGGGCCAGACCTCCAGCATCTTGAAGATCCCGCGCCTGAACTTTTCATAATCATTGCCGGGCGCAGCCAAACCGGAATTAAAAGCAGCATTCAGTAAATAGGGAAGCTGTATATCGTAAGGAACGGGGTCAGCTTGTGTTCCCTGATATTTGTCGAGAGTAGTCTTGTAAGCTGTAAAATCCTCTTTAAGGATCAACCGGAACATTTCCGAGTTTCTTGAAAACGTTTGCCGGATCTCTTCGAGCGCTTTGTCGAGATCTTGTAAATTCGCCTCTTTTTCCCCGAATTCCCAAAAAAGCATTTCGAGGATCCCGGAGAGGATCTGTTCCTTATTCGCAAAAAGATGGGTGCTGAAAACGCCCAGAGCCGTTTGGGTATCCAATACCTGCCCGTTCATGATATAAACCGTCTTTTTCAGGCGAGCATGCTTCCCAATCCACATTTTAAGGCTTGAAAAATACTTTATAGCGGAAGAAGCCCGCTTAAGAAGATCGGGTTCATCCCAATCCGGCTCAGACGGCCACACCTCTTCCCTCATTTCCGCGCGTTGAGAGGAACCTTCCAATGCGCGATCCATTTTAAGCACAAAATCCTGGGACGGCTCGCCGCGCAAAGGTCCGGCGGCTTCAAGAAGACGGGATAACGCGGGGGCGTAATCCATGGTCACAGCGCGTTGCGGGCAGGTGCTTTCACGGGCCACGCTCTCCGGACCATGCGCCACGCCCGCCTCACCGCTTTTCGTGTCCCGTGTCCCGTGTCCCACAGCCCAATCTTTTTCAAAATCATGTTTTCCCCCGCTCATGAGCATGCGGTAATAATCCTGATGCCGTTTGCTGGGGGCGCCGATCGCGGGAGAAAGAATGACGTAGCCGATCCCTTTTTCTTTCAGGATCTTTTTAATGGCCTCTTTGTGGAAACCGCCGAACACAAGCGCCGCGGCCTTGGCTTCCGGGTCCTGGAGAAAACCGTCGAAGATCTTCCCGATCGAAAGGTCGCGCTTCATCGCGAGCTCATAGAACCGGGTAGCGTCGGTGATGAGCCCCTCCCAGGAACGGAACATCACGATCGAACGGCCCGTTTCCTGAGCAAGAAACCGGGCCACGTCCTCGGTCTTGAGGCCTTCGAGCGATCCTTTGAGCTCGGTGAATTCCTCGTGGCTCAACTCGATCGCATTCATTTTTTCAAGCAGCAAAACGCTTTGGTAATAACCGTAAGTTTTTCTGTCCCGCTCGGAAGAGAGGCCGGACTCAACGATCTCCCCTTCCAGCTGTTCGATCTCTTTCAGGAGTGCCATGAGATCGATCTGCTGGATCTTTTTCTCATCACCGGAAAGCAACTTTGAAATTTCGGGGAATGATGAGCGGGGAACGTCCAGCGCTTTCGTTTCCCGTTCCACGTTTCCCGTTCCACGGGTTTTCCATGTTCGCTGGAGATATTCCACGAGCGGCATCTGCCCCTGCTGGTACCGCTCCTTCAACTTCAACCATTCCTTCATTTCCTTGGGAAAATTTTTATCGATGAGTTTTTGGAGTTCCTTGCGGATGAGCCAGATATCGCGGGTCACCTCCCCTCGGTTTTTTGCGGCTTGTTCGTAAGCGCGGATGTTCTCGAGGTGCAGCGCGATCGAATCAGCGCCCACAAGCTGAAAGTCGCTTTGCGGAGAACGGGGAACGGGGAACGCTGAGCGATCCGTTAACCGTTCACCGTTAGCCGTTTCCCGGGAGGACGGTTCTGCCGACCGATTAATGTGCGCATACTCCGCCCCGCCGACACGGAGCTTGTCCATCAGGTAGTAAGAGAGCTTTTCCTTGAGCGCAGGGTCGTCGATCGCGCCAAAGATCTTGTCCGTCGGGACGGGGCCTTCGTAGCCTTCTTCATAAACGGTCTTGATCCCGTATTCTTTGACCAGGTAGCGGACCATGCCGGCGATATTTTCTTGCGCTTCGAGGGAATCATGCGCGTCCTGGATATAGACAAGTGTTTTACCCGACTTCCCGGCCGAGGTCTCCATCAGGCTGCCGAGTTTCTCGGGCAATTGGAAGGACGAGCGAAGTTCGGCTCCCGGCATCACGGGCGACAATGATTCGAGAGGCATAGCGATCGCGTTCGTCGTCACAAAACAAACGACGACTACCAAGCTGACGATCCGTTTAAAGCCAGAACCTCTTATCATTCCGTCTGTTACCTCTCTTTTTTCTACGATTTGAATCTCTAAAAAATACGGCCGTATTTTCGATTAAACATCTTTCAAAAAGACTTGAGTTGCATGCTTGCGCCTTTGTAAATGGATATTTTTAGTTTTAAGAATAGATTCTCAAAATTTCGAACAGCATAGTCCTTAAAATGTAACCTCCCAAAAGCTCTTTTTCAAGAGAGGAGCTGTTTTTATAGGACTTATTTTGAAATAAATTCGATGTTTTATTGACTTTGTTTCATAATATGAATATATTATATGATTATTATGTATATATAGGAGGCTACATTATGATCCAAACTAAAGTAAAAATAGCGGTTCTGGGCATCTTGTTCATTCTCTTTTCGATAGGTTTCCAGATCCAGGCTCCGGCCGAGTGGCAAAAACCTGCGCAACCCCCCGCCGCGGGAGGCCCTCTCACCTGCCTCGTCCCGCATCCGCTGGATCCCGCGAAATTCCTGACAGCATCGGAACACAGTATTTTTGAAAACAGCGCTGAAAAAACATGGCGGCCGCTGTGGTCCCAGGGCGACTCGAACTCGGCGATCCGGCACCTTTATGTCTTCCCGATCCTGCCATCCGTTATTTTTGCGATCACGGACCGGGCGGTTTTTATGGGAGATCTGAAAAACGGGTCCTGGCGCCAGGTTTATCAAGCCAACGATAGAGACCCCCTCGCTTTCACCGTTCACCCGGAAAACCCCAATCGCTGGTTCCTGGGAACCCGGAAAGGTCTTTGGGAGTCGCATGACGCCGGAAAAACCTGGTCCCCTTCTGCGGCATTCCGAAGGGCAGGTCCTGTTTCACTTTTGATCTTTGACCGTGAGCGGCTTTTTCTTGCGGACGAAGGAACGCTTTATGTGATCCTGCCCGGAAACTCCGCGAGGCCCGTCCTGGATCTTTCCGGTCCGGAACCGGAGATTCCTGTCGCCGATACTTTGGGTCCCGAAACGGTCGCGGAGCCCGCGGACGGCAGCGTCAGGATCCACGACCTGATCTCTTCAAAGCGGGAGCCTCACGAGTGGTTCCTCGCGACAAGCCGGGGTCCTTTCCGAAGCGGTGATGGCGGGTACCGCTGGAACCCCATGCCGCAAAGCGGACTTCAAAGCCCTGTCATCCATCAACTCGCCTATTCCGGGAGGACAGGCACTCTTTATGCCGCGACACCGCGAGGGATCTACGCTTATGACGCGAAGGCAAGGGCATGGACGGGACTGTTCCGGGGGCTGGCCAAGGACCGCGCGCAGGGTCTCGCGGTACTCAATGAAGAACGGCTAATCGCGATCACCGAGGAAGGATTCGTACAATACCCCCTTCAACCCCCCATTCCCGAAACAACGCCTTCCCTCGCGATCTACCATCCTTCCGCTGCAACGCTTTCTCTTTTGCGGGAACTTCTCAAAAGGGAGCCCTCGGCCCGGGAGGTCCACAAACATGTGATCCGGTACGCCAACGTCGGGAACGGAAAGATCAAGCGCTGGCACGCCGAGTCGCGCCTCGCGGGACTCATGCCTTCCTTTTCTTTCGGAAAAAATCTTGATCGTAACGCTTCGATCACGACCTACAGCGGCAAATACATCACGGGCCCCGAGGACGTCAGTAAAGGCTGGGACGCGGACGTCAGTTGGGATCTTGGAGATACGATCTACAGCTCGGACCAGACTTCCATCGACTCGCGGGAAAAACTTATGGTCGAGCTTCGTAACGACCTGCTTTCCGAAGCGACCCGTATTTTTTACGAACGCCGGCGCCTTCAGATCGGCAGGGTCTTTACGCCTCCCGCCTCCGAGCAGGAACACCTGGAAAGCCTCCTGCGCATGGACGAGCTCACCGCGCTTCTGGATAGCATGACGGACGGTTTCTTCTCGAAAAAGATTGCGGGAATCTACCGGGAAAAGCCGGAGTTTGACAAGTTGTGGGTCTATCGACCTTCGGGGAACGGGTAAAGGGAAACGGGGAACGCCAACGAAAGAATCAAAAAAGGAGCCTTGAAAATGGAGCAGCAAAAACCATCTGAAAAATATACGGGGAACTGGAAACGGTCGCCTTACCCTCGAAAATCGAATCCCTATCAGAAAAATGACAAAGACTCCATCCTTCCGGGCTTAACGGTAACGCATAAGCAGGCAACCGGCCCTGCCACTTCCGAAACGGGGCTCCTTGAGGCATCCTCTCCGGAAAAAATCAGCGATTTTAGGGATCTTCACATATGGAAATTGGGAAAAGAGATCGTGCTCGATGTGTACAGGGTCACGAAATCTTTTCCTTCGGAGGAACTTTACGGCTTAACAGCGCAAATGCGTCGGGCGGCCATTTCCATCCCCAGCAATATTTCGGAGGGTTTTAACCGCCGCTACACGAAAGACTATCAACGGTTTTTGTCCATTGCGTTGGGATCATGTGCGGAACTCGAAACGCAAGCAGAGGTCGGCAAAGACCTGGGATATCTTTCCCAGAACGGCTGTTCATTGCTTCTGGAAAAAACAGACCACGAGACGAGGATGATACGAAGCCTGATGAACAAGCTTTGATCGTTTTCTTCAACCGTTCCCCGTTCCCCGTTCCCCGCGCTTGGACATTCTGTCCAAGCGGAGCTGCCCACACGCCGCTTCCGTCTCCCGCCCCATGGTCTTGCGGAACGTGGAACGAACACCCAACCGCTCCAGGGTTTCGCGGAATTTTGTCATACGTTCCTGGGAAGGGGTCTTCCAGTCGATCTCCCGGATCGGATTGTAGGGAATGAGGTTGATCTTGGCCTGCAGAGGCTTGGCGATCTTGGCGACCGCCCTCGCGTCTTCTTCGGAATCATTCACGCCGTCGACTAAAGTGTATTCGAACGTAATGTCTCGCTTCAGATCCTGATGGATCTTTGCGAGCATTTTGATGAGTTCCTTGAGCGGGTATTTCCGGTTATAGGGGATCAGCCGGCTCCGGACCGCGTCGTCCGGAGAATGAAGCGAGACGGACAGCCGAATACGTCCTTCGGTCTGTTTCACGAACTCATAGATCTTTTCCGGGACTCCCGAGGTCGAAACCGTGATCTTGCGCCCCCCCATCTCAAAACCCCAGGACGCCGTAAGGACCTCGAGGGCTTTCATGACCTCGTCAAAATTATCGAGAGGTTCCCCCATCCCCATAAAAACCACGTTGGTGATCTTGCGTCCGGTCTCCCTCGCGATCCACGCGACCTGCTCGATGATCTCTCCGGCGGTCAGGTTCCGGAGCAGGCCTGTTTTCCCGCTCGCGCAAAAAGGGCAGCGGACCGCACAACCCAGTTGGGTCGAAACACAAACGGTCTCCCGGTCCCTTTGGGAGATCAGAACGCTTTCCAGAAAATGGCCGTCGGTCGTTTTAAAGAGGAACTTGGCCGTCCCTTCGCCCGCGGCGGCACGACCCTCTTCCATCGAGAGCGCGGTCAGTCCGAAGCGAGCAGCCAGAAGGTCGCGGAGTTCTTTGGGAAGGGTCTTCATTTCCTCCCATGAGAGGATATGCTTTTTATAAAGCCATTCGAGGATCTGCTTGGCGCGGAATTTCGGAAGGCCGAGCGAGAGAACGAGAGCTTCGACCTCCGGAGGGGTGGAGCCATAGAGGGTTTTCATTCTGTTTGCCGCCGGACTCAAAACGCCGCACACCGTACGACCATTACATCCACTTTTTGATCCGCATCCAGACGGCCATGATCAGGGTGAGCGCCAGGGTCAGGATCACCACACCCCAGAATCCCTGCTCATGGTTCGCTCCCGGAATAACCCTGAAATTCATACCGTAGATGCTCGCGATCATCACGGCCGGCATGGCGAGCGTGGCCACGACCGTCAGGCGTTTCATGACCACGTTCAGCTCGCTGGAGAGATAAGAAAAATAAACTTCGAGCATGCTGGTCAGATGGTCGTGCATGCCGTTAGCCAGGGCCGAGATGCGGTAAAGATGGTCGCTGATATCGCGGAAATAGATCAGGTTTTTGGTTTTGATGAGACCCCCGGCGTTCCGGGTCAGGAAATGCAGGGTATCCCGTTGCGGGCCTACGATCCTTCGGAGCGTCGAGATGTCCTGTTTGAGCTGAAGGAGCGTCGCCAGTTTCTCACGAGAGGGGCTTTTGCTGAAAATATCCTTTTCCAGCACATCGACCTTTTGCTCATACTGATGAAAAACAGGCATGTAACGGTCCACGAGATGGTCCAGGATCATATGCGCCAAAACATCCGCCCCTGAATTCATCACGGCGGATGTTTTCTGCTGGGTCTTCAGGATATCCTGCGTGAGGCTTTCGATCGGGGTCTTGTGGAACGTCACCACATAATTGGGACCCAAAAAAAGGTTAAGCTCGATCGTGGAAAGCTCCTTGTCGCCGTTCTTCTGGACGATCGTCAAGGCGTGAACCACGAGAAAAAGATATTCCTCGTAATCATCCACTTTCGGCTCGGAGTGGTCGTTGATGCAGTCCTCGACCGCCAGGGGGTGAAAGTTGAAGATCTCCACGAGCGAATCGCTTTCAAATTCGCTCGGATCCTCAAAATCAACCCAGAGAAGCGCGTCTTTTTCCGTCAAGGCCGTCAAAAGCCTCGCGCGGCTAAGATTCGTCTCGACCTGCCCGCCTTTTTTATAAAGAAAACTTGTGATCATCTTAAGCTCCGGTTCATGGGGAACGGGGTTATCTTACCAATCCTCCCTTGGGTTGGCGATATAAAAATCAACACCGGGCGGTCAACGGCCGGAGGCCTTCGAAATCGGTTCCTCCGAAAAGCTCTCTGCCTTATAATGAAGCATCACACGGCGGGAGGGCATATGCCTAAAAAGGTCCTGATCATCGACGATGAGCCTGAGATCTGTAAAATGATCACGGAATTCCTCTTTGACGCGGGGTATGCCGCTTCCTACGCGCTGAACGGCCCCGACGGCCTGGCCATGATCAAAAAAGATCTCCCGTCGCTCGTACTCCTCGATATCGGCATGCCCGGCATGGACGGTATCGAAGTGATGCGCCTCCTCCGCGAACAATATCCCGCCTTGCCTGTGGTGGTCCTGACCGGTCACCGGGACACGGAGCCGGTCAAAAAAATGGCGGAGCTGGGCGCCTGCGAGTATTTGACCAAGCCGATCCAGCTGGACACGCTGCTCCATCAATTCGTGAAGGATCTGATCGGAAATCCCTGAGGCTTCAAAGCGGCGGGGTTCGTTCTTACTTTTTCTTGTGCGCAATCACGTAGGCGTGAATGGCTTCGCGGTCTTTCTTCTTCAACTTCAGAAACTCGACCCCCGAGCGGTAAAGGTCCTGCTCCAGAAATCCCGTATGCCGAACCACCCCTTCTATGGTCACATACTGGCTTTGATCGTCCGGCATCAAAAAACTCACTTTAACCGGCGCGTCCTGAGGGATCCCTTCGTTGAAAGTCACAAGGAGCGCCCCGCCTTCTGAAATGTCCGAGATGCGCGTCTGGACCCCGACTTCCATATCGCGGAGGGGGCAAAAATAACGGGTGATCGCGTAAATGCTGACGCGAACAAACTTTCTCCGGTCTTTAAAATCCTTGAATTCATCCGCCATGGAAATCTCCACGATTTTTACTTGCCACTATTTTCGGCCTTTTGGGCCCGGGTCTTAACAAGATCTAGTCACTCCTCCTCAGAGATGATGCGCATCTCATTGTAAACAAGACCTTCCTCCGGGGACATGTTCTGCACGGCCACTTTCAGACGCTGTTTTTTCCCGACCTTGTACTTAGAAAGCTCAGGACAGAACTCGTAATGATGCCCCACCAGGACATCCCTCATAGCCTTGAGTTCTTTCTCCGCTTTGTCCTTCAAGGGCTTGTCCGCAAAATAGAGGATCGACTGAATGCAGGGAGCGCAGGCCGCGCCTTCCGGACACGGCGGGCACGGGGCCGGAGCGCAAAGCACCAGATACGCGCTTGTGAAGAACTCCCGCTCTTCGGGCACCGTGTTCTTTGAAAGCTGTTCGAGAGTATAGCTCCGGCCCGGCACGAGCGGCTTGGCTTTAGGATCCGCCGGAAGCAGTTCGACGGCGTTTTCATCCAGGAATGCCTCAGCAGGCGGATTTCCCACCGCAGGGGTCTCTTTAGCTTCGTCCATCGACGCGCTTGCGCTTCCGCAAACCATCGCTAAGTTTATACAAAAACAAAATAACGCTTTGACGCTGACCCGCATAACGGCTTTTTTAAACTGCAATATGGTTCCCCCCTTGTAAGACGCCTGAGCAATAAAAACGGAGAGGGAGGGATTCGAACCCCCGAGACGCTTGCGCGCCTAACGGTTTTCAAGACCGCCGCATTCAACCGCTCTGCCACCTCTCCATCAAAAATCTATTGGTAGGGTGTGCTGTCCTGGCCACCTTTATTTTAAAAACAAGGCCAGGGCTGCCACCTCTCCATTAACACCCGGGAAACGTTCCTCGGGGAACGGCTAACATTCAAACTCTTACGTTCTGCGCCACCCGTTTCCCGTTCCACACGCCTCAGCGCTTCTCTTTCCTCAAATTCTTGAAAAATTCCGCAAGCAGGAACTTCGCGTCATCCGCCATGACCCCGCCGGTCACTTTCACGCGGTGGTTCAGCCGGTCGTCTTCCGTGATCCGGTAAAGGCTGTGGCACGCCCCGGCTTTCGCGTCACGCGCGCCGTAGACCAGATTCGTGCATTTGGTCATCACAAGCGCTCCCGCGCACATCGGGCACGGTTCGAGCGTCACATAAAGCGTCGCTCCTTCCAAGGAGCCCCGGTGGTCACAGTGTTTGGGTTTCGCCTCAGGAAGCCCGCTTAAAGTCTCGGAGGCTTGCGTCAGCGCGATCATTTCCGCGTGAGCCGTTGGATCCCGAAGCGTTTCCATCTGATTGTGGGCCCGCGCCACGATCCGGTTCTTCCAGACTACTACCGCCCCGACCGGCACCTCCCCCGCCTCAAGCGCGATCATCGCTTGTTTGATCGCTTCCTTCATGTAATGGTCGTGATGGGGCTTTTCCATAAGAGGGGTTTATTATAGGTGTTTGATAAGGGATTGCAAAAAACTTTAAGGAGGTGACAGGAGTCGGCAACAACATCCGGCAGGCCGGAAACCTACTGCTTCCGGCACTCCGCTCGGTCTTGACGACCTTCGCTCCGGAGTTTCCAAGGCTCACCCCGATATAGACACAAATTAAAACGGGTACAATCCAGAAGGACTGTACCCGTTTTAAATCGCGCCCGGCAGGAGTTGAACCTGCAACCCCCACATCCGTAGTGTGGTGCTCTATCCAATTGAGCTACGGGCGCAAACCACATTAATTTTTTATTCTATAATGCTTGTTCGCGACCAGTCCTTTAGGACAGGCGCAAACTGTTTTAACTTATTATATTCATTACACTTAAAGATCTTAGAGGGTATCGGTGTTTGACCGTTCGCCCCTCACCGAGGATCGGCCCGAAAACATGCAAGCAAGGCAAACCATTCCTAAAGAGGGCGTTATTATACGCATTTTAGGGGGAAATGCAAAAATTGTTCCATGGAATCATTCACTGATGGAAAATCTCTTTTAAGATGGCGTCTGCAATGTTTTCGGCAAGTAACCGGTTTCCTTTCGCGGTACAATGACCGAAATCCCCGCCGAAAATATCCGTAAAATATTCTTTGTAGTCGCTTTTTTTAAGAGCATCTTTGAAAATTTTCTCATTATCAACAAATAAGATATCTGTCTCCCCTTCAAATATCTTTTTAAGCGGTTCCACGCTCCGCACAGGATATTGGACGCACACGAGCCGGATACCTCGCTGATCGAGCATATACTTTATTTTGAGATAATTTTCTCGGGTCACAGGATCATAATATCCCAATCGGACCTCATTGGCTTTTTTAAACAACGCGTCAGCTTGTTTTTTATTTCCCATTTCCTTATAAAGCACCGCTAACCGTCCGTATGTTTTTGCGGCTTCGGCTTCATCCTGAATGCGTGTCAGCTCGATCGTCTTTTTGAATTGTTTCTTCGCGCAGTCTTCCTCCCCGAGAAGTTCGCACGACCACCCCAGCTGGAAATTCGCTTCCACATTTTCGGGGTTCTTTTGAACTGCTTTTTCATACATTTTCTGCGCTTCCCGTTCCCTGCCGGTCCTGTGATAGATCCCGCCCAAATCGAGGTATCCCCGGACATTCTCAGGCTGCAGCGCGATGGCTTTTTGATATGCTACTTCCGTTTCCGGATACCTTCCCTGCCGGTCATAAGCCATCGCTAATCCAATATAAGCTTCATAATGCTCCGGATCTTCGGCGACCATTTCTTTGAAGATTTTTTCCGCCTCAACCCCGCGGCTGTTAAGAATATGATCATAACCTTCCCTTAGAGGATTTTTTTCGACGGGGATTACGGAAGTTTCTTTGTTTTGGAGAATATCTGCGCGAGGCATCAAAGAGTCTTTAGGAATCGGGGCCTGTTCAGATAGCTCTTCGCTTTTGGTTCGGCGTAATGAAGTCTGCCCTCGGTGGAGCTTGGTGGTTATATGGAGCCAAAGATAGCGGAAGAGTTTATAGGTCCTGAGTTTTTCAAGAAGAGAAGGGCGTTTTCCGGGAACGCTGTATTCGCGGGGTAAGTGGGATGCAAAATCATTCACGCCCATCATAGTGATGACAATATCCGGCTTGAAGGTGTTAAGATTTTCTTGCAGATGATCTGCAATATAGCTGCTTGTGATACCGGAAAGCCCCTTATTGATCACGATGAACTTGATCCCCGCATTCCGTCCATTGAGGATCTTTTCCAGCTGTTCCGGATAAGGCTCCGGACCGGCCTGTGTTGTTGATTCCCCGAGACAAAGAATCCGGATCACATCCTTTTGCTTCATGGCGACGGCATTTTGATAATTCTGTGCTGAAACAATGAGAAAGCCGCAACAGCGCATCGACACCTCAAGCATGAGGAGGGACAAGAAGATCCCGAAAAACACCAGCGCTGTCTTTTGAATGAGGCTCGTTTTCAAAAAGTCCTCTCGGATTTTCATCGCGGCAGCAACGATCTAAAGGGGTCTAAGTTTTTCTGCTTTTCAAGGCTTCGAGGTGCTCGATGACCTTCTGCATCTCAGAGTTAAGGCTATGCGCGGAAACTTGTTGGTCCTTTTTTAAAAACTCCCTTAAAAAGACCGTGAGTTTTTCCCGTCGCAGCAGATCTTTATAGTGGTTAAGCGTTTTGATCAGCCGCCCCACATATTTTCGCTTTTGGTTTCCATCCGCAATCGTCGCGACAAACCGGACCGCTCCTGCGTGGATATCGGAAAGCTCGAACAGATGGACGCAACTTTGCAGGCAATGGGTCCGGCAGTGATCGACTTTGCAGCGTATCGCCTTCGCTTTCTGAGAAAGCCACTCTTTCCGCAGCGAACTCTCTTTCAGGTTCCCGATCAGACCCTGACAGGTCCAAAGATCTCCGTCGAAGGTCAGGACGATCCTCACGATCGCTTCATAGCATTGCAGGTCTTCATTGAAGGACGTCCCTTCAAAATAGTCCGGGATCAGCTCCAGGATCCTTTCATCGACGTGGATAAATTCGTCTATGGCCGCTTTTTTCAGCAACAGGATCTTTCGAATAACCTCCCGGAGCTTATCCATGTTCCGCACGGAAACCCAAAGGTCGTTCTTTTTCCGTTCCTGCATTTCGGTGTTGTCCGACATCATGGGCTGGAACACGATGATATTACAGCCTTTGCTTCGCGCAAGATCGATCATGGGCAGCATGTCATCGAGATTGCAGTCCATGATCGTGAAATTGATGCCGACCGTGGGACGAGCCCGCTCGCCCCGGATCTTGCGAAAGATGTCGATCGTCGTTAAAGCCTTTTGGAAAGAGCCTCTGCCTCTTATAAAGTCATTGGCGGTTTCAAGGCCGTCGATCGACAAGGTGATGTGGCTCAACCCGCTTTGGGTCAACCGGCGGGCGGTCTCCTCGTCGATCAAAAGACCATTACTGATCAGATCGATCTGGCCGATCTTTTTCGAAGCGGCATGTTCGATCAGCGAGAAAATGTCTTTCCGCAGGATCGGCTCCCCGCCCGAAAAGATGATGTGGTCGACCTTCAGTCCGGCGATCTGATCGATAATCTTTTTGCACTGTTCCGTCGAAAGTTCTTCTTCGGCCCTCGCATTCGCCGACGGGATCCCGCACATCTTGCATCTCAGGTTGCAGCGGTTCGTCAGCGAAAAGTAGACGTGTTCCGGAGGGCACAGGGGGCGTTTCAGAACCTTGGAATAATAAAAGCCGAGGTTCCTCTCGATCCGTTTCCATTCCCTTTCCAAACCCTCCTGTTTCACGACCGGCATCATAGACCCCTTATAATCGCGCTCAAGGACCCGGATCTTTCCCGCGAATAACAGGATTGCAAACACAGGTCCCTGCAATTTTTGACACCTCGCCTGAGCGCAGAGGCTTCCTTGGAATACCAACACTCCCGCAGCGAACGCTCGTTCAGGTTCCCGCAGATCCCATGGCAGGTATAGACAAGCGGCGCTCCGTCATCGCCGCCGCAAATGAAAATGGTTTTGTAGCCTCCGAAACATTGCCAGTCCGCTTTCTCCAACGTTTTACGGTAATATTTTCGAAGCAATTCCAACTTGGGTTCTTCATAGATCTGGATGTGATCCCGCTTGAGATCCTTGACTGCTTGAAGCGCCTGATCTAAAGCGGGCCACTTTGCTTCGCGAACCCAAAACTCGCTTTCCTGCCGGTCGGGTGTATTGAAGTTATCTTTTAAAAGCGGTTGAAAGTTGATCACATCCACACCCAGGTCATCCGCAAAGCTCAAAAGCTTTGGCAAGTCTTCCAGATTATGCTCCATCACGGTGCATGCGATCCCGATCGAGGGACCTCGGCCCCGCGTCTTTTTCGCTCTTATGAGCACCTCGATGCCTTGCACCGCCTTACGGAAATTGCCTTTACCCCGAACCAGATCATGGGTATCTTCCAGACCATCGATCGAAAAATGAATGTGGTCCATCCCGGAATCGGCCACGGCGTTCGCGAATGCTTCGTCGATCAGTGTACCATTCGTGGTTACGATCGATCTCACGCCTTTGGCCCGGCAATGGCCGCAGATCTCCAAAAGGTCCTGCCGGAGCAGAGGTTCTCCCCCTGTCAACACGGCTTCCGGGATCCCCATCGCGGCGGCTTGATCGATGATGTTCGTGACCGTTTCCCGGGAAAGTTGTTTATGGGGAGCTGCTGGAAGAGAACACATGCTGCAGCGAAGGTTGCACGCCTCAGTCATAGGGATCTGGATCGCATCGGGACCTACCCAGGGATGTCCGATGTGTCGCGATAGCCAAAAAAGTGCGTCTCTGATGTTTTCTCTCATGTGCCCCACAATCAGCGGACTCCGCTTTGCGTGACGGCTTTGTAGATCGTTTTGTTCTGTTCCTTGAGAATGGTGCAACATCCCGCAAAACAAGGGGCTTTATCTTGGAGTCGTTGCCTGAATTTTAAATGTTCGCCGGTCCAAAGTTTTTTGAGCCGGATCTTTTTCACGTTCATGCCGGCCACGGGGTCCTGGATCTGCGGGCATTGCAGGATGTCGCCGTTCGCGTCCACGGAAAGAATATAATAATTCGTAAAGCATTGTCCGGGGTTCTCTTCCGGGCTTTTGCCGGAGCAAGAACACGCCTTCGCTCCCCTCTCCTCCGGCGCGACCGGGGCCTTGTCTTCATCCAGCCAGTTCCTGGCATAAGCCAATTTAGGGTTTTCCACGAACTTCCGCAACAGGCCTTTGAACTCCTCCCGCTCCGCCACGCTGAGCTGCAGGGACTCATAGTCCTTCTGCCCGGAATAAAGCATCTTCAGGACATGCACGGATTCGATGTTCTTATGCGCTTGCGCGAAATCCAGGATATCGGGAAGGGTCTTGTAGTTATGGCGCGTGATCACAACATTCAGGAGGACCCTCAGCTTGCTTTCAAGGCGTTCCAGTTCTTCGAAAAACTCTGTAATCTTGTGGAAATATGGTTTTCGGTCGATCGCGGGTCTTACTCTGTGCTGGATCTCAGGTGTCACGGCATCCAGGCTCAGAAGCATGATGTCCCAACCAAACTCTGTCATGACCCGGGCGGCTTCTGGACCCAAAAGGCTCCCGTTCGTGGTCATCGATCCCATAAAGCCGAGCTCTTTGATCTTGCGAAGAATGGCGAAGATGTCTTTTTTACAGAAGGGGTCCCCGACCAGCCCGCCCAAGTTGATTTCTTTGACTTGGAAGGTCTTGGCGTCCTCAAAAAACGCGAACCATTCTTCGGGGGCGAGCTCCCTACCCCAGTCCGGCCTTATGGCGCCGCCGTGGTCCGGATGGCCGCCCCGGCAATAAAGGCAGTCGAGGTTGCAGGTTTTCGTCATCATGAGCGCGATCGTCTCCGGCCCAACGTTTTTGTCGCGTAATGATCTTTTGACGCGCTCGATCGTATTTCGATCCATGGTCATGATCCCCGAAAAGTGTATTTGCTGTTAGTCGCTGATGAGCCGCCTCTGAAGATCGAGATCAGCTTTCCCCAAAAACGCTTTTGGGACGAATCATGCCGTGCGCTCTCTTGCCCCGCCTTGTCCACCACAAGACCCGCCAGGCAAGGCGATTTGCATTTTTGGACCCTTTTCATTTCCTGAAGATACGCGTCGCAATTCAAGGCGTCCTCAAGCTTGTGCAGATGAAGGGGGTGATCGATCTCTTTGCCGCAGATCCAGAGATTGCCGCGATAGTTGATGTTAAAGCTCTTTGTTCCCATCAGGCAGTAATTATCCGTGATCAGCTGGTTGGTGAAATAATCCCAATACCGATCCATCACCCGCAAGGGACGGGCGAGCTTCATCTTTCTTTCGTTCTCATGCAAAAAGGTCAAAAGGTTTTTCAGCGCTTTTAATTGATGTCGGTCCAGATGAAACCCGTTACGCAAATAGTAGACTTCGTTGTTCGTAATGACCGGTTGAATATCAATGTGGAGTCGTTTGTGCTTCTTCATGAAAAATTTCAAGAAATCCTTAAAGCGAAGCATGTTCTCGGGCATCAGGACCGACGTGTAGAGAAAAGACCAACCCCCTTTCTCGAGCAGGCTCACCGCCGCCATGACCTTTTTAAAAACCCCCTTACCACGGATCGCGTCATTCTCTCGCTCCAGACCGTCCAGCGACAACAAGAAAACGACTTTGTCCTTACAGGCTCGGATGCTTTCTAAAAAAGCTGCGTCTAAAAGGGTCGCATTGGTGACAATGTTAGCAGTAATTCCCTTCGAAGTGATCAACGGGATCAAGCGGCCCAGATCGGCCGCCCGCGACAAAGGCTCTCCGCCTCCGAAAGCGATGGTTTCGACAGGAAAGCGAGTGATGTTTTGAACAATGGCCTCCCATTGCTCCACGGTCAACTCGAGCTCGACCGGAGTCTTGCTCACCGTCGTGGAGCACATGATGCAGCTAAGACCGCATCGGTCGGTCATGGCAATATAGAACTGACCGAACCGTTTCGGATTATTTTCTGAAAAAACCATATCGGCCTCTTAAGACGACTCCCGGTCCCTTGAAAGGTTCAACATTTGCGATTTTATTTCCTGGGTATCGCAACAGACCTGGTCCAGATGGTCGCGCATGAGTTCCGTAAAATTCCGGATCGCTTCCAGATCGTGGGCCATGCGTTCGCTGGTAACATGGGACTGCCGCAGTGATTGTTGTATGCTGTGCATTTGAGCTTCACGGGCGCTTTCCGAAATAATCTTGGACTCAAAAAGAAGCTGTCCTATGTTCGCGAGCATCCGAACCACGGCGGCCACAATCCAGCAGATGATCATGAACGTGGTCGCTTGAAGGACCCAGTTTGGCTTCCGCGCATGAAAAAAAATCGCCTGCGCTCCCACGACGCTCCCTACGATCGCGATGACCCAGGAAAAAGCCAACAGAATGACGCTGTTCAGCATCGGCCTTTTCTTAAATGGTAACATGGTATAACCTCCTTCGTTAACACCCTCCCCCCCCCCGGAGGTAAGAACCTTCGGTTGCTCCTTGGGAAAAGGCGCTGCTCTTTTAAACGTTTAAACGAGTGCGGCTTATTTTTCCTTAAATCCTTTCAAAGAGGAACGGCATCCTTCACTTTCAAGAAACTGCTTCAAACTTATCAGTTCGCGATAGTTTTTCTGCCAAGTGTCTTTCTTCCCCGGCCCAAATGCAAGGGTCCCGTCGCTTTCGATCATGATCGAAAAAGGACCCCCGTTTTGGGGGCCGCTCAAATTTCCCGCTTCGTCCTCGGTAAAAACACCAAAATCAGAAAAGTCGGGATTAGGGTCGAAGCGAAAGCGGTCTATGTTAGATTTGATCTTCAGATCATCAAACTTTTTTCTCATGAGCGGTCTATCTTTTAAAAATCCTTCTTGCTGCTCCGGAGAGAACCCGCGGGATTCTTCGGGCGAAAGAAAGAAAAATCCGTTCAACTTGAATTCCGCCAAAAGGCCGAAAAGCCTGGAGAGGCCGCCGTCTTGCATTCCGACGGGCGGCGATAAAATATCGATGAGAGGATGGTCGGCGTGATACACCCCCTTATATTTTTCTGAGGCTCTCAAGATCCTGAGCGCGCGTTCTTGTTGCGATCCGAGAGTCAGATCAAGACGGACGCCCAAGCGGCTGATCAAACCGTCTCCCGTCAAACGTTCCAAGTTCGCCTCATTCAGCCGAAAAACGCCGGCCATTACGCTAATGAATAGGTCCTCATTTTTCAATGCTTCTAAGAAATAAAACAGCTTTTCCTTGTAAAAAAAAGGGTCACCATTCCCGCCGATGTAGATCTCCCGGATCTCAAGCTCGCGGATGTCCTTCACTAGCTTATCGATCAGATCCCTATGCCTAAAAAAATCTTCGTGGGGGCTAAAACTACACGCATGACCACCAAGCTCCCCTCGGGCGTCCCCACACGAGCTCACTGAGAGAAAAAGCCTGGGGGGGAATGAACTGGCGCGGGAGTCCGTAGAGTTTTTTGCTTCTCCCGCTCTTCCTGATTCAATTTCGAGCGGGAACCGCCTTTTGAAGCGATCCCTCCGAAGCGCACGGCCGTAAACTGCTTTTTTCCCTCCGGCATATCCGGTTTTTGTTTCTACCACAAGACCGGCCAAACAGGGGGATTTGCATCTTTTCACCCGCTCCATCTCCTTAAGGTAAGCTTCCGTGTTAAATACATCTTCGAAAGGATGTTGATAAAGGGGAAAATCGATCTCCTTGCCGCATATCCAAAGGTTCCCGCGATAATTGATGTTAAAGCTCTGCGTTCCCATTAGGCACCGGTTGTCGGGAACGATCTCATTCCTAAAATAATCCCAATACCGGTCAATCACAGGTAAAGGGCGGGCAATCTTCATCCGTCTCTTGTTCTTATGCAAAAAGGACAGGACATCCCTCAGGGAGTTCAGCTGCGCTTCATTTAAGTGGAAACCGTTCCGCAGGTAATAGATCTCATTATTTGTGATGACCGGCTGGATGTCCACAGGAACGGCCGGGTACCGTTCCGTCAAAAATTCTAAAAAATCCACAAAACGGCAGACGTTCTCGGGCATCAGGACCGAGGTGAAAAGGAAAGGCCATTGATAGCTCTGAAGCAGGCGCGCGGCATTCATCACTTTTTGAAAAACACCCTGCCCCCGGATCGCGTCGTTCTCTTTTTCAAGTCCGTCTACCGAGAGAAGAAAAGTGACCCTGTTTTTATGCGCCAGAACGCTCTCCAAAAATTTTTCATCCAGACAGGTCGTATTGGTCACGATGTGGATGGGAACGCCCTTGGAGGCGATTAGAGGGATCAAGCGCGTCAGGTCGGTCGCGCGAGACAGGGGTTCCCCGCCGCCGAAAGCGATCATTCCGATCGGGAAGCGAATGATATTGCGGATGACGGATTCCCATTTTTCCACGGACATTTCATGCTCCACGGGCGTCTTGCTGATCGTCGTGGAGCACATGATGCAGCTCAGGCTGCACCGATCCGTCATCGCGATATAAATATGCTCGATCCTTGCGGGCATGCCCCGGTTCTCGGTCGGGTTCATTTTCGTTTCTTGCCTTTCGGGAACGGGAAGAGCGGCCTCTGATGTCTTTCTCGCAGTACTTTCCATTTGTCAAAAAAGGTCTTGCTGATTGTGGAAAGTTTTTCGGATTCCGGCCGCTCGGAACAGAACTGGGTGCAATTCGAGCGGCATCGTTTGATCTTTTTGCGCAGTTGCTGCGCTTTTTCCGAGAACCAAAGCTCTTTAAGGCTGCGCTGCTGGATGTTGCCGAGGGATTCCATGCAGACAAAACTAACATCGCCGGAGGGCCCGACGAAGATCCGGCTGAAACCGGCAAAGCAGGTATTCACGGTCCGTTTTCTCTCGAAATGCTGCACGGTCTTTTCAGCCATAAAATCAATGTGAGGTTCCCCGGGCAAAGCCGCGCGCTTCATTATTTCGAGTTCTTCAAAGACACGGCGCAGCTCCGCGATATCAGACGCCTCGAGCAAAAAATCAGATTTGAATACCGAGAAAGACGCAAGATCGCTGTTATCCACGAGAGGCTGGAAGGCGATATAGCAACATTGGGTCCTGCGGGCGAGCCGGGCCAGGTCAGGAAGTCCCTTAACATTACTTTTCATGATCACGCTGCACATGGCGACATCCAGCCGCCCTTCGGGGTTGTCCTCAAGCCTTCGTTTGTATTCCTTTTTATAGTGATTGATCCAATTCAAAGCCTGGAGAGCCTTGTCAAAGACTCCTTTGCCCCGGATCGCGTCGTGAATTTCGGGATCCGCGCTATCGATCGAAAACGAGAGGCTGCGGAGTTTGGAGCGGACGATTTTTTTCGCAAGCTCTTCGGTGATCAGACTTCCGTTTGTGTTAAGCGTAGTGACAACACCCGGACGCTGGGCGTAATCGATCAATTCAAAGATATCCGGCCGCAAAAGCGCTTCCCCGCCTGTAAAATAGATATTCTTCGCCCCAAGCGCAATGCCCTGGTCGATCACCCGCTTCACTTCTTCGGTAGTCATCTCCCGGTCGTGCTGCTGCTTCCACACGGTGCACATCTTGCAGCGGATGTTGCATTTCGTGGTCATCATGATCTGGATCATGTCCGGACCCACCAGCACCTTACTGAAAAGACGTGAAAAATAAAAGAGGGCGTTCCGCTTCGTTTCACAAAGCAGCTCCCAAAAGTCTTTCGCGTAAGGGTCCTCATGTTTTCTTGAATGCCTGTTGCTGGTGATACCGCCTTTGTAGAGCCCGAGGAGCCGCGCGAGCCTCCGAAGGCCCTTGGCGCGCCATGTCCTTGTGCGGTAATCGTTCTTTTCTTGCGCGATGAACCAATGTCCTTGGGGATCGTATTGGATCTGAAGGTCCTCGGCCTGCTCATGAAGCGCCGAGTTCTCCGGGATATAACAAGCGCTCACGTTCACGAACTCCTCGATATATTTCCTGTTCTTGAACAGGAACCATGCTGTCCGGAAAAAATCCGAGGCGGTCTCTTTGGGATGCCCCACCATCCACAGGGTATTCACTTTGATCCCTGCCTCGTAGGCCCTTTGCATGGTGATCGAAGCTTCTTCGGCGCTCGGCTTTCCCATGAATTTGAGAATCTTGTCCGAACCGCTTTCGATGCCGAAGGTCAAATACAGACATCCGGCATTCTTGATCTTTTTGAAAAGTCCCGGTGGCATATCTTTCCGGGCCCTGGCCATGCCTCCCCAGGTAATATTCAGCTTCTCTTGGATCAAAAGATCCGCCAAGCGTTCCAGCCCCTTGAGGTCGCCGTTCACCAGAAGATCATTGCTCTTAAACCAGGTCCTTCCGTACCGCGCCTTATGCTTTTTGATCTCTTCGACGATATCCTCCGCGGGACGCATCCGGTAATTGCCCCAAATGGGTTTGTCGCAACAGAAGCGGCAATGGTAATGACACCCCCGGCTGAAGAGGATCGGCATTTCCGTTTTATTATCGTAAGCGTTCATGTCAAAGAGGTCGAACGCGGGGAGCGGGATCGTATCGATAGGGATTGTTCCGTGGTTATCGCCGTTATCGACCAAGGTCCCACCCTCCCGAACCACCGTCCCTTTGATCCCTGTGAGCGGCTCTCTCCGGGCCAACCGTCCCAGGATCTCACTCATGATATTCTCACCTTCTCCCTTGACAAAAATGTCGACATCCGCATTGCGGGCATCCCGAAGATCCAGTCCCGACGAACAGAAGGGGCCGCCATAAATGATCGGGACCGAAGGGGCGATCTTCTTGAGCTTCCCAGCTAGTAGATTGGCCATCATGCGCGAATGGGAGTTCACTCCGAAGCCTACGACCTCGGGACCATAAGCCATAACTTCCTGGGCCCAGTGATCGGCAATCCTTTCGATATTAAAATGTTTCTTGATCTCTTCCTCGCTCAGCCAAAGATCCGCGTTCGGCCAATCCCAAAGATGCTTTGCGGGGCCACTTTCTGCGTACAGCCTGGAGTTGAAACAAAAAACTTTTACATCGTGTTTTTCTTCTCTGACCTTTGCCGCGATGTAAGCAAGACCCAAATGGGGAAAATCCACACCGTAGACAGGAGGAAAAACGAGGGCGACCTTCATGGTTGGGCCTTCAGAAATTTACGGAATACGTTTTTCAATGACGCGGACTCCTGACGGGCATGGCAATCCTGAAGGCAGTACTGACGGCATTGTTTGATCCAGGCCCTCCGTTTCCGGGACGCCGCCGATGTCCAGAGCTTCTTGATGGAAGGGGTTTGGCGAACATTGCCGATGATCTCGCCACACATCTGGATGGACCCGTCCGGCAACAGCACGAAGCGGCGGTATCCCGCGAAACACACCCAATCATTTTTACCGACCTCTCTATTAAAGTATTTTTTCAGCAGACCGTAGCTCGGGTAATCGAGATGGTATTTGGTCCTTTGTAAAGCGTCGAACTTCCCGAGGATCTTTTCGAACTTTTTAAGACGTTCCCCGGAGATCCACAGGCCATGTTTGTCGTCGTCCGAGCTTTGTTTATAAAGCTCCACATTGTTGGCCACGACCGGCGTGATGTATAAGGATTCCGCAGAAAGTTTCTCGGCTAACCAAAAATATTCTTCCAGATCCTCGAAATTATAGTTGGAAAGGGTCAAGATCAGGACCTTGATCGGGCTCGATAAAGTTTTAAGACGGTTAAGATGTTCGATCCCTTTGAGGATCTTGTCGAAGGCGCCTCGCTGCCCGCGGATCGTGTCATGGGTCTCCGCTTTGGCTCCGTCCAAAGAGATCGTGAGAACATCCAGCTTGGAATCGATCAGTTGCTTCGCCATCCGCTCATCGATCAGCGTCCCGTTCGTCGTCAGGATGACCCGCAATCCGAGATCCTTGGCATGTTTGATAATATCAAAACAGACGTCCCGCAGCAGGGGCTCTCCCCCGCATAAATTCACTTCCCGCACACCCCAACGGGCGCATTGATCCATCACGGACCGGATCTCTTCGAATGTCAGTTCCTGTGTTTCTTCCGCGCGCTCCCAGACATCGCACATCTTGCACCGGAGATTACAGCGGCTGGTCACGGAGATCTGAAGAGTGTCCGGAGCGATCCAGGGATGCCCGGTCTTGCGGGACAACCAAAAACCAAGATCTCTCGTAAGGTCATTCCATCGATTCACTTCGTTTTCCTTTCAAAAATCCTGCAGTGCCCCATGCCGCTTTGCTCTATTTTGAATCGCAAAAACACGGCAAAAGACACGGCCAGCCGCATTTTTGGGCCTGCTCATTCGCGGCGATTCTTTTAGGGCTGGTCAGAACCTCTCTGAGGGACTGGACAGCGGCATGCCCATACACCGAGAAACAAGTGGCATATTCACCTTGGTTAGAGATCAGGACGGTCTCCGCGGCAGAGGCGCAACGGACATCCGCGGAGGATAAATTACCTTCATAATATTTTTCGATCAACCTGAGATTGTCCGCAGAGTTTTTTATAAAATCCGGATGAACGTTCTTGAATTCGATCAGCTGCCTCAATGCTTCTCCTAAAGCCGGTACTCTTTCCCGCGGAACCCAGTATTTTGATTTTTTACGCTCCGCCATTTTCAGATTATTCGGAAGCAGCGCCTGGAATTGCAGCGAATTAGCCCCTAGAGACAACACATATTCGGCCAATGACCGGAGTTCTTCCAGGTTTTGGTTCAGTATGATGCTGATAACATTGAAATTGACCTCCGGGCAGTCTTTCTTCAGTCTTGAAAGCAGCGCCAGCCCTTCCCGGGTCCGCTGCCACGCATCAGCGGAGTTCCTGATCTCGTTATGAAGCGCGGGCGAAAGGGAATCCAGGGAAACCACCAGAGAAAGAGTCCGTCCGGTCAGGTAAGGCTTCAACCGTTCGAAACGATCCCGGATCACGACGCCGTTGCTGAGGACCCCGAGATCCTTGAGTCCGAGCTTTTTTGCGTAATCCAGAATCTCAAAAACGTCTTTCCGCAGCAGGACCTCTCCCCCGGAAAGAGCGATCTCTTTGATCCCGAGATCGCGGGCCTCTCGCAGCAATTTTTTTGCCGCGGAGGTATCAAGCTCTTCTTGGGTCCCCGCGGTTTTCCAAATGTCGCAAATATTGCACCGAAGATTGCAGGCATGGGTCAGGTCCAGAATGAGAAGACGCGGCAACAGCATTTCTCCCAGAAGAAATGTTTCCTTGCCGCTCCGGATCCTGAAAAACTCCGTAACGTTGCCGCACAGATAAGCGATCTTATGAAGCGCAAAACAACCGGCTACCGCTGTTTTTTTCCAAAAATTTTTAATGGAATATTCGCGTGTCAGTTTTTTGCCGAGCAGGTAACAAAATCTGGGGATCTTGAGAACATTGACGATCGTGGCCGCCCAGAATGAACCCGGGCCCGTCTTCAGTTCTTGAAGCAGGACATGGCTCGGATGCAGGTGCTTGACCAGCAGGTTCCCCCTCCCGTAGATGTACGCTTGTTTTGCCAGGCTGGATAGGGATGGATCGCGATAATGAACCACCTTGATATCCTTGTCCCAAAAGGAACGGCAGCCGGCCTGGAAGATCCGCCAGAAAAATTCAAGGTCTTCTCCCCCGGGCAAAGGGAATTTTTCATCAAAAACATGCCGCAAAAAAAGAGACTTTTTGCAAGAAACATTACAGGTCGGAAAAAAGATCAGCTCGCTCTTTCCGGCTATGTCTACCTCGATGCTGCAGGTGCTCAGGAACTGACCGACGATCACAGAGGCTTTTTGAACAGCTGTTAAGGTGGCGCCGCCGACGGCGACAAGGTCGGGGTGCGTCCTGTGGTCTTGGACCATCCGGGCCAACCAATCCGGATAAGCTTCGCAATCGTCATCGATAAAGGCGACGATATCCCCTCCAGCCAAACGGACTCCCCAATTCCGGGCTGCGGCAGGGCCTTGATTTTCTTGGCGGAAGATCCGGACGGCCGGAAGGGATGCGTTGCGAGAATCCCGACAAAGCTCCTCCAAGCCTTCCAGCTTTTCTTTCGAGCCGTCATCAATGATGATGACCTCGAACCGGTCCTTGGGATAATCCTGCTTGATCAAGGAACGCACGCATTTCGCAAGGCCCTCTTTGCGGTTAAAGGTCGGCACCACAACAGAAATATCGATCATGACCGTCAGGTTTTTTTCATAATATTAGGTTTAAGCTTCAAAAAGAGTCCCCACCCGGCCAGCAGTGTGATCGCGGCGATAAGGGAGGTCGTCAACAATTCATTCCAAAGGACCCGATCTTCGAATAGCACGCCTCGGAAAAAAGCGATCATTGGCGTCATGGGATTGATGTTACATATCCATTGATAGTTTTGAGGGACCATATCCACGGAATAAAAAACGGGCGTGATCCAGAACCAAAACATAAGAAACACGGACAAAAGCTGGCCAATGTCGCGAAAATAAACATTCAAGATCGAAATGATAAGGCCCGCCCCGGAAACAAACAAAAGGATAAGGGCGAATCCCACGATCAGGAGAGGAAACAAAGCAATAATCTGGGGCCTGAACCATAAAAAAAGAGGATAGATAAAAATCCATCCGATGAGAAAGTTCAAAAAATTCCCCAGGACAGATGCTAGCGGGATGATCTCGGCCGGCAGATTGAACTGTCTGAGAACGTTTTTCTGGTTCAAGATGGAAAAAGCCGCTTCGGAAACCGCGTTTGAAAAAAAGAACCAGGGATAAATGCCGGCCAAAACGAACATAGAAAAATCCTTGATGCCGGTCTTAAAAACGCAGACAAAGACGAAGCTGACCGCCAGCATAATGAGTACGGGGTTAATGACGGCCCACGCCACGCCTAAAAGCGATCGGGAATATTTATTTTTGAGTTGGCCGACGGCCATCCTCCAGACCGCTTCCCGGAAAGAGAACAGTTCTTTAAGTCTTCCGCATTTCATTCAAAACCCTCCCTAGCAAAACTCAAGACTAACACCAGCGCGATCAATCGACAACGAAATCCCCGAGCCCATCGATCCATAGGCCATGTTTTATGCCAACTCCTTCAAAAGTTTTCGGATGTTGTGTTGATAAGTTTCAAACTGAAAAACCCCTGGAATCAAAGGTGTGGCTGCGGACCGCTTCCCGGCCATGATCTCATCTTCGATCGAAGCTGGCGATAAATCTTTGCAGTGCCTCTCTTGAAAATAGTCCAAGATCTCTGCCGATCCCGGATTCATCGTGATGAGGATCCTTTGAGAGAGCACGAGCGCTTCCAGAAACGCCAATCCGAACGGTTCATTCCTCCGAAACGGAAAGACACAAACATCGACCTTCTTGAGAATTCCTGCTACATGGGTCTGAAGCCCGCAAAAAAAGACCACGGATTCCATGCTGTTTTCACGAAGGTACCGTTCTATTTTCTTTTTGTATGCTTTAGCGCGCCAGTCGCAGGGAGCGACATCTCCCACGATAAGAAGTGCGAATTTACGAGGAACTGTTTTGCCGACCTCATGCATCATCCGCACCAGCTCGAGCTGTCCCTTGGAAGGATGAATCCTTGCAACCACCGCAAAAATGACCGCATCGGGAGGCAAAGAAGGCTGCTCCTCTTCGAAAGGTGACAGGTCCATAGGTGCCGGGGAGACCATTCCCTCATAAATGATGGGGATGGCCTTCCGTTTCTCCGTCGAAAAAAGAACATCCCGTATGTTGCGAGACATGCAAACCACGGTCGATCGCGTCGCCTGCGCTATCCCGATAAGCATGCGATTCACGCCGCGAGAGGGGAAAAATTCCCGCAAGTGCCAGATGTGTTTTTTCCGCGTGAATGAGGCCACCAAGGATGGGAAGACAAGCAACAAGTTGTTCGTATAAAGCAGGTCGATCTTTTTTAAAAGAACGTATCCGGTAAAAAAAACCATATCGAGCAAAAACAAGACCGGAGCGAGCAGATAATAAATCGGAGACCATGAGAAGGTTAAAATGCTCAGAGGAAAAACGAAGATAGAAACATTCTTTCTTTTCAGCATTTTTTGGAGCGGGCCCTGTCGCGGAACCACCACGGTGATCTCATACTCACCCCGGATCGCTTCGATCAGATTAAGAAGTCCACGCTCCGAGCCATAAAGCTCGCTCCCCGAACTAAAAATAAGTATTTTTTTCATCTTCGGAACTTCCGCGAGACGTCGTGCCACGCTTGCTTCGCATGAGGATTTGTCAGGCAAAAATGAAGTATCCGCGGAATGTCATAAAAAAAACTCCTGAGAAAGAACCGGCTTAAGTTCGTTTCATTTTTGGCAATAATATAAAACCGGTTCCGAAAGCTGTAAAAACGCCGTTTTTGCGGATCGATCGGAGCGCTTCCCCCTTGATGAACACAACACAGTTGCGGGTCGAACAAAAACTTGTACCCCTTTTTTGTAAGGCGTAAGGAAAGATCCGTATCTTCGAACAAAAAGAAGAAATCTTCGTCAAAATACATTCCTTTTCCCCGAACCTCATCGAGACACGACCGCCGAAGCGCAGCGCAACAGCTATTAAAACCGTTCACTTCAAATGGCGCCGAGGCCGTCGAAGCGGCTTTTCCCTTCAAAACATCGTGAGACCGATAAAGGGGAGTGATCTTCAACCCGCAAGAAAACAGCTCGCCTGTATTTGCTTGAGATATTTTGGCGGTCAGCCCGGCATAGCACGGACTCAAAGAGGCCAGAGATCGCTCGAGAGCGTCGAAAAAGCCTGCTTCCAAAAAAGCGTCGGCATCAAGGAACACGATAAACCGGCCTTGGGACGCGCGTATGCCTTGATTCCGAGCCGAAGCGCTCCCTAAATTTTTTTCATTGCGGATCAGCTTCACGCTGGGATAATTATTTAAAATAAGGTCAGGCGTTTCGTCGGAAGATCCATTATCCACAACAAACACTTCGTAATCCCGATGCCCTTGGGACATGACAGACTCAAGACAGCGACGAATAAACATTGCGCTGTTAAAAGTGGGAATGATGAAAGAGAGAAGTTTCATTTCAGCATATTTTCGACAAAGAAAAATAAAACCCTGTTAGACGGCGGTTCGGGTCGGGTCAGATCAATGAAGCGCTTTGAGCTTTCCCAAGCCTGGACATGCCCTGAAGCGCCGACTTATTCTTTGGATTAAAGGTCAGAGCTTTCGCAAACCATGTTTTTGCTCTTCTGGGGTCCTTTCGCCGTATTTCAAGCCAGCCCATTTCGGCAAGAACCTGGTCATTTTTAGCATTCATCCGTAAAACATAGGAGAAAAGGCCCTCAGCGTCGTTCAGCCTGCCTTGCTGAGCATAAATAATTCCCAATTGGGTCGCCACATCCTGATCCTTGGGGTTTGAAGCTAACTTTTTTTTATATTCTTCCGCAAGAGCCTGCCTTACACCGGCTTTGGCTTCTTCGTTCTGGGCGTCAAGAGAAAGCGCTTTTTGAAAATATTGCCGGGCCCTGACAAAATCCCCCTGCCCTAAAAAAATATTTCCAGCCTCAACATAAATTTCATCGTTATTCGGATCCTCAGTGATTGCTTTTGCTAATATTTTTTTAGCCAGGCTTTTTTTGCCCTGAGCCCGATAAAGCTTTGCCCATAAAAGCCTGGCTTGGATGCTCTGAGGATTGATTTCCCAAGCTTCTTTTAAGAGTTTTTCTGTTTGCGCATAATCCTTTTTAGCAAGATGAAGCGACGCCTGATTCAGGAGATCGTTCTCTGTCAAAGGTTGCTTGGGTTGGTGCCTTTCATAAGAGGCATCCGCTTCAACCAGAGCGGTCTCCGCCGACGCGCGGCCGGAGATACCCGAAACAACGAGGAGGATCAAGATGCTTAAAAATGTTCTATGGCGCATGCCCTGTCTTTCCGTGTGAAGGAGACGTTTTTTGTTTTCCGCAGTGAGTATGCCTCTTGGACCCAAAACCTCTCGTCTCGACGTATTTTACCCTTCTTCATCCTGCCCAAATAGGTCTATTTTTTCCATTTGCTCAGCAAGCTCGACAAATTCACCTCTCTCGGAACACAGCTGGAGACAAGGCGTTTGACATTTTTTTATCATTTTCCGATATTGATTAGCCTGCTTGGAATACCAGAGTTCCCTTAGAGAGGATTGTCTTATGTCACCAAAAACCGCTTTGTGTTGGTTTTCGTTCACGCAAAAATAGATCTTCCCCTCCTGGGTGATTTGAAGCCGGTTATAGCCCGCATAACACGGAAGCTTCTTGGGATCCAGACATCCTCTGAAATATTTTTTCATCCATTCCAGCCGTTTCACGCTGTTGCCAAGAAAATCATAATCGGAGGGAGAGCTTTTTTTGCGAGCGATCAATCCGTCGATAGCATGGTCCAACACATCCAAACGTTCCGGAGGGATCGCCCCGGTAAAATTCTTTTCCCGTTGCGCCTGGTTCACATTGCAAGCGACCACGGGCTGAAAAAGAAGCTTCTCCGCCCGCAGGTCCCTGCAGAGATCAACCAGGCTTACAAGCTCTTCGAGGTTATCGTTCATCACGGTACAGACAATCACTATTTTCGGAAATTCGCCGCCTCTTTCTTTTTTGATCTCATTTATAGCATGAATATTCTGCAGAATGGTTTTCAGGATGTTCTGCCCCCGAATATTTTGAAAAGTTTTTTCTGTGGCGGCGTCGATGGAAATACTCAGCCATTTCACACCGGAATCAAAACACGCCCTGACATTTCTTTCATTCATTAAGACCCCATTGGTGATCAAAACGGTGTTCAGACCAAAACTTTGAGCATATCGCACCAATTCAAAAATATCCTCACGCATAAACGGTTCCCCGCCAAGAAAAATAATATCGCGCGTCCCAAGCTCGCACGTCTCCCGGATCACTTTTTTACAAAGTTCCGTGCTGATCTCGACCTCCCTGTTCTCCTTTTTGTGGATCTCCATCTGCTTGTGCATATCACACATTTTGCATCTTAAATTACATTGGAAGGTGAAATTCATTTGAACAAAATCGGGCGGGAGTAATGGAAAATTGGCCTGACGCGAAGCCCAAAATAAAGCATTCCGTCCCAAAAGCCACTCTGATTTCTCTTTTTTTCCTGAAATCATCCGGCATCCTTTCCAAGGCTGATTTTGATATCACAAAAACAGTAACGCCCCGGCCAAAGAATTCCCTTTTCCGGTTCCGCGCTGAGTTTCAAAAGACGTCCGCGATGGCAAATATCAGAGTTCATGATGTTCCAGATCGCCCGCATGTCCACACCCCCTTCAGGGGTGAACCGGATCTCCGGCAGCTGGGCGGTCCCGGAAGAGGCTCGAATTTCTTTTAAGCCTCCCGCCCCCTCCAAAAACCCATCGCTGCTCCAGATCACGGGCCACTCATCGGGTTTTTCTTCAAAAGGCGGCATGTCCGCTTCAAAACCGTTACCGGTCCATTTATTATAAAGCTCCGAAAGCATGATGTTGGTTTGAAGTTGTTCGAGGCATACCTTTTCTATGACCTCCAACTCCGCTTTCCAGATGATCGTGTCGCGTCCCTCAAAGGAAACCCGGCATTTTTGTAAAACCGGCAGCGATCGCCACTCACCCGAGAACAGGACTTCTTCCTCCGATTGAGCCGTAACCCACTTTGCATCAAGATAAGAGTTCAGCCAACGCCCTTGATATCTCAGCGACGTACAAAGCCCCATTTTTTTGGTTATTTCCCGTCCCTGGAAAAACAATTTACCCCCTCCTTGAAAAAAAACAAAACTTACGGGATCACGCTTAAAGACCCGTTCCGAACCTTCTCCCAAAATTGACGGGGCGATCGCTCCGACAACCTCGAAACAATCATGGTGACCGGGGCCGAACCGGGTTTCACGTTCCGGCTCAACCCTTCCGACGCGAAGATCGCGCGCCCTGAAAGATAAATCCGTATTGAAAATTTTCATGTAGGTGTTCTGATTTCGAGAGATTTCTTTCAAGGAAAAACCCGGCATTTTATCGTCTGATGCCTTTAAGGCGATCTCGCCTCCAACGACGCTTTTCTGAAGAATATCGACTTCATGCTCCTGAAAATGTTCGGCGAAAAAACCTCCGCCCCATGGACTATCGTAGAGATCATAAGCCTCAGAAAACATAAGCCGGAGATATTGTTCGCCGATGTCGACTTCTTTTTTGAGTTCCAATGCCACCCGCCACGAAAAAGAATTATTTTCTTTTAATTCCAAGGTCCAGATCTGCGTGATCCCGCTGTCCGGGAAAACCCCGCGCGCGATTAGTTTGTTCTCGTGGTCTTTGCGGCAGCTCCATGAGGCCCATTCGGAAGAATAGCAAACGTTATCGACCCAAAACATACTGACAAAGTTCCTGGATTTCGTCAGTCTCGTTTCTTTAAAAAACAGCACCCATTGCCCCTTATGAAATAGAAATTTTAAATCCCCCCGAGCTAAGCCGTAATGATCGGCCAGCTGACGGGTGTATTCTTTGATGTCGGAGCGCGCGATCGCGATCTTTCCAAAAAAATTCAGCGCTCCGCGATTTTGGTCTGGATCCTCGCTGGGGATTTTCTTCTCCCGATACTCTATCGTTCTTGCGTGAGCGAAATAATCCGTATTCAACAGTTTGATCTTGCTGGAAGCGGAGGGTTCTATCTGCTCGATCACGATGGGAGGAGCGGAACCATCATCCTTTCCCATCAGCCCCACAAAAACAGGCGGTAAATCGTCCCCGGCTACATCGTTCCACTCCGTCTGGCTTTCCGGAATGTCCGGAAACTTTCCGTTTTTAATGAGCGTCAGCCACTGTTGATAATCGGAAGACCATAATGCGGTAACACACCTCTCTTCCACATCCTTCAACCCTTTACCTTCAAAGCGCATACTGAAAACGACTTGTCCGTCCCGGAGCAATTGTATGTTCCATATTTGTTTTAGATCGAGGCGATAAAAATCACCTTCGGCCGAAATAGTGTCGTCCCGCTGTTCAACCCGCCAGCTAGCTTCAGAGGGCTGATACCATCTCCCTTGGGCGAAGAAACGGGCAAAGATCCCGGGTTGAGGCGTGATAAGCTGTCCGTTCCAATTTAAAAGCAATCGCCCCTGGTTAAAGATGATTTTGAGGGCTTCCTTTTGCAAAACTCCAACTTCCTGCCCAGTTCCTGCGGTTTGGATATAAAGAGAAAGTGATTCGTGGACAGAGCTATCACTGATTATTCTTCCGCCCTTCAAAAAAAGGGCCCTTCGCGAAAGCTTTTTCAACAAGCTCATATCGTGAGTTGCAAAAACGATCGTTTTCTTATTTTCTTTTAGTTCGAAGATCTTTTTTAAACATTTGTTCTGAAAATACTCGTCGCCCACTGAAAGCGTGTCGTCAATAACAAGCACGTCTGGATCCATATGGATCGCGATCGCAAAAGACAATCTGACAAACATGCCTTGAGAATAACAGCTCACGGGCGCGCAGATGAATTTTCCTAAAGAAGCAAAGTCCTCTATCTGCTGATACACATCATCTATTTTTTTGCGCGAAAGACCGAATAAATTGGCGTTAAGGTAGATGTTCTCCCGCCCGGTGAGGTCCGCCTGGAACCCGGCTCCAAGGTCCAAAAGACCCGCCGCGCGTCCCGAAACGACCGCCGCGCCGCGGCTCGGCTTCATAATGCCCGCGACGATTTTTAAGAGCGTGGATTTTCCGGAGCCGTTCTCTCCGATCACGCCCAGCGCTTCTCCTTGCTCCAAGGCAAAGCTAATGCCCCGCAAAGCCCAAAAATTTTCTTTTTGATGTTTACCTTCTATCGAAAATTCTATCTGGTACATCTCCCACACATCATCGAATTTCACGGCTTCCATAACAGGGCCCCTGGGTTCGATAAACTCATGTTTCGCGCTCGTCGCCGCACCCTATCACGATTCGCGCTTGTTAGAATAGTGAAATATTTTTTATCCTACAGCATGATTTTTTGCTTAGCGGGCATTCGGCAACAGCCGAGAATTTTTTTAGCTATTTTGTGGACGCCATACGCCATATAAAGGCTCGCGGGAGCGACCAGCGTAAAATAATGCGTGGCAAAATCAATATACAAAACGGCCGTAACGCTTGAAAAAATAACCGCCCCCCATATAAGCACGATCGTATAAACCGAACATGAACGGTATTTCTTCAAGAATCGCCCCTCGGAATACAACATCCAGAAACCCCCAAGCCAAAACAAGAGCTGTTTGAACCAACCCCAAAGGAAAAAATCCGTATCCCTTTCAAAAATCCTGGCCCGCATAAAACGAACCTTCTGGGAGATCGACCCCAGAACAGCCGTACCGTATTCCTCATGAAAATAATCCTTTTCCGAAAATTCTTGCGCTTGGTGCTTCATTTGAGTTGCGCGCATTTGAATCATCTTTTTTATTCCCGCAACGGGATGAGCGTACAAGGAAGGGTTAGGGAGTATAAAGCTGGCCCAAGCGACCGCGCCAAATATTATTCCGCTAGCCAGAATCCTTCGAAGTGATTTCCCCGGCAGCAAACTTTCTTTATCGTTCAAAGTGTTTTTTTTGAAAAGCCTCATGGTCTGAAAAAAAATGAGGGCGAGGCAAAGCACGAGAAAGAGAATCCCCGTGACAGCCCCCTGGATCTTAGTCCCGGCGGCAAGTCCCGTGTTCAAACCGATCCCGGCGGCAAACCATAAAGCGGGATAAGCTTTTTCTTTTGAAAGGCCCTGGTAGAAAAAAAGCATCAGCAGGATATTTGCATTAATAAAAAAAACAAGGGGGGCATCCAATGTGATGTTAGTCGCGCAGGCAAGCATGAGCGGGTGCGACACAAAAAAAAGAAAAGCAACAACCGCGGTGACCCACCCGAAACATTTTGAAGCGATCCAGTAAAGGATCAGCCCGGCAAAGCTGACAAAAAGGGCCATCGTAAATTTCATAACGACGAGCTCTTCTTTTGTCGGAAGGGTAATATGCGATAAATTCCATTCAAAGCTTTTTTTGAAATCCCACCAGGGGTCCAGGTCAACTTTACCGATCTTGTCGCCCTGACCTCCTAATAATAAAGCCGTCCCAGTAATATAGGCATTGACCGGCGGAGCGCCCAATACGGGCCATTCCTGCCACTGCGAACTGGTAAAATCGCGGTCGATAAAGAATAGTTTGAAGTAGCGGGACATGCGGATTCGAACCGTTTCATCAGGATGGGTGATCTCAGGTTGGATCTTTCCTGCATAATAAACAAGGGCAGCGCTGAACAAGGTCACACCCAACAAAATAACCGCCGCGGTTCTTGCGTGTTTTTTTCTAAAAACATCCACTTTTTTCATTCTCCCAAGCCGGTCCGGCTTCTCTAAAAACCCTTCCTGACCCTCCAGGCAAATCGGATCATGGCCCCCAACGGCACGCGTCTTGCGCCTTTATGACGAAAAAAATAGCCCGCGAGGGACAATGCCTTGAAAAACGGCGTCAAAAAATCTATCCTGACAACCCCGCGAAGGACTTTGTAGACCCAGGGCCAGCGGATAAAAAAGAACGCGGCTCTTTGAACGTTCATCATGGCGTTTTTATCTTTAAGGTCCAATACGCTAACGGAGAGAAAGGAGTGCGGGACATCTTTAAGGGAATAATTTCGGTCTAAATATCTTTCGCGCATGCAATAATCCGTCAGCTCCGTTTTTGGAAAAGGAAGAAAAAGGGCGGAATTCGCATAACGCGTCCCGGCGCGGATATTCAGTTCGACCGTCTTAAAGGCGTCTTGAAGCGTTTCTCCCGGAAGGCAGAACATATTATTGGTTTGTACGTGGATCCCGTGCCGGCGAAGCCGTTGTCCGCAACAGATGATCTCTTCATCGGTTACGGATTTTTTCAGGACCTGCTGCCGGATCCGCTGATTACCGACCTCAATGCCAAAGCTGGCTGTCCAACATCCGGCATCAGCGAGCCAAGCCGCGGTTTCTTCATCCAACAGATTGGCCGTCGTCTGGCATGTGAATGGGATCCCGATCTCTTTTTTGTAAAGCTCAAGAAAACGTTTGAGCCAGGCCTTATCAAAGGTAAAAAGATCGGAAAAAAAGAAGATGGACTTCATGGGATGACGGGAGTGTTCAAGGATAATTTCTCTTAAAAAATGCTCCGGTTCTTTTTGGCGGACAAAGGTCCCTTTTCCTTTAAAGTGTTCCTTAAGGTAGGCGTTATAACAAAAGCTGCAGTGAAAAGGACAGCCGCGCGTTGAGATAAAACCGCGTCCAGGCTCCTGGGATAAAACCGGGTAGCGCCGGTAATAAATGTCCCGGTCCTCGAGAAGGTTGTTGTTATAAGAAGCTAATGGCGCGACCTCATTGACAATCACGCGTTCCCCCTCGCGATAGGCAAGGCCGGCGATGGTTTTCCATTTCGGGGTTTTTGCTCCCAGGTTTTCAACGACCCGAACCAAAACTTCTTCCCCGTCGCTATGACAAACAAGATCGACAGGGGTCTCCATGAGGATCTCCCGGGGGTACAGCATCGCGTGAAAACCGCCCACGATGATTTTCGCGAAAGGTAATCTTTGTCTTAAAGACCTTGATAGGGTCAGGAGCCACCGATGCTCGGTCGAGAGAACCGAAATACCTATTAGGTCCGGCTTCATGCTCTCCAGAACCCTTAATGCGTTTTTTTCAAGAGAGTCGATAACCACCTCAGCATGGAACCCTGCCTGGCGAAGCCGGGCATCCAAAGCAAGGATCCCAAAATAAGTGTTGGGGTGTTGCTGAAAAAAAACAACTTTGGGATTCATGGGTGCCCGGCAACCTGCCTATGTCGGCGGGGAGCTCCTGAAAACCATAAGAGCAGGCGTATAAAAAAGGGCATGATTTTAATTGTTTTAAAATGCCGGGCCTTTATTTATTAATAATCATTCAAGTAAAAGTTCTTTGAAGCAAAGATCCTATGGGGGGGGCAGGGCCTATTGCTGTGCTTCGATGTGCTTTTTTATTTTTAATAAAAAATCATTGATCTGGAAAATGTTTTGCTCCGCGTTTTTCAGGTCATGCTCCACGTTTTTCAGGTCATGCTCTAACTGTGCGCGGATTTGATGCGTTGCCTGGTTAATATCCTTGATGTCGCAAACGCATTGCTCAACCGCACCGTTGAGCATCTGATGCTCACGGACCACGGCTTTGCATTGCGCCAATATATCATGATTGCATTCCAATGTTTCTTTATGGTGCTTTCGTAACGTTTCGAAAAGATCGCGGTATGTGTTGAACATCAACTGTCCGGCAATACTCAGCATCCTTAAAACAGCGCCTAAGACCAGGCCGCAAGCCGCGACCAGGAGCGCCGCAAGCCATGTGCGAAGGCTCATGCCGGATGAAAACAAAAAATAGGCGGCCATCACTACCCCTAAGATATTTACTCCCCAAGAAAAAACCATCAAAATACGCGCCGTGGGCATGCTTTGTTGCATGTCAAACCTCTCTCAAGAATAATGTTGTTCGATCCGGACGTTCCCAGCCCTGAAGTTTCCCCCTAAAATCTTCTAGTTGAAGTATCCCAGCTCTTTTGCTTTGCGCTCCGCCTCTGCGGCTTTTTCGGTCTGTCCCAAAGCTTCATAGGTCTTTCCCAGGGAATGATAAGTGCGCCCTTTGGTGCTCCCCAGCTCCACAGCCTTTTGCAACGCGGTCAACGCCTCTTCATATTTCCCAAGCTTGCGATAACATTCTCCCAGAAAGCTATAAGCGTCCCAATCGTCCGGTTTCAGCTCAATGGCCTTCTTGAAGTAAGGAATGGCCTTTTCCTTCTCGTCGAACACAGAGTAAGTCAAACCTATGGCAAACTGATTTTCCGCGGTGGGCCCTTCGATCGCCACGGCCTTGTCATACTCTGCTATGGCCTTTCCCAGAAAAGCCTTATCATAGCCATGGTGCCGGTAGACATTGGCCAGCTCCATATGCGCCTTCGCATCGCCTTTTTTCGTTTTCATCATTTTTTCAATGTAAGGCAGGGAATCATTATGTCGCTTGCATTTTTTGGTAAGCTTGATCATGTCTTCGGTTGTGGGCATATCGGGTAAATTCAATTCATCAATCTTTTTGATGAGGCTGATGCCTTCCTCGCATTTTTCCTGATCAATGAGCTTTTCCGCAACAGCTTCATCGACATATTGGTACGCCAGATCTCTAAGCTCCCAAAGCTTGGCGGAGCTTAAATCTTCGATGCCGTTGATGCTCTGGATCTGATCGAGCGTGTAGGACATGGTCACGCCTCCGACTTCAAGCTTGACATCTTTATCGGTCAATTTGATCACGTTAGCTTGAACCGTTCTTCCTTTTTTTAAAATGACTTCCGCTGCCATGGCTTGTTGCGAAAAACAAAAAACCAAGAAACAGATAAAACCAAGAAAAAAACCATCCCGCGTTCTGTTCATACCTGCCTCCTTCATTCACGCCTTTTAATCTGCTTCAATCGAACATTCCGTTCTTATGCTGTGGCATGAATATGTGTTGTTTAGTTTACGTGTACTTGAACCCTGTTTCCTTGACTTTTCGTTGACACATCGCAGCTTTTTCATCCTGCCCCAGAGCTTTGTAAGATTTGCTTTGGCCCTCATAAGCCTTGTAGTGCGCCTTGCCATCGGCTTCTGTCGCGGGAATCTCGTCTATGATTTTTTGGTAGGTAACGATCGCCTCCTGATGCCTGTCCAAAGATTGGTAACAATCAGCGAGCGATTTGTAAAAAAACCAGTCAATCTCGGCAGAATCCGGATCCAGGTTAACGGCTTTTTCTAAATAAGGAAGGGCCTCCTTCGGTTTCCCGAGGCGCGCTCTGTATGTTTCGCCAAGATCGAAGGTGTTCGACGGCGTGGGGCCTTGGATCTCGATGGCTTTCTTATAAGCGTCGATAGAATCTTGCTCTTTCCCGTCCATATGCCTATAGGCATTTCCTAACCTTCTGTAGGCCTCCCAATTTCCCGGATCAATCTCGATTTCACGCAAAATATAGGGTATTGATTCGGGGTGCTTTTGAATTTCCGCCAATGTCTTTGCTATATCAGCTAGCATTTGGGGGTCGGCAGGCTCGATGTTGATCAGTTTTTCAAAAAGCTGCAGGGCCTCATCAGATTTTTTTTCGCGAAGGTAGCGGTAAGCCGAATCTTCGATTTCTTTAAATTTAGCGCGATCCAATCCTGTAATCCCGTTAACACTTGCGATAATGTCGAGAGGATAAACTAATTTCATATTATGTTCAGTTATTTCGATGATCTTGACCGCTGCGGCCTTGGTCATAAAGGATTTCCGGGACTTATCCTTGAAGATTATTTCTACGCCTGCGCTGCCGGGCCAGTTTCTTGTTCCTAAATAAGGAACAATGCGGTCTACTTCCTGGAGGGTATATATAAGCTTTATTTCATGATCCGTGAGCTCTGCAGTATTGGCCTGGACAGGTTTGAGATTGCGGTTCTTAAAACTAATCTCAACCCCGGCAGCTTGAGCGCGAGGCGAAAAAAGCATAACAGCCGCTATGACGATTACGATGAAAGCTCTCTTCATGCGCATCCTTTCTCCTCTGGGGCCATTGCCCTTTTGCCAGAATTCTACAGCGGTTAAAGACTCAAAACAAGGCGCGTCTAACGCTTCTTTTGTGAGGCGAAAGACCTTAGTTTCTGCCGGCACAAGGTCAGCATTCCGGCTTGATTTTCATTGAAGGCCAGGAATCTCTGGTCTGTGGTCGAAGTGCTTTCCTGCGAAAAAAGCATGTCCAGAAAAGCGCCGCTTTTTCTCTTAAATTCTTTCCAGGATTTTACCTGAAGGATCGCCTTCCAAAGACGTCCGAAGTGCCCATGATAAGAAATGTAGGCGTTTCTCGCCAGGTGATCAATTTCGTCATTGGTCAAGGCCGTCCAAGGGCGCGGCAAAGGACGGTCTTTTTCAAGCCCTAAGATCCAATCTTTCCAATAGTCCCGCCCGGTGGCTGCCACCATTTCTTTCCACAAAGGTGTCAGGGGTTTTGCCAGGCATTTTGAAAATTGGACGTAATCCAGATCCAGTTTCTTGGCGAAAGCGAGCGTTTGGCGGAAGGTGTCGTAAGTTTCTCCCGGAGCCCCCACCAGGAAAAATCCGAGGGTCTTAATCCCGACCTCTTTACAGTCTTTGATGGTTTGTTCCACTTTTTGAAGCGTAATCCCTTTATTGACGCATTGAAGAATCGCTTCGACCCCGGACTCAATGCCAAAGTAGATGCGCCGGCATCCGGCCGCATGCATTTCCGTCAAGAGCTCTCTGTCAACGGTATCGATCCGCGAGCGGCACGCCCAAATAATCTCGAACTTTTTTTCGCGAATAAGCCGGCATATCTCCGAAACCCTTTTTTTGTCCCCGGTGAATTCATAATCAAAAATATCGATCTCGCGAACCCCGTATTGCTCATAACATTCCTGGATCTCACGGATCACGGTTTGCGGCGATCGGGGGTTATAGGGAGTGCGTCCCGCCTCGCAAAAACCGCAACCATAAGGACATCCCAGCGATGTCACCATCACGGTGAAATTTCTACGCTCCGTCGGAAATTCCGCGTAAAGCTCGTTGGGAAGAAGGTGACGGGCAGGGTTGGGGAAATCATCAAAAACGATCTTTTGGGGATGGGGCGTCACGATGATCTCCCCGTTCTTTTTATAGACCAGTCCCGGGACCTTTCCGAAGTCCGGCTCTTTCTTGCCTAATTCCTCAAGAAGGGCAGGCACGGTAAAATAAGCGTGCTCAACGACCCCGAAATCGATCTCGGGATGAGAAACGGATTCCCGCGGATAAACCCTCAGGTTGTACCCCCCCACCATTACGGGAATGTTTAAATGCTTCTTAAGGAACCGGATCCAGCCCAACGTTTCCGGGAACATGTAGGTGGTCATCATGAATCCCAGAATATCCGGTGAAAAATCGCGGAGGATCCCGAGGGTTTCTTCCTGGGATAATCTCAAGGTCCTGGCGTCGACGATGATGACTTCATGACCAGCTTTTTCGGCAATCGCCGCAACCCAGGACATGCTGAGGGGCGGGAACAACCCGAAATACTTTTGAACAATACGGATGTTCTCCTCGTGGACTTTATAGCGGAATGGATTAAAAACAAAGGCGATTCTCATAGCAGCGCTATCTTTGCTTCTTGGTAGACCTCATCGACCGTGATCGCTTTCATGCATTGATTGTTCTGGCATGGAGTTTGTTTGTAATTGCTTACCAGCAAGCAGGGACTGCAGGCCATTTTTTTATAAATCATATGCGTGCGATCGCTTAAAGGCCGGAAAACATCGGGCGTCTCGGGTCCAAACAACGCGACCACGGGAATGCCGGTAAGAGCCGCGATATGCACGATCCCGCTGTCGTGGCTGATCAGAACGTTCGCCATGTTCAATAAAGAAAAAAGCTCCCGGGTATCAGTCTGTCCGACAAGCTGAATGACCCTCGGGCGGGTTTCGCTCTGAAAAAAAGAATGCTTGGGCCCCGTGCCCACCAACACGACAACGAGATCCGGGTCCTCCAAAAAACGGTCGATCAGCTTCCAGTAACATTCCGGCGGCCAGCGCCGCATCGGCAGCCGGTCATTAAGCCCCATGTGGATGAGCACTAACCTCCGGTTCAAAAGCGCGTCTCCTCCAAGATCTCGAAGTTTGCGTCGCATACGCTCATCTTCCTCTTGAGACATCTTCACTCTCGGCAGCGCGAACGGAAGATCTTCACGTTCGGAAAAATCCAGCTGGCTGCGCCCTGATAATTGATCTACCAATGCCCGGAAGTTCCTGCTGATGTGGGTGGCCGGGTCGTACGTCACCCGATGAGTGTACAAATCCCCCCGATAAAAAAAGCCGGGCGATCGGGCGCAAAATCCGATCCGTGTACGCGCGCCGCTTAAAAAACAAAGCAGGCTTGAAAACCGGGTCGAAGCTTCCAGGTCAATGATGGTGTCCACCCCTAGTTTTCGAATTTCCCATAGGTTCCTAAAGGCATCCCTGGCCAAGCTCCAAAAACTGTTGCTCCTCATAGCGATCACGCGCCCCGGTCGGAACCAACCCGTCGCATTAAAAAAGTCCGCGTTGTCTTGAAACACCCACAGATAGACATCCGCTTCGCTCCAGGTTCCGCGCAATTTTTCAATAGAGGGATAAGCCATGATCCCGGCGCCAATTTCTGTCAACCCTAAAAAAACAACTTTTTTCGGCTTCAAGAAAGTTTGCCCGCGCGATCTAAAAGAAATCTTGGCCGCGACCGAGAACAAAAAACAAAGCGGGATACCGATCCAGCGGTCTACGTTTCGCGCAAAACTGATTTTCATAAAATTTTTTCCCGCGACTGAAAGGGGTAAAACGTTTGTTTTATGACGCGAGAACCACGAAGCAGCTTTTCCCGAACGGCAAGAGAGTCTTCCGCGGAGGCCGCATCAAGCCCTTTGGGGGGTGATATAAAATAAACATCCGCTCCGTGCTCGCGGTCAACATGATAAGCGTTGGTCTTAAGCCAATTCATTATTTCGAAGCCATTCTTGAATTGATAAATATTTTTCACAAAATCCACTACGGCGAGACGGCCTGAAGCCGCCAGAGATTCTAGTATCGGCAAATCACTTCCTATGCCGTAGAGCGTAATATCGGGATTAGTATACGTGTAATACGCTTTCTTATCAGCCTCTTTGATCAAAAGAGATACGGGGAACTTATTGTCGCGATCCAGATAGTATTGGATGCCAAAAATCACAGGGGGGTCTTCAGCAACAACAAAATCAAGCTGCCCATAGTTTTTTTCGATCAACTTCGCAACTCGGTCGAGACCTCCCCCCCAACGCAAGTAATCAGAGGGTATTCGCTCTCGCATGATTAAACCCGCTTGAAAAAATCCGTACGAGACCAACGGCAACATGAATACCAGGACCCCCAAAGCCCGCGCGACCCAAGGGCGCCACGACAGGATCCCTGCCGCCGATAGCAGCAGAAAAAAAGGGTAAAGATGCAAGAAATGGCGCGGAACGATACTGATCCGAAAAAGATAATAACTGAGAAAAAAAAGAGCCGTCGGTAAAAGCACCATGTTTAGCAGCAGGATAACCTTAGATCTTTGCGTCCGAATGCAAAAAAGGCAAAGAACGCAAGCCGCGAACACCATCCAGGCGGGCGCGTACGGGGTTACCATGCCGCCGAAATGGTCCCGGATCATTTCGAAGATCTCATATCCCTGAAAACGCGGTTGTCCGCTTCCAAAATCCGCTTTGTATCGAAAAGCGCGGTCTAGTCGCAGGATCAAAGGAAGCGTTGCAATGACGAAAAGCCCCAGCGACAGGGCAAGGCGTTTGACCTGCGCTCTTTGGCGGCCGTGATAAA